>NZ_DATCQT010000150.1:0-88920 GCF_036569345.1 Clostridium sp.
CCGATATTATGATGTGCTGTTTTTCACTCAATGTAATCATCTCCATTCCCCCTCTTATGATGTTCAATCATAAGAAAGTTTACATTAAAGTGGGGGATATTTCAATTAGAATAGTGGGGTACTTTTAGATTAACATATACACTTATCCTTTGAAGCAATATAATTGTAGTACCCAGATCTAGACACTCCCGATAATTCACATAAGTACTTGATTGAATTTTGAAAGCTAAATTTTTTAATTTTTTTAACAATTCTACCTGTGACTCAAGTAACTTAATTTTAGCTTCTTGCCTTTCAATTATTTCCTGTGGTGTTAATTCCCGAGCAAGGGGACGTCCAGAAAGACCTTTTCTAGTATCTGTTAAGCCAATTATCCCATTTGCTTTATACATTGCTTTCCACCGGCATGCAGATTGTTCAATACGTTTCATCCCAATGATCTCCACATCAAAACTATTTTCTATAAAAATATCCCTGGGTAATTTACCGGACATATATTCATCAATGAATAAGCGCTTAAATTCATCTGTATATGTAATGGCTTTTTCACTTACATTAAGAACATTTTTATTTTTTTGAAGCTTTAGCATACTCATTTATGAAAACAAAATTTTACTCATAATTCTACCTCCAACTATATATTTAATTATACAAAAAAGCACCTATAGCTCAAACATTTTTTTTCTAAGTGTCTAACCTATAGGTACTAGTTTAGAAGGTTCTCCTGCGTGCCTCCCAATAAGAGATTGAAATTGGGAATTTGATTAAGAAATTCTAGTCTTTTGAAAATATAAAATTATCTGCCTCTGGGTCGTTCTCAGGGGGACATAACAATTATTAATTGTTATGTCCTTACACTCGACGTCCTGTCTCGGGATCGCTCGCCTTACGTCCTGTGAGGCTCACGAGAATTTTATATTGGCAAAAGAAGAATTTCTAGATCAAATTTAAATAAAAGATACTAAAACTATTATCAAAGACATATTAACATTAACTTCATATTATGGTAATATTAACATATAAGGAAGTTAATAGAATGAAATATGAATATTCCACAGTAATAGTCAAAATATTTTCTTTTGATAGTTTAGATATCCCTAAAAAAATAATTAAAGGGAAATAGAATAATATGTTGAACTAATACATCATAAATATTAAAGAAGGCATAAAAATAATACATTCTATGATAAAAAAACATTGATAAACCAGACTATTATATAAAACGTGATTATACCAATATTTTAATGCCTTATTTTTTATAAGATTAAGTCATTTAGATTGGAGGGAAATTATGAATATTATTAAGAATGATATTAATAAAGCTATTAATGTAGAATTATTAGGTGGATCAAAAACAAAATTAAAAAATCAGAAGGATTATATATTAAGAGGTTGGAAAAGATGTGTAGAATCTGGAATAAGTCCTTTTGAAGTAAAATGTGCCAAAAAATATGAAGGGAAAGAATTAGAGACTATACTTTATAAAAATATTAAACTTATATATTATGCTAAGCCATATATGGAAGATTTATATTCATTTGTTAAAGGAACAGGTTTTACAGTAGTTTTAAGTGATGCTAATGCATGTATTCTTGAACTAATGTGTGATAATTATATAATTGAAAATTCAGAAGATAAAATTAATTTTGTTAAGGGCGCTGTGTGGGATGAACTATATGTTGGTAATAATTCTATTAATACATCATTAAAAGAGGGAATACCTATTCAAATTTCTGGGGATGAGCATTACTGTATCATGAATAAGGATTGGACATGCTCGTCAGCACCAATTAGAAAAGAAGGAAAAATCATTGGAGCTATTGGTGTTAGAGGCTATATGGCTGGAAGTCATGCACATACACTGGGTATGATAGTAGTTGCTGCAAAAGCAATTGAAACAAGAATAGAGATTGAGCATACAAAAGCTCAATTAAAAATCAAAAATAAATTCCAAAATGCTATAGTAGAGTCTTCTTCAGATGGAATTTTGACAATAGATGCGAGCGGAATTGTCACATCTATTAATACTAGTGGGGCAGAAATTCTAGAAGTAAATAGGGAGAATTCTATAGGTAAGCATATTAGTAATATTGTGGATTTTGATCCAGTAATTTTAAATGTTCTGAAAAGTGGGAAAGGTTATGTAGACAAAGAGTTTATTTTGAAAAATAGAAAGGGTACCAAGTTTCATTTTATAAAAACAGCAACTATAATAAGAGATGGACATGGAAATATAATTGGGGTTGTAGATACTTTTAGAAAAATAAAAAGGGTTCAGACTATGGTAACAAAAATGGTTGGTGCATATGGAAAATTTCATTTCGATGATATAATTGGGAGCAGCAATATTATAAAGGAAAGTATAAGACTTGCTAAAATTGCAGCAAAAAGTTCTTCTACCATATTGGTGCAAGGGGAGTGTGGAACGGGGAAAGAGCTTATTGTACAATCTATTCATAATGCAAGTAGTAGAAAAAATGAATGCTTTATTTCAATAAACTGTGCAGCCATACCAAATGAACTTATTGAAAGTGAATTATTTGGATATAATGAAGGTTCCTTTACAGGAGCATTAAAGGGAGGAAATCCTGGTAAATTTGAACTTGCAAAAGGAGGAACTATATTTTTGGATGAAATAGGAGATATGCCTCTTTATATGCAGGCAAAGCTTTTACGTGTACTACAGGAAAAACAGATAACAAGAATAGGTGGAAATGATGTAATTGATATAGATGTAAGAGTAATTTGTGCAACAAATAAGGAATTATTTGATGAATGTAATAAAGGCAACTTTAGAAGGGACCTTTATTATAGGGTAAATGTTCTTAATATTTACTTGCCACCTCTTAGACTAAGAAAAGAAGATATAAAAGAAATAGTATATTATTTCATAAGCAAAATGAATGTAAAGATAGATAAAAGTATCAAAGCAATTTCTGATGAAGCTATGGAATATATTATGAACTATGAATGGCCTGGCAATGTACGGGAACTTGAAAATTGTATTGAAAGAGCAATAAACCTTTGTCAAGGCGATATTATAGGCTTGAAGGATCTTGCAACTAATATTAGGGAAAAGAAAAGAATAACTAATTTAGAAAAAGACTTGTTTAATGATTCAATACCATTAGGTAAAAATCCCAGTGAGGATAAACTTGAAAGTCTTGAAACCATTGAAATTAAGGAAATCAAAAAAGTTTTATATATAATGGATGGGAATATATCAAAAACAGCTAATGTTTTAAAGGTAAGTAGAAATACATTATATAATAAGATGAAGAAATATAGCTTGAAGATGTAATATCTAAAAATTTTATACTGCTCAGAAAATTAGCAGTACTCAAAATATTGACACTTTTATGTGAAATATTTGAGCAGTGCTTTTTTTAATATAAAAAATTAATTCGATTATTACTCTTTCAAATAAAAAGTAAAAGCCAGTAGCTCATATAACTAGGTATTGCTGAGTAATGTTTTACGTATTTTATCTAAATCAAAAATACTTGGCACTCTACTTGCTAATATTATATTGTAACAAAGAAAAAGTAAGGAGTTGAGGTTGCTTTGGTAGAATTAGACAAGTGTTTAACAACAAGTTTTTATAAAACAATGGTTGAAATTAGAACTTTTGAAGAAAACATTGAAAGACTGTTTTTCGCAGGAGAAATACCAGGTTTCGTTCACTTATACATAGGTGAAGAAGCAATAGCTACAGGGGTGTGTGCAAACTTAACAAAGAAAGATTATATAGAAAGTACTCACCGAGGACACGGACATACAATTGCAAAGGGAGCAGACATTAAAAGAATGATGGCTGAAATATATGGCCGTGAGACTGGTTTTTGTAAGGGAAAAGCTGGGTCAATGCATATTGCAGACTTTAGTGTAGGTATGCTAGGAGCAAATGGTGTTGTTGGCGGTGGATATAATTTGGCTGTAGGGGCTGCCCTTGCCATTAAATACCAAAAGAGAAAGGATGTTTCGGTAGTTTTCTTTGGAGATGGTGCATCTAATAGAGGCACTTTTCATGAAGCAGCAAATTTTGCATCTGTTTTTAAACTTCCAGTAATTTTTGTTTGTGAAAATAATGAATGGGCATCAACTACGCCATATAAAACAACTACATCTGTTGATAATATAGCAGATAGAGCTGTTGCTTACGGTATGCCTGGCATTATAGTCGATGGTAATGATGTATTTAAGGTTTATAAGGTAGCACAAGAAGCTGTTGAAAGAGCAAGACAAGGCGGCGGACCGACATTAATAGAGGCTAAAACTTATAGGGTTAAGGGACATTTTGTAGGAGATCCAGAAATGTATAGAACAAAGGAAGAAGTTCAAAAACGTTTTATGGAAAATGATCCAATTAAGAATTTTGAAAAAGAGGCGTTAGAGAATAATCTGATGACAAGGGAAGAAATGGACGCAATTAAAGTAGCAGCAGATAAGACTCTTGTAGATGCTATAAAGTTTGCAAAGGATAGCCCATTCCCAGACCCATCAGAATTATATGAAGGCTTATATGTATAGAAAGGACGTGAATTAATTGAGAGAAATAACATTTTCAGAGGCAACACGAGAGGCAATGACACAGGAAATGACTAGAGACGATAAAATATTTATAATGGGTGAAGATATAGCAAGGCAGGGTGGAATATTTGGCCAATTTAGAGGACTTCCACAAAAATTTGGTACTGAAAGAGTGTTAGATACTCCCATATCAGAAACAACAATAATTGGTGCTGCTATTGGAGCTGCATTAGCAGGAATGAGGCCGGTTGCTGATATGCATTTTGCGGATTTTATGGGTATTGCTATGGATGAATTTTTTAATCAAATGGCGAAAATTAGATATATGTTTGGTGGTCAATGTATGCTTCCACTCGTAGTAAGAGCGCCAGATGGTCTATCAATTCAAGGTGCAGCGCAACATTCACAAAGTATTGAAGCATGGTTTATGCATATTCCTGGTCTTAAGGTTGTTGCACCATCAAATCCTGCAGATGCAAAAGGACTTTTAATAGCTGCATTGAGAGATAACAATCCTGTTATATATTTCGAAAATAAAATACTTTATAAACAAAAGGGGCCTGTACCTGAAGGAGATTATGTAGTTGAAATAGGAAAAGCGAATGTAGCCAGAGAAGGAAAAGATGTAACTATTGTGTCTTATTCAATTAAGATGCAACAAGCATTTGAGGTCGCTGATATATTAGAAAAGGAAGGAATAAGTGTAGAAGTTATAGATCTTAGAACTATATCCCCTATAGATAAAGAGACAATATTAAAATCTGTTAAGAAGACTCATAGATTTGTAGTTCTTCATGAGGCTGTAAAACAAGGTGGGGTTGGAGCAGAGTTATCAGCAATTGTAGCAGAAGAGGCTATGGATTATTTAGATGCACCAATAGTAAGAATTGGTTCTCCATTTACTCCAGTACCTTTTGCACCAACACTTGAAAACGAATACAGAATAAAAACAAATGACGTGGTAGATAAAATAAGAAAAATGTTCTGAATTAATTAAGCTCCTCTGATAAGGGTAACAGGTAAAACAGGGGAGTTCAATTAGATTTTCTAAAGAAAGGAATACTATTACTGAGGGGGGTAAAAAATGGCAAGTGTTGTGGTTATGCCTAAATTAGGTCTAACAATGACCGAAGGAACTATTTCCGGATGGTATAAAAAAGAGGGAGAGCAAGTTAAAACTGGCGAAAACCTATTTGATGTTGAAACAGATAAAATGACAAATCAAATAGAAGCAACTGAAGATGGTTTTTTAAGGAAAATTATAGTAGGTGAAGGCAGTTCTGCTGATGTAACAGCTCCAATTGCTATAATCGGTAGTAAAGATGAGGATATATCAGGTTTATTAATAGAAGACAATAAGGTAGAAGAAGTAAAAGAAGTAACCAATATACAAGTAAAAGGAGAAAATATAGGAATAATACAGAACAATAAATCGGGTTACATTAAGGCGTCTCCTATGGCAAAGAAATCTGCTAATGAAAATAATATTGACTTATCTCTAGTAAAAGCTACTGGATGTAGTGGAAACATAGTACAAAAGGATGTGGATATGTATCTTGAACAAAATAGAATAAGAATTACTCCAACAGCTGCAAAAATGGCTAAAGACTTTAACGTTAATGTAAAGGATATTGATTCAACAGGAAGGATTATGAAAGAAGATATATTAAAAGCATTGGATATAAAAGGAGAAACTTCATTCGTTAAAGTTACTGATGTGGATGAAAGGGTTAGACCGTCAAATATGAGAAAAATAATTGCAGATAGAATGATCAAAAGTTGGAATATATCTCCAAAAGTAACATATAATATCGAAATTGATGCATTAGCAATGAAAGAATTTAGAGAGAAACTTAAGGAGAGTTTTAAAGCAGTAAATGCTAAATTAACTTACAACCACATATTAATGAAAATTGCGGCCAAAAGCTTAAATGAATTTCCATATATCAATGCTAGTTTTGATGGTAAAGAAATAATACTGCATAGATCTGTAAACATTGGACTTGCAATAGCTATTGAAGACGGACTTATGGTTCCCAATATAAAAAATGTTCAAGATAAATCTCTTCTCGATATAGCATTAGAAACTGAAGAAATAATTAAAAATACAAAATCAAATAAGCTTAGTCTTGATGCTGTAAGTGGTGGAACATTTACGATAAGTAATTTAGGAATGTTTGGCATGGATACGTTCTCACCTATAATAAATCAGCCTGAATTAGCAATACTGGGTGTAAACGCAATGGTTGATAAAGTAGTTGTCATTAACGGTGAAATAGTGATTAGACCAATGATTAAGTTAAGTTTAACCGCAGATCATAGAGTTATTGATGGTGCTATGGCAGCAAAATTCTTAAAGAGATTTGCGGATATTGTTAAAAATCCTTTGTTACTACTAATGTAAAAAATATAATAAAGTAGTAGTAAAGAGTTGAAATCATTGTTTAAGTCAATTTTTTATATGTTTTAAGGAGGTCTTAAACTTATGTCTCATGTAGTTACTATGCCCAAACTAGGGCTTACAATGACTGAGGGTAAAATATCGAAATGGATAAAAAATGAAGGAGATTTAGTAAAACGTGGAGAGCCTATATTTGAGGTTGAAACAGATAAAATGACAAACACAATTGAAGCAATAGAAGGTGGTGTTTTAAGAAAGATAATCGTAAAAGTTGGAGAAACTGCAAAGGTAACAGAAACTGTTGCAATTGTGGCAGGAGAAAGTGAAGATATATCTGAATTATTACCTGAGGTCGCAATTAAAATTAAAACAATTGAAAAAGAAAATGTCTTTAAAAAAAGTAATGATACATCAGGAAAAAATGTCTTAGTTATAGGTGGAGGACCTGGTGGTTACGTAGCTGCAATTAGAGCGGCTCAGCTAGGGGCTAAAGTTAAAGTTGTAGAAAAACAATGGCTTGGAGGTACTTGCCTTAATGTTGGATGTATACCAACTAAAGTACTTCTACATACTGCTGAGATATTAAAGGAGATGAAACAAGCAGATTTATTAGGGATATGTGTAGAAGGAAAAGTTGATGTAGATTGGACATCTTTACAAAATAGAAAAAAAGTAGTTGTAAAGAAACTTGTAAACGGAATTGAGTATCTTCTTAAGGCTAATAAAGTTGAAGTAATTAAAGGTAGAGCATCTTTTATAGATATGAATACCATTCTGATAGATAAAGAAGATGGGTCATCGATGAAAACGGTTGCGGATAGTATTATTATTGCAACGGGATCAGAACCTTTTATACCTCCAATTAAAGGATCGGATTTGGCAGATGTAATTGACAGTACTGGTGCATTATCTTTAGAAAAAATCCCTGAAAGTATTGTTATTATAGGTGGAGGCGTTATTGGAACTGAATTTGCAACAGTATTTAATAGCTTAGGTTCTAAAGTTACAATAGTTGAAATGCTACCATATATACTTCCTCCCATTGATAGAGAAATTGGAGAGTTAACTAAAAAAACATTGGTTAAGAATGGAATAATTATTTATAACGAAGCTAAGGTAACGGGTATTGAACAAGGTGAAATAGGTATCATAGTTACAGTTTCATTAGATGGCAAGGAGATGAAAATTGAAGGAGACAAAGCTCTTATCTGTGTTGGAAGAAGGGCTGTATCAAAAGGATTAAATATAGAAAATGCAGGCGTTAGCCTAAATAGAGGCAATATCGTGGTGGATAAGACCATGAAAACAAATGTTGAAGGAATATATGCAATTGGCGATGTAACGGGGATTAATATGCTTGCCCATGTAGCATCAGAGCAAGGAGTAGTAGCTGCTGAAACCATAATGGAAATTGATACAAAAATGGATTATAAAACAGTACCAGCATGTGTTTACACAAAACCCGAAATTGCAGCAGTAGGATTAACAGAAGAACAGGTAAAGAAAAGAGGAATAGATTATAAGGTTGGAAAATTTTCACTGGTTGGAAACTCAAAAGCAGTAATTATGAGTGAATCTGAAAATACTGTTATAAAAATTATTACGGATAAAAAATATGGCGAAATCCTTGGAATGCACATATACGGACCTAGAGCTACTGATCTTATAGCAGAGGGTGCATTGGCTTTAAGACTAGAAGCTACTGTTGATGAATTAATATCAACAGTTCATGCTCATCCAACAGTTGGAGAGGCTGTTAAAGAAGCGGCTCTTGCTGTAAACAATATATCAATACATCAAGTAAATAGATTTTAATGTAAATTCATAAGCCAACTGCCTCTACGAAAGTAGAGAGTCCTAATATTTAAGGAGGAATAATCAATGACTATTACTGGAAGTGTTACTAAAAGGAAATATTTAAACATTCTCTTACCACTCTTTATTGGATCAACCCTAGCATATCTTGACAGACTAAACATTTCATTTGCTGCATTAACTATGAATAAAGACTTAGGGTTTACTGCTGAGATTTTTGGAATGGGTGCAGGGATTTTATTTCTGGGTTACGTATTATTTGAAATACCAGGTACTATATTTGCTTCGAATAGAAGCCCGAGTAAATGGCTAGTCAGAATTATGCTAACATGGGGCATAGCGTGTAGCAGTATGACATTTATTCATACTGCAGGTCAATTCTATTTTGTGCGTTTTTTAATTGGTGCTGCAGAAGCTAGTTTTTATCCTGTTTGTTATGCTGTTATTATCCCTCGTTGGTTTAACGCCAAGGAAAGACCTAAGGCAATTTCAATAATGTTAATTTCTCTTCTTACTTCCAATATTATAGGTTCACCTGTGGCTGGAGCATTGATAGGTCTCTCATATTTTGGGCTTCAGGGTTGGCAGATGCTGTTCTTATTAGAAGGAGTTTTGGCTTTCATTTTTGGAATTATCCTTCTTTTCTGGTTGAAGGATTGGCCAAAAGATGTAAATTGGATGACTGAAGAAGAAAAGAAAACTAGAATGGAAGAATATGAGCAAGAGATTGTTTTGAAAAATTCTGTTAAAAAATTTACTATATGGCAGGCATTAAGCGATAAAACTGTACTTAAGTTATGTCTGATATACTTTCTGTGGATTAGTGGTTTCTGGGGGTTTGGATTCTGGTTGCCAACAGTATTAAAGTCAGTTTCTAAATTGGGCAATTCAAGTGTAAGTTTCTTAATCATTGTTCCAATGTGCATAGCAGCGTTTTTCTTTGTAATGAATGGCAAACTTGCCGAAAAGTCTGGAAATTTAAAACCACATATAGCTATTCCAATGTTTATTGGTGCTTTGGGTATGATAGCAGGAACGATGACTAGTAACCCAGTATTAAGCTTTATATTTACTTGTATAACTTGTGTAGGAGTATATGTAGGAATGGGCGTTTGGTGGTCAGTACCAACAACATTTTTGTCAGGCTCAGCAGCAGCTGCGGCTACTGGTTTAATAAATTCAGTTGGAAATATAGGTGGTTGGGTTGGTCCTTATTTAGTTGGATATAGTAAAACACAAACTGGTTCTTATCATATAGCTTATGTAATTTTGGCTGTTTCAATGGTACTTTCAGGTATCTTGATGTTGACACTTAAGGATAAAAAGTCTGAAGCTGTATCAACAGAAAAAAATACATTAAATCAATAATTATAAAATTAAATTGGCACTGTAATAAGTATTTACGGATTATTATGGTGCCTAAAATTTATAAGGAGTGTTTAAATATGAAAAATATTGGTTTTTTAGGTTTGGGGCTAATGGGTCTTCCTATCGCCATAAATGTTGTTAAGGGAACAGGACAGTCAATTCTTGGGTTTGACGTCATGCAGGATAAAAAAGACCGTTTTAAGGAGGCTGGGGGTACCCCCGTAGATGACCCCATGGAAATCTACACTTCTTGTGATATTATATTCACGTCTCTTCCGACTCACGCTATTATCATTAATTCAATCGAAGGAGCCATAAAAAACGGTAAGCCTGGAAACATCATTGTTGATTTATCATCTACTGCTCCCAATATAGTAACTAAGCTCAATGATGAGGCCCAGGAAGCAGGGATGGAGCTTCTAGACTCTCCTATTAGTGGTGGAGAACCTGGTGCAAAGAATGGAACTCTCGCCATTATGACAGGAGGTAATAAAGAAGCCTTTGACGAAGTATTGTCTATTTTAGAATGCATGGGCAAACCGGTCTATACCGGACCTTCTACGACCGGTAGTATTACAAAACTGGCCAACAACCTTATCGCCGGCGCAATGCTTGTAGCAATTGCAGAGGGATATGGTTTTGCCGCAAAAGCCGGGCTTGACCCAGAAGTGCTTTTTAGAGCTACGAGAACTGGTTTTGTTGGAGGCCCATTGTATGACGATAAAATTCCAAAGCTTATCAACAGAAATTTTGAACCTGGTGCAAGAATTGCCGTCCATCGAAAGGATATTATAAACGCAAAGAATTATGCTCATGAACTCGGTATTGACCTTCCTTTGACCGATGTGGTACTTAACGTTATGGACTGGATGGATGATAATGGAATGATAAACATAGACCAAATCGGAATGGTCAAGTATTATGAAAAGAAAATGGATACTGTGGTGCAGAAAAAACACTGAATCAGAATGTGATTAATAAAAACTTACTTATGGAAGTTAAATTTTAAAAACAAGTGAAAGGACTTAATAAATTTGGATACGAAAGTGTTAACCATAGATGAATGCAATATAAATAGATTGGAAATAGAGGAATGTGGTGAAATTTTAAGAAATGGTGGACTAGTTGCTTTTCCTACAGAGACAGTTTATGGATTAGGTGGAAATGCACTAGACCCAAAGGCTGTTAAAAAAATATTTAAAGCAAAGGGAAGGCCACAAGATAATCCTCTAATAGTTCATATAGCTGATTTTGAGAGTCTAAAGCCTTTAGTAATAGATATTCCTAAGGTTGCATATGAAATTATGAATAAGTTTTGTCCCGGGCCTATAACAGTAATACTTAAAAAGTCTTCAGTAATACCTTCTATAACGACTGCAGGGCTTGATAGTGTAGGAATAAGGATGCCATCTAATAATATAGCAAGACAAATTATCAGAGCAGCGAAAGTACCTATAGCGGCTCCATCTGCAAATATTTCAGGAAGACCCAGCCCAACAGATGTTGAAAGGTGTATTGAGGATTTAGATGGTAAAATTGAATGTATTGTAGCAGGAGAAAAGTGTAGTGTCGGAGTAGAATCTACAATAGTAGATTGCACAATATATCCTCCATGTATATTAAGACCCGGGGGTATAACCGTTGAAATGTTAAAAACTATTGATAGTAGTATATATATAGATTTAGCTATAATGAAAAAACCTGATAAGGATTTTAAACCTAAGGCACCAGGTATGAAATATAGGCATTATGCACCTAAGGCAGCAGTAAGAATTATTCAAGGAGATTTGAAAAAAACTACTCTAAAAATAAATGAAATAGCTAAATATTATCTAGACCAAAATAAAGTAGTAGGCATAATGGCAACAGATGAAACTTTAAAAGAATATAAAAATTGTGTTGTTATTTCTTTAGGTAGTAGAAAAGAAATTAGTAGTATTGCTAGAAATTTATTTGAAACTTTGAGAAGTTTTGATGATAAAAAAGTTGATATAATACTTTCCGAAGCTTTTGAAGAGAATGGCGTAGGAATAGCAGTAATGAACAGGCTTAAGAAATCAGCAGGTTTTGATATTATTAATGTATAAGTAAAAAGTAATTAGTACGATAAAAAATAAAGGAGATAGATGATAGTGAAAGCATTAGTAAAAACATTACCAACTCCAGGCTTAGAATTTATCGAAATTAAAAAACCTGTGCCTAAAAAAGGAGAAGTTCTAATAAAAGTTAGAGCTACAGCACTTTGTGGGACAGATATGCATATTATAGATTGGAATCCATGGGCACAAAATGCACGGATTAACCTTCCGTTAATTCTTGGACATGAATGTTGTGGTGAAATCGTTGTAATAGGGGAAGATGTTAAGGGATTCGAGATTGGGGATCATGTAGCTGTTGAAACTCATATTCCATGTGGAGTTTGTTTACAATGTCAGATTGGTGAACAAGATATATGTAATAATCTTGAACTATTTGGTGTTAGCAAAGATGGATGTTTTGCAGAATATACAGTTGTACCAGCAATTTGTGCAAGAAAAATACCGAAAGAAATCCCTTTTGAAATTGGCGCAGTATTTGAACCATTAGGAACCTCATTTAGAGCTGCTTCCAAATGTGAAGTGGCTGGGAAAAATGTGGCTGTTATAGGTTGTGGTCCTATGGGATTATTTGCAGTGGCCTCAGCTTTATATATGGGAGCAGCTAAAGTAATTGCAATGGATGTTAGCAATTCACGTCTTCAAATTGCTAAAAAAATGGGTGCTACCATAATAATTAATTCTTCCACGGAAGATGTGGTACAAATCGTTAAGAAGTTTACAAACGGTTATGGGGTAGATGCTATAATTGAATGCTCAGGAAATACAGGAGCAATAAACCAAGGGTTTAAGTATTTAAGAAAAGGTGGGAAATATGCTTTAGTTGGCTTGCCGGGCAATAGTATCGAACTTAATCTTGGAAGTGATGTGATTTTTAAGGGTGTAACAATATTTGGTGTCCATGGAAGAAAGATGTTTTCTACATGGTATGCTCTTGAAAACGCTTTAGCTTCCGGTAGATTTGATATATCACCTGTAATAACACATATAATGCCACTTGAAGATTTTGAAAAAGGTTTTGATCTTGCTAGAAAAGGTTTAGCAAGTAAAGTTGTATTTATTCCATAATTCTTATGCCCCTAATCCACTTGGACAAATTAAGCTTAATGGAGAAGGGGCTTTATAATAATTGGCAGCTACTATTAAAATAGAAGGAAGGTTTAAATATATGAAGTATGTGGAAAACAATTCAATAGATCCAAGATATAACTTAGCTTTAGAAGAATATGCTTTTAAAAATTTTGACTTAAAAGATGATTACGTAATTTTATGGAGGAATGGACCATCTATTATTATAGGTAGGAATCAATGTACACCTGAAGAAATAAATAGCCAATATGTTAGTGAAAATAACATTGGTGTTGTAAGAAGAATAACTGGTGGTGGTGCGGTATATCACGACCTTGGAAATTTAAACTTTTCTTTTATAACAAAGGTAAGTAGGTTAGAAAGTATTAATTTTAAAAAATATACTTATCCCGTAATTAATGCTTTAGGTAAATTGGGAGTTAAATGTGAGCTCTCAGGAAGAAATGATTTAACCTTAGATGGAAAGAAGTTTTCGGGAATTGCCCAAAGTATTATAAGTGGCAGATTGTTAAATCATGGTACATTATTATTTAATTCTCAGTTAGATACTTTAGGTAAAGCACTAAATGTAAAAAAAGAAAAGATAGAATCTAAGGGAATAAAATCCGTAAGAAGCAGAGTAACAAACATAAGTGACTATCTAAAAGCAGATTTAGATGTTCTAGGGTTTAGAGACCTTATTTTAAAATATTTATATGAATATGAAAAAAGTCCTATAATAAAATATGAATTAACAAAAGAAGACAAAGATGCAATAAATAAATTAATGCAAGAGAAATATAATACTTGGCAATGGAATTTTGGAAAATCTCCAAAATTTAATTATAAAAATAGTAGAAAATTTGATATTGGAATTTTGGATGTGAGAATTAATGTAGAAGATGGACTAATAAAAAATTGTAAAATGTACGGAGATTTTTTTGGGACTGAGGACATAAAAAAATTTGAAGAGGTTTTAATAGGTATAAGATTTCAAAAAAATGATATCAGTAATATAATAAAGTATATAGATATAACGAGATATTTTGGTAAGATATCAAAAGAAGATTTACTAAGTCTTTTTTTTGAAACGGATACCATAATTAATAGCTATTCTTCTTATGAGATGGTTAGATGAAAATAATATGCTTAGGGGATAGTTTAACTTGTGGGTATCAATTAAAAAAGAAAGATTCATGGCCCTTTATGCTCGAGGAAGAAACGAAAATGCAAGTTGTGGATAAAGGTATACCCGGAGATACGACTACAGGTATGTTATCTAGATTTTATAGAGATGTTATAGATGAAAAACCTACACATACAATTATTATGGGTGGAACAAATGATTTGGTTTATGGTATCCCTCTTTCAATAATCAAAGGAAATTTATCATCATTGGTATTTCAAGCATACCATTATAATATAATGCCGGTTTTAGGGATACCTATACCGATAGTACTGTCAATAGCAAAAGAAAACTTTCAGTTTACGCAAAACTTTGAAGAAGTTAATGAAAAATTAGTAGAATGTAGAGATTGGATTATAAAATTTGCTGCGCTTTCAAATTGTAAAGTAATAGACTTTTATAAGGAATTTAAAGCTAAACAAACCAACCAAGGTAAAGTGGAATATTATAAAGACGGAGTTCATCCAACTATTGAAGGAAATAAAAAAATGAAAAAAACAGTAATTAGTGAATTATTATAAATGCAATATTATCCTTTTTCATACCGATTAAAAGATGGATTATTATAAATCTTAAGTTAATATTAAGATTTTTTTAATCTATATTTAATAATACAGCTTTAATATATATAATATAGGAACTTTTATATATTAGAGGAAGTGTAATACTATGATAATTAATACCCATTTGCTAATATCACAAATCATATATAAGTACATTTCAAAACAGATGGACTTAAAACTAGACAGGCTATCATTTGCATATGGAAACATTGAACCAGATTTGAATAACAAGGATATTAACCATTCGCACACATTAGATAAAAGTTTTGATATTGTGTGTGAATATTCAGAGGAATTGATGAGTGAAAATATTTCAATTAAGGAGTTTTCGAGGCGTTTAGGAGTGATTTGCCACTTTGGATGTGATTATTTTTGTTTATATCACAGAGATGGTAATGAAAAAAAAGGTTTATCTGAACATATATTTTATGAAGTAATTCTACATTTTAAATTACTAGTACTTTTTTTTAGCGGTAAGATAAAGTTGAATTATTATGAAATGAATGAAGATAGTGTAGAAGCTATAGTAATGAGAATACAAAAAAAATACAATTCAGAGGATGAGAGCTTAACGAGAGATATAACCAATTCAATATTTGCTGTTTCACAAATTTCAAAATTACTAGTACATTCAAGTCAGTTGTACTTACAGAAAAATGTAATTAATATGAAAATGAATATTCAAAATTTGAATTAAATATTTATGGCAAAAAATAAGAAAAAACTATGCTAAACATATAATTTAGCATAGTTTTTTTGTTGTAAAATTAGTTTAGAATAACTTAGCACAGCGAAATGCAATTGTAACAATATATACTTTTGCTACCTTTTTTTGATATACCAATATACAGGAAGTCCAACTAATGTTATAACAATTCCTATAAGTGCTTTTGGAGTATCAGTTACAAGCGTACTTATTAGGATGTAAACACCACCTATAATTCCTATTAATGGAACTACTGGGTAGAATGGTACTTTATAAGGTCTTACTAAATCTTTATGTTTTTTTCTTAATATAAAGATACCTGCTACTGCCATTGTGAAGAAAATCCATAAAACAAAGACAACAAGATCAGTTAAGGTATTAAAAGAACCACTAAATATGTATAGACAAGTAAGTACAAACTCAAAAATATAAGCATTTAATGGAGTTTGGTATTTTACATTAACTTTACCTAAAAATTTATCATAAGGTAAAAGTTTGTCTTGGCCCATGGCAAAAGGTATTCTAACTCCTGTCATTAAGTAACCATTTAATGCCCCAAAGATTGAAATGAAAATACCAGCAGAGATAAATAATGAACCGGATTTTCCAAATAAAACTGATGCAACATCAGTAGCTACTTTATTAGAATTTACAACAGACGTTATAGGAACTACGTTTATAATTGCTAAATTAAATAAAACATATACTATTATAGTAATGCCGAGACCTATAATTATTGATTTTGGTATATCTTTTTTAGGATTTTTAAGTTCTCCTCCCATGTTGCTTACACTTACCCATCCATCATATGCCCAAAGTGTTCCAAGCATAGCTGCCCCAAAACCTGCACCAGCTGCCATATTACCTACTGGCAAGGAAAAACTGTGGGCTGTTCCGCGTGCAAGACCTAAAGCAATAATAATAATAATTGGAATTAGTTTTGCAATAGTCGCAACGAACTGAATTTTACTAGCAAGTTTTGTTGATAATACATTTGCAGTGGTAATAATTAGTAACATTAATATTGCAAATAGTTTTTGCGAAAGTCCGCTCATAGGTACAAAGTTAGTAGCTTGAGTTGCTAAAACTATTGCCAGTGCTGCGACGGAACCAGGGACATAAATAACTGTTTGTACCCAGCCAAATAAAAATGCCCATTTTTCTCCATAAAGTTCTTTAAGATAAATAAAAATGCCTCCGGTTTTTGGAATAGCTGATGCTATTTCGGCTATAGTAAGACCAGATGCCATAGTTATAATTCCACCTGCTACCCAAGCAAGTATACCTATGGTTGGAGAGCCAGCATTCTTAAAAACAATTGAAGGTTTAAAGAAAATTCCTGAACCTATAACCATACCTATCACTACAGTAATAGCTTCAAGAAAACCAATCTCTCTTTTTAGTTTTTTTGGCAAATTAATAACAGAATTTGTATTATTTGATACTTTCAAAATAAATCACCCTTTCTTTTGTTATTAATATAATAATGGCAAATTTAGATATAGTCAACAAAATTTTGTCTAAGAAAGTTTTTTTGAAACATATAAATTAAAACATACAAGTTAAAACATCTTCTAAAACTGCATTTGAAAAATAATCAGATATATTAAAGGTTGAAAGTATAGCTTTTACCGAGGGTTCTTCGTGGTTTACGCCTATAAGTTTAGTTTCTATCTCTGAAACATCAAGTTTGCTAAAAAAATCACCATATATTTTAATAGCTTTTATTAGTCCATGATTTACTTCCATATTACATTCAATTGTACCAAATGAAAATTTGTTCTCATTTATGAAGTTATATTTAGGGGAATGACCAAAATTCCACTCCCAAGTAGAATATTTATCGTCGGCTAATTTATTTATCTTAACTAGATCATAAGGAGTAAATTCATACAAGCAATTTGAATTATCCTCTGTAATAACATAGTTCATAATTAATTTTTTAAAATCCATGATAGATAGTGGTTGTTTTAAGTGAGCACTGATATTAGTTACCCTGCTTAATACGGATTTAATACTCTTGTCCTTAAATTTTAATGGTTTAGCTTGTAATGCTTTTGATAAATCAGTGATATTGGATGCAAAAAGCAAGGTTCCGTGATGAAGAACTCTGTTACTAGAATTGTATTGTGCATTGCCTGAAAATTTTTTACCTTCAATAGTAAGATCGTTTCTCCCACTAAATTCTGCATTTATGTTAAGTGAATTTAGAACCTTTAGAATAGGCAAGGTGAATTTTTTAAAATTATTAAAATTTTCTTCACTATTATTTTTAATAAAAGTGAAATTTAAATTACCTAAATCGTGAAAAACAGTGCCTCCACCAGATAATCTTCTTACTACAGGGATATTATTTGTTTTTATGTAGTCTAGGTTAATTTCGGACAGTGTATTTTGATTTTTTCCTACAATGATACTAGGATTATTCTGCCATAACATAAAACATTCTTCTTTAAATTCCTTTAGCATATATTCTTCAGCTGCCAAGTTAAAATAAGGATTTGTATTTGTGTTATTTATATAAAGCATGATAAACCCTCCTCGTTATGAATTTGTTATATATTATAAACTAATGTTTTATTTAATTGAATTATATCCCAAAAATCAGTATAATGAAATGCGAAAGAGAGTAAAAACCATTATAAAGAAAATTGAATATTTTGGATTAATTGTATTGAAATTCTTAAATCCATATAGTACAATTAAATTAAAATATTGTTGTTAAAAATTATATATTATTTAGATGATAATATCGA
This sequence comes from Clostridium sp., assembly GCF_036569345.1. Lineage (GTDB taxonomy): Bacteria > Bacillota > Clostridia > Clostridiales > Clostridiaceae > Clostridium_AD. The sequence continues at coordinate 18,490 of NZ_DATCQT010000150.1, forward strand.
GAGATATCTATTTAAAGATAGCCGGAGAAGAAATATAGGAAATAGTCATTTTTTATAGAAGCTTTCAGGCAAACATATCGATATTTGATGAAACTCTGGAAAGCCCAATTATTGGCACCGTAGGAGCAATACATTAAAGTAGAAACTCTCAGGTAAAAATACAGAGATACAATGACGTTAGGTTACTTCTATGTCATTGTATCTCTGTTTTTATTTTTTAGATTTACATGTTTTACAAAGTGTGAGGGGGAAATATGGTGGAAAATTTAAAGAAAACGCCTTTATTCAATACTTATAGTGAATATGGTGGAAAAATAATTGAATTTGGTGGATGGGCAATGCCGGTGTTATACTCGGGGATAATTTCAGAACATGAAGCTGTTAGGAGTGCTGCTGGACTTTTTGATGTATCACATATGGGAGAGGTGGATATAAAAGGAGTCGAGGCCTTTGAATTTGTACAAAAATTAGTTACAAATGACGTATCAGTTCTTAAAGACAATCAAATATTATATACTTTAATGTGTTATGAGAATGGAGGAATAGTTGATGACCTTTTAGTATATAAATTTTCTCAAGAACATTTTTATCTTGTTATAAATGCAGGTAATATAGAAAAAGACTTTTTATGGATGCTAAGGAATAAGGGGTCATATGATGTTGAAATCACTAATAGTTCAGATTTAGTGGCTGAAATTGCTATTCAAGGACCAAAAGCACAGAAGATACTTCAAAAGATTATGGATGTAGATTTAAACGAAATTAAATTTTTCTATTTTGAAAAAGATGTTCTTGTGGACGGTATAAAATGTATTGTTTCGAGAACAGGGTATACAGGTGAGGATGGATTTGAAATATACACAACAATTGAAAAAATAGAAAAGTTATGGCATAAACTACTTAAGGTTGGCGCGATAGAAGGACTTAAGCCTGCAGGGCTTGGATGCAGAGATACTTTAAGATTTGAAGCTTCATTACCACTATATGGGGATGAAATATCCCAGGATATTTCGCCACTGGAAGCCGGCCTTGGTTTTTTCGTAAAACTTCAAAAGCAAAACTTTATAGGACGTGAAGCTCTTTTAAAGCAAAAAGAAGAGGGGATTAAAAGAAAATTAGTAGGTTTTGAGATGAAGGATAGAGGTATTCCAAGACATGGATATGAAGTTTTCATTTTGGGAGAAAAAATTGGAGTAGTGACAACAGGATATTTATCGCCTACATTAAAGAAAAATATAGGTCTTGCTTTAATAGATTTTAAATACTCAGAATTAGGTACAGAAATAGAAATTGTTATTAGAGGTAAGTTATTAAAAGCAGAAGTAGTTAGTAAAAAATTCTATAATAAAAATTATAAGAAATAATAAAAAAGAAAAATTAGGGGGACTTTAAATGAAAATATTAAAAGAATTATTTTATAGTAATGATCATGAATGGATAAAACTTGAAGGAAATATGGCATACGTGGGAATTACTGATTTCGCACAACATGCTTTAGGAGATATTGTTTTTGTTGAACTACCAGAGGTAGATACGGAATTTACTAGTGGGGAAGTTTTTGGTGTAATTGAATCTGTTAAAGCAGCTTCGGACATGTATATTCCATTTAGTGGAAAGGTAATAGAGATAAATGAGTCTGTAGTGGATAACCCAGTATTAGTAAGTGAAGATTGCTATGAAAATTGGATGCTTCTTTTAGAAATTACAAATAAAGAAGAATTAAATTCTCTTATGAACGAAGAGCAATATAAAGAATATTGCAGTAAGGAGAAATAATATGTTTCCTTATATTCCTAATACTTTAGAAGATGAAAAATTTATGTTAAAACAAATTGGTGTTTCATCTATACAGGATTTGTTCAAAGACATACCTGATGAGCTGAAATTAGATAGAGAGCTAAATATAAACATGTCTATGCCTGAGATTGAAGTACAAAAACATGTAAAATCCTTAGCTAATAAAAATAAAAGTACTGAGGAGTTAATTTGTTTTTTAGGGGCTGGAGTTTATGATCACTATATACCTTCAATAATAAAACATTTAGTTTCAAGATCCGAATTTTATACATCATATACGCCTTATCAACCGGAAATAAGCCAAGGTACACTACAAGCTATTTTTGAATATCAGACTTTAATATGTGATTTAACAGGACTTGATGTTTCAAATGCTTCTATGTATGATGGGGCTACAGCATGTGCTGAAGCATCGTTTATGGCTGTAGCCCATACAAAAAGAAAATCTATAATTGTATCTAAAACGGTGCATCCTCAAATAAGAAAAGTTCTATATACTTATACAAAGTTCAAGGGAATAGAACTAGTAGAGGTAGATACATTGGATGGAGTTACAGATATTATAAAATTAAAAGAACTTGTAGATAAGGACACGGCAGGGGTTATAGTTCAAAACCCCAATTTTTTTGGAATTATTGAAGATATGACAGAAATACAAAAGATTACTTCTGATAATAAGTCACTTTTAATAATGAGTGTAGATCCTATATCTCTTGCCATATTAAAAACTCCAGGAGAAATAGGAGCAGATATCGTAGTAGGAGAAGGCCAATCCCTTGGAAATAACATGAATTTTGGAGGACCATATTTAGGATTCATGGCAACTACCACAAAACTTATGAGAAAAATGCCAGGGAGGATTGTAGGACAGACCAAAGACATAGATGGTAAAAGAGCATTCGTGTTAACACTTCAAGCAAGAGAACAGCATATAAGGAGGGAAAAAGCAACCTCCAATATATGTTCAGACCAATCTTTAAATGCACTAACTGCTGCAATTTATCTTACTACTATGGGAAAACAGGGATTAAAAGAAGTTGCGTACCAAAGTGCTCAGAAGGCACATTATGCTTTTAATGAAATTATTAAACTAGAAAACTACAAGCCAGTATTTAACAAACCTTTTTTTAAGGAATTTGTAATTAAGGGACCTCAAAGTGCTAATGTTATTAACGAGAAATTATTAGAAAAAAATATAATCGGTGGTTATGATATAGAATCAAATTACCCTAAACATAAAAATACTTTATTATTTTGTGTAACAGAAAAAAGAACAAAAGCAGAAATCGACGGGCTAATAACTGTTATGGAGGGTATAAAATGAAAGAATATAATAAGTTAATATTTGAAATTTCAAGAGAAGGAAGGCGAGGTTATAAATTACCTCCTTGCGATGTAGAAAATATTGATATAAGTAAAATGATACCAAAGAATTTGCTCAGTGAAAAAGAATTACTCCTTCCCGAGGTAAGTGAAGTAGATGTTATAAGGCATTATACACTATTGTCTAATAAAAATTATGGCGTAGATACTGGTTTTTATCCTTTAGGTTCTTGTACTATGAAGTACAATCCTAAAATTAATGAAGATATGGCTTCCATTGAGTCTTTTACTCACATTCATCCTTATCAAAACGTAAAAACGGTACAAGGATCTTTGCAATTGATGTATGAACTTAGTGAGAAACTTTCTGAGATATCTGGAATGGACCAGGTTTCACTTCAACCTTCAGCAGGTGCTCATGGTGAACTTACTGGCCTTATGATTATAAAAGCTTTCCATGAGAATAGGTGTGATTTTAAAAGGAAAAAGATTATAGTTCCAGATTCAGCCCATGGGACTAATCCAGCTAGTGCAAGCGTAGTAGGTTTTGAAATTGTTGAAATTAAATCTAATGAAAAGGGTGGCGTAGACTTAGATAGTTTAAAATCTGTATTAAGTGATGAAATAGCAGGCTTAATGCTAACAAATCCAAACACATTAGGGTTATTTGATGAGAATATTAAAGAAATATCAGATCTGGTGCATGAAGTCGGTGGACTTGTGTATTATGATGGAGCAAATTTAAATGCTATTATGGGCAAAGCAAGACCCGGAGATATGGGTTTTGATGTTGTTCACATGAATCTCCATAAAACATTTTCTACTCCACATGGTGGTGGAGGACCAGGAAGTGGACCAGTAGGAGTAAAAAAAGAACTTATTCAATATTTGCCGGTACCAATAATAGAAAAAAATGATGAGAATTATATTCTTAATTACGATAAACCATTATCTATTGGGAAGATAAAGAGTTTTTATGGGAATTTTGGAGTCCTTGTTCGGGCGTATTGTTACATTCTTTCAATGGGATCTGATGGACTGAAAAAGGCAAGTGAAATTGCAGTGCTTAATGCAAATTATATGAAAAGCAGATTAAAAGACTATTATTATTTACCATTTGATAAAGTTTGCAAACACGAATTTGTTTTAGGCGGTTTAAAGCAGGGATCAGGTGTAGTAACTACATTAGATATTGCAAAGAGACTTTTAGATTATGGGTACCATCCTCCTACCATATATTTTCCTAAAATTGTAGATAATGCAATTATGATAGAACCTACGGAAACGGAAAGTCTTGAAACAATGGATGAGTTTATTGAAGTTATGATAAAAATTTCAGTGGAGGCAGGAGAAAATCCGCAGTTATTAAAGATGGCTCCATATAATACTCTTGTTAGAAGACTTGATGAAGTCAGTGCTGCGAGGCATCCGGTATTAAAATATACTAAATAAGTTTAACTAATTCATCGCAGTTTGAATTTAGGTTTGGGACGTTTCATGGCGCTGAGAACTACTAAAAATTCATGATTTTAAAATTTCTAACGGCCTCCATGCAACTTCCTGTTGCGGAGGCCTGAGGACCGCGTCCTGCGGGCCTCTACGAAATTTTGAAATCATGAATTAAGTAGTTCTAGAGCTTATTCAAATGTACCTGCACTCTAAATTCAAAGTGCTATTGAATAAGTTAAACTAGTAAGCAATGTATAATCTAAACATTAATTGTAGGAGGGAGGGGCAGAGATGGAAAAGGACATAATTATTGAGAAAGATATAGTTATAATTGGGGGAGGACCTGGGGGGTATGTCGCGGCAATTAGGGCAGCTCAATTGGGTGCTAAGGTTTGTATTATAGAAAAAGGTGAGATTGGTGGCACATGTTTAAATAGAGGATGCATACCTACAAAGGTGTTATATAGAAACGCTGAAATTTTAAATACTTTAAAGAATATTAATCAATTTGGGATAAAAATTGATAGTTATACTATTGATGTGGAAGAAATTCAAAACAGAAAAGAAAAAATAGTTGACCAATTGGTAAAGGGTGTAGAGAAATTATTAAAGGCTAATAATATAGAAGTTATTTTAGGGATAGCTTCTTTGAAAGATAAAAATGATGTTTCAGTTTTACTTAAAAATGGAGAATGTAGAGAAGTAACTTCTAAAAATATAATTATAGCAACTGGGTCCACTCCAGCAATACCTAATATACCAGGTATAAATTTGCCAGGAGTATTTACTAGTGAAAATATTTTGAATTTTAAAGAAGTGCCTAATAATCTAGTCATAATAGGTGGAGGAGTTATAGGCATGGAGTTTGCAGGTATATTTAATGCTTTAGGTTCAAAGGTAAGTGTTTTAGAGTTTTTGCCAAATATCCTAACTCAAGTGGATACTGATTTAACAAAGAGACTTAGTGTTTCGTTTAAAAGAAAAGGTATAGATATTAATACTAGTGTCAAGGTAATTAGTATTGAAAAAAATGATAAGGGACTTATTGTAACTGCAAATGGGAAAAAAGGTGAAATAAAGTTTGAAGCAGACAGTGTAATAGTATCTGTTGGACGAAGTCCTGTGACATGTGGACTTAATATTGAGAATTTGGGTATATTGATTAATAAAAAAGCTATTATGGTAGATGAAAATTATGAGACGAACATCCCACATGTTTATGCTATTGGTGATGTAAATGGATTAAGTATGCTTGCGCATGCCGCTTCACACCAAGGGAAAAAAGTAGTTGAAAGAATTATGGGGTGTTATAAGACATTTTCTAGTGAAATAATACCAAGTTGCATTTTTGTATTTCCAGAGATAGCTTGCGTAGGTTTAACAGAAAATGAAGCTAAAGAAAAAGGTATAGAATATAAAACAAGTAAGTTCTTATTTGGGGCTAATGGAAAAGCATTAACACTTGGAGAAGGGGAAGGAATAGTAAAAGTTATAGCAACGCTTGATAACAGAATTCTTGGAGTTCATATAATGGGACCACATGCTTCAGATCTAATTATTGAAGGAGTTATGGCTATAAATAATAATATGAAGGTAGATGACATTGCGGGCATGATACATGCTCATCCAACACTATCTGAAGCTTTTGAAGAAGCTGTACTTGGACTAAAAGGAGAAGCTATTCATATGGTACCAAGTAAATAAGAAATTTTTTATTTGATCATGTAAAAATTTAACTACTTGCCTATAGAGACCTATTGTTATAGAATATAATTAATAATTATTGTCCATTCTAGTGAATGATAGGAGGAATGAAAATGAGATTGTTACTTACAAACGACGATGGTATAAATGCAAAAGGTATATATGCCTTAGCAAAAGAATTGGAAAAAAATCATGAAGTATTTATTGTAGCACCGAACTGCCAGCGAAGTGCATGTGGACATTCAATAACTCTTGAAAGGCCACTTGTTGTTAAAGAAATTAAGATTTCTGGTTTGAAATCAAAAGCTTTTAGTGTAGATGGAACACCAGCAGATTGCGTTAAGATTGCAATTAACAAACTTATTGATTGTAAAATAGATATGGTTGTATCAGGAATTAATAGAGGGCTTAATTTAGGTACAGATGTTTTATATTCGGGTACGGTTTCTGCAGCTATTGAAGCAACTATTTATAAAATACCAGCTATGGCAGTTTCTATGCAAATTAACAAAGACAATGAGAATTATGAAATGGCGGCTAAATATGCTGGTGAAATACTACTTAAGGCACATGAGAATAAGATCGGAAATGATATTGTACTAAACGTAAATGTTCCCTTACTAAAAGAGAATGAGATAAAAGGAATTAAAGTATGCAAAATTGGCAATAGACAATATAACAATAGTTATATAAAGACTATTGGAGAAAACAATGAAACTTTATATCAGATTAAAGGTCAACTAAAAGATCTTCATGATGAAGATTCAGACACAATATATTTTAAAGAGGGATATGTAACTGTAACTCCACTTCATTATGATTTAACTAATTTTAAAATATTAAATGATGTATGTGAATGGTTCTAACATAAGAAAGCCAGGTATTTCAATCACTTTATGATTGAAATACCTGGCTTTTATTATAAAATCTTATTCTACTTTTTCAAACTCTTCTTTTGAAACTCCACATAATGGACAAACCCAATCCTCTGGAATATCTTGAAACTTAGTACCTGGTTTTATTCCACCATCGGGATCTCCTACTTCTGGATCATATTCATACCCACACACTAAACATACATACTTATCCATAAAAACATCTCCTTCAAATTTATTTGATAATATTAATCACATAATATTATCTATTAGAAATCTATTATACTTCTATTATGCTATTAATTATATGATTTTATTTTATTAAATAAATTATCTTTTTTAAATTACACTATATTCAGAATTATTTGCTATAATTAGCCTAAAGAAATTTCTAGTAGAGAGAAATAACGTAAAGCAAATAAAATTTATTTTTTTGGAGAAGGGGGAAATATATGAATATTAAAGAAAGGCCATTAATTTTTGATGGTGCAATGGGAACATATTATGCAAGTATTAAAGAAAATCCATTATCCAAATGTGAACTTGCAAATATCTATGATGGAAATACAATACTCAATATACATAAGGAATATATAAATGCAGGTTGTATGGCTATTAAAACCAATACATTTGGAGCAAATAAAATTAGCCTTGAAAGTAATTTTGATATAGTGAAAGATGTAATTGTAAAAGGTTATGAAATTGCATGCGATGCCACAAAGGGGACTGAAGTTTTAGTTTTTGCTGATATTGGTCCAATCCCATTTTTAGAAATGCTAGATTTATGGGAATCATACAAAGAAATAGTAGATTTGTTTTTAGAGCTTGGTGCAACGCACTTTATATTTGAAACCTTTAGTAATGATCAATATTTGCCTGAGCTTTCTAAGTATATTAAGGATATAAATCCAAAGGCATATATTTTGATGGAGCTCGCGGTTTCGCCAGAAGGGTTTACAAGGCTTGGTATATCGGGAAAAAAATTTATAGAGAAAGTTTCAAAGATATCTACTATAGATGCATTTGGTTTTAATTGCTTTTCTGGGCCATCTCACTTATTGAAATACATAAAAACTCTTAATATAGAAAATAAAACTATATCTTTAATGCCAAACTCAGGGTATCCAACAGTAATAAATAATCGCACATTTTTCAATAATACTAAAGAATATTTTGCAGAGAAAATGCTAGAAATAGCAAAAGAAGGCGTGGCTATTATAGGCGGTTGTTGCGGCACAACTCCAAAATTTATAAGGGCAACTGTTGAAAAAATCAGAGGGTTATCACCATATGAAATTGCTCCAACAAAGCAAACTCACATAACTCATATTGAGAAAATAATTGTTAAAAACCTTCTTTTAGAAAAACTAAAAATTGGTAAAAAAATAATAGCAGTAGAGTTAGACCCACCAATTGACACAGGAATAGATTTCTTTATGAATAGTGCTAAAACTCTTAAAGATCAAGGTGTTGATGCAATAACAATTGCAGATTGTCCTGTTGCAAGAGTAAGGGTAGATAGTAGTTTGCTCGCTTGTAAGCTAAAAAGAGAACTTGATATCACAACTATTCCTCATATGACTTGCCGTGATAGAAATATAAATGCTACAAAAGCGCTTCTTCTAGGTTTAAGTATTGAGGGAGTAAATAACGTTTTAGTGGTTACGGGGGACCCGGTGCCAACAGCCGATCGTGATGAGGTTAAGGCAATGTTTAGTTTTAATTCTGCTATGCTTGCGAATTATATCACTGATTTAAATGATACAACATTTTCATCACCTTTTAATATTTGTGGTGCTTTAAACGTAAATGCCATTAATTTTGAGAGTCAATTATTGCATGCAAAAAAGAAAATTGAGAATGGTGTAACTATGTTTTTAACACAACCGATTTTGACAAAGCAAGCTGTGGAAAATTTAAAACTAGCAAGAAGAGAATTGCCTGCTAAGATTTTAGGAGGAATTATTCCAATTGTAAGCTATAGGAATGCTTGTTTTATGAATAATGAAATTTCTGGAATAAGTGTCTCGGAAGAAATTATGGAACAATATAAGGATATATCAAAAGAAGAAGCAGGTATACTTGCAATCAAAATATCTACTGAAATTGCACAAAATATATACCCTTTTGTAGACGGATTTTATCTTATGACACCTTTTAAAAGAATAGATATTATTTCAAAAATCATTGAGAATATAAGCAGTATTAATAATAATTAATAATTAGAAACTCTTATCATGAATAAATCCATGATAGGAGTTTTTGATTTATCAATCGAATAGTTCTTAACTGTCTCCAATCATTTTTAGCAAAATATTTTCCGAGAGAACGTTGACAAGTACTAATGAATATTATACAATGAACATATGAACAATGATTCATGTGTTCATATAAGCGGAGGTTAATAGATGGATAAAAATATAGAGTTTTGTAATTGTTCTACTATACATGAAGATGTAGTAGAAAAAGTAAAAAAATTAATACCAGAAGAAGAAACCTTATATAATTTGGCAGAACTTTTTAAAGTTTTTGGAGATAGTACGAGAATTAAAATTCTGTGTGTATTATTTGAAACTGAAATGTGTGTTTGTGATATAGCTGCCCTTCTTAATATGACCCAATCAGCCATCTCACATCAACTTCGTGTACTTAAAAATGCTAGACTTGTGAAATATAGACGAGAAGGCAAGGTTGTATATTATTCCTTGGATGACCAGCATGTTAAACAAATTTTTGATCAAGGACTTATTCACATAAAAGAACTTAGATAATATCTTAATACATAAAGAAAAATTTATAATATAAAAGTACATTAAAACTTTGAAAGTGGGGGAGCAAATGAGTACTACAATAAAAAGAGAATTCATTTTAGAAGGTCTAGGTTGTGCTAATTGTGCAAATAAAATTGAAGCTCAATGTAAAAAAATAGATGGAGTATTAGATGCGAGTATAAATTTTGCCATTAAAAGCTTAGTAATTCAATTTCAAAGCGAAGAAAAAATAGTAAGAGTTATAGAGGATGTAAAAAAAATAGTTAAAAAGATAGAACCTGGTACTAGACTTATACCCAAAGAGGCAAAAACATTTAAACAAAAGGAAAAAGGTCATGAACATGACAGTTGTAATTGCAATAACTGTAGTGATGATCATGGACAGGTCCATGGACATGAGCATGCTCGTGAGCACGCTCATGGTCATGATCACTCAGATGGAGGATATAATAAAAATAAAATCATACGTTTTTCTGTAGGTCTTATAATCTTCATAATAGCGATTATATTTAAATCTAAATTTCAATATTTTGTTGAATTTTCTTTATTCCTTTTAAGTTATTTGTTAATTGGTGGAGATATTTTAATATTAGCAATAAAAAATATATTTAGAGGTCAAGTGTTTGATGAGAATTTCTTAATGGCATTAGCCACAGTTGGAGCATTTTCTATTGGACAATTTCCAGAAGGCGTTGGGGTTATGCTTTTTTACCAAGTAGGAGAATTTTTCCAAGACATCGCTGTAAATAAATCAAGAAAATCTATATCTGCACTTATGGATATAAGGCCAGATTATGCAAATAAAAAAATTAAAGATGAAATCGTAAAAGTAGATCCACTAGAAGTACACATGGGAGATATTATAATAGTAAAACCAGGAGAGAAAGTACCTTTAGATGGTATTGTTATTGAAGGTAAATCATTAATAGATACATCAACATTAACTGGTGAATCAGTTCCAAGAGATGTTAAGATTGGAGATGAAATTTTAGCAGGGTGTATAAATAAAAATGGACTATTAACTATAGAGGTAAAAAAAGAATTTGGAGAGTCTACCCTTGCAAAAATTTTAGACTTAGTGCAAAATGCAAGTAGTAAAAAAGCACCCACTGAAAACTTTGTAACTAAATTTGCAAGGTATTATACGCCGATTGTAGTTATAAGTGCTACGGCGCTTGCGTTGTTACCCCCACTTTTAATACCTGGTGCTCTTTTTTCGCAGTGGATATACAGAGCATTGGTATTTTTAGTAGTATCTTGTCCTTGTGCTTTAGTAATATCTATTCCACTTGGATTTTTCGGAGGGATAGGTGGTGCATCTAGAAATGGAATTCTGGTTAAAGGTGGAAACTATTTGGAGGCATTAAATAGCGTCGAAATGGTAGTTTTCGATAAGACAGGAACACTAACTAAAGGAGTGTTTAAGGTTACGCAAATACGCGCAGAAGGTAAAATAAGTAAAGATGAATTATTAAAGTATGCAGCTTATGTAGAAAGTTATTCTAGCCATCCTATTGCTACATCTATATTAAAAGCTTATGGCAAAGATATACGAAAAGAAGATATTGAAGATGTGCAGGAGATAGCAGGAAAAGGAATTAGAGCTAAAGTAAAAGGAAAATATGTCCTTGCTGGTAATTCAAAGTTAATGGATAGTGAAAGAATTTCCTATAATAAACCTGAAAATGTTGGATCAGTAATTTATGTAGCTGTAGATAAAGAATATGTTGGTAGTATTATAATTTCAGATGAGATAAAAGAAGATGCTATACAAGCAATAGTTAAGTTAAAGTCTATGGGTGTTAAGAAAATAGTAATGCTTACTGGTGACAATAAAGAAATAGCTTTGAATATTGGGAAAAATCTTGGCATTGATGAAGTTTACTCAGAACTTCTTCCACATGAGAAAGTTGAGAAATTGGAAGATTTGCAAAAGGAAAGGTCCCCTAAAGGAAAAATAGTATTTGTAGGAGATGGAATTAATGATGCTCCAGTACTTGCAAGAGCAGATATTGGAATTGCCATGGGCGGAATAGGTTCTGATGCTGCAATAGAAGCGGCTGATATAGTAATAATGACAGATGAACCTTCAAAAATTGCCCAGGCAATTAAAATTGCTAAAAAGACAAAAAAAATTGTTATGCAAAATATTTTCTTTGCACTAGGTATAAAAGCAGTTATTTTAATATTAGCTATTTTTGGAATAGCGACTATGTGGGAAGCTGTTTTTGGTGATGTAGGAGTTGCTTTAATAGCAGTCTTAAATTCTATGAGAGCTATGAAGGTTGATAGGTAACAAAAGGGTTAACAAGAACATAAGGTTCTTGTTAACCCTTTTTATAATTCTCCTAATAGTTAGTAAAAAATATATTGAAATTTTTTATTTAACTAAATAGGTTGAAAAAATAATAGAAATGAAATATAATTGGTATATACAACATGACAATATAATAACATATTAACTAAAATTATGTTTGCAAAAAAAATGTTAGTTGAGGAGGTAAAGTTTTGAAAAAAGTTTCTAAGGATAACCCTATTCCACTTCATTATCAGATAAAAGAAATACTACAGGAAATGATAGAAAATGAAGTTTTAAAGCCAGGGGAGTCAATTCCAACAGAAAGAGAATTATGTGAAATCCAAGGCGTTAGCAGAATGACTGTAAATAAGGCTATTATGTCATTAGTAAATGATGGATTAATTTATAGAGAACAAGGAAAAGGCACTTTTGTGTCGCTTAAAAAGGTCAATCAAGAAATATCACGTCTTGAAGGTTTTACAGAGCAAATGCAAGGGAATGGTGTGGTATCAAAAACCAAAATATTATCTTATAAAATAATTGATGCAACAAAACAATGTAAAATTGAACTTAAAATGCCAGAGGATGAAAATAAAATCATTGAAATTAAAAGATTAAGGTTTAGTGATGAACAACCAGTAGCTATCGAAATAGCATGGCTTCCATACTATTTATATAATGGAATGACTAGAGATATGATTGAGGATAAATCACTATATGGCATATTTCGTGAAAAGTATGGGTATCATCCGTACAAAGCAAAGCAAACAATAGAACCTACAATGCTTAGCGATTATGAAAGTAAATTACTAAATCAAGAAAAAAGTGCTTTGGCATTGATATTTAGGAGAACAACTTATTTAGAAAATGAAACTCCAATTGAGTACACTAAAGCAATATATAGAAGTGACAAGTATAAATATCAAATAACTCTAAAATAATAAGAGGAGGGTTTTTATGAAGGAAAGTCATGAAAATGAATTAGATTCCCTTGAAATCTTTAAAATTATTAAGAAGATCAATGATGAGGACAAAAAAATAGCTATAGCCGTGGAGAAAGAGTTAAGTAATATAGAGAAAGCAGTAAAATTAATTGTTAAAAGCTTTGAAAATGGCGGAAGACTTATTTATATTGGTAGTGGCACAAGCGGGAAATTGGGAGTAATAGATGCATCAGAATGTCCTCCTACATTTGGAATTTGTGATTCCATGGTTCAGGGAATTATATCTGGTGGACAAGAAGCATTAAGTGGATGGCTTGAACATACGGAAGATGATCCAAAGCTTGCTATTCACGACTTATCAGGAGTAAGTATAAATAAAAAAGATGTAATAGTTGGAATAACTGCTAGTGGAAATACTCCTTATGTTGTGGCTGCTATGGAATACGCTAAAGAAATGGGTTGCAGGACTATAGCACTTATGTGTAATTCAAAGGGTAAACTTAAAGACATTTGTGAAGTCACTATAGCAATAGAGGTTGGACCAGAAATAATATTAGGTTCTACTAGAATGAAAGCTGGCAGCGCTCAAAAAATGGTGTTAAATATGTTAAGTACTGTATCTATGATAAAACTTGGAAAAACCTATACTAATTTAATGGTCAATGTACAACCTATTAATAAAAAACTAAAAGAGCGTGTACGCGACATAGTGAAACTTGCTACCGGCATGGATGACAGCGTAGTAAATGAAATCTTAGAAAAATGTGCATTTGATCCAAAAGTAAGTATTATTATGATTAAAAAAAATGTTACTGTTGAAAAATCAAAAGAGGCTCTAGAAAAAATGGATGGAAATGTAGCTAAGGCATTAGCAATATTATAATTACTATTTAGTAAGGTGGTGAAGTTATGAGGATTAAAGCTATAATTAATGGAAAACTTATTATGAGTGACAAAATAATTAAAAATTCTGTGATAATCTTTGATTCGTTTATTATAGACATTGTAAATGAGGATAATTTCCTTTTGTATAAAAAAAATTATGAAGAAAAGCATAAGGAAGAAATACAAATAATAGATGCTAAAGGCAGATATGTATCGCCTGGGTTTATTGATATTCACATTCATGGTTCTGGTGGGTATGATACTATGGATGCGACGTCAAAAGCTTTAGACGTTATAAGCACTACAATAGTTAAAAATGGAGTAACAGCATATTTACCTACTACAATGACATCGGACATGGATAGTATTTATAAAGCATTAGAGGTCGCACGGCAAGCAATGAAGCTGGAAACTAAAGGTGCGAAAATTTTAGGGGTACATATGGAAGGTCCTTTCATAAATGAAAAATACAAAGGGGCTCAGAAGGACGATAATATCATAAGACCCAATTATGATATTATAAAGGATTATATAGATATTATTAAAATTATAACCTTTGCACCAGAAAAGGATGAGAATCATAGTTTTATAAAAAAGGTGAAAAATAATTCTGAAATAACATTGTCAATAGGTCATTCAGATGCAAGTTTTGAAGAGGCAATGAGTGCAATAAAGGATGGAGTATCGCATGTTACACATACATTTAATGCTATGACTCCATTAAATCATAGAAAACCAGGTATTGTAGGTGCAATATTTACAAGTGACATAACCTGCGAACTAATAGCAGATTTAATACACATTCATCCAGCAATATTTAATATACTCATAAATGAGGTTCATAAAGATAAAATGGTGCTTATAACAGATTCTATGAGAGCGGGCTCTATGAAGAGTGGAATGTATGAGCTTGGGGGACAAAAGGTAATAGTTAAAAATGGAGCCGCAAAACTTGAAAATGGAACACTCGCAGGAAGCGTTTTGACTTTAAACAAGGCTGTATTTAACATGCTCGGTCACAGCGATTTAGAAATTTATGAGGTAGTAGCAATGGCAACACTTAATCCAGCAAAGGTTATTAAGATGGACAATATAAAGGGAAGTTTAAAAAATGGATACGATGCAGATTTAGTTATTTTTGATGAAAATATAGATGTGTTTTTTACAATAGTAGAAGGAAAAATAATGTACGAAGCTCAAGAGTAAAATTTTGAGTATTATGATGAGGTGGTGCCAATATGAGAATAATAGTTGTAGATAATTACGAGGAAATGAGTAAGAAAGCTGCTTTAATGATTGCAAGCCAGGTAACGTTAAAGCCTAATAGTGTATTGGGTCTTGCTACTGGAGATACTCCACTGGGTATGTATAAGGAATTAATTAAGTTGTATAATAAAAATGAAGTAGATTTTAAAGAGGTTAGAACCTTTAACTTGGATGAATATTATGGAATAGATAGAGAAAATCTTCAAAGTTATTATTATTTTATGAATGCTAATTTATTTAATAGTATAAATATAGCTCGCGAAAATATTAATATGCCTGATGGTATGGCGAAAGATGTAAATGCTAGTTGCATAGAGTATGAAAAGAATATAAAAGAACTTGGTGGAATAGATATGCAAGTGCTGGGTATAGGCGGCAATGGTCATATAGGTTTTAATGAACCAAATGTAAATTTTGAAGCAGAAACGCATTTAGTTAATCTTGATGAAGGGACAATTGAAGCTAATTCTAGGTTCTTTGATTCAATAGAGGATGTGCCAGTAAAAGCAATAAGTATGGGAATAAAGACAATAATGAACTCTAAAAAAATTATTCTACTTGCCAATGGAATAAACAAAGCAGAAGCTATAGAAAGAGCTGTTAAAGGTAAAATAAATCCTAATATACCAGCTTCAATTTTGCAACTTCATAATGATGTAACCATTATTTTAGATAAAGAAGCTGCTAGTGGTTTATAAAAATGAAACACCTATACTAGATAATCTAGTATAGGTGTTTCTTATTTAATCAAACTTTTCATTTCGTCTTTTTCGTATAATAAATTATAACAATAAGTTATTATATCACTTCTTTTAATTATTCCAATAAAAACACCATTATCATCTACAACAGGAACAAAATTTTGATCTTTTGCTAGAGATATTAAGCTCTCTATGTCTGCATTAATTAATACTGCTTTGTTAGAGACGTGCCTCGGGATATCTTCAATTGAAATTTTACTTGTATCATTAAAATTTAAATTTGGAGTATTTTTTAATTTCCATAATAAATCACCTTCAGTTAATGTACCTACATAATTACCACTCTCATTTATCAATGGAACAGATGTATACCTATGATATTCCATTCGTTCTAGTGCTTGTCTCATTGTAGAACTTAGTTTTTCATAAATAACTTCATTTTTAGGTGTAAGAAAAAAGGCTATGTTCATATTTACCCATCCTTTAAAGATTTTTTAGTTTATTGTGTCATTATCTAACAACATCATTATAACATGTTTAATAGATTAATTTATAAATATTCTATTAAATATCTCCATTTTTACCCTAAATTTGGTTAAACTTTAATTCCAATTTTTACTACAGTTTTAAGTTTCCATTTACCTTTTTTAAACCTTATGCAATATAACGTGCCCCGAACGACCCAATCAATTATCATACCTATCCAAACCCCTATAAGTCCAAAATTTAAAACAACTCCCAATAGATAACCTAACGTAATTCTAAAAAGCCACATTCCTATAATCGTTGTCACTAGTGTGTATTTTACATCTCCTGCACCTTTTAGCCCTGAAGGTAGCACAAAGGATATAGACCATAAGGGGATACACGCAGAATTTACTATAAGTACAACTGATGCCAAGTGAATTATTTCTTTATTAGTGGTAAATAGTGATACGATATTTCTAGCGAAAGGTATAGATATTAAGGCTATCACAGTTAAAAAAATAGTTGAAAGTACAGTAATATAAGATAGAGCACCCTCAGCCTCTTTAGTTTCGCCTCTTCCCATATATTTTCCAACAAGAGCGGTAGCTGCAATACATAGTGAATTCCCTGGTACATTTAGCATAGTAGCAACGGAACCAGCAATTGCATTTGAGGCAATTGCTATAGTTCCCATATCTACTATAAAAATTTGAGTAATTAACTTTCCACCATTAAAAAGCAAGGACTCTACACTTGCAGGTAATCCAATTCCAAAGATAAGTTTTAATAATGATTTATCAAATTTGAATTTTTTTAGGTTTGTAAGTTTTAGGATTTTTGAACCACGCAAAAGTACTGTTAATATAATTATACCTCCACTAACCCTTGCAATAGCTATACCAAGTGCTGCACCTACTATTCCCAGACCTAAAACATTAATAAATATGTATGTTAAAGTCACATTTATAATATTCATAAAGATACTAACCTTCATAGGTGTTTTTGTATCTCCAGCTCCACGTAGTAGTCCATTTGAAACTAAATCAATAGTTATCAAAGGATAGGTAAGTAAGGTTATGCCTAAATATGTATGTGCATTACTTATTACGTCAGCCTCAGCGCTTCCAAAAAGCATCGCAATTATAGGCCCTTGGAATATAAACATTATAGTAGTTACTATAAAAGTAATTATAAGTCCAGAAAAAAGCGCCTGTTTCATAGTAGCGTTAGCCTTTTTTATATTTCCCTGCCCAACAAACTGAGCTACAACAACCATACCGCCAATTGCAAGTGCAGAAAAAAATGCTATAAATATATTGTTTATGGCATCTACCATTCCAATGGCAGAAACCGCTTCTTTTCCTATATGACCAGCCATCATAGTATTTATCATGCCTAAAGATATAACAAATAATTGTTCTGTCATTATTGGAATTGCTAGATTAAATACATCTTTACGTATCCATTTCATTTATGTCGCCTCTTATCTAATTTAATAATATACATTATAACATTATTATTAAATAGATTCATTCATTGTTTAATTTAATTAGAATGGATTTAATTAATTATATTATAATATTTTATAAAAAATAAATTTATGGAGCAACAGATATTTTTTTTCTTTTTAAAAAGTTCAGCTTAGTTTCTGTTGTTATAATTGCAATAAATATAATTAAACATCCTAAAACCATTTTTAATGTGAATATTTCATTAAGCATTATAACAGATAAAATAGAACCGAAAACAGATTCTAAACATAAGATAATAGCAGCATGGGTAGGTGTGGTATATTTTTGTGCTAAATTTTGTACAAGAAATGCAAGCATTGTGCTAAAAATACCCAAGTAACCAATTGCAAATATCGTATTTGAATTCAAAACTTGCGGTATTGGTTCATAAATTAAAGCAGCTATAATTGAAAATACTGCAGCGGAACCTAGTTGTATTATTACAAGTGATATAACATCTACTTTTGGTGCGAAAAATCCAACAGCAACTATATGGGCTGCGAAAAATACTGCACATAATAAAGTCAAACTATCCCCGAGTCCAAGATAAAGTCCTCCATCTAAGGTAAGCATTCCTATTCCAACAAAACATAATAAAGCAGATATTAATGAATAACCATCTGGTTTCTTTTTGCTTATAGCCCAATAAAGAAAGGGAACAATTACTACGTTTGTTCCAGTCAAAAAGGCATTTTTACCAGCAGTTGTATATTTCATACCTACAGTCTGAGCAGCAAATCCTAAAAAGAGAAGAAGTCCAACAAAGGTTCCAACCTTTAAATCATTTTTAGTGAAATGTTTAATTTTTTTTCGCAAAATCAATAACATAATTAATACAGATATTCCAAAACGCATTGCCATTATATAAAAAGGCGTAATATTATCTAAAGCACCTTTTACAGCTATAAAACCACCACCCCAAACAATTGCTACTAGTAGCAAAGAAATGTCAGCTAATATACTCTTTTTTTTGTCGGGATTATTCATGGTTAGGACTCCTTTACAATGCGAAACATCATAAAAAATAACTAGTAGTTTAAATAATATATTTCTTATGATGATTAGATCGATTATTAAATTATTCTAAAGTTTTAAATTTATATTCATTATTTAGGTATATTTTGCTGTCACTAAGCTAGAAGTTCTGTAATAAATAATTCTTTTTCTTCACTTAAATCAATAAAATTTAAATCCACAGATATTAGAGGTTTAGAAATATTATTTATGTCTATCTTAATTATCTTTCCAATAGTACCATTATTAAGTTTTATCATTTCGCCGGTGTAGTAATTTGGCATTTGTTTTATAAAAGTAGTTAGATAATTAAAATCTAATAAACCTATACATTCATGCCTCATAATCTCTAATACATTTAGGGGATTTTGTTTTTTACTATAGACTCTATCAGAGGTCATAGCATCAAACATATCTGTAATTGCTATTATTTTTGCAAAAGCACTAATTTTATCTTCTTTTAAACCAAGGGGATAGCCCGATCCATCTAAACGTTCATGATGAGTCAGAACACCTGAAAGTACAGACTCATCTAAAAAAGGAACATTTTTCAAAAGATTATAAGAGTAAAGTGAATGTTTTTTAATTTCATCAAATTCTGATTTTGTAAGTTTAGATGGCTTATTTAATATAGTTTGGTCAACTTCCGTTTTACCGATATCATGGAGAAAAGCGGTATAAGTCAAAAGTGTTAAATCTTTTTTAGATAAATTAAGCCAATTTCCTAACATTGAACTTAAAAGTGCAACATTTACACAATGACGTGTAAGATATTCGTCTATATTTCTAGAATTTGTTATACTCTTTAAAATAGCACCATAATCATGCAGGTTATCTAAAATTTCTTTAGACATAATTTTTATTTCTGTTAAGTCTGGCTGAGCATTTTTTTGTAGGCTATTTAAAAATCTATCTATCTTATTTGTGAATTGATTTAATATATTTTCTGTTTGAATTAAACTCTGCTTTCTTGAACTTTGCACATTAGGAGCTAAGATTTCTTCTTCACTCGCATAAATAGAAATAGCGTTTGATGGGTAAAATTCTACTATTTTTTTAATTATTGAACTATTTAATGCAATTTTTTTAGCAACTAAAGTTAAACCGTTTAGTATTAAATCTTCAGATAAAATCATGTTTGGTTTCAGATCGTAAATACTTATATTTTTAATTTTTGGGTTCATAGATACATCCTCCTCAAAAAAAATTGATAACTTCTGCTGAATTACTTAAATGTAAGTGGATAAACTATATATTCTAATAACTTTATTTTATCATATAAACTGACATAAGCCTAAATGAATGTTTTATTATTTATTGACTTTGATAATTAAGATATTTATAATTGATAAAGTAGAGCAAAATAGTAAGAATTAATATAGATAATTTAGTGATGCAGTTTTGAAGAAAATGAACAGTTCCGCAGGTAATGCAGTACCACAGGTAATTCATTACCAAAGGTAATTCATTACCAAAGGTAATGATTAATGAGGAGAGAGATAAAAACATGGAAATATATTTAGATAACAGTGCAACTACCAAACCTTATGAAGAGGTTATTGAGGCCGTATGTAGTACTATGAGAAATTATTATGGAAATCCATCTTCAGCACATAGTTTAGGGTTTAAGGCAGAGCAAAAACTTAGAGAGATGCGATTAAATATTGCTAAAAGCATAAATGCTAGTAGTGAGGAAATAATATTTACATCAGGGGGAAGTGAAAGTAATAATTTTCTTATAAAGGGGTTTTCTAAACTCTCGTTAAATAAATTAACTGCTAATATAATAACTACTAAAATTGAACATCCAAGTGTATTAAACACTTTTAAGGAATTAGAAAATACGGGAATAAAAGTTACTTATATTGATGTAAATGATAATGGTAGAATTGATGTAGAAAGACTTATAGAAAGCATTAATAAAGACACTCAAATTGTTAGCATAATGCATGTAAACAATGAAGTAGGGGTAGTGCAGGATATTGAGCTTATTGGAAAACTAATTAAAGAAAAAAGTAGTAGGGTTAAATTTCATGTAGATGCAGTGCAAAGTTATGGAAAACTTCCTATTGATGTACAAAAGTCTCATATTGATTTATTATCTACTAGTGCACATAAAATACATGGACCAAGAGGAATTGGATTTGCATATATAAGGAAAGGACTTATCCCTAGTAGTTTGATAAATGGTGGAGGACAAGAAAGAAATCTAAGATCTGGAACAGAAAATCTTGCTGGGATTGTAGGATTTTCAGTAGCTGCTGAGATTATTAACAAAAATAGACATGAAAATTTCAACAAAGTTTTGGAGGTAAAGAAATATTTTATAGAAAAACTGTCTAAGATAGAAGATGTTATAATTAACAGTAAACTAGATGATAATTTTACACCTTATATACTTAGTGTTTCATTTGGGGGAGTTAAAGGAGAGGTACTACTTCATTCTTTAGAAGAGAAAGGCATATATGTGTCTACAGGTTCGGCATGTTCTTCTAAAAGTCATAAAAGCAGTGAAGTTTTAGCAGCCATTGGAAGAACTCTAGAGCAGCAAGGTGGAACTATAAGATTTAGTTTTTCTGAGTATAATAATAAAGAGGAAATAGACTATGTTATAATTGAGTTAGAAAAATCACTTAAATTTTTGAGAAAGTTCTACAAAAGATAAATCATCACCTAAAGGTGATGTTTTAGTTATTATAATAAACAGAGGAGCGAGAAAAGATGAAAAAATTAGTACTAGTAAAATTTGCCCCTGAGATATTTTTAAAAGGGCTCAACAGAGGTAAATTTGAAAAAAAACTTAAAGATAATATAAAAAATGTAATTAGAGATTTAAATTACGAATTTGTTGAGGACCAAGGAAGATGGTTTATATATTCTGATGTGATGGAGAAAATTATAGAGAAGGTTAAGAATGTTTTTGGAGTAATGGAGGTATGTATAGTTACGCAGGTTGAAGCTTCTTTGGATTCTATTGAAAAGCAAGCTCTTTTAGAGCTAGTAGATAGTCCAGCTAAAACATTTAAAGTAGAAACCAATAGAGCAAATAAAAACTTTACTCCAGGTTCTATGGACGTAAGTAGAAAAGTAGGAGCTTATATATTACAAAATAATAAAGATGTAAATGTAGATGTTCATAATCCAGACTGTTTTATAAATGTTGAAATAAGAAATATGGCATATATTTATTCTAAAAGAATAAAGGCAGTGTGTGGATTACCTTATGGAATGAATGGTAGCACCATGCTTATGTTATCAGGCGGCATAGATTCACCTGTAGCAGGCTATATGATGGCAAGACGTGGAGTAGAACTTCATGCAGTTTATTATCATAGCCACCCATATACTAGTGAGAGGGCAAAGGATAAAGTAAAACAATTAACTAATATATTAAAAGAGTACACAGGAAAATTGACTTTATATGTAGTACCATTCACTGAAATTCAAATGCAGATAATAGAAAAATGTAGAGAAGACGAATTAACAATAATTATGAGAAGATTTATGATGAGGCTTGCATGTGCTCTAGCTGAAAAATATGGTATAAATTCAGTAACTACTGGAGAAAGCATAGGTCAAGTAGCTAGTCAGACTATGGAAGGACTTGTAGTAAGTGATGATGTTTCCGATAGACCAGTATTTAGGCCACTTATTGCTATGGATAAAGTAGATATTATAGATGTTTCAAGGAAAATAGAAACTTATGAGACCTCAATTTTACCTTATGAGGATTGTTGCACAATTTTTGTTCCTAAACATCCAAAAACAAAACCGAGATTAATTGAGATAATTAAGTCTGAATCAGTTTTAGATATTGATTCTCTTGTTGAGAAGGCTATTTTGGAAATGGAAATATATAAATAAATATATAAAAAATATTAATGTTAATTAACTTATAATGTGTATTAAATCAGATAAAGTGTAAATAATATCAGATGAAATAAGCATTTAAGGGGTGATTAACATGGCTAAAAAAGGAACAGAAAAAAGATCAGGTTCAAAGGACACAAAAGATAAAACTCAGAAAAAGAATCAAAAGGGAAATACAGTTAAATAACTAATACTATAAAAAATTAAACATGTAATTAATCTTTAACAAAAAAGTAAGCTAACAAAATGATTTCTCATTACTGCTAGCTTACTTTTATTTTGTAGAAATATAGATAATAAATATTGAAATTATGAAGAGTTTATTATTTTAAGGGATTTAAAACAATAAAAAAAATGTAGAAAAATATTGAAAAAAGTAATAATTCATGATAACATAAATGTAACATTTGTTATGTATATATTATTAATAAACAGTGTGAATTTATGTGTAAAAGTTTACAAAAAACTAAATAATAATCAAATTTGCGTGTTACTGATATAATCAGGCATGAGCGAAAGTCATTAAAATATTATAGTCACCATTAGGTGAAACTATAATTATGACTTTGCTTATGCCTTTTATTTTTGTTAACATTCCAACAAAAGAGGAGAATATAAATGAAAAAAGCTTTTGGTGTTTTACAAAAGGTAGGAAAATCTTTAATGCTACCGGTAGCGTTATTACCAGCTGCAGGAATATTACTTGCATTTGGGAATATGTTTCAAAATCCACAGTTTCTAGCAAGTGTACCAATGTTTAATGCTCATTGGTTTCAAATAGTAGCTAAAATTATGGAACAGTCAGGGGACGTTATTTTTACCAACCTTGCATTATTGTTTGCAGTAGGGGTTGCAGTTGGACTTGCAGATGGTGAAGGTGTTGCAGGTCTTGCAGCAATAGTTGGTTTCTTAATAATGAATAAGACTTTAGGAATTGTTTCTGGAGTTACTTTAGATTTAGTAGGTAGAGCTCACCCAGGGTTTGCAAGTGTATTAGGTATACCAACACTTCAAACAGGAGTATTTGGTGGTATTATCATGGGTGTTGTGGCAGCACAGTTATATAAAAAATATTACAATATTGAATTACCTTCATACCTCGGATTTTTCTCAGGTAAGAGATTTGTACCTATTGTTACGGCGGTATGTGCAATTGGCATAGGTATTGCAATGAGTTTCGTATGGCCTCCAATTCAAAATGGCTTAACTTTTTTTTCGAAAAGTATGATAGATGCGAACCCGACATTAGCAGCTTTTGTATTTGGAGTTATAGAAAGATCATTAATCCCATTTGGATTACATCATATTTTTTATAATCCTTTTTGGTATCAATTTGGTGAGTATATAAATAAGGCTGGCCAAGTAGTTAATGGGGACCAACTTATATTCATGGCTCAGTTAAAAGATGGTGTACCAATTACAGCAGGTACATTTATGACTGGTAAATTCCCATTTATGATGTTTGGTCTTCCAGCGGCAGCACTTGCAATAATTCATGAAGCAAAACCAGAAAAGAAGCTTTTGGTTGCTGGTATTATGGGATCTGCAGCTTTAACTTCTTTTTTAACAGGAATTACTGAACCAATTGAATTTTCTTTCTTATTTGTAGCACCAGTATTGTTCGGAATTCACTGCCTATTCGCAGGATTATCCTTTATGACAATGCAACTTTTAAATGTTAAAATAGGAATGACCTTTTCAGGTGGACTTATAGATTACTTATTATTTGGTGTAATTCCAAATAGAACAGCTTGGTGGTTAGTAATACCAGTAGGGTTAGTATTTGCAGCACTTTACTACTTCGGATTCCGCTATGCCATAAGAAAATGGAATCTAAAAACTCCAGGTAGAGAAGTAGATGAGGTTGAAGATGTTAGCAATGTAAAAACTAATCTTAAAGGTCAAGAACACGCAATAGCAGTACTAATTGCTTTAGGTGGAAAAGAAAATATCACTAATTTAGATGCATGCATTACTCGTTTACGTGTAAGTGTTAAGGATGCTAAAAATGTTAATAAGGCAGAACTTAAGAAATTAGGAGCTGCTGGTGTGCTTGAAGTTGGTGACAGTATTCAAGCAATATTTGGAACAAGAGCAGAGCACATAAAAACGGAAATTAAAGAAGTTATAGCTAAAGGATTAGATAAATAATTTCACATTGGACCATCAAAGAGGATTTAGAAACTTATTTGGTGGTCTTTTATTATATTTTGGAGAATGAAAATTAAATTATATATAAAGAGCCCCAATTATTCAATATTGAATAATTGGGGCTAAATTGGCATAGTATAATTAAATAGATTTTGATTTATTTTTTTGAAAATTTAATTTAATAGTAAAATGTTTATCTAAATATTTATCCACGCCTTTTTTCTTGCATAATTTATAAGTGGCAATAGTGATATAAGACCATATTGCGGCGATAACCCACCCACCAAGAATATCTGTTGGAAAGTGTGCCCCAACATAAACCCTACTAATGCCTACTAGAATTAGGTATGTTATTATAATACCACTAATTAAATAAGCAATTTTTTTATTTTTTATTCGCTTAATTAGAAAGTAAATAAGAACGATACCAATCGCTGTAGAAATAGAAGAATGGCCACTAGGGAAACTATAACCATGAGCTTCAACTAATTTTGTTCCTATGGGTCTATCTATTTTTAGTGTGTTTTTAAGTACCAAGTTGGTAAAACCAGTAACTCCGATATTAAATCCACAACAAATAGCTTCCAATTTATTGTTCAAAAGATATAATATAAAAAAAACCAATAGGCTTATTAAAATCTGTAAATCGGGATCCGAAGACTTTGAAATAGCAATATAAAATTGATTCCATCCCAAATTCATAGAACTTGCTAAATAATAAAGCATTTTAATTTAATCATCCTTTCTATATCATATTAAATATTATGTGTTTATAAACATTTATATTTAATATATAAAATTCCAATTAAGTCATAACATCAATTATATTATATCAAAACCTACAATTAAAAGATACATTTATATTGTAGGTTAATATGACAATACAGCAGATGATGATGGTTGAATTATTCTAGATAAATGGCTAAAGAGATCATAAATTAGGATTAATTGTAATAATATATTTTCCGGCGAGTGAAAGTTATTTGGATTTTAACTGATTTATAATAAATTCAGAAATTGTTTTACCCTTATATGTTTAGGGCTTGAAAATAATGACTCTGGAGTGGAGTTCTCTAGAATCTCTCCGTTTTCCATAAAAATAATCCTATCAGATATCTCCTTTGCAAATAACATCTCATGAGTAACTACTACTAGTGATATTTTTTCAATTGCAAGACTTCTAATTACTTTTAAAACCTCACTGACTAGTTCAGGGTCTAATGCAGAAGTTGGTTCATCAAATAAAATTAATTCAGGATTCATTGCAAGACATCTAGCATTAGCAATTCGTTGTTTTTGTCCACCAGACAGAGTACAAGGGTAAGAATTTATTTTATCCAATAGATCTACTTTTAAAAGTAGTTTTTTTGCTATGTCTATAGCTACGTTTTTATCTATATTATTTACTATAATAGGTGCTTCAATTATATTTTCTAGAACTGTCTTGTGAGGAAATAGATTGAAGTTTTGAAAAACCATCCCTATTTTTTTAGAAGCATTAATAACTTCAATATTATTAATTTTATTTTTAGCTTTTGCAATTGTTATGCCATTAAATTCAATGAGTCCACTATCCATATGTTCGAGTCCGCTTACACATCTAAGTAGTGTACTTTTCCCAGAACCAGAGGGACCAATAATTGATAGTACCTCACCCTTATTTAGACTTAGGGATACATCTTTTAAAACCTGGTTTTTATCGTAACTTTTATTTATATTAGATATCTTAAGAAAATCCATATTAGCACCATCCTTCATATGTCGCGAGATTCTTTATTCGTAAACTGAATATTTCTTTTCAAGCTTTTTAAACGCCATTACAATTACGGAAGTAAATATTAAATATATTATTGCAGCAATAATAAAAGGAGTAATTGTAAAATCACGAGTTACAATTTCTCTAGCAGCTCTTAGTATATCTTGAAGTCCGATTGCAGCGAGTAAAGCTGTATCTTTTATTAAAGTAATTCCCTCGTTACACATAGGCGGAATTATTCGTTTAAAAGCTTGGGGTAATATTATCTTTGACATAGTTTGTCTATAATTTAAACCTAATACTTTAGCAGCTTCGTATTGACCTTTATCTATAGATTGAATACCTGATCTAAATATTTCAGTAAAGTAAGCTCCGTAATTTAAAGAAAAGGTAAGTGCAGCTGCAGTAAAAGGAGAAAATCTTATTCCGATAATTGGTAGACCAAAATATGTGAAAAAAAGTTGAAGAAGTAAAGGGGTTCCGCGAAATAACCAAGTGTAGATGTCCACGGCTTTATTAAGTATTTTTAAATTTGAAACTTTAATTAATGCACCTAATATTCCAAGTGGTATGGAAAATATTATTGTTGCAATATATACTTCAATTGTAAGGATACTTCCTTGTAGAATATAAGCTGTAATGTCCATATAGTTAGCCAAATATAACACTCCTTTAAAATATTAAAAATCGTTATTAGTACTCAAACAATCTAAGTTAGAAATGTTTGAGTACTAATATATTATTTGTAAATTATATCTTTACCAAACCATTTCTTTGAAATAGTGTTTGCGGTTCCATCTTTCTTGATTTCTCCTAGTAGTTTATTTATTTCTGCAGTAAGCTTAACATCATTTTTTCTTATACCTACTCCATAATCTTCTACTCCTAGATTTTCATCAAGCACTTTATACATGCCAGGTTTTTTACTAACATAGTATCTTCCAACTACTTCATCTACTATAACAGCATCAATACGCCCAGCGTTTAAATCTAATAGCGCCTCTGTATTATTAGAATATTTTTTTACTTCTTTTACTGACTTAGAAAGCAATGCATCTTTTTCAAGAGCAGTTTCACTGCTACTTCCTAGTTGAAGTCCTACAGTTTTATCACTTAAAGCACTTTTACTTGAAATTTTTGATTTACTATTTACGATAATTATTTGCTTATTTTGAACATATACTTTAGAAAAAGCAATTTGTTCTTTTCTTTTATCTGTTATCGTGAGTCCATTCCATATAACATCAATATCTTTATTATTTAAACTTAATATAATACCGTCCCATTCTACAGGTTTAAATGTTACTTTAACTCCCATTCTCTTTCCCACTTCTTTTGCCATATCAATGTCAAAACCTACAATTTCACCACTTTTACCTCTAAATCCCATTGGTGGGAAATTGTCATCAAGACCAACTATTAGTTCTTTTTTGTTTTTTATATCGGTTAAAGAATTATCAGTTTTAGATGAGCTTCCACAGCCAGTTAAAATAGCAGTTGTAAGTATAGCCACCAGTAATAAGTTAAATTTAATTTTCATTATTAACACTCCTTTTAAATCCTAGTAGTATCATTTTACTTTATCGTGTTAACTTTGTAAAGTATTGAAGTGAAAATTATAACAACAATTTTTTTATATAGATGGTAAAATCCTAGTAGTATAAATCTCTCTTTTGGTGGGAAAATAAATTAAGAAAGGAAGTGTTTTAAATGACTGTAAAACAAAAGCTTACTAATGAGCAATTATCTTCAGCAGGAATTAAGAGAACCGATAATGACAAAGATATTCGAGCAAATGGTGCAAATATTGAAAATAATAAACAAAGAAATAAAAAAAATAAATAATTCCTCTAATTATGAAATATTTTATATAATATTCTGATTTATTGTTAATTTTTATAGATATTAACTTGACACTAAAATAACAAAGTGGTATTCTAAGGTTGAAAATTTAATAAATCCTTCAGGGTAGGGTTAGATTCCCCACCGGCGGTATAGCCCGCGAGCCGAAAGGTAGATCTGGTTTAATTCCAGAGCCGACAGTAAAGTCTGGATGAGAGAAGGAGAACAATGATAAATACAAGAAATTTTCATTTATTAACGCTGCAAGATAGTTAATATAATGTTTTTGTATTTTGAATACACATGTATTTAGTTATTAACACTTTAAGTGATGATACTAGATGTGTAATTAGCTTATTAAGCCCTGAAAACTATGTTTTCAGGGCTTTTATTATTTTATATGATTTAATAAATTTTTTAAAAAAGGAAAACTGACACCACAATTATAGAATTAGGGGTGATAAATTGGACAATTATTATATGAGACGAGCTCTTGAATTATCTAAAAAGGCAGTGGGATTTGTAAATCCTAATCCACTAGTTGGTGCTGTTATTGTAAAAGATAATAGAATAATTGGTGAAGGATACCATGAATATTTTGGTGGACCTCATGCAGAAGTCAATGCTTTTGCTAATGCTACAGAAGATGTGGAAGGTGCAACAATATATGTAACATTAGAGCCTTGTTCGCATTTTGGTAAAACGCCACCTTGCGCAGATGCTATAGTGCGAAATAAAATATCTAAAGTGGTAATCGGAATGATAGATCCTAATCCACTAGTTGCAGGAAAAGGTATAGAAATTCTAAAAAATAATGGGATAGAAGTTATTACAGGTATATTGGAGATGGAAATAAAGAAAACTAATGAAATATTTATAAAATATATTTCTAACAAACTACCATTTTGTATTATGAAAACTGCTATGACACTGGATGGTAAAATAGCAACAGCTATTGGGGATTCAAAGTGGATAAGTAATGAAAAATCTAGAGCATATGTGCATGAATTAAGGCAAAGGTTAACTGGAATTATGGTAGGGATTGGAACAGTACTTAGTGATGACCCAGAACTTACTACAAGAAGAGAAGATAAACTAAGCATAAACCCAATAAGAATTATTATAGATAGCAAAGCGAGATTACCGCTAGATTCAAAGGTTTTAAAATGTGATGAAAAAACAAAAACTATTATAGCTACAACGGAGTTTGCTAAAGAGAGTAAACTTGAAGCTATTAAACAAAAGGGTGCTGAAATTATTGTAACGCCAAGTAAAAATAATAGGGTGGATTTAAACTATTTAATGAGAAAACTAGGTGACATGGGAATAGATAGTATCTTAATTGAAGGTGGAAGCACTTTAAATTATTCAGCACTAGAGGAAGGCATCGTAGATAAAGTTATTACTTTTATTTCTCCAAAAATATTTGGAGGGATTTCAGGTAAAACTCCAGTAGGAGGCGAGGGGATTAAGCATGTGAAAGATTCTATAATGCTTACGGATACTCAGGTAACTAGATTAGATGAAGATATTATGATTGAGGGATATATAAAGAAAACTCAGTAAATTTATATTAGTACTAAAATAAAGGAGGTGAATAGATGTTTACAGGCTTAATTGAGGAAATGGGTGTGATAACATCCATTGTAAAAGGTGCTAAGTTTGGAAAAATTACTATAAAAGCTACAGAGATTATGAATGGCATTAAGCTTGGTGACAGTGTTAGCACTAATGGCGTGTGTCTTACCGTAACAGAATTTACAAAAGATAGCTTTAGTGTAGATGTAATGGCAGAAACTATAAGAAGCAGTAATTTAGGAAAATTGAAACCAGGTTCTCAGGTTAATTTAGAAAGGGCACTTAAATTAAGTGATAGACTAGGAGGCCATATAGTTAGTGGTCATATTGATGGAATTGGAACTATTATTAATTTAAGTAATGAGGGGAATGCTACTTGGGTGTCTGTTGAAACTTCAAAGGATATATTAAAATATATTGTACATAAAGGTTCCATAGCAATTGATGGAATTAGCTTAACTGTAGCATATGTTGATGAAAATATATTTAAAGTATCAATAATACCTCACACCAAGGGAGAAACTACTTTAGTAATTAAGAAAGTTGGAGACGTAGTTAACCTAGAGAATGATATGATGGCAAAATATGTTGAAAAATTACTGAAATATGGTGATGAGACAAAAGAAAAAAAATCTATTAGTATGGGTTTTCTTGAGAATAATGGATTTGTATAAATTTTTGAAAGCGTAGATGTAACAATAAAAATTATATCAGTGAAAGTGATGAACAGCACCATAGGTGATGAATAGCACCATAGGTGATGAACAGCACTGAATGTGATAAAAAAGGGGTGTACTAATGTATAAATTTAATACTATTGAAGAAGCTTTAGAAGATATTAAAAACGGTAAAATGGTTGTTGTGGTAGATGACGAAGATAGGGAAAACGAGGGTGATATAATTATAGCAGCAGAAATGGCTACTCAAGAAAATATAAACTTTATGGCTAAATATGCTCGCGGACTTATATGTATGCCTATAGTTAAAGAAAGATTAGATAAATTAAATATAAATCCAATGGTTGTAAACAATACTGATGCACATGGAACAGCATTTTCTGTGTCAATCGATGCTGTAACTACGACTACAGGAATATCTGCAGCAGAAAGAGCTACTACTATATTAAAGGTTTTGGATCCTGAATCAACAGCAAAAGATTTTAATAGACCAGGTCATGTATTCCCACTAGCAGCAAGAGACGGTGGAGTACTAAATAGAAATGGTCATACTGAAGCAGCTGTTGATTTAGCAAGAATTGCTGGACTATATCCTGCAGGTGTTATTTGTGAAATTATGAATGAAGATGGAACAATGGCAAGAGTGCCAGAACTTATGGAGTATGTGGAAAAACATGATTTGAAAATAATTACTATAGTAGATTTAATAGCATATAGAAGAAAAACTGAATGCCTTGTAGAAATGGTTACTCAGGCTGAAATGCCAACTAGATATGGAGATTTTACTATTTATGGATTTGTAAATAAGTTAAATGGAGAACATCATGTAGCATTAGTAAAAGGAGATGTAAGAAAAAATGAATCTGTACTTGTAAGGGTTCATTCTGAATGTCTTACTGGTGATGCATTAGGATCAAGAAGATGCGATTGTGGAGAACAATATGATGCGGCAATGAAAGCTATATCAAAAGAAGATAGTGGAATTTTGCTTTACATGAGGCAAGAAGGACGTGGAATAGGATTAATTAATAAGCTAAAGGCATACAGTCTTCAAGATAAAGGAATGGATACAGCAGAAGCAAATTTAGCTTTAGGGTTCCCAGTAGATATGAGAGATTACGGCATTGGAGCTCAGATATTAGAACTTCTAGGTGCTACAAAGATAAGACTAATGACTAACAATCCTAAAAAAATAACAGGAATTTCAGGTTATGGCATTGATATAATTGAAAGAGTAGCTATAGAAATGAACCATAATGAAAAAGATAAGTTTTACTTGCAAACAAAAAAAGAAAAAATGGGCCATTTACTAGATTTAAAATAAATTTAAAATTAAAAGGTAATTATTTAATTGATAGTTAAAAAATATAAAATTTATAGGAGGATTTGAAATGAAAGTATATGAAGGTAAATTAATAGCAGAGGGTTTAAAATTTGGAATTATAGTAGCAAGGTTTAACGAGTTTATAGGTGGAAAATTACTATCAGGAGCACTAGATGGTTTAAAACGTCATGGCGTTGACGAAGAAAGTGTGGAGATTGCATGGGTTCCCGGTGCTTTTGAGATACCTCTAGTTGCACAAAAGATGGCTAAGTCCGGAAAGTATGATGGTGTTATATGTTTAGGAGCAGTAATAAGGGGCGCTACATCACATTATGAATTTGTAGCTGGTGAAGTTACTAAAGGAATTGCAGCTGTAACATTACAAACAGGGGTTCCAGTTATTTTTGGAGTACTTACTACAGAAAATATTGAGCAGGCTATAGAAAGGGCAGGGACAAAGGCTGGTAACAAAGGATATGATGCTGCAGTAACTGCAATAGAAATGGCGAATTTGTTAAGAGAAATATAGAGGGAAAAAGCATGGGATTTCTCCTACGTGCCTTGCAAATGGACTTGAAACTGGAAATTTAATTAAGAAATTCTAACCTTTTGAAAATATAAAATTCTCTGCCTCTGGGTAGTTCGCTGGGGGACATAACAATTATTAATTGTTATGCACTCACACTCGACGTCCTGTCTCGGGTTCGCTAGCTTGCCGTCCTGGCAAGCTCACGAGAATTTTATATTTTCAAAAGAAGAATTTGCTAAATTAAATTTCAATAGTTTCTACGTCTCTTATTGCAAGTCACTACGGAGAAATCCCATGCTTAATATTCAGCTGCTATTTTAAGTTAACCTGTGAGGGTGGGTGTTGATTAGGGGAAAATAATAATTGTTAATTGTTATGACTTCCTGAGCAGGCTTACGGGTATTTTATATTCGCAAAAGAAAGAATTGCTAAATTAAATTTCAATAGTTTTGGCTTTCGTATTGAAAGTCATGACTGAGAAATACCATGCTGATATTCAGCTAGAATTTTATGTTAACTTGTGAGACTAGGTAGTAATTAGGGGTAAACATCAATTATTAATTGTTGTTTGCCCCTTGTTGTTTTTGATTTATGTATATCTATGATATACTACTCTTAATATAGTGAAATTTAAGTGTTTTAAGGGGGTATTTCGAATGGGACTTAGCGATAGTGTGTTTACTATTATATTTGTTATGATGGGGTGTGCGGCTGTTGTATCTGGATTAAATTTTGAGAAGAAACAGGGGAAAAATTATAAGGGCGAGAACTACGGTGAATATATAAAACTAAATAGGTTTATATTGATTTTAGTGGGAGGGATAATCCTATTTGGTACTTTTCTTGGACAAGGTATACCTTTATTAAGGGATATTATAACAAATATAACAATCGGAAGTTTGTTTATTATATGGATTGTTTATTCGATAATATCCAAAAGAAGATTCTCAATCAAAAAAAAATAAACATAATAGAAGTCACGTACCTCTATAATGTTTATTTTATAGAAAACACCTTGCGGAAAACAATGTGGATAACTTTTTTTATAGTTGAGATTTAGGAGTTTTCTGTTGTCACAGAAAACTCTTGAAATTTCATGTGGAAATTCTTGTTTTGTGAATATAAAATTCAAATCATATGTACCACATCTGCAGCCTACCGGCTAAAAGATTTTTTTTGTGGGGTTTATTGAGATTTATTATTTCCTCATATGCCATCCATACTAGATATATCTTAGCGTAAATGTGATATAGTATGAAGTTTCTCGGGGAGTGCCACTCAGGAGAAACTTCATAGGTCGCACTTTTTTTTATTTTAGTTTGGGAAAAAGATATTAAGGGGTGCATACTTTATTTCTTCCAGAATGTTTAGCGGAATATAATGCTGTGTCAGCCTGATTTACTAAGGTTTCCAAATCAGATACATTATCAGGGTATGTGGCAGCACCTATAGAAATAGTAATATTAATTTTAATTTGATCTGGCAGAACAAACTCATGAGTTTCTACAGCTACTCTTAAACGCTCCGCAACTTCTACTGCTTGTCTTCTTGGACAATCTGGTAAAATTACAGAAAATTCTTCGCCACCAATTCTAGATACAATATCAAAACTTCTACTAGAGGTAGATAATACAATTCCTAATTCCTGTAATACAGAATCGCCTGCTAAATGACCATAGGTGTCGTTTACTTTTTTAAAAAAATCTATATCGATAATTAAAATTGATAAACGTTCATTTTTATTTTTTACATTTACATATGATTTGTTTAGGGAATTATCAAATTGTCTAACGTTATTTAAACCAGTAAGAAAATCTATAGTTGACTCTTGTTCTAATCTATTAATCAATTTAATAGAAGTATTCATGTAATTTGTAATATAATATGCTAAAGTCCCAATTATAGAAGAAGCTATCCAAAAATAAATAAGTGTATTACGAAGTACTATTAAATCTTTAATAATTAATAAAAATGTAGATGTAATAATGAAGGAACTTATAATGTTCATATAAATCCATTTTCTTAATCCACTTAGATTTAATTTTGATATAATAGCACAAGCAATAGAAACATTTAACATATTAATAGATGCTATTATAGCAGGTGTACTCACACCAAAGTAACCTATTCTAAATAAGGCAATAACAAGGCCAGCAATAATTGATGAAAATGCACCACCATAATAAGCGGCTAATAAAATTGGAACATGACGAAGATCCATAATAACTACTGGGTTAATACGAATAGTAAATAACATTAAGATAATACCAAGTATTCCTTTTGATAATCCAAAATAAAATTTATCTGTATTTGACACTGATAGGTTAAGAAAATTTCTTTTAAATATTTGACTACTTATAAAAATAAAGGAAATTAGTATTGCAGAGTTAACAAATGAGTCTCTTAACATTAGGGAACTCCTTTCAAAACAAAATGTTTTGAGAATTAGGATAAAAAAACTACTATATATTAGATTATATAGTAGTTTTTTAGCCAAATAAAGTTTTTTTGTAAAAAGTGAAAATAAAGGATAATATTATATTTTAATATGCTCTGGACGCAAACTATAAACCACATCTTTTCTTTCTAACATTATACTGATTTTTTCTTTTAATTCATCATCGTCTAAAATGTTTAGGAGAAGTTCCCGAGTTGGGTTTACTGCTGTAGGGTTGCTAATTGACTTTAACATAGTGTAATCACCTGATGTATCTCCATAAGCATAACTCTGACTCAAATCAATGTTATATTTATCTACAAAATATTCTATAGCAGATTTTTTACTAACACTATCCCACATAGGAATAATATCACCAGTGTAAATATCATGTTCGTTTAATGTATACTTTGTTCCCACATAATCATCAAAACCATATTTTATAGACATTTCGCGTACCAGTTCAATAGGGCTACCCGATATGGTAATAATTATATGACCTTGACTTTTATGCCATTTAATTCTATCACGAGTGAAGGTATAAACTCTATCGCCCTTTTGCTTTATAACTTGCCTAGCAATAAACTCAATTTGAGACCTATGAAGCCCAATTATAGCTTCGGTATAAATATCAGCCATTTTAAGCAAATAATTATCATAATTTCCTATTCTCTTATCCCATTTAACATAATATGGTTTCACTTCTTTGTACCATCTATCATTTTCAATTATTTCGCTTTTAATTAATTTTTTAAATACCTCTGTCATTAAACTATCTCTATAAAGGGTACCATCAATATCAAAAAAAGCAGCTATTTGTTTTTTCATAAGGGCCACCTCCAACATCAGTATAATTAAATAAGATACTTTTATAATATAATTAATTATTTAGAAAATATTGTTCTTTTCTCAGTGATTATTAAATCAAGTGGAACATCATATTCATTGATAGGAATTTTATCAACTATTTGATAGTCATAGGCTATACCAATAGTTAAAGTATCTTTTGATTTTTTGGATAAAAATCTGTCATAATAACCGACACCAAAACCTATCCTATTGCAATGATTATCAAATACTACGCCAGGCACTATAATTAAATCTATATCCTTAATGTTAACCATCTTTAATAAATCATGTTTCGGCTCCATAATGCCGAAAGTAGATTTAGTAAGATCATTTGTAAGATTATTTATTTCAAATGGTATTATTTTTTTATCGGAATGAATACAATAGGGTGCAACTACTACTTTACCATTGACTAGGCACCACTTAGCAAGAGGATAGGTATCTACCTCTTTGTTGAAACTTATGTATAACATGATATTTTTGCAATTTATAAATTCGGGTAATCCAATAATTTTGCTTATAATTTTTTCGCTAAAAACACTTACATTCTGAATTTTCATGTTTTTCCTTTGACTTAGTATATCTTTTCTCAAATTAACCTTAAGATTATTTTCCATAAGTACCCCCAAAAAAATATTGCATTATTCATATAAAAGTTGATGAAGTAAAAAACACTTAAATACTGTAAATTTTAAGTTATTATAACATATGTTTTTTGCATATGCAATTTGCAGAACCATATATAAGATCGTATTTTTTACTTGTTAATCTCAATTTTTATAATATTATATGATAAAGAATGTAAAATGGTACCAATAAATTACAAAAGTGTAATTTTATAAAGATGGTCATTCACAAAGATATTAATAAACAAAAAAACTGATGAAATAAAATTTCATCAGTTTTTGAAGACATCTTATATTATTTATCAAATAAATGACATGCAACAAAATGTTCTGGTTCTATCTCTACCATTTTGGGCCTATTTTCGCGACATATATCCATAGCCTTATTACATCTATCAACGAACTTGCATCCGTTAGGAGGGTTTATAGGGCTAGGAACATCACCTTCAAGCATTATTCTTTGCCTGGTTTTTTCAATAACTGGGTCTGGTATTGGAATGGATGAAAGCAAAGCCTGAGTATAAGGGTGAAGTGGTTTGGTGTATAAAACACTACTTTTAGCAAGCTCTGCTAGGGAACCAAGATACATTACGCAAACTCTGTCCGAAATATATCTAACCATTGAAAGATCATGGGCGATAAACAAGTATGTTAAACCATAATCTGTTTGTAATTCTTGAAGTAAATTTACTACTTGAGCTTGAACTGAAACATCTAAGGCTGATATAGGT
The DNA here is from genome assembly GCF_036569345.1 of Clostridium sp. Classification (GTDB taxonomy): domain Bacteria; phylum Bacillota; class Clostridia; order Clostridiales; family Clostridiaceae; genus Clostridium_AD. The sequence continues at coordinate 55,867 of NZ_DATCQT010000150.1, forward strand.
TCATCGCATACTATAAAATCAGGATCTACTGCAAGTGCACGAGCTATTCCTATTCTCTGCCTCTGACCACCACTAAATTCATGTGGAAATCTGTTAGCATGCTCCTTATTTAGTCCAACCAATTCTAAAAGATCATCAATTCTTTTCTTTCGAGCTTGCCCACGACTAAGATTATGAATATCAATACCTTCTGCAACAATATCAGATACAAGCATTCTAGGGTTTAAAGAAGCATAAGGGTCTTGAAAAATCATTTGTGCACGTCTATTATATAACTTTAAAGCTTTTCCTTTTAGCTTATGAATAGATGTACCTTCAAACTCAACAGTACCTCCTGTAGCTTTATACATCCCTAAAATAGTTCTCCCACAGGTTGATTTTCCACAACCGGATTCTCCAACAAGACCTAGTGTTTCACCTTTGTAAATGTCAAAAGTTACATCATCAACAGCTTTCAAATATTGGTTTTTTCCAACAAAAAAGTATTTTTTTAAGTTTTTAACACTAAGAAGTATTTCTTTTTTATCTTTTTCAATCATTTTAAACTTCACCTCTCTTTTCAATAGCCTCAGTAGATTTTATTAAAAGACTAGGAGTGGCTACTTTTGGAGCATCAGGATGACTTAACCAACAAGCGGATCCATGTGAATCACTAATAACAAAAGATGGAGGCATTTTTTCTCTGCAAATTTTCATTGAATATTCACATCTATCCGCAAATGGGCATCCAAGGGGAGGAGCAAATAAATCTGGAGGAGTACCTTCTATTGATGATAATTTATTTCCAGTTTTATCAATGTCTACTCTTGGTACTGAACTTAAAAGCCCCCAGGTATATGGATGTTTTGGATTATAATATAATTCATTAGTATCTGCATACTCTACAATTTTTCCACCATACATAACTACTACTCTATGTGAAATATTAGCAACAACACCTAAATCATGAGTGATAATTATAATAGATGTGTTTATGGTTTTTTGCAAATTTTTCATTAATTCAAGTATTTGAGCTTGAATTGTTACATCCAGTGCAGTTGTAGGTTCATCAGCAATAAGAAGTTGTGGATTACATACCAATGCAATTGCTATCATAGCACGCTGACGCATTCCGCCAGAAAATTGATGTGGGTAATCATTAATCCGTTCTTTTGCATTTGGTATTTGAACAAGCTTTAACATATCGAGAGCTACATTAGTGGCTTCTTCTTTTGTAAGGTTGCTTTTATGACTCCTAAGCCCTTCTAAGATTTGTTTCCCAATTGTCATTGTAGGATTAAGAGAGGTCATTGGGTCTTGAAATATCATACCAATCTGTTTACCTCTAATTTCCTTCATTTCCTTTTCAGATTTACCAATTATATCTTCGCCATTAAAGATAATTTTGCCACCTTTAAAACGTGCAGGTGGTTCAGGGTTCAGTCTCATTATAGATTTCGCAGTTACAGATTTACCACAACCAGACTCTCCAACAATAGCTAAAGTTTCTCCTTCAAATAGTTCAAAGGAAACTCCACGAACTGCTTGAATTTCGCCTGCATATGTATCAAAAGAAACGCTAAGATCTTCCACTTCTAATATCTTTTTTTTCATGTAAGTAACCTCCTATTTCCTAAGTTTAGGGTCAAGTGCATCTCTTAGACCATCACCAAGTATATTGAATGCAAGCATAATTAAACATAATACAATTGATGGTATTATAAGTAAATGTGGGTATTGATAAAAAATCTTTGCTCCATCATTAACAAGAACTCCGAGAGACGCATATGGTGCTGGTACGCCAAGCCCTATAAAACTTAAAAATGCTTCTGCAAAAATCATCTTTGGAATCATCATAGTCATGTTAACTATTATTGGTCCCATACAATTTGGTATCAAATGCTTAAAAATAACTCTATTTGCGTCCGCACCTAAGGTTTGAGATGCAAGTACATATTCGCTGTGTTTTAGTCTTAAAACTTCTCCACGAACCAATATTGCAGTTCCCATCCAGCCTGTAAATGCTAGAACAATGGTAATGGTTGTAATTCCCCTTGGCATGACAATGGACAATAACATAATATATAACATATCCGGAATAACCATAAGAATTTCAATTATTCTCATCATAATATTATCAGATGTTCCACCAATATACCCAGAAATTCCGCCATAAACAACACCAAATAATCCTGTAAATAATACTGATACTATTGCAATAATGAAAGAAACTCTTGAACCTTCCCAAAGCCTAGTCCATAAATCACGGCCAAGGTCATCAGTTCCAAGCCAATATGTGCTGTTGAATTTTTTTACACCAATTGTTTCTACAAATAAATTACTCCCACTTTTTTTGAAAGTAACCCCTCTAAAAGCCGGGTCCTTTTTCAAAATATTGTTTGCTTCAGTATTTAGTTTTGTGATAATTGAATCCCAATTATCAGTAGAAGTGGTATTTATTTCTAATTTATATTCTTTTAGGTCACCTTGATAGGATGCCTCAGATTTATCACCAATTATAAAGCCTACTTTTCCAGATTGTCCTTTAAGATCAACTTTTTTAAATTCTATTTGTGTTTTTCTAAGGTTAGGTTTGTACTTTGAGTAGTTAAACACAGAATTAGAAGATAATTTTACACTTCTTTGATTTGAGAGAATAGAAGTTTGGTCTTGTAAACTCAAGTGTTGCGTTCTATAGGTATGTCCATAAAGTTGCTTTGAAATCATTGGACCAACTATCGCCATAAAAATTAATACTACTAAAATCCAAAATGATATTACAGATGGTTTATTCTTTTTTAATCTTCTAAAGGCATCTTGTAAATATGACATACTTGGGCGTTTTATATTCTGAGCAGCTTCGAGATTTTTACCAACAAGTTCGAATTGCTCCTTTTCAATTTTATCCATTTAGCTACTCGCCACCTTTACTTGATATTTTAAGTCTTGGATCAATTAAGCCATATGCTATATCAACCACGAGAAGAGACACTATTATTAGTACTGCATAGAAAAGTGTTATACCCATAGTCATAGAATAATCTTGATTTGTAATGGTGGTTACAAAATATCCCCCAAGTCCTGCAACTGCAAAAACATTTTCTATAACAATAGATCCTGTTATAATGCCTGCAAACGCTGGTCCAAGTACTGAAACAACTGGCATTATAGCATTACGAATTACATGGCTCCATACTATTTTAGAAGTTGAGAGTCCTTTAGATTTTGCAGTCTGAATATAGTCTTGACCAAGTACCTCAAGTGTAGTTGAGCGCATTAATCTAGCTACAAAAGCCAGAGTACCAAGTCCTAAAGTAAAGGATGGTAAAATCATAGAAAGTTGACTATCAGTTACGGTAACAGGAAGCCAACCTAAGGTGACGCCAAAATAGTAGGCCAGTAGCGGTCCCATTACAATGCTGGGAACAGATACACCTACAATAGAAATGAAAATTATAATATAATCTGGCGCCTTCTGATGTTTTAAAGCTGCTATTACGCCAAAGAGTATTCCAAAGAAAGCTGAGTAGGTCATAGCTCTCCAACCCAGAGCAAAAGATTTAGGAAAACTCTCTTTTATTACCTGAGATACTGGACGGTTAACATATTTATAAGAAAGTCCAAGATCTCCATGAGCTAAGTTGCTCATATATTTAATATATTGTTGAGAAATAGGTAAATCTAATCCATATTTTTGTAATAAAGCTTGTCTTAATTCTGGCTTCAATTTTGGATTATGAAAAGGATCTCCTGGTAATGCTTTCATTAATGCAAAGGTTATAGTTGCAATGCATATTATTGTAATTATTGCAAAAGCTGTTCTTTTTAAAATAAATTTAACCATTCTTTACCTCCAATGTATAATAATACTTCAAACTATGAATTAATAGAAGAAAAGGTATACGTTAAAATAACATATACCCTACCTTATTTATTAATAATTTAAATTAAATTTATTTTGTTGTCTCAGCATTTTTAGCTGCCATATCTACACTAGTCCAATAGAAATCTGTAGCTGGGCCTGCGCCTCTATTAACAACTCCTGTTACATAAGTTTTATATGTCATATGAGCAATTCTGAAATATCTTGGTGCAATAACAGAATCAGACATTAATAATTTTTCAGCTTTATATAAATAACCCATTCTTACTGTTTTGTCTGCTTCTTTTTTAGCATCTTGGATTAATTTATCATATACTGGATTATTATATCTACCATAGTTATTTCCATTTGTTGATTCAAATAAATCTAAGTAAGTCATTGGGTCAACATAATCTGGTCCCCAACCACTAGCACAAATACCAAAATCTCCACTTTTAAGTCTTGTTAATTTATCGCCCCATGCAACTGGTATAAGATTAATATCAATTCCAATAGCTTTTAAATCTGATTGCATTTTTTCGCCTTGTTTCTTACCAACATCTCCTTCATCAAATAAAACATCTTGAGCTGGTAATTTAGCGAGACCTAATTCTTTAAGTCCAAGTGCTAAAGCTTCTTTAGCTTTTGCTGGTTGATTATCTTCTATTAAAGCCGCACCATTCTCCTCACGGAAAGTCTTGGTAAGGCCTGGGAAGTTATCTGGAATTAATGAAAGTGCAGCGATATCTCCTTGTGTAACACTTTCAACTAGTCCCTTACGATCAATAGCGAGTGATATAGCTTTTCTTATATTCTTATTAGATGTTATTTTATTGTTAAATTGATTAAACTCAAGATAAAATACTGTATAGTCAGGCATATCAACTAAATCTTGAAGTTTATATTGATCAAGCACTGCTTTATCTTGAAATGTCTTGATATCATTAGCTTGGATTTTAGAACCGTCTAAAGCACCTGTCTTTAAAAGGTTTGTTCTTGTAGCAATATCAGTAACAACTTTTAAATTTATTGTATCAAGTTTTATATTAGCTTTGTTCCAGTAGTTAGCATTTTTTTGTAATGTAAAACTATCATTATGTTTCCATGCTGTAACTTTCCATGGACCATTACTGTTTAAGCCTACAGCTTCAAGAGAGTAATCCTTTGGATGAGCATTATAAAAAGCTTCACTTACAGGGAAATAAACAGAATTAGCAGTTAGCCCTATAAAATATGGGCATACTTTTGAAAGTTTAACTTCAAGATTCCCGTTTACATCTTTGATTCCAACTTTTGACCATAAATCTTTTTTCTGTGCATCATAATCTGTTTTCATAGCTGCAGGCATTAGCTTTAATGAAGCAGCAACCTTTGCAGCCAAAGCAGCTTTCTTAGTTTTGTCTGATTCAGCCTCACGACTAGCAACTAAAGCTTTAAATGTAGCATTTTTTTCAGAATAAAAACTTTCACTAGTAAGGTTTGCATAATCTGCAGCGCCTGCAACGTAATCTGTGATCATAAATGCATATGGACTGTTACCATCAAGTGCTAGTTTCCAACCAAAGAAGAAATCTTTAGCAGTAGTAACTGTGCCATCAGCCCATTTTGCATTTTTGTTTAATTCAAAAGTATAAGTATTGGTTTTTGCATCTAAAGTCCATTTTGTAGCAACTCCTGGATCATATTTACCTTCTTCTTTACTATAACGAACTAAACCTTCAGCAAACATATTTGAAATCTGGAAATCTGGTGCTCCACTTATCTGTTGTGGGTCCAATGTTTCTGGTTCTGCAGTAGTATAATAATTTAATACTTGTGGCACCGCAACCTTTGCCACCTCAGCTTTTTTTGCGCATCCAGCAAGTACTCCTGTGGATACAAACATAGCTACTACTAATGAAGCAACTAATCTTTTCTTTTTCATTATATAACCCCCCCTATTTTAAAAATGGAAAACTTTGTTTCCCTTTAATGTATATAAATTTCAGACAGCAGTTTTTGAGTTGCCTCCTGAAAATTTATTATGATATTAGAAAATATGTAACATAAGGTTGATATTTAGATTTAATAATTAGTATATTAATTGATAACGCTTATTTACAATTAATATATATTAAAAAAATCCAAATTCTTTTTTTTAATGCTACCATTAAAACCGTTAAGTGTCAATCGTTAGAGCAAGTTTTATTAAAAAAAATATTTATAAGAATATACTGTTATTTGACGTCTATGTGATAAAAAGTATTATTTTGATTCATTTTAATTTTTATATTTTCAAAATTATTGTTTAAAAGTACTTAATTAACCCTTAATATTAAAGAAAATTTATAATAACCTGTAAATTTTATCTATTTATGCAATAAAGATTTCATAATGAAAATATATTGTATTATTATCAGTTATTTTCTTAATATTCTCATAATTTACAATAATACAATACTACATTTTTTAGTACATTATATTAGTATATTATATTAGTACATTAAAAATTATAAAATGGGAAGTCTATAAGTATAATAGTGTGATACTGTGATATTAATAAATATTCAGTATCCATAAGATGTATAGGGAGGAATATTCATGGATTATTCAAAAATAAGAGAAGTCAATGGAATAGAACACGTTGGAGATGTACCAAGTGCAAAGAAAGGCATTGTAGATTTTCTATCTGGTGAGGATAGATATAAAGACTCAGTGCCACAAGATAGACTTAATTCCTACAAAAAAGGCCGTGAAATAGCAGTAGAAATTGAGAATATTTTAAATGGAGATCAAAGGGCATATTAGAATTATATATATTTGTAATTATTTGAAAGTGGGTACAGAATTTTATTCTGTACCTTTATTATTTACATACAATGTAAATAAAGTTATAAAAGTATTTGTAAGTTAAATTTATTTTGAGCAAGTGGAAAAATATGATGAATAACATCTAACTTTGCTTGCGATTTTATGAAAAATTTGATAAAATATAAATAATTGTAAATAATTATTTATATTTTAAATTTATATGTTTTATGAAGTTATTTCAATTATACGTGTAGTATAATGTATTTGAAAATAATATAGAGGTGGGGGAGGGAACATGAAAAATTTACACATGAAAAAGGGAGATAAGATAGTTGGAATAATACTTTTAATTATTGTTATAATATCCCTAAGTGCAACATCAATATACAAAACCGCCATTAAAGGAACGGGAAATATTGCAGTTATTAAACAAGATGGAAAGGTGCTTAAGACTATTGATTTAAATAAGGCTGTAAAACCACAAGAGTTTACAATAAAATCTGGTAATGGTGATTATAATACCATATTGGTTAAAGATAAGACTATTAAGATTATAGATGCTAATTGTTTACATAAAGAGTGTGTTAAAAGTGGAGATATTTCACAACCGGGGCAGATGATTGTATGTTTACCCTTCAAACTTATAATTACTATTGAGGGACAAGCAAGTAGCGGAATTGATAGTACTTCATTTTAAAATTTAAAAGATGTAGGTGAAAATATGGGAAAGACTAAAAAGTTGATTTTACTTAGTATGTTAGTTGCAATGGCTTTAGTTATCTATTTAATCGAGGCTCAGATTCCAGTGTTATTTCCAGGAATAAAGTTAGGACTTGCTAATTCTATATCATTAGTGGCTTTAATTTTATTCGGGTGGAAGGAAGCATTTTTGATAATGTTTTTAAGAACCATATTGGGTTCTATGTTTGGAGGAAGTATGTCAGCTTTTATGTTTAGCATTGCAGGTGGAGTGCTAAGTAATTTAGTAATGATGTTACTTTACAAGTATTTTAAAAATGTATTAAGTATCGCTACAATTAGCGTTTGTGGATCTGTGTTCCATAATGTAGGTCAATTACTTGTAGCTGCCTTCATAATTAATGATTTAAGAATATATGTTTATTTACCAGTATTGCTAATCTCGGCTATTGTTACAGGGTATTTTATTGGTATTTTGGCTAGCGTATTAAAAAATAGACTAGAGAAGATAATGACGCGGATATAAAATATCCAGAGTGCCTTGCAATAAGAGCTAGGGACTGGAAATTTCATTAAGAAATTCTAATCTTTTGCGAATATAAAATTCTCTAACGCTTACACTCGCCGTCCTGGCTCGGGTTCGCTAGCCTGCCGTCCTGGCAGGCTTACGAGAATTTTATAGTCGCAAAAGAAGAATTACTAAATTAAATTTCAATAGTCCTTTTGCTTCTTATTGCAAGTCACTTTGGAAAAATTTATATTCTAGTGTTATGCGGTGAAGAGGTAGAAAAGCAAGGAAAAGGAAAAAAAAGAATTACTAAATTAGATTTCCTAATATTAGTTTCAGGATATAAAAGATGAGCAGAAGGGTTAGCGTGACCTTCTGCTCATCTTTTATTATTAGTTAATCATCTTTTTTCAAAAATCCCAGGATTGTATATATAAGTCCGACTATAATGAAGAACATAAACAAAAGATATGTAACTGAGTGTTTATATCCACCTGCGGTATTTAAGGTGATTTCCAAATTACCTATTGCCACGCCTAATGCACCACTAATTAAGAAGCCAGTTCCAGCAATTATTTCTTTTAGTCCTTTCATAGTAAACCTCCTATTATTTAAGATCAAATACAAAGTTAACAGAGCTACAAATAAAAGATACCGTATTAATTATAATTTTAATTAGTACGGTATCTTTATGTTATTTCATCAAAAATATTTCAAAAACAAACGGATTGATTTTAAATCTTAGTCTCAACAGGAGTTTTACTATCTTCTTCATGAGCTTTTAAGGGCTTAGAAATAGCTTTTGTGGGACACTTTGTAGCACATAGTCCACATTGTATACATTTATCAAAGTCTATTGTAGCTAAGTTATTAACCATTGTAATCGCTTGGGTTGGACAAACTTTTACGCACATCTGGCAAGCAATACATCCAACTTGACAGTTGTCTTTTACAGCTTTTCCTTTTGATTTTGAGTTACATTCAATAAGTACTTCTTGATCTGCTGGAACGAACTCTATTAAATCCTTAGGGCATACTTCAATACATGCACCGCAAGCAACACAATTATCTTTGTATACTACAGCTACACCATCGATGATGTGAAGGGCATTGAACTCGCAGGCTCTTACACAACTTGCAAAACCTAAACAACCATCAGAGCAAGCTTTAGGACCACCTCCAGGAGCAATAACTGCTTGGCGGCAATCTCTAATTCCGTCATATTCATATTTTTCTTTAGCAACGTTACAAGTCCCTTTACATTTTACAAAGGCCACTTTAGGACTTTCAATTTCAACGGATACGCCCATTATTTCTCCGATTTTTTCAGCAACAGGACCTCCACCAACTGAGCATAAATTTAGTGGTGTACCGCCCTCAACTACTGCTGCTGCATAAGCATCACAACCAGCATATCCACATGCACCGCAATTTGCGCTTGGTAATGCTTCTCTAACTAGTGGTACTTTAGGGTCAACTGGTACATGAAATTTTTTGTTAGCATAACCAAGTACCACTCCAAATACAAGTCCCATACCACCAATGCTTAATACTGGGTATATTAAATTATTTATATCCACTTAAATACCCCCTAATTTTAAACCGCTAAAACCTAAAAATGCGATAGCCATGAGACCTGCAGTAACTAATGAAATAGGTAAACCTCTAAAGCATAAAGGCATATTATCACTCTCTTCCATTCTTTCTCTTAGACCTGCTAGTAGTACAATTGCAAGCATGTATCCAAGAGCAGCTCCAAGGGCATTAACCATGGATTCTATTAAGTTATATTTTTCACCTATATTTATAACTGCCATACCAAGAAGCGCACAGTTAGTTGTTATTAAGGGAAGATATATTCCAAGTGCTTTATAGAGACTTGGTTGAGTTTTTTTAATTACCATTTCAACAAATTGAACTAGTGCAGCAATAACTAAAACGAATGCTAGAGTTGATAAATATGTTATGTGCAGAGGGACTAAAATCCAGTTGAATACTCCATAACACATAAATGAAGATATAAACATAACAAATACTACCGCTAGTCCCATACCTTTTGCAGTTTCAGTTTTTTTAGAAACTCCAAGAAAAGAACATATTCCAAGGAATTTAACTAATAAAAAGTTATTTATTAAAAATGCACTTATAAATATTGAAAAAAGTTTCATTTCCATCCACCTTTCTTAACAAAGTTAAATCATCACCTTCGGTGATGTAATATTAACGACTTCAGAAGGAGATTTAGACTACCTACCGAAGGTTTATTTTTACTAGAGTAACTATCCCCCGTTTGTAGAAGCGGTGACTTTCCTCCTGAAATGTCGTTAAATAAAATTATTTTTTGCAACTATGAGCGCAAGACCCACATCCAGAACACTCACCAGTTAATGGATCAATTTCATGAAAATGTGCAATTTTATTATAAACTTTATTTGTTTTATTTATTGATCTTTGATTTAATAGTGCCATTATAATCCCAAGGGTGATAAATGCTCCAGGTGCTAAAATCATAATTATTGCTGGTTCAAAGGAGTTACCAAATAGTTTAAATCCGAATATTGCACCAGCTCCAAGTACTTCTCTTATTGAACCTACAATTACTAATGCTACGGTAAAACCAAGTCCCATTCCGATGGCATCATAAACTGAAGGAAGTACTTTGTTTTTTGATGCATAAGCTTCAGCACGTCCAAGAATTACACAGTTTACAACTATAAGTGGAATGAAAATTCCAAGGGAGTTATAAAGCGAGGGAACAAATCCTTGTAATAAGAACTGTATTAATGTAACGAAAGCAGCTATTATTGTAATATAAGCTGGTATACGAACTTTATCAGGAATTACTTTTCTTAATGCCGATATAAAAAGATTAGAACCGATAAGCACTGCTGTAGCTGCAAGTCCCATACCTATAGCATTGTTTACACTCGTGGTAACAGCAAGGGTTGGGCATGTAGCCAAAACTTGCACGAATAGTGGATTTTCGGTTACTATACCGTTTTTTAATCTTTCAGAAAATGCGCCCATTATTTTTTAGCTCCTTTCAATGAAGAGTTGTAAAAAGCAACAGCATCATTAACACCAAGTGTTACAGCTTTTGATGTTATAGTTGCACCTGTAATAGCTTGTATTTGATTGTCCTTTGAAGGGATTACTTTTACAACCTCTAATTTTTCTTTTATAGGTTTATTTTTATATTGATCTGAAAATTTAGGTTGTGGTGCATTAGCACCAAGACCAGGGGTTTCGGTGTGAGATAAAATTTTAATTCCAGTAATTTTTCCTGTAGTTGATATTCCAACCATGATTTCTACTGGTCCACCGTATCCTTTTGGAGCAACTTTTATAGCATATCCGGTTATGTCAGTACCCTTCATTCCAGAATTAACCTCTGAGACCTTATCATTAATTTTTATATCTGCTTTAATAAACTTATCCGCGAGCGGTAATATTTCTTTCATAGCAGATTGTCTATTTGCTTCAATGGAAGCCGCTATAGGTGCTTTAGTTATTTCGAAGGCACCACCAAGTAACAATCCTGCAATTCCTGTAATTAAAAGTAAAATCAAACCCAATTTTATATTTTCTTTCAATTATTTCACCTCCCCAAAAATGCGTGGAGCAGTAAACTTATCAATAAATGGAACAAACAAACTCATTATTAATATAGAGTAAGATACTCCTTCGGCATAACCACCATACAAACGTATTACTGTGGTTAAAACTCCACATCCTATTCCAAATATAACTTGCCCTTTTTTAGTCATTGGAGAAGTTGAATAATCTGTTGCCATAAAGAAAGCACCAAGAATTAATCCACCAGCACAAATTTCATATAATGCATTCCCAGTCATAAGACCGTTTCTGCCTAATATAAAAGTTAAAATAAATACACTACCAATAAATGCGACTGGAGTATGTAAGCTAATTATTTTCTTATATAGTAGATAAGCTGCACCAATTAGTAATGCAATTACAGAAGTTTCACCAATACAACCACCAACATTACCAATAAAAACGTTCATTAGACTAGGTAATTTGCCGCCACCTTCTTTAAGTATTCCAAGGGCTGTAGCAGCTGAAACACCATCAACAGTAAAATTAGTCATATGAACTGGCCAAGAAGCGAGTAAGAATGCCCTAGCAGCCAAAGCAGGGTTCATTATATTTTGCCCAATTCCACCAAAAAATTGTTTTACAATAATAATTGCGAAAAATCCTCCAATTGCAGGAAGCCAAAGTGGAACAGCGGCGGGCAAGTTAAAAGCAAGCAATAAACCAGTTACAACTGCACTAAGATCTCTAATTGTAATTTTTCTGTGAGTGAGCTTTTGCCATAGCGCTTCTGCTGAAATACATGATAGTACAGATACTAATGTAACTAAAAATGCTTTCATTCCAAAAAAATATATTCCAGCAAGGGTAGCAGGTATTAATGCTATTATCACGTCTCTCATTATACCCTGCACAGAATCGTTTGATTTTATGTGTGGGGATGAAGATACTGTATACATATAAATCACCTCTATCTATTTTTTTCTTCTATTAATATTTACTGTTCGTTTACCTTCACGGAAGGTTTGAGTTAAATGACGTTTTGCTGGGCATGCATAAGAGCAACAACCACACTCAATACAATCCATACCATGGTATTCTTCGAAATCCTCATACTTACCTCTTAAAACTAAAGAATTAAGTTTTGTAGGGTTTAAATTCATAGGGCAAACCCCCATGCATTTTCCACATCGTATGCAGCTTGATTCTTCTTTTAATTTAGCTTGCTGTTTTGTTAAACAAAGTATCCCTGAGGTGCCTTTAATTACAGGCGTATTTAAAGAACTTAAAGCCATTCCCATCATAGGTCCACCTGAAATTACTTTAACAGGTGTCTCTTTAAATCCACCAGCAGCCTGGATAACTTCTTCCATAGAAGTTCCGAATTTTACCCTTAAATTAAGAGGCTCTTTAATTGCCTCTCCAGTCACTGTTAAAACTCTCTCTATTAGAGGATTTCCATTTACTACAGCATTATAGATTTCATACGCAGAACCAACATTTTGAACTATACAGGAAACATCTGCAGGAAGTTTTCCAGAAGATAATTCACGACCTGTGATTGAATAAATTAATTGTTTTTCTGCACCTTGAGGATATTTTGTAATAAGTGGAGTAACTTCTACATTACTTAGATTTACGCAAGCTTTTTTCATAACATCAATTGCATCAGGCTTATTATTTTCTATTCCAATATAACCACGAGCACCCGGGAACATCTGAAGAATAATTTTTAAGCCTATAGCTATTTCATTTGATTTTTCAAGCATAAGTCTGTAATCACAAGTTAAATATGGTTCACACTCTGCAGCATTTATTATTATGCTATCGATGTTTTTATCTGCTGGCGGGTTAAGCTTAATATGAGTTGGAAAACCGGCTCCACCCATACCTACAATACCAGCATCTTTAATGATAGCTACAAGTTCGGGTTTAGACAGTTTTTCATAATCATTATGTGCAGTTAAAGTTTGTACCTCTTCATATGTATTATCGTTCTCCACAATAATAGACAATACCATTGTTCCATTACTATGAAGTCGTGGGGATATATCTTTTACAGTTCCAGATACACTTGAATATATTGGTGCTGATACAAAGGCTTTGGATTCACCTATTTTCTGACCCACAAATACCCTATCACCTTTTTTTACTAAAGGATCACATGGTGCGCCAATATGTTGTTGCATAGGAAATACTAAATCGCCTATTGGAAGCAAATCTTGAATTGCTTTGTTCATACTTAAGTCTTTTCTACCATTTGGGTGAATGCCTTTTTTGAAAGTCAAAAGTCCCATTATAAACCTCCTTGTAGTTCGTTTTGAACATAAAAATATTAATCCTGTTGCATATAAAGTAAATTATACTATATATATTACTACTTTTGTGTATATTATAGTATTGTTTTCATTAAAAAGGATAGCTTAAACAAAAGTAAGATTCTTTTAAGAATTTTAAAAATATATTACAATGAAAAAAATGAGTTTAGTATGGTATAATTACTATGGGTAAAAAACTATATTTACGGGAAAATACAATGAAAAGGTAAGGTGAATATGGAAAAGAATAGTTTGAATAATTTGGAAATTAATAGTATAAATTTAGACATAAATGAAGATATCATAAGCAGTTTAAAAATCGAGGTCAGCAAAAGAAGCGAATTTAAATATAATTCTAATGTAGTTACTATACCTAAGTATTTTTATAGGTTTATAGGTATGAAAAACAATGAGAAAGATTATTATGAGAACTTATATAGTGTGGACAAAGAATTAAAAAAAATTGGATTATGTTACATTAAATTTAATGAGGGCATGGATAAGAACATTAGTATAAAACTTCAAAATGTATTAAATGATATTTGGGAGAAAGTATTACTCACTGAGGTTTTAGATGTTTCTCTAATTATAAATCTAATAGGTGATAATAACCTTTTCCCTGATTTAACCAACAAAGTTTTATTGCAACAAATTAAGAACAATATGAAAGGATTAATAGAATATTATATTAAAAGTAATGAAACAATAAATAATAAGGATATAAAAGTTATTATAAATTATCTTGTTCATTGGATAAATATTTATTCTAAAGAGTTGTTTGAAAAATTTGATTACATTAATATTAATCCTAAGGTAATGTTTTATGGAAATATTTCAAAAGAAGAAGTTTTTTATTTGATTTTACTATCAACATTAGGTTGTGATATTATATACTTTAATCCTGAAAATCCTGGATCATTTTATGAAATTGATAAATACAATGCTTTTTCTAAGGAAATTGTTTATAGTTATAAGTGTAAAATTAAACCCTTTCCAACTAATATGGAAGATAGAATTAAGACCACGGCTTATAGTGCTAAGGAAGAGCTTAATAAGACGTTGTTTACAGATGATTCAGGGTTTTATAGGCCTTGGCAGTTTGCGGATTATGATTTAGAGGTAGTTACCCTTAATACTACTTATGAAGAAATATATATATGGATTAAGGAAAAAGCGCATATAAGAGAAGGTTTTAATGTTAAAGGTTCTACTGTAGTTGTGTCTAATATTTTTTCTAAGGTTTGTGGGACACATGAAAATATTGATATTTATTGGAAAGAAATTAACGAAGTAGCAACTGGGAAATTAACTAAATTTTATAAAGAATTACCTATAATTGATGCAGTACATTTGGAATATGGAAAGTTTAATCAAATATATCCGAATAATGTTTTTTCCAATTTTGATACTATAGAAATGATTAACTCATCTTGGTGGAAATACAAGGATCTCAGATCTGGGCTTCAAAAAAATATTGCTGAGAAAATTAAAGCTTTATGTTTAAATCCTACAATAATAAACGTTGAGAAAGAAGATTTAAGAGATTTACAAGTTGATATTTTTTCTGTTTTAATAAATTTAGACACACCAATACTTGAATTATTGCAATCATATGATTACTCGGAAGAAGTTCCTAAAATTGTAATTTATAATAATGAACAAAATGGAAACCTATCTTTTGAGGATTGTATAATGCTTACATTTATGGATTCTATGGGAATAGATATTATTATTTACAACCCGTCAGGATATAATGACATAGAGAATTTTATTGATAATGATCAATATGACACTCATAGATTAGAAAATGTTAGTTTTAAGTTACAGTTTAAAAAAAATGCAGATAAGAAAAAAGGATTTTTTCAAAATTTGTTTGGTAGTTGATATTTAAAGTAGTTAAGATTTGTTGAAGTTATTCTAATAGCGAAGAGGAGTGGGAAAATGGAAAAAAGCAATCAAGTACTTGAAATTTACGATGAGAAAATTGAAGATGAGAATATAGAGAAAAAGGCTATAGGCATAAATAATCAGGTTAAAACTTCACCACAAGTAATTCAAATTGCATCAAATTTAAATATTAAAGATGCAAATGCAATATTAGAATTTGGGAATGAACCAGCAGCTTTAATATCAAAATTTGCTGATCAAATTTTAAATTCTATTAAAACAAGCAGTGTTGAAAATTCAGGTGTTATGATAAGGGAACTTACAAGTATAATGAAAAAGTTTGACAAGCAAGATTTTGAAGAAGAAAAAACCGGCTTCTTTGGAAAATTGTTTAGTAAGCCAAGTAAAGCTATCGACAAAATGATGGGTAAGTATAAAACTATTGGTGGAGAAATAGACAAGATTTATACTCAGCTTAGTGTGTATAAGGTTGAAATAAATAGTTCTAACTTATTGCTTGAAGGTTTATATAATCAAAATTTCGAGTATTATGGAGAATTAGAAAAATACATTGCTGCTGGTAATATGATTGCGGAAAAATTTGAAAAGGAAGATATGACCAGGCTTGAGGTCTTAACAGGGAATGGTGAACAAATAAATATAATAAATTATGAAAATGCTAAAGCTAGTCTTGAGATGCTAAAGCAGAGAATTTATGATTTAGAGATGGCTAAGATGGTATCATTACAAACCGCTCCTCAAATTAAAATGATTCAAAGGGGAAATTATAAGCTGATATCTAAAGTACATTCTGCTTTTATAATAACTATACCAGTATTCAAAAACGGAATAATTCAGGCTATTGCATTAAAAAAACAGAAGTTAGTATCAGATTCTTTAGCGGAACTCGATAGGACTACTAACGAATTATTAATGAAAAATGCTGAAAATATAAGAAGTCAAAGTGTTGATATAGCAAAATTAACTGGAGGCACAAGTGTAAAAATTGAAACTCTAGAGAAAACTTGGAATACTATTATGCAAGGTATTGAAGAAACAAATAGTATAGAAGAAGAAAATAAAAAAGCAAGAGAAGCTGGAATAGTTAAATTACATGATATGTCAGAAAAACTAAAGCAGAAATCTTTAAAGTAACTTTATATCAGAAGGAAATAATAAAGGGTGAATAAAATGGATATGTTTGAGTTACAAGCACAAAAAAACTTACTAAAAGATGCACCACTTGCTGAGAGGTTAAAGCCTGGAAAATTAGAAGATTATGTAGGTCAAGAGCATATTTTAGGAAAAGGAAAACTTTTATGGAGAGCTATAAAAGCAGATAAAATAACTTCCTTGCTACTTTATGGTCCACCAGGTACTGGTAAAACTAGTTTGGCGAAAGTTATAGCAAATTCAACAAAATCTAATTTTGTTAGACTTAATGCTGTAACTGATGGACTTAAGGAATTACGAGAAGTTGTAATCGAGGCAAAGAATAACTTAGGAATGTATAATATTAAAACAATTTTATTCATAGATGAAATCCATAGATTTAACAAAGCTCAGCAGGATGCATTATTGCCTTTCGTTGAGAAGGGTACATTAATTTTAATTGGAGCAACCACAGAAAATCCATATTATGAAGTTAATAATGCATTAATATCTAGGTCTATGTTATTTAAGTTGGAACCTTTAAATGAAGAAAATATTAAATGTATTATAACTAAGGCTCTACAAAATGAAAAGGATGGTTTTGGAAATACTAATATATGTATGGAAAGAGAAGCCATAAATTATATTGCGAGCATGGCCAACGGTGATGCAAGACGTGCACTTAATGCCCTAGAATTATCAGTACTAACTACGGATAGAGATAAAGAGGGGAAAATAAACATAACACTTGAGGTCGTAGAGGAATGTATGCAAAAAAAGCATATACAATATGATAAGAATAGAGATGAACATTATGATGTAATTTCTGCTTTTATTAAAAGTATGAGGGGTTCTGACCCAGATGCCACAGTGCACTACTTAGCAAGAATGATATATGCTGGGGAAGATCCTAAATTTATTGCAAGGAGAATTGTAATAGCTGCATCTGAGGATGTTGGAAATGCTGATCCTATTGCTATGATTGTTGCAAATAATGCAGCACAGGCAGTTCAATTTGTAGGAATGCCTGAAGCAAGAATAATACTCGCCCAGGCTGCAATTTATATAGCATCAGCTCCCAAAAGTAATGCATCTTATATGGCTATTAATAAAGCACTTAAAGATATAGAAGAAAAAAATATAGGAAGTATACCAACATATTTAAAGGACCAGAATTATAAGGGTGCAAAGAAACTTGGGGTCGGGGTAGGATATTTATACCCACACGCGTACGAAGGGAATTATGTAGCTCAGCAATATTTACCTGACGAGCTAGTTGACACAATTTATTATGAAGTATCTGAAAATGGATATGAGAAAAAAATAAAAGAGAGACTTAATATGTTAAAAAGTATGGAAAAATAAATCAGGTAATATAAACTTTAGGTTTATATTACCTGATTTATTTTTGTTATTACATGTTAATAAATTTTTCTATATCTAAAGTTATAAGATTTAGAGAACTTCTCCAAAAATCAATAGAATGAATATCTACATCCATCATTTTCGCCACTTGAACTAAATTATTTTTACCTGTAGCAGTAAGTAAGGCATCATATTCACTTACAAATGAGTCTCCCTTTTTTAGATATAGGGCATATAAACCCTTGGAAAATAATAATCCAAAAGCATAAGGAAAATTGTAAAAATTACTAGAAGCATCATAATAGTGTGGTTTACAGAGCCACATGTATGGATGTAGCAAATTATGGTCAAGACCTTTTCCGTAAGCTTTTTTTTGAGATTCTAACATAATTTCTTTTAATTCATTTACAGAGAGTGAATTATCCCCGCGGCGTTTAAAGAGCTCCGTTTCAAATAAATATCGACTTAAAATATCCACAATGACTTGAGCATTACTAGAAATATCATTCTCGAGTATTACCAAGGCTTCTTCTTTTGAAGCATTTTTTAAGGCTGCATTACTTATTATCGTTTCACAAAAAATTGAGGCAGTTTCTGCAATGGGCATAGGATAATCACTATTTAATGCAGATTCTCCAGATAAACATAAACCATGATATCCGTGGCCTAATTCGTGAGCAAGAGTTGAAACATCATTAAAACTCCCTGTGAAGTTAGATAAAATTCTACTTTCTTTAATGCTATGTAAATTAGCACAAAATGCACCACCTAATTTTCCAGATCGAGGCTCAGCATCAATCCAGTTATTAGAAAAAGCATTATCCGCATAACTTCCAAGCTTGTTACTAAAGGTAGAAAAATTTTTAACTATAAACGTTTTTGCTTCTTCATATGAAAATTGCATATTTACATCTCCCAGTGGTGCAAATAATTCATAAAAAGGGAGAGCACCAGAATAACCTAATAGTTCAGCTTTTTTTTTGAAGTATTTTTCGAATGAAGGAAGACTTTCCATAATGGCGCTTAGCATAACATCTAAAGTTTCTTTATCCATTCTAGAATTTTCAAGAGAATTATGGAGCACAGATTCATAACCACGAGATTTACAAAGTGTAATAACTTCTCCTTTTATACCATTTAATGCAGCAGCAGAGGATTCAGCTATAACATCATAAGATTTAAGTTCTGCGGTGTAAGCATTTTTACGTGTACTTTTATCTTTATCATATGCCATACTTCTAATTACAGATAGAGGAAGGTCTTTATCTTCTCCATTTATATTAATATGGACTAATAGAGTCGATGTCAGTATGTTTTGAAGTTTAGACCAAGCATTTGACCCAGTATTTTTCATTTTAGCCATAAGCTCTTCTTCATTTCCAGAAAGTAAATATTTAGAGTTTCTAACTAAGTCCAATAAATAATAGCCATGTGATTTTAGTAGGGAATTATTTTCAATTAGAGATTCTATATTTTCTATTGAATTTAACCATTTAGAAAAAATAGTATAGGTTTTAGCAAGGTCAGATAGTTTAAAGGCCATCTTTTCTGAAGATTTGTTAGCTAATTCATTTTTTGTATCCACGCTTAATGTCAATTCAGCATAATTATATAGTTTATTTACAATATCACTAAACTCATTCTCGAAATTAATATAATATTCAATTTTCTCTTTAGGGTTATTAGAAGTATTACAATTTTCTAAGGCCCATTTCTTTATATGTTCTATGGAATTTTCAAAAGAAATCATATCTTCTTTAAACTCTTTGCTGTCAAAGGATGTGTAGAGCTCATTTAAACTCCATTTCATATCCATGTTAATTCCTCCTAGTGTACTTTATTTACAAAATTTTATATATTAAATGTATTATACTACATTATGTAAAATAAAATACTACTTTTAGTAGTTTTGTTTTATAATAACATGGTTATTTTATAAGGGTAGAGCTTTATCATATATTTTTTTAGACTTAATAAAAGGCATAAAAAAAGTAGGAGAATTCTCCTACTTTCTTTTAGAAAATATACTTTTTATAATAGTTAGAATATCTACAATATATACTAAATATTTTTGAAAAGATTCTGTTGACTCAAGGGCACTAGCAGTTGTCTTAACTACTACTTCAGTAACATCTTTTACATTGTCGGTTATATCAAACCAATTTTTAAATGTTTTTGGTAATATAGACAATATCTCATCAATGTCTTCTTCATTCTTTTTAATAATTCTATTTACACTAGAAATAGTTTTAATAAGTTTTAACAATCCGATTATGAGTATAATTAGTATTGTTATACCAAGAATAATCAAAACACCTTGTCCTAATTTTAATATATCCACATACATTAATAGCACCACAATTCTTTAATAATTTTGATTATTTTTTGTCTTTTTTTTCGATTATTTCAGCTTGTTCCACAATTGGAGATAAATCTTCATCATTAGCAGCATTTGCTATTTTTGAAGGTTTTTTTTCATTTAAATATTCAGAAATTTTCGATTTAGCGTCTGTTATACCATCTTTGGCATTAGCGACTTTATTATCAATGGATTCCTTAAGAGTTGAAGTTTTTTCTATAATATTGTTTGTAATATCTTTTGATGAATCAACAATATCTTTCCTAGTTTCTTTACCAGATTTCGGTGAAAAAAGTAGTCCTCCAAGTAAACCACCAAGACTTCCAGCTGCAGTACCAAAAATTATTTTTTTTGCAGTTTGAATTTTTGACTTTCTCTGTATTTCTTTTTTTCGTTTTTTAAACCAATTTGTCAATATCATAATTTTTCCCTCCTTAGAAACCTTATGTATATTGTATACATTATATGGTTTTTTGTCAATACTTAAGGAAAAATGTAGAAAAAACCATAATGAGAGGTAGAAATTACCATAAATAAATATCAATTTAAAGTAATAATATAAAAAGAATATAGTATATATAAAAGTCTTTCTTTTTCGTAAAATTCTATTAAAATATTTTCAATAGTTATTTAGGAGGTAAGTTTTCATTTATACATTATTTACTTCCTCTCTATATTATAAATTACTCTCGATATCTTACTCATTCTTAGAATCTCATCATTTCAAAAAGAAACCTTCTTGGTATATATTGAATTATTGTATTTATATGGGCATTGATATGTAACTTAAAGAGAGCTATGCTTTTTTGTTAAATTATGGCTACAATGGATGTCCGCATTATCTCTGGTAACTTACCCTTCCATGTCTCACAGGATCTATGTCCTAAATTCCTTCGTTCAGTCTATCCAAGAGGCGGATGTCAGTATGTGCTCCTCAACCGGGTCTATGCCCTTATGGTAGAATTTAAACCTGACTAATCCTAGTTTCTTTTTTCAAAGATCTATTTAAAAATGAGAACCTTTTATAAGTTTTCCACAATTATTAGCTGAAAAATTAGCTGTAGACTTGCTGTGGATTATTTTAAATATCGCTAAATAGAAATGACTTGTGGATAACTAACTTAGGCTACTTTGAGTTGTAGGTTAAATCCTGTATCCTTCATTAGTTTTTGTGGATTGTATTCAACTTTCTTAGTTATTATAGTAAAAAATATTCTTATAAGCTTGCAGCATAACAAAATCAATGATTGTTTTTTCTTTAATGGATTTTCTTTTCTGTTTGTATAATATTCATGTAACACTTTAAATTCGTCATTTTTAGATACTAATGGCATTATCACACGGAACAAAAGTGATCTAAGCCTCGATCTACCTCGTTTACTAATACTTGTTTTACCTTTATGTTTACCCGAACTATTCTCAATTAGGTTTAAACCTGCAAGTTTCTGAATTTGGCTTGGATGTGTAAATCTCTTTATGTCACCAACTTCAGCAATGAATCCAGCGGCGGTCATGATTCCTACCCCTTTCATAGATACCATCTCCTTGATCCCAGGCACCTGAAAAGCTAATTCTTCTATTTCTATCTCTAATTGTTCGTTTTGTTTTAAATATAGTTCATACTGCTCTAAATTAGCCTTCAACTCTTGTTTAGCCATTCTAAGACCTTCCTTTATTCCAATAGAAATCTTAGCTGCTTCAACAAGTCGTACAGCCCTTTGAATGCCTACGGCACGTTTAACTTCTTTTTTCCATGTCACAACTATTTGCTGTACACCTGTTGATAAAACTTGTTCAGGTGTAGAAAACTCCGTTAATGACATTAATGCAGCCTTTCCTTCCCAATTAGCAAAAACATCGTTAAATTCAGGAAAGTATTTATCTAACCAATGATCTACTTTATTTTTTATAATGCTTAAATTTTTGTTAAGACTTTCTCTCATACCCATTGCTATCCTTAGCTCGCTATATATCCCTTCCGGAATGTAAGGCTGTGAATATCGACCATCAATAACAAGTTTTGCGATTGTTTTTGGATCTTTAAGATCATTTTTTGTCTGAGAGTTATCATCTAGCTCTTTGCTTCTTTTAACGTGAAATGGGTTAACAAGAACAAGTTTAATCCCTAGTTCCTTTAGAAAGTTTCCCAATGTGAACCAGTAATGACCTGTAGGTTCTAACCCTACAATTATGTTATCTTTTTTATTTTCTTTTGCTACTAATTTTAACCATTCTTGAAATGTTTTAAAGCCCTCAGCTGTATTTTCAAACGGTTTAACCTTACTAAGCTCTATACCTCTGTAATCAAATGCTCTCGCATACTGAAATTGCTTTGCAATATCAATTCCTATGACTAACGTACTTTCTGTTATTGACATAATCTTATCATTTTGTGTATAATTCATCTTGAGTACCTCCACTGATAATTATAAATTAGGGATAAAAGTTGCAACTGTTATACCCTGTATTTTATCAGTAGGTGCTCTTTTTTTCAAAGTTCATTTTAATTCATAACAGGAATGCTCCTAATTTAAATTTTAATTATAATTATGTTTTGCATTATCAATTGCACCTCTTGTTATATTATACCACCATAAAAAATCAATCCTATTTTATTTCTCTCCTGCCGTCTTTCTTTTAAAATTGTGTTTTTGGATGTCAGTATCATTCTCAATTAATATACATATTATATCATGATTAAATATAAGGGAGTGATATTATGTCAAAGTATGAAAATAAACATAATCATGATGCCAATTTTGAAGATAATCATGATTCTGTTGATCCTTGGTGCGAACCTTGGAATGATGATTTTGAGCTTTTTGGTGATTATAGTGAAGATAAAGAAATCCACGTTAATGAATTATTAACTGAATTAGAGAATTGTCCTATAACTCATAAAGTTGCTGAAGTATCTGAGTCTGTAATAAATGTCCCATATGAACGTATTCATGAAGAAAAACCAAGAACAGATTTTATCGATTTCATTCATCAACTTCAACAGATTTAGAACCACAAATAACTGTTATCAAATATAAATAAAACCACTTCATTCCAGAAGTGGTTTTTGATTAATCACTACGTCTTATAGTATTGTTAAAATAATTCTACTATGTTAAAATTACATTGGCAATAAACCAATGAAAAGGGGTGAATTATTTATGTTATACTCAACTGGAGAAAAACCTGGAAATGGAAAATACGTTTGTAAAATTTGCGGTCAAAAGGTAATATTAGATAATAATACTGATACTTTACCTCCTTGTCCTAAATGTAAAAAAACAAACTTTAGGAAATCTTAATAAAAATATAATTCAAATGAGACTTATCCACTTTTTGTAATAAACAATCCACATATTATTTAACATTGTACACAATTATCAATCCATTTTATAATTCTTTAGATAAATAGTATACTTATATAGATATAATCACAAAATATATCTCCTAACCAAGCAATATTTTAGCTTCTGTAGAAGGTAGCTTGAAGCGCTTAAAGACAGATTACATAGATGTATTACTTTTGCATCGTCCGGATACACTTATGGAGCCCGAAGAAGTGGCAGAAGCTTTTTTAATTCTCCACAGCAGTGGCAAGGTTAAATATTTTGGTGTAAGTAATCAAAATCCAATGCAAATTGAACTACTTAACAAATACTTAAAAAACAAAATTATTATAAATCAACTTCAGTTTAGCATAACAAACACAGGTATGATTGACTCTGGACTAAATGTAAATATGAAAAATGATCCATCCGTTGTTCGAGATAACAGTATTCTGGAGTATTGCCGTTTGAAGGATATAAATATTCAGGCTTGGTCACCGCTTCAGTATGGATTCTTTGACGGTGTATTTTTAGATAACGACAAATTCCCAGAGCTTAACAATAAAATCAACGAAATTGCAGCCGCTAAAGGTGTAACGAATACTGCAATTGCAATTGCTTGGATTTTGAGGCATCCTGCGAAAATTCAGCCAATAGTTGGTACAACAAACCAACAACGTTTAAAGGATATATGTAAGGCATCAGAAGTTGAACTTACAAGGCAAGAGTGGTATGAAATATACACATCAGCTGGTAATATGCTTCCGTAGTAATCACCTTTATAACCCTTGAAAAGTGCCTGTGAGATAACTATATTTCCTCTCAGGTTCAATATATTAAACTAGGAGGTTGTTAAATTTAATTAAATTTAACAACCTCCTTAACTATTACTAAACTCCATAAAATGAGGGTTTCAGTGCATTAAGAAGTATTCCCGTTAAGTGCTCAATTGAATTTTTATTAAATTTTACAAGGTTCTAATTAAATTTAATTTAACTATTTTTGTTGATACATTTATTATAATTTAGTATAATATATTTTTAAAACTTCTTTCATTTCTTCTGGTAGCAGTTCTTTAACTCTTTGAGAAATGTATTCTGGAATTTTTTTATAATATGCCTGCGCAATTCCACCAGCAATACATGCTATAGTATCACTATCACCTCCTATGGATATCGCATTTCTTAACGCATCTTCATAACTGTTTGACTCCAGAAAACTTATTATGGCTTGTGGCACACTTCCCTGCTTTTATAAGAACCTCATCAATAGAATTATAATAAAAACCTATAGGGCTTACTCTCATAGCAGATCCATTTCCATAGCTGTTATAAGGTCGCATTTCTTCAGACATCGCCCACTTTATAAAACTTCCACCAAATCCAACATTAGGATACTTCCTGAACCAGTCTCGATAGCTTTCATTAAAGGGTTTTCCGTTAATAATAGAGTCCATTGTCGCCACTGTAAGTACCGAATCATCTGTAAACCTTGAATTTGGTTCAAATAATTCAAAGTTCTTATTTTTTATGTTATTTAACTCATAAACAGAACCTATAATGTCTCCAGCTATTGCTCCAAGCATTTATTCTCACTCCTTCTATAAATGTGTAATTTAAAATTTTTTTCATTATTTTCTCCAATGTATACTACCCTCTAAAATTCAATATTTTACATAAATTTAATTTGTGGATATTCATTTATCATAGAATATTCCACCAATTTAATATTATATTACCATAAATATTAAAGCTTTTGAGTATTAACATTAAAACAAATAGTAAATAAATTACGTTATGGTTATACTATTAAAAAAGTGAGGTGTTAATCATGGCTATAGCTCATAAAACAGTTATTTCATTCGGACTTGTCGCTATACCAATAAGCATGTATACCGCGACGCAAGACAACGACATACATTTTAATCAATTACACAAAGAAGATAATTCCAGGATAAAATACAAAAAATCTTGTAGTCATTGTGGTAAAGAAATTACCACAAAAGATATTATAAAAGGCTATGAATATGATAAAGATCATTATGTAGTTGTAACGGATGACGATTTAGAGAAAATCAAAACTGAAAAAGAGAAGTCTATACAGATAATGCATTTTGCCCAACTTAATCAAATATCACCTATTTATTATGATAAAACATATCAAGCTGCTCCATTAGCTGGTGGAGATAAAGCTTTTGAGCTTCTGCGTGCAGCGCTTATGTCTGAGCAAAAGATCGCGATAGGTAAGACAGTAATGGGAACAAAAGAAACTTTACTAGCTATAATTCCCCGAGAAGATGGAATATTAATCTCAACAATGTATTATGAAGACGAAATTAAAGACCTTGCTAAAACCTACAATAAACCGGATTTAGTAGAAGCTGAGGTCACGATGGCTAAGGCATTAATTAACTCCATGATTACTCCTTTTGAGCCAGCTAAATATAAAGATGAGTATCAAATGAAGTTACGAGATTTGCTTGAAACAAAAATTGCTGGCAAGGAAATTGTTGCCGCTAAATCCGAAACTCCAAATAATGTAATTAATCTTATGGATGCACTAAAAGCTAGTATTGAGCAGAATAAAGCTAATGAAACCCCAAAGCCTAAGGCAACACGTAAAAAAATACCAAAAGGCGCATAATGGATTTATTCGAGAGTAAAAACATTAAGCCAATGTTAATCGGAGAGACGCAAGAGGCATTTGATAGCCCTGATTATATTTATGAGTTAAAACTCGATGGTGAACGATGTATCGCTTATTTGGATAAAGACATGACAGAGCTACGCAACAAGCGAAATATTAAGATGCTTGTAAAGGTACCTGAGCTATCAACTATGCACAAACAGGTCAAACACCGTTGTATACTTGATGGAGAGCTTATTGTTATTAAAGATGGAGTACCAGATTTTTATGAAATTAAGCGGCGGTCTCTGATGTCAAACACTTTTAAAATTCAACTTGCATCATCAAAATTGCCAGCCAGTTTTACAGCATTTGATATTCTTTACTATGAGGATCACTCGGTCACAGATTTGCCTTTAATGAAACGTAAAAAGTTACTGGAAAAAGTTATTAATGAAAATGAGCGCATTGCAATTTCTCGCTATATAGAGGAACGTGGGGTTGAATTTTATCAACTTGCTAAGCAAAATCTATTAGAAGGCATTGTTGCCAAAAGAAAAGATAGTAAATATTATTTAGACAAACGAACTAAGGACTGGATAAAAATTAAATACCTTAAGGACGATGACTTTGTAGTATGTGGATATATTCTAAAAGATGGTGGTGTCATCAGCATTGTCCTTGGTCAATATTTAAAGAAGGAATTGATATACAAAGGTCATGTCACGCTTGGACTATCGACTGAAGACTTTCAATTAATAAAATCTGCACCCAAATTAAGCTCACAACCTTTCAGTGATTTACCCACTGGACACGATAATGCGGTGTGGATAGAACCTAGCCTTGTATGCATTGTAAAATATATGATGAAAACTGCAAACGGCTCTTTGAGGCAACCTGTATTTAAAGGTCTAAGGGATGATAAACCTCCTAAAGATTGTATAGTTAATTAACAACAAGAAGTAAACCCAAGTAACCAAAAAATGAAAAGTGCCTGAAGCTATATTTGTCTAACCTCAGGCATTCTAACTAATTCATCCTACTCTAAAGTGTAACGCTGCAAAATTACGAATAAACATCTGAAAGTTCCACTCGTATATTTTGAACTCCACTTCTGACCTCATTTTTGTATATCATATTTTCTTTAAGTACCTTTCCTGAAGGAATCTTAACAATAAACTTACTACCTTTCCCAGACTTACTTTCAACAGATATACTCCCACCATGTAATTCTACAATCGATTTAACTAAACTCAAACCAATACCTGTTCCTTCTGCATTTCTTGATAAGGATTTGTCTATCTGCTTAAATCTATCAAATATCATATCCAAATACTTTTCTTCAATACCAACGCCATTATCTTTAACTGATATCTGAACAAATTCATTTCTATCCTTAACCTGTACAAATATTTCATCACCGCGATTTGAAAATTTAATTGCATTTGATATAAGATTTAATACTATTCTCTCTATTTTTTCTGGGTCACAAGCTATTATTTTCACTTCCATATTAGTATCAAAGATAATATTTAAGCCTTTACTCTCAGTGAAATTAGTTATAGATTCAACAATTCCCTCTACAATTTCCACTATATTATTATTTGATAAATTGATATCAAAAAACCCTGCTTCAATTTTTGATGAATCAACTATATTATTAATAAGTTTAGATAATCTATATGAATTTTGCTTTATTGAGTCAAGATATTTAATGATTGAATCTCTCTTTTCATCAAGTGAACCATTATCACAATACTTACTAAATAGCTGAACTGCTGCAAATATAACATTTAGTGGTGTTTTAAGTTCATGTGATATGTTAACAATAAATTCTTCCTGTAATTTTAATGTTTTCTCTAATTCTATTTTCTGTTCTTCAATTTTTCTAGATTGCCTAATTGTTTTAGTAATATCATGAAAACACGTTACTACCATAGTTAAATCACCATTAGTATTATAAATTGGAGATGCACTGTTATTCATGAAATAATCCGCTTGAGGATTAATTACATGTAGTTTGATATCTTTTGCTATTTCACCTCTTAAAGCTCTGAGTCCAGGAAGGTCATCAAATTTTATTTCATTATTTTCCATATCGAAATAATGCGTATTTTTAGATGTATCTCCTAAATCCATTATTTTGTTCGATTGATAGACTAACCTCTTTGCTTCTGGATTCATCATTATATATTTACCTTTATTATCTGTAACCATTACTCCCTCAGCTAGATTTGAAAGTATGCTACTAAGCTGTATATTTCTATCTTTTAAATTCTCTTTCTGTTGCTCTAACTGTTCCTTCTGCTCTTCAATTATCCTATTTTGCCTTTCAATACTTTGATTTTTCAAAACATTTTCAGTAGACTCAGATGTAGTAAACATTATGTATTTCATTATTCCATTTTCAAATATAGGTGTTCGATTAGAGTCCCAATAAGTTATACCCCTGCCAAATCTATCGAACTTTATTTCTTTACGATAGCTGGACTTTCTTATTTCAATAACCTTATTAGTAATAACTTCAGATTCCGTTCCTACATATCCAGTTACAATTTCCTTAATAGATAGACCAATACTCGTTTGTTCCTCATTATAAGGAGAATCATGAAAATCAAGATACTTTTGATTTACTTTAATCATTATTAGATCAGGTATGCTGTAAATAGATATGCCCACTATGTTATCAGACAATGTTTGTTCCATAAAAATCATCTTATCATCAATTCTTGAACCTGGTTTCTCAACAAAAGTATATATTTTCTTATTTGCTTCTTTATCACAAAAATATGATATGTTCACTTCTCTTGCGGAAAGCGACTTAGTAAATACATATCCTGAATACTTAGAGCTAATATTTTCAAGAAGTATTTGTGTATTAATTCTTATAATTGCCCCTATTTCTATAAGTGATTTACCTGTTAATTCATCCCTTGTAAAACCTATAAAATCAATAAATTCATTATTAACATCAATTATAATGCTATCGCATGAATACAAACACGGTTCTTTTATCCCCATTATATTGCCCCCATTTTTAAACACAGTCATCATAAATTTAATTTTCAAATAACACATTATAAAATAATGCAATGCGCTCTTTTTACATATTACCATATTTTACATTATATTTATATGGTTTTTATCATCCTTTATTCGACATCTATTTACATTAATTGGTTTGTAATTAACATAATACTTTTAATAATTTCAAGATGAATCTTTTATTCTCAATTAAACAAAAATAAAGCTCAGTCTCCCGCAGCTCTATAATTTTCTCACTTTATCCTATATTTATTTTTAGGCCTACCCACATTGCCATATTCCATTTCAATCACAAGCTTTTTATCTTTCTCTAAATAATCCAAATATCTTCTAACAGTTATTCTGGAAACTTCAATTTTTTTTGCAATCTGCTCTGATGTAAAAGGATTATCCTTCATTTCAGATATACCCACTAAAACTTTTTCATAGGTGTATTTATTAAATCCTTTAATTCCACCAATATTCTCATGTGATTCTAACACGTATTTATTATCTTTTATAATGTATTTATCGATAATTTCTTGTTTCATATTCACAATATTTTCAAAACTAATCTTTCTGCTTTTAAATTGCATAAGTGCTTCCCTAAACCTACTAAATATGAACGGTTTTACTAAATAATCTATTGCACCATAGCGAAATGCTTCTTCAACAGTTTCTGTTTTCCTATCTGCCGTTATTAATATAGCATCACATTTTATATTTTCTATACGTATCCACTTTAATAACTGTATACCGTTACCTTGTGGAAAAAATACATCTAATAATACTAGGTCAGGTTTTGCACTTAGTATTAGTTCTTTTGCCTTTCAATAGAATTTACACTATCATACAACATAAATCCCTTTATTTTTATTATTTCAACAATTATGTTCTTGTTTCCTTAATTCTTTTTTGAAGCTGATGTTGCTGTATCTGCTTTTGCTGGTTTTGTTACTGCATTTGCCTTAGATATTGCTTCTGCTTTAGCATTAGCATCTTCTTTAGCTTTAGCTATCTCATTTGCTTTAGATATTGCTTCTGCTTTAGCTTTTGTTATCGATTCTGTTTTTATTTTAGATATTGCATCTGCTTTAGCTTTATCATCTGATACTTTAGTACCACATCCTACTAATAATGTAGAACCTATTATTAGTGATAATATTATTCCTTTAATTTTCATATGAAACCTCCCTAATTATTGTTTTTTTTATAAACACATCTTTTTTTAGATGATATCACTTAAATCTCTTCTCTTTATATCATATTTTTCTGAGAAATTGCTGAGAAGAGAGTAAGTAAACCTTAAATATTACTAATAAATCAACAAAAAAAACACCTCCAAACGAGGTGTGTCTCAAGACTATTATTAATTGGTAAGCAACGTCGACATGATTTTTTATTTTAATATTTTTCTTATAAGTTTAGCTCTATTCCCATAAGGAGGAAAAATAAGTTTTATATCTATAGAGGTACTTTTCTTTAGTATACTTTTTCTATGCGAGAAGGTTTCAAAACTATCTCTTCCATGATACGCACCCATTCCAGAATTTCCGACTCCACCAAAAGGCATATTGGAACTTGCAACATGAGATATAGTATCATTTACGCAGCCTCCTCCAAATGAAATTCTACTTAAAACTGCTACTTCAACATTTTTATCTTCTGTGAAAACATATAGTGATAAAGGCTTTGGTCTATCATTTATCATTTCAATAACTTCTTCTAAATCTTCATATTCAAGTATTGGCATAATAGGCCCGAATATCTCATCTTGCATAACTGCATCCTGCCAATTAACTTTATCAATGATTGTTGGTTCAATATACAAAGTACCTGCATTTGAATCTCCACCAAAGATAATTTTGTTCTTATCCTTCTGAATTATTGCATCCAATCTTTCAAATTGCCTGCTATTAACGATTCTTCCATAATCAATACTCTTAGAAGCATCTTCACCATAAAAATTTACAACTGTGTTTTTTAATTTTTCTATGAAATTTTCTTTTATGTATTTATGAACAAGTATATAATCAGGAGCTATACAGGTTTGCCCTGCATTTAAGAGCTTGCCCCATAATATTCTTTTAGCTGTTAATTCTAAATTAGCGGTTTTATCTACAATAACTGGACTTTTTCCACCAAGTTCAAGTGTTACAGGTACAAGATTTTCAGCAGCAGCTTTCATTACTATTCTCCCAACTGGTACACTACCAGTAAAGAAGATGTAATCAAAAGGTAAATTTATAAGGATTGAAGTAGTCTCTTTTTCTCCTTCAATAACTCGTATATATTTTTCTTCAAAAGTTTCTTCAATAATTTTTTTTACTAACCCCGAAACAGTAGGTGTACTTTCAGATGGTTTTAAAATAGCACAATTTCCAGCAGCTATAGCACCTATCAGTGGTTCAATTAAAAGCTGAAATGGATAATTAAAAGGTCCTATAATAAGCGCTGTTCCATAGGGTTCATACATTATATAACCCTTAGATGGAAATTGATGCAATGGAGTTCTCACTTTTTTAGTTTTAGCCCAACTCTTTGAATGCTTTATAAAATTACCTATGCTATCCAATACAAAACCAATTTCAGTACCGTAAGCTTCAAATTCACTTTTACCTAAATCCCTGTACAAGGCATTTATTATCTCTTTTTCATATTTTTTTATAATATTTTTTAGTCTCTTAAGTGCAGATATTCTATAATCTATGCTTCTTGTTTCACCTGTATTAAAAAATTTTTTATGTTCATTAAGTGCACTTTGGGCTGTTGTTTGGTCAATTATGTCCACATTAAAACCTCCATCCGATTATTAAATTAATGCTTCAAATTAACAATCTAGTATCTGTATAAATTATACAGCATATTATTATAAATTCCCAATTTCTTTTAACTCATTCTCACATCATTAATTGTATTAAACACTATATTTAAGGGTAAAGTTATTATACCGAACATATAAAGTATATAATGTAAGTAGCATCTTTTTAAAAACAGTTTATGATTTAGAAAAAATGATATATTAAAAGGAGATTTTAACTATGGAAATGATAAAAACAATAGAAATGCGTAAATCTACTCGAAGTTATAAAGCTGAGCAAATTAGTGATGAATCCCTAACAGTCATTCTCAATGCTGGTTGCGCTGCACCAGTGGGAATGGGTGCATATGATTCAGTCCACATAACAGTAATTCAAAATTCTGATTTACTAAACAAAATCACAAAAGTTACTACAAATACATTTGGTAATCCAGAAATGAAACCATTTTATGGTGCCCCTACATTAATAATTGTTTCTAGTAAAGTAAACGAGGAGGTTCCTACTGTTGGGGTAGCAAACGCTGCTTGCATTATCGAGAATATGACTCTTGCAGCTACTGATATGAGTTTAGGTAGTGTTTATCTATGGGCATTCATATCATCATTTTCTGCTGATAAGGATCTATTAAAAGAACTCGGTTTACCTGAAGGATTTACACCTCTTTCCGGAATTGCAATAGGTTATCCAGTTGAAGCTCTAGATAAAGCAAAAAAATCAAAACACACTATTAATATTAATATGATTAAGTAATAATTAAAGTGGCTTGTCTATTTTATTTAAGAC
>NZ_DATCQT010000151.1:0-3847 GCF_036569345.1 Clostridium sp.
ATTAAGGTTACATTAAAATAGCCAAGATTTACAATTAGGTGCTATAACTAAAAGTAATTATTAACGAATAATTCCAATCTGAGCTTAAATAAGCGTTTTAATTATTTGGTAGATTATTGAATTATAAGGTTGATGGCTATGGCTACGACCTCGGAGGTCGTTACATAAACTGGAA
Organism: Clostridium sp.; assembly: GCF_036569345.1. Classification (GTDB taxonomy): domain Bacteria; phylum Bacillota; class Clostridia; order Clostridiales; family Clostridiaceae; genus Clostridium_AD. The sequence goes on from NZ_DATCQT010000151.1 coordinate 176, forward strand.
GTTTATGTTTGATAATGTTGATACTCCTTACTTATAAAAGGTGGTCTTAAATAAAAAAACGCTCTATCTTATAAGTAGTTGTAATACTTTTGAAGCATTTGTAATAAATAATAATATAATTAATTATTTTGGAGATTTATTATAAATGAAATTTTACAACCAAATTAAAAGTGCTACTATAGAAAAAGAAGTTGAAATAGTGTACAAAAATGCTTTAGATAAGGCATTCCCTAATTCTATATTAACCCATCCTTATGGGTGTGATGGATATATAGAACAAGACATTATTTATGATGAAATTACTAAGACACTTAGGATAATAATGGAGTTTAAATGTAATAAAGACTTTAATGATAGATTAGAGCAAGCTAAGGTTATTGTTCAGGTACTATTTTACCTAAAAAGGTTTCGATTGGGGTTGGATAAAAATTACTCTATAGTTCCGAATATTGTACTCGCCGGTGATAAAAATGCATGCTTTCTAATTCACACTAAGGAAATTGAAAAATATTTACAAGAAAATATAGATTGGAGCACTGCACCATCAAAAGGTCCACAAATACACTTAAATTTAGTATATAAAATTTCTAAAGACACAAATCTAAATGTGTTTATTTTTAAAATAGGATCAACTTTTAATTTTAGAGATATTGCTGTACAAATTAAACGTCTTGTATTAAATTACAATAGAAAAATGAGAATTAATATTGCAAACTTGCCTGTGGTGTATGATTATTTTATTGCTAAAATAGTGGAGGAACCTGAAAAATATTCTGCAACTGAATTGGTGTACTTTTTTATAAATGTAATTACAGATAATCCGGATACATTTATACAACCAAAGAAAAAAAATTTACTTTACGTTGGAAATGTAAAGGATATAAAAGTAGATAATATTTGCTATAAATATTTTGAAGCAAATTATAGTACTAAATATTCTCCAAATGAAAAACAGACGTTTATTGAAATAGCAGATAGGCTTATTGAGGATACCACAAGAAGATATAAGGGAGACTTCTACACTCCAACTATTTGGGTTAATGAAGCAAATAAACGTTTGACAGAAACATTTGGCGAGAACTGGAGAAACGAATATGTAGTTTGGGATTGTGCGTGGGGTACAGGAAACTTAACAAGAGATTATACATTTAAAGAATTATATTGTTCTACATTGCGTAAAACAGATTTAGATTTAGGAGAAAAGAATAATAGTGATAGTTACAAATTCGTTTATGATTTTTTAGTGGATGATATTGAAATGTTAAATAGTGATCTTAGAATGTTTGAAAAAAATTATAAAACTGAAATTAATAATTATAAAAAGTTGTTAGTATCATTAAAAAAGAATAAAAAAATTATATTTTTCATAAATCCACCTTTTGCAGAAGCAGGAAATGATAAGTGTAAGGACCGAAAGATTAAAACTGGAACATCTAAGACATTAATTGGCGAGGCAATGAATAAGGATTGTATAGGTGGAAGCTCACAGCAGCTATATGCACAATTTCTTTATAGAATATTAAAGATTAAGGAAATGTTCAAGTTAACAGACATTAATATAGCAGTATTTTCACCAACATTATTATTAACGGGTCCTAAGTTTGAAGGATTTAGAGAAAAGTTTTTAAAGGAATTCACCTATGAGAAAGGAATAATGTTTAATGCAAGTAATTTTTCTAACGTATCAAACCAATGGGAAATTGCTTTTACTATATGGAAATGTGGGGAAACAAAAAATAAAGAAAACTTTGATTGCACTGTCGAAGAAATCTCAAATGAAGGTAATATTTGTGAAATAGGAGTAAAGAATGTATACAATGTCTCAAAAAATAAGAGAGCTTCTAATTGGATTAAAGTAATTAATAAATATGATGACATAGATACAATTGCTCTAAAATCATCAGTGAATGTAGATAATAAAATAGTGAAAACACGCAAAGAAGCTTTAGGATATCTTATTAATGATAGTAACAATGTATATGCAAATGCTAAGGGAGTATATATATTATCAAGTAAGGTAACTAGGCATTTAAAAACTACTGAAATAAATGAAGAAAATTATGAGAAGTGTTTTTCATTGTTTGCAGCAAGATGTTTAATTAAAGCCAATTGGAAAAATCAAAAAGAAGAATATATGATTCCAGATACAGGTAATTCACTCTATAAAGGGTGGATTAATGATTGCATAATTTATTCTATTTTTGAAAACTCATCATACCAGGGTTCTTTAAGAAATATAATTGTTTCTGAACAATCCTACAATGTTATTAACCAATCTTTCTTCATGGGGAATGAAGAAATAAGAGAATTAGCAGATAAAAACTATAATGATGAGATATTTCAGGATACGAAACTATTTCAAGGTGAGAGATTTATATATATGGATTTAAAGAACAGATTTTTATCAAATGAGGGTAGAAAAGTTTTAGAAAAAGCTAAGGAATTGGTAGTGAAAAGTTTTGAGTATAGAGGAGAATTTAACATACTTAATCCTAAATATCAGATAAATACATGGGATGCTGGCTGGTATCAAATAAAAGCTTTAATTAAAAAATATATGAAAAGTGATTTAAAAGAATTTGAGGAATTATTTAAGAAGTTATCAACAAAAATGGAACCACAAGTGTATGAATTGGGCTTTTTAAAGAATAATAAGTATATTTAGTGGATGAGTTTGTTTTTATTCACCAATATTTAAAATCTCAGTACCCGTTAGAAGTTATAGAGCAATTTACATACCTTTTATTTATTAAAGGCTTAGATGATAAAGAAACTATAAGTGGAAAATCAAGCATCATTTTTAAAGATAGCTTTTCAAGGAATGTTTGCAAGTGATAAGCAAGATTTAAGATGGAGTAAATTTAAAGATTTTGAAGCTGCTGAAAGGTATAGGGTAATGCAACAAGAGGTGTTCCCATTTATAAAGGAGCTTCATGTAGATGAGAATTCTGCTTATGCAAAATATATGGACGATGCTATATTTAAATTCCAGCCATAAACATATTTGGAACAGAATATAAGCTAAGATATACCATTTTATGGAGGATTATATAAAGGATATAAAAAATAATGGGAAATCCGACATTAGTACTATTCCCGATTATTTTTTAGATGAGGGATATGATAATGCATGTTAGTATATGGATAATGTTGACATAAATAAATTTGATAGTAATTATCGTCCGAAAATAAAAACAGAAACTAAGAAGTTGAAATCGGGAATAATGTGGGACAATTTTAAATTAATTAATCTATTTGACGGTAAAGGAACAATTACAACAAAGGTAGAAAACCTTAATTCATATGGAAATGGTTATTACACATATATAACTACACAAGGTACAAATAATGGTGTAAAAATTAGAAAGTAAAAACTTACAGTTTTTACTACGACCTCGGAGGTCGTTACATAAACTGTAAGTTTGTGTTTGCTAGTACAACTACATCTTGCTTAGAAGCTTCCAAAACTGTTCCAGCTGTAGATTTCAATCCAATTTCAGTAATCTTTTCCACTAATGTTTCAGGTCCGCGACTGTTACTAATAATCACTTCATGTCCTGCCTCGACTGCTTTCTTGCCCACTGCAGTGCCTATATTTCCTGAACCTATAATACCTATTTTCATATTGTTAGCCTCCCTTTGCAACCATTATAGTTGCAACTAATTTTATTT
>NZ_DATCQT010000152.1:0-44128 GCF_036569345.1 Clostridium sp.
GCTATAGTCTTGCATTCTTCGTATTCTGGTTTATATTTGACTAGCTTCCCTTTATAATAAGATTTCTTTATTGTAATATCTCCATACTCTGTTTTTACTTTTGAAAAATCTCTATTAAGCATTATTTTTTCAACTTTATATTTTCTAACACCAATCGATGTAGTTTCTTCAAAAATAACATCTAAAGCATCCTTTTCAACTTTTTCATTAGTTAACACACTTAATTTTATCCCCGGCCTTCCCTTTTTCATAAATATAGGTGTTTTAAATACGTCTAAGGCTCCTGCTTCAAAAAGTTTTTCTTCTACATATCCATAAAGTTCTGGATTCATATCATCTATATTAGTTTCAAGTATATAATGCTCTCTTACTTTTTCAGAACTTTCCTTCTCACCTAAATATACTCTTAAAACATTTGGAATTTCTAACTCTCTATGACCTATTCCATATGCTATCTTCTTAATTGAGAAATCAACCATTTGAGTAAATTCTTCAACGTTTGTCGCGAGTATTGCAGCCCCAGTAGGAGTGGTCGTTTCAAATTGTACTATTCCAGCATTTATAGGAATATTCTTTAATATTTCTACTGTTGCAGGTGCTGGTACTGGCATAAGCCCATGAGCACATTTAACAAATCCTCCTCCAACTTGAACTGGAGATGCAATAATTTTGTCAACTTTTAGATAGTCTAAACAAATAGCTGCTCCTACCATATCTACAATTGAATCAATAGCTCCTACCTCATGAAAATATACTTCATATAATGGTTTTCCATGAACCTTTGCTTCTGCCTCTGCAACCTTCATAAACATATCTATACTAAGTTTTTTAACCTTATCACTTAAATCATTTGAATTTATTATTTTCTCTATATCCTTCAAGTTTCTATGATGATGTTCGTGACTATGGTTATTTTCATCATGATGATGTTCTTCATCGCCATGATGATGATTGTGTTCATGGTTATGCCCATGTAAATCTTTATCTAAAATATGCAACTCATCATCTAATTTATCTTTTAATATGACGTCTACCCTAGTCCCTGTTATTCCAAGTTTCTTAGATTTTTCAATTTTTATTTCATATTCAGAATTTAAGTTTAATTTTGAAAGTTCCTCCATTAAATATTCTTTAGGAACTCCTAAATCTATTAGTGCCGCTAAATTCATGTCACCACTTATTCCACAAAAACAATCGTAATATAAAATCTTCATGTCTATAACTCCTTTAATCGTTTGAATTTTAAATGCTATCTTGTCCAATGTTTAAAATTATATAATGTTATATTTTCTTAAAAAATCTTGATCATTCATGATATTTTCATATTTATCGTCTCTTATTATTTTATGATCTTCTGAAAATACTATAGCTCTATCAAAAACACCTTGTATATATTCAAAATCATGAGTTGCACAAATTATAGTTTTGCCGCATTTATTTAGATCAATTAATAATTCTTTTAAAAATCTTTTCCCTTTTGGATCTATCCCATTCATGGGCTCATCTAAAGTTATTACTTCTGGATTCATAGCTAAAACACTAGCAATTGCAACTCTCTTCTTTTCTCCTCCGCTTAAATTATACGGATGTTCATCTTTTAACTTATCTATATTAAGAAGATTAAGGCAATCTCTTACTCTTTTATTTACTTCTTCCTCTGGCAGTTCCATTTGCATAAGGCCAAATGCCAGTTCTTCAAAGACTGTAGAACAAAATAGTTGAGCATCAGAATTTTGAAATACAAATCCTAATTTTTTATGAAATAGTTTTAAGAACTTAGTATCCTTTAATGTATATTCATTTATTTCATTGTTATCAAACATATATTTACCTTGACTTGAAAAAATAATGCCATTTAATAATTTTAAAACAGTTGACTTCCCGCTTCCATTTGGACCTATAATAGCTATAGATTCACCTTCTTCTATATGAACATTTATATTATCAAGAGCTATCTTATTCTTGTATGTAAATGAAATATTCTCTATATTTATCATCATTAATTCTCCTTAATTTTTCAGATATACTTTTATTATAAGTATATAAACAAACTAACCAAGACTATATTTATTATAAAATATACATAGTCTATTTTCTTTAATTTTAAATTTGCTTTTGTAGTATATTCTCCTACAAAGCCCCTACATTCCATAGCATGGGACATCTCTTCACTCATTTTATAAGACTTTATGAATAAATTTCCAATAATTCCTGTGAGAGAATTATATTTATCAGGAGTTATACCAATTGATCTAAGTTTTAATGCATGTAGCAGGTTAATAGTATATTCGCCTAGCAGAACAATATATTTTATGGTTAAATCCATAATCCATATAAATATATCTGGTATAAATAATAATTTTAATGATTTGCTGATTTCGCTCCATCTGCTAGTATGTGATAATATATTCATAAGCAATATAGTTATAATTATTTTTTGGAGAATCAATAAACTATTATATATATTTTCAAAAATCATAGATGGTATTAATGTTATTAAAGTTATTAAAGGAAAGATAAAACTTTTAAACAATATCCTTTTACTTGACTTTTTTCCTATAAGAAAAAGATTAATTAACACATATATATCTATTATTAATAAATAAATAAAACTTCTTGAAATAGATACACACAGTATCATTAATATAGTACTTGCAACCTTTAAGGATGGATTTATTGAATAGATCAATTTATCCTGATTTTTATTTTGCCTGATTATCGAAATTGTTTTAATTAAAGAAAAAATACTTTTTTCAATGTATAAGTTTTTTTCTTTCTTTGGAATGTAATTATCTTTTTCTAAAAGCCATTGTGGAACCATTTAATCTCCTTTTACATTTCTCTTCAAATTTATTTTCTCTAAAACCTTAAAAATAATTAAAATTATTATTACCCCAGCTAATGCTGATAAAATATATCCAAAATAACTACTTAAAAATCCAAAACTATAATCTGGAATTGGTGAATTAAATTTAAATCCTTGCTCCATTCCCTTAGGCACAAATCCTATAAAATGCTTAATTTCTTCTAAACCCCATTCTCCCCAAGCAGTTCCATTTGCTAAAAGTCCTAAAGGAGTAGCTAAAATGAGAATTCCTATTATAGTGCATGAAATTTTTATTTTGCTTACTTTTCCTTTATATATTACATCTGGTGATGCCTTTTTTATATAGCTATATGCTCCCACCGTTATTATTCCTTCCAAAATTCCAATTGCTAATAAATGAGGTATTATCATAGCTGGAATAGATATAGCTAGCCCATAGGGACTATATAGGGGTAGTCCTGAAAAATCCTTAAATAGTAATGGCTGAACACCTAACTCCACTGCGGCAAATAAAGCTGCTGCATTAACTGAAATATAACCACCTAGGAAAGCTCCAATATATTCTCCTTTTCGGTTTTTAAATATTTTTTTTGTAATCTCAAATAAATTAAATGCTGTAAATGGCATTATAAAAGCCATATTAAAACAATTTACGGCCAGTGCTAAAATCCCTCCATCTCCGAAAAACAATGCTTGAATTACAAGTGCTATAGTAACCGCTAAAACAGCAGAATAAGGTCCAAGCAAAATAGCAACAAGTGCACCACCAATAGCATGGGCCGTAGTTCCTCCTGGTAGAGGTATATTAAACATCATAATTAAAAATGAAAAGGCCGCTGCTACTCCAAGAAGAGGCATTTTCTGCCTTGTTATTTCATTCTTTACCTTTAAACTTGCTTTTCTCCATATAGGCAACATAACCACTCCAAAAACAGCACAAGTTGAAGGACTTAAATAATTATCAGGTATGTGCATAAAGTTATTCCCCCTTAGTTCCAGTTTGTGATTTTCATCTAGAAATTATATTTTATCTGTTTTGCTTTTGCTACAATAAAATCAACTGCCAATACCACTGCCTCATCCAGATTATGCATAAAGCAGTGATCCTGCCCTTCAAGTAGATGTAGTTCACTGTCAGTGTATATCTCTTGGTATTTTTTCGATGCAGTGTAACTAACAACATAATCAGATGTCCCGTGAATAAGGCATACAGGCCCCCTATACTGAGATGACACCTCATAAATGGGCAAATGTTGTGCAATACCAAAATATAATCTACTTAACCGTATATTACCAAATATAACGTATTCCGGTATATGATCCGGATCATATTGCACACCCATTATCGTACCCTTTATGGCATCATCCTTTAAAGTTGCAGCTGGTGCCATCTGTACGGGACAAGCAATCTCATCTGGATAGTACCCTGCAGTCATCCCGGCTACCACACCTCCCTGAGAATGCCCGAGTATGCTGATGCTTTCCACGAAGTCAAGTTTCTTTGCATAACGTAAGATTTCCATGGCATCTTCCACCTCATTCATGACGGTCATGTCTTCAAACATCCCATCACTCTCCCCATGTCCATTGAAATCAAATCGCACAGAAGCGATATGATTCTTCAACAGTTCCTGTGCAATCCATACATGCATCAGCTCTTGACGATTTGCCGTAAAACCATGCATTATGATGACAAGAGGACATTTCTCCCCTTCTTTAAGTTCGGGTTTTTCAAGCGTTCCAACTAAATCCAAACCCGCCCGCCTAATTTTTACATTTTTTTCATTTCATTATTTCTCTCCAAAACCTTCCATTTATAATAGCCACTTTCATCTGTAAATAGCAATATTGTTGTAATATACCATCTGACTTGAGAAACTACCAGTGGTACGCATAATGCTGTTGTACAGTGCAAAATATTTTGGAATAGCAATGTCTTTTGGACATCCATGCGTACAATATTCACAGGCAGTACATTGTACAGCTGTATTTTCGTTAATGATTTTAGTAACCTTTTCAATAATGGTATTCTCTTCTTCATTCAAAGGGATAAAATCGGACATATTTGAAGTCTCATAGTGGCAATTTTGTAGCTAATTGAAACGAATCCCTAGGGTGACGTTCTACCAAAGCTTTACGCATTGCTTCTTCAGCATGTAGCCATGATATGTATAGGCAGTATCAAAAAAAGTGAATCCCTTTTCTAAATAGGTATCAAATAACTTGTTAATTAGTTCGTAGTCAAAAGAAGTCTGGTCTTCCTTATTTAGTAAAGACAAGCGCATACATCCATAACCAAATTTTTTTTCGTTCATCAATTCCATAATGAAACCTACTCAATTCTTTCATGTATTTTATTAATTCATTTCAACATAAACTGTATTACCTTGAGTGAACTCCAAGTCAAGTGTTTTTCTGATTTTTTTGAACTTATGTAGTCTGTTTTATAATCGAACTTTCAGGCAAAACTAATATTTTCTTACTCATTGTATTTATCATTTCTTTTCTAGATTTTATATTTTTGATACTATATATAGCCTACCACTTGGAGTGCACTCCAAGTCAATACCTTTTAGTAAAAATTTTCTCCATTTGAACACATATCCACCATTTGTCATAAACTTTTTTTAACTATTTATTTTTAAAATTAAGAAGTGACGAAACTTAACTGCTTCGCCACTTCTAGAAAGTCAAAAATTTCCACTTTATACAATTCTATTTACACATTCTGAAAATATTATTGAAGATGGTATATCAGTCATCAATCGTAAACAAATCATAATTGCGGGTTCCTAAACCAATAAAATCCGCATGTTCCAACGTGTGGATACCGTGTCTGGATTCCATACGCTCAATCAGTGCTCTACCATCCGGTGCATCATATACAAAATCTACACAGGCCTGGTCAAGTGCTACTGGATCCAGGGAGGCAAGTATACCGATATCTTCCATCTCAGGTTTTGCTGGATGTGAATCACAATCGCAGTCTACAGACAGATTATTCATGACGCTGATATAAATAATATTTTCACCTTCATAATCGGCAACAGCCTTCGCTGCTTCCGCCATTGATTCCAGAAAATCATCCTGGGGTGAGTCAAGACCAAAGCCAGTTGTTGCTGTTCCTGCACTATGAATCATGCTTTTTCCCATAGAAGAAGCAATTCCAATCGACATATTCTTAATTACACCGCCAAAGCCTCCCATGGCATGACCTTTAAAGTGCGCAAGATTCACTACGAAATCATAGTTCGCAAAACCTGCACCAACCATATCTTCTTTCAAATGCTTTCCGTCTACAACAGGAATACTCATTGAACCTTCTGCATCCATAATGTCAATCGGTGCTATATCTGTAAATCCATGTTCTTTCACAACTTTACGATGGGATTCCGTAGTGGAACGTCGACCTCCGTAAGCAGTATTGCACTCTACAATCGTACCGTTCACAGCTTGCACAAGGGGCTGTATCAATTTAGTAGAAAGAAAATAATGCCCCCCTGGCTCACCGGTAGATAGCTTCACGGCAACCTTTCCGGTTGCCTTATGGTCCAATGCTTCATAAATGGCCATAAGACCTTCCGCACTGATGTCCTTAGTCATATAAACGAATGCTGTTTTTTCATTCTCACTATTTTTCTTGCTTATTACTTTTTTCATGTTAATACCTCCTAATTAAATGCACTATTTTATGTGGCACATAATATTTTTCCATATAAGCAATAAATTTCTTCTGTTATTTACTTTAGATAACTGTCTTGTAGCTATCTATAATTTACTTTACCACTTAGAGTTAACTCTAAGTCAAGTAATAATCAACAAATAAATAAATAAACATACAAGAACATATTTATAAAAATTCCAACTCACTAAACGCTTTAATAAATTCTTTCACTCCATAATTTTCAAATTCTACTTCAATCATCGTCTCTTCCTCTTTCAGAACTTTTCCTATTCCATATTTCTTATGGCTCACCTGTTTTATAGATATCTGATTTACAGGTTCCACTGATGTTTCCTCTTTCTTTTCTTCTGTTTTTACCTCCTGAATCTGTTTCTTAAGTTCCTGTAAGTTCACCGCTTTACTTTTAACCGCATCCTTGTGAATTAGGTGTGGCGGAATCATATGAATATATCTACTTTCTCCAGGCATTGCTCTATAATAATCCGGATTCGTATAATAGGAAAATTCCAGATAATCTTTTGCCCTGGTAATTCCCACAAAAAATAATCGGCGTTCCTCTTCTTCCCCTTCCATATCTCTTGTCTGTAAAGGAATCAAGCCATAATTGACACCGGTAATAAAAACATATGAAAACTCTAATCCCTTAGAGGCATGTAACGTCATCAGCTTTACAGAATCTGCAGCACTATTTATATCCTTTTGTAAAATATTCACACCATAAAGAGGCAAAGGAACTTCAAGAAATTATTGATACAAAACTACCCTTCTTAAAATGCGATCGATTCTTAAAGAAAATATTGATAACTTTGATGGAGATGTGCTTTACACTGATATAACTCAATTTTTCAATAAAATAGCCACAAGTCTATCCATCTCATTAACAGATGAAAATCTAATAGGCTTAATTCTTCATTTAGCCTTTACTATTAGTAGACTTAAAAAGGGAGAACCATCAATAGAGTATCCTTATTAAGAGAAACTTATAAATAAGCATAAAGAAATATATCAAGTGGTTAAAGAACAAATTGTTTTCTTATGCAATAAATATTATATAGATACAACCGATGATGAAATATGTTATATAATTAAAATTTTAGTTGGTAATGAATTGATATAATATTCCATGAAATAAATGTTATAAGGCTGAAACTATTAGAGTTTACAAATAGAGAAACCCTCTTTCTCTATAAAATTGTTGAAAAATAATATTGGACTTCACCTATAATATGCACACTTATGTTACTTGCATAATATAAATGATAATATAAACAGAAGGATAAAAAATGGGGGATAAAAATGAAAAAAAAGACTATATTAATGATTGCATTAACAATAATTGCAATCGTCTACACAATACCGAGTACAATTAGTCAAAGCTACAAAAAAAGTATACAACCTGTCGTAGTTCGAAAAATATTGATTACGCAAAAGATTAAAAATGTGACTATTCTTAATGTAGGCAATAAGGATGCTAAAGTTCTTTCTTTACAAAAGAAACTATTTAATATTGGTTATACTGTAAGTATTAATGGTGTTTTTGGTTCAGATACACAAAATGTGATAAAACAATTTCAGGAAAAATATAATCTTATCCAATCGGGTATATATGACACTGCTACAGAAAATATTTTAAATAAAACTAAAAATATTAGAGATTACAATGCTATTCAGAAGGCAAAACAAAGACAAGCTTCAAATGTGGCCTTATTAAATAAAATAAAAGCTTATTTAGGTAGTGGAGTAAATAGAGTAGGTTTTGTTTATTATGACTTATCCACTGGAGACAAACTATCAATAAATCCAAACAAAGTATGTATAGCAGCTAGTACCTATAAAGTAGGAATGAATATGGTTGCATATGATATGGTAAGGGCAGGAAAACTTAAATTAACTGATGGACTTAGATATAATAGTGCTTATTATGAGTCAGGAACTGGTATTTTACAAGGTCAATTAAAAACCACTTTAAAACATCCAGTAGCATTACAAAAGTTATTAGACTATTCGATAATTTACTCTGATAATATAGCTACAAATATGATTTCAAGTAGGCTTGGTGGTGCTCGAATCGTTAGGCAGAAGGTAGCTACTATGACAGGAATAACTGGAGTAAGTACAACCAAAAATGTATTAACACCAGAGATTGAAACTAGGCTTTTAAAGAAGCTTTATTACGGTAGAAATGACAAATATTATACACGACTAATAAGTGACATGAAAAGAACCAAATTTCATGATAGAATAGATAAATATATACCAAGGTATTTAGTAGCACATAAAATAGGTAACTTGGGTTCCTATACAAATGATGTGGGAATAGTATTTACAAATAAACCGTATATGTTTGTAATATACGTTGATGGATTATCAAATTCTGCTGAAAAAATAGCAACAGTATCAAAGATGGTATATCAAAACCAACTAAAAAGGTAAAAAATATTAGCACAATCAATTATTAAATTGCTTGTGCTAATATCTTTTAATCAAGAAAACAAGAAAGAAATCAACTAAATACTCATTTTCTTTATAAACTTTTTTTATTGTATGGAGCTTAGAATTTATTGTACTAGACATCTAGTAATTTCTCATACCTTTTATTATCAACATCAAAATATTTTATAGTAAATGTGTGATTTTTAACATTAGCATTCAAAATTGTTTTGAAATCATCTTTGTTCCATACTATTTCAACTAACTCATCATTATCAGTTTCAGCTATGTAAATATTTCCATTAAAAGCTTAATATGAATTACTGAATTTCATAAGATTTAATAATCTTTTCATAATAGGTCTTTTAAGGTTTGTTTCCACCTCCTTTTTAGTATAATAGTGACGATTTATATTTCTGCCTTCCTTTGTAGCTTCAAGTAATTCAATGTCATTTTCTCCAGCTAAAAGCCCCACATAATATACTTGAGGTATTCCAGGTGCAAAGAATTGTATAACTTCCGACTTTATATCATAAGAAAACCCCCGACTAATTTATTAATTAGTCGAGGGTTTTACTGGTGGAGGCGAGGGGTGTCGAACCCCTGTCCGAAAGCAGCAACACCTAGGCATCTACGAGTGTAGTCAATAATTTAACATTCCCTCTACTTAACCCCTATTGACCAGGTTTAAGTTTTAGTAGCTTCATAATTTCCGTTTCCAGGTCAAAGCTTTCCCGGACTCGGTTCACCGCTGTCGGCGCCCTATCCTAAGTCGCGGTAATCAAAGGTAAGACGTAGCAGACTAAGCTGCTAGTGCTAAATTATCGTTTGCGTTTAAATTGTCCCTATAGTTTTTTACGCGGGTCCATAGGTTCCCTCGACTCGCTTCCTAGATGCAACGTACCCCCGTCGAAACCAAGTACGCCCCCTAATATGTCAAAAGATTAAACTGAATCTTTTGTACTACAATAATATATAAATATTATTGTATGTTTTACGCAAATCCAAATTATTAAATTTTTAATGCCCCGTAAATCAATTAAATAGCAACTTTTATTTTCTTACTAAGTTACTTACTATAAACCTAATGATACACTATTTTATATTCTTTATCAAGTGTCAACATTATGGAACTTAAGTGTATTATTACTTGTTATCTCATTCTTTCTTTTATCTGTCTGTCCATGTCTCTTTTAGCATCTTTTTCAAGCATTGCATCTCTCTTATCATAGTCTTTTTTACCTCTAACAACACCAAGATTAACTTTTACCTTAGTATTTTTAAGATAAAGGGATAATGGAACTAGCGTGAAGCCCTTTTGAGCCGTAAATAATGCTAGTTTGTTTATTTCCTCTTTATGGAGCAATACCTTTCTGACTCTTAATGGATCAGTATTAAATTGATTTCCATTTTCATAATGACTTATATGCATATTTTTAATAAATACTTCACCATTTATAACATCTGCATAACTATCTTTTAAGTTTGCTTTACCAGCTCTAATAGATTTCACTTCGGTACCAACAAGCTCTATACCAGCTTCCATTGCTTCTTCTATAAAATAATCATGTCTTGCTTTTCTATTTTCTACTAATGTTTTATTTTCTGATTTTTTTACCATAATTTCACCTACTTTATTCTTATTAATACATTTAATTATACTATATATTATATTCTTTTTCAAGATTGCATGGATCATTTTTACAAAGCAGTCAATGTTTAAATATATATACAGAAGAGGTGGTTATTCCCCTTCTGCACTTTTATTTTCAGATCATTTTTCTTTAAAGCTTATTTTGTAACATATCCTATTCTGCAATAAAGTCTTTTTCCGTTGCCCCATCATCCTTTATAAGTTCATTTAAATCACTAACCGAGTATTCCTTTAAATCTTCTTCTTTATCTTTATTATCTTCACTATCTTCTTTATCATCAATTATATCAAAATAAACTTCATGTGAAGTTAAATCAACTTTACTAACTATAATCCTTACCTCTTCACCTAGCCTATACGTCTTTTTAGTCCTCTCGCCAATAAGGGTTAAGTGTCTTTCGTCAAACACGTAATAATCATCATCTAAACTAGTCATATGAACTAAACCTTCTATAGTATTTGGAAGTTCTATGAACAATCCAAAATTAGTTACTGAAGAAATAATACCATCGAATTCTTGACCAATTCGCTCACTCATGTACTCTGCTTTCTTTAAGTCATCTACTTCTCTCTCAGCTTCCATAGCTACTCTTTCCATATCTGAGGACTGTTTTGATGCTATTTGAACTTCTTTTTTCAATCTTTCTGTTCTGGCTTCACTTAATCCTCCATTTATAACCTCTTTAATTATTCTATGGATCATTAAATCGGGATATCTTCTAATTGGAGACGTAAAGTGACAATAATATTTAGCTGCCAAACCAAAGTGACCAACACATTCTGGAGAATATTTTGCTTTCATCATAGAACGAAGTAGTAAAGTACTTAGTACCATCTCTTCTTTTTGCCCTTTTACTTTAGATATTACTTCTTGAAGCATGCTAGGATGTATTTCCTTTCCCCATTTCATAGAATATCCAAAATTACTTGCAAATTCACTAAATCTCATTAATTTTTCTTCATCTGGATCTTCATGAATTCTATATACAAATGGTGTGTTTAACCAGAAAAAATGCTCAGCTATAGTTTCATTAGCAGTTAACATAAATTCCTCTATTATTCTATTTGCAACACCTCTCTCATAAGGTACAATATCAATTGGTTTTCCAAGTTCATTTAATATTATTTTACACTCAACAAAGTCAAAATCTATAGCGCCCCTCTTCATTCTCTTTTTATTAAGAATGGCACATAAATCATCCATATGTTTAAAATCTTCATATAAATAATCATATTTTTTGATTGTTTCCGCATCTTTATCTCGTATTATTTTGGTAACATCAGTATAAGTCATTCGCTCATTAGTCTTTATAATACTTTCTACTATCTCGTGATCTACACTTTTACCATTTTTGTCTATTTCCATAAAGCAAGTAAGAGCTAATCGATCCACTTTAGGATTTAAACTACAAACGCCATTAGATAATTTTTTAGGAAGCATTGGTATAACCCTATCAATTAAGTATACAGAAGTTGCTCTATTTAAAGCTTCTTTGTCTAAGGGATTTTTCTCTTTCACATAGTGAGAAACATCAGCTATGTGTACTCCTAAACGATAATTACCATTTTCTAAAACCTCAATAGACACAGCATCATCTAAATCTTTAGCATCCTCTCCGTCAATGGTTACCATAGTTAAGTCCCTTAAATCTGTTCTCCTAGCATATTCTTCTTTTGGAATTACTTCATCTATATTGTCTGCATAAGCCTCGACATTTGCTGGAAACTCCTCTGGCAATTTATGTTTTTTAATTATAGTTAATATATCTATACCAGTGTCACCTTTATTGCCGAGAATTTCAATGATTTTCCCCTCAGGATTTCTTCTTTGTTCTGGCCACTGAGTTATTTCAGCTATTACTATTTGACCCGTTTTGGCTCCATTTCTTTCTGCTTTAGGAATAAATATATCCTGAGCAATTCTCTTGTCATCAGCTACTACAAAACCAAAGTTACTACTATCCTCATAAGTTCCTATTATTGTTTTATTAGATCTCTCTATTATTTTTGCAATCTCACCTTCACATTTTTTACCTGTGTTTTCTTCTTTTAGAACTTTTGCAAGAACTCTATCTCCATTCATTGCCCCATTTACATTATCTGCAGGGATAAATATATCTGGTCTTTCTACTTCCGCTATTACAAACCCAAAACCTCTTTGATGACCTTGGAATTTACCAACTACAAGACCCATCTTCTCTGGAATACCATAATATTCATTGACTGACTTAACTATATCACCGTCTTTTTCCATTTCAGCCAAAAAAGCAGTAAACCCTTTCATCTCTTTTTTTCTTATATCGAACACTTTAGAGAGTTCTACTGTGTTCATAGGTTTATATGCTTGCTCTGTCATAAAATTTATTAAAGTTTCTTTTAACACCATAAGGTAACCTCCTATCTAATCTTCCTATTATTTTTTATTTTTATAAATTCCATAAAATATTTATTAATGCTTTAGTTTTTCATCTAAAATATACTAAATTATTCATGCGTTTCTATATTTACTCACTTTATTATAATCCAAAAATTTCATCTAGTATATACTATGTAATTATATACTTCCCTATTATCCAATAAAAAATGCCCATATTAAATAGTACAATTTAATATGGGCATTTTGTCGAAACATATTATGTCGAGAACTATTTACGAAAATCGACTTTTTTTTACAAAATAAAACAGCCCTTGGGGTTGGGCTGTTTTATAATAAATAAAAAGGGGGCTATTTATCTCTCTATTTATCTTTACTACCTAATTATATTAAATTTGATTAAAGATTGCAAGTGTTTTACCATATTTTATTGTAAATAAATTTTAAAATGAGTAGATTTTATTCATATTTCGTTCATTTTTGCTTCATGTATAATGATATTATTAACTCAATTAAATTTGTTTCAATAAATTTATCTCATCTTCCGACAATTCTCGGTATTGTCCTTCACTTAAATCTTCATTTAATTTTAATGGTCCAAAACTAATTCTCCTTAAAAATACAACCTTCTTATCTACACTTTCAAACATTCTTTTAACCTGATGAAATTTACCCTCTTGGATAGTAATCTTTACTTCAGATCCATTTTCATTTGCATTTAATATCTCTAATATGGCTGGCATACATTTATATCCATCATCTAGTACGACACCTTTTTTAAAAGCCTTAATGTCAACTTCATCCACAAATTTATTAATTTCTGCATAATATACCTTATCTACATGATTTTTAGGTGCTATTAATTTATGATTTAGTTCTCCATCATTAGTAATTAGTAATAACCCTACTGTATCTTTATCTAATCTACCAATAGGAAATGGCTTGAAAGCATGGTACTCTTGATCTAGTAAATCAATTACTGTTTCATCATATTTATCTATTGTAGCCGAAACCACACCAGATGGTTTATTCATTATTATGTATATAAATTTTCTATAGTTAATTTCTTCCCCAGATACTTTTATTACGGTGTTATCTGGATCAACTTTCGTAGCACTATCAGAAATTTTTATTCCATCAACCTCTACTAAGCCTTTCTTTAATAATGTTTTTACTTCTTTTCTTGTTCCATGACCTAAATTAGACAATATCTTATCTATTCTTTCCATTTATATTCATCTCCTCAACTATTTCATAAAATTTCAGGTAAAATACATATTAAAACGTATTTAATAAATAACACGTCAGTAAAAAAAACAGCTTTTAAAAGCTGTTTTAAATTTTTTCTTTTACTTCAATCTCTATTATATCATAATCTTCATATGAAATACTCTTATAAAAGCATTTTGATAATACTAACATTTTGTAAATTCCAATAGTAAAAGGCATAAAAATATAATCATCTTTTATGCTGAATTTTTGAACTAAACTCCAGTCCCCTTTTTCCATAAGATAGAATTCATAAACTACCTCGCGGCCTCCAGTACTTTGCGCAACAAATGTTATTGTTTCATTAACCATAAAATTTGATCTGTCACATAAAATCTTGGTATCGGTTATTGGCATATTCTCATGTACTTTAATTTTTATTTCCTTCCTACTATCATACTCATTTGTGCTTAATTTATTCTTTGCTAGAAGTTCTATTAAATAGGTTCCACTGCATTTAGGCTTAAGTTCATAATTTTTATGTTCTACAAAGTTTGTTTGTTCTACTAAGTGACCATCTATTTTCAAAACATAATTCACAAGGGTATTTCGTGTGTTTTCTGATATAACTTGGAGAGAAATAATATCTCCAACCATATAGTATTCTCTCGGGGGCATTAAGACATAGTCTATTTTAGCTGGTATACACTCTACAGCCTGAATATATACAACTGCATGAGCATCAAATTCTCTCTTGGAGTATTTATCTTTCACTCTTACCTCAAGTTTAAATTTGCCACCTTCTTCTGGGGTGAAATCAACAAAATGATGTGTTCCAAATTCTATTTTTTCTATTTCTTTATCATTCTGAAAAACTCCAAAACTGTATCTTAAAGAGATTCCTCCAGTTGCTTTAACCTCTACATGAACACGCTCACCTATTAGTACGGTATCTTTCTTATCTACTATTATATCATCAATAATTACATTTCCATTTCCTATATCATCTATTATAAAATTTAAAGAAACTTCCTTCTCATATTCACCCTTGAAAGATTCATCTTTAACCCATAATTTAGCTTTGTATTCTCCTGCTTCCTTCGGTGTCCATATATAATTATTTTTACTAATATAACCAGAATCCTCTGGATATTTTCCATCAATTTTAAATTTATACAATAACTCTTTTCCACCTCTAGCAATACACTTAAATATAATAGGGGTATCACATAACTGTGGTGAACTTAGATCAGTAGTGAAACTATATATATTTATTTCTTCATACGGGTCTACACTATAATAAATCAATGCACGATCATCAAATTCATGAAGTGAATACATATCCTTTGCCATACATAACAGCTTATAATCACCCTTCTCTTCTTCAACATAACTAACTAATTTTTTGGTTGAATAATCTTGTATGCATTTGGTATCTCCCATAGGATTAATTTTCACAAATTTGTATAAAATCATCCTATTGTCTTCATATTTTGACTCTACCTCAAAAACGAGCTCCGTGCCTTCTAATATGTCCTCAGTCAAACATTTAAAGCTCATGATTTCTAAAGACTGCACAGCTTGTACATTAAATTGTATTTTCATAAAGTCATCAAAACTATTTTCGGAATCCAAATTTTTGCATTCCACTAAAAATTCCTGTTCTCCAGAATATTTTGAAGTCCATGTTAGTATATTGTCTGGTGAATAGTCCTTTATAAGTGTCCATTTTTCAAGCTGATGTAACCAATATCTATACATAATAGGGATCTTTACAGCCTCTACTGTTAAGGTGATTTTTTCACCTACCATTATTTCTGTTTTATTTATGTAAATATTACTTATTAATTTTTCTGCATGCTCGCCTACTATATAATCTGTTTTTGACATAAAATCAAATGGCTTATTACTTTCTTTTCTTTTAGCTTGTACCATTATAGAATACTTACCCTCTGTTTCTGGTTTCCATATAACATCGCTAGCTCCACTTAATTTCTTAAGGGTAGTCCACGTACCGTCTAGTCCTACAAGAAATTTATAATTTAAATCATCCTCTAGCTTGTTTTCAACACTTATCTCGATTTCTTTATATTTTTCTTCAGGATTTTCTAAGCTAAACAATATATTCATTTCATTCATTTATTTTCACCTACCTTTATAAATAAACTATATAATGTATTATTAAAAAATTACTCTCTATAGTGATATATTATACTATAATACCATTATATGTAACAGTATATATTCCACTTTTTTTCTTTCATTTATAGACATATTTTTTCATAATTTTATTTTAAAATGGCATTATATTAAAATTTATAGTTTTTTATAGGACTAAATTTATTATTATAAAAGTTAGTTATGTGACAAAATCATTATAAAAATAGCTAGTAACGTTAGTTACTAGCTATTTTGTATACCCTAAAAGTTAAACAGAAGTGACTTAGCTCTTACTGCCTGGCTTTTAGAATCAGTCTAATTAAATTGTTATAAAGCTTTTCATCATCGACCTTTGTTCGTTTTTTAGGGCCAAAGGTTTTTCCTCCGCTCCGTCTTAATTTGCTAGACAAATGCCTCTCAAATAATAACTTGTCGATATTATCATCATCATATATGTGGCCTTTAGGCCCTATTGCATAAGCTCCTTTAGCTAAAACCATTGCAGCGACACCAAAGTCTTGAGTAATTACTATATCCTTAGATTTAGCTTCATTGGCTACTTTCATATCAACACTCTGAAACCCACTGTCCACATATCTTATTGATGCATAATCACTACTTAAAACATGATTAATATCACAATACATAATAAGCTCTATAGCATTTTCTTTAGCTGCCTTTTCTATTAGTTGTTTACCAGGGCACCCATCTGCATCTACAATAATTCTCATTTCTCTAAAGTCTTTTTTCGAGTTCTGCTTTAATGTCCTCATATCCTGATTTTCCAAGAAGAGCAAACATGTTTTTCTTGTATGCTTCAACTCCTGGTTGATCAAAAGGATTCACACCTGATAGATATCCACTTATTGCACAAGCCTTCTCAAAAAAATAGACCATATGTCCAAAATTATATGCGCTTATTGCTGGTACATTTAAAATAATATTAGGTACATCACCATCATTATGAGCAAGTACTGTTCCTTGAAAAGCTTTTTTATTTACAAAATCCATAGTTTTACCTGCTAAAAAGTTCAATCCATCTAAATCTTTATTATCCTTTTCTACTACAAATTCTATTCTTGGCTTTTCAACATTTATAACTGTTTCAAATATATTTCTTACACCTTCTTGAATATATTGTCCCATAGAATGCAAATCTGTAGAAAAATTAACTGCTGCTGGGAATATTCCCTTTTGATCTTTTCCTTCACTTTCACCATAAAGTTGTTTCCACCACTCACCGAAATATTGAAGTGCTGGCTCATAGTTAACTAATATTTCTGTAACTTTGCCTTTTCTATATAGAGCATTTCTAGCCGCAGCATATTTATAACAATCATTTTTGCTTATGTCATCATTGCTGTAAGCTTCTCTTGCATCCGCTGCGCCCTTCATCATTTCGTCTATGTTAATACCTGCTGTTGCTATTGGAAGCAGTCCTACGGGTGTTAACACTGTAAATCTTCCCCCTACATCATCAGGAATAACAAAAGTTTCATAACCTTCTGCATCTGCTGATTTTTTTAGAGCTCCTCTTGCTTTATCAGTAGTCGCAAAAATTCTTTCTTTTGCTCCTTCTTTACCATATTTTTTTTCTAATAAATCTTTAAATATTCTAAATGCAATTGCTGGCTCTGTGGTAGTTCCAGATTTTGATATTACATTCACTGAAAAATCTTTACCTTCTATAACATCAATTAAATCCGCCATATATGTAGAACTTATATTATTTCCAGCAAAAAATATTGCAGGTGATTTTCTTTTATCGCTAGAAAGACAATTGTGGAAACTATGAGATAACATATCTATAGCCGCTCTAGACCCAAGGTAAGATCCACCTATTCCAATTACTATTAAGACTTCAGAATTTTTTCTTATCTTTTCTGCTGCCTTTTTAATTCTTGCAAATTCTGATTTATCATAATTCACAGGAAGGTCTATCCATCCTAAAAACTCATTTCCCGCACCTGTTTTATCTGTAAGCATTTTATGTGCAGTAGATACCATTGGTTGAAAATTAGATATCTCATGTTCAGCTAAATATGGAATCGTCTTACTCAAATCTAACGTTAAAATTTTTTCCATTAATATTCCTCCTTGTTTATAATTTGAAACAAAATAATCATTATTAACTTCTATCTAGGAATAATTTCTCACTATGATAGTCTAAAATAATTTTAGTTTATCTAAGAAAATAAATCAAGTTTTTAAATAAAATCTTGAATTAATAGTAAATTATGTTCTCATTATATGAATATACTATGTACTCCCTCGTGTTATATAGCATATATTAAAGTATATTAATATATAAGGTGTGATTTTTTTGATTATTCATGTTGTAAAAAGTGGCGAAAACTTATATGAAATTTCTAAATTATATGGTGTTTCATATGATAAAATAGCTTCTGATAATGAACTCACAAAACCAAATGAACTTGTGGTAGGCCAAACACTTGTAATACTACAGGACACCCGCACTCATAAAGTTCTTCCTGGGCAGTCACTATACAGTATAGCTAAAATGTATAACGTAACTATTGCAGATTTATATGCTGCAAACCCTCTTCTTACTAGCTCAATGATAATTTACCCTGGTCAAATCATAAATATACCACTTTCTCCCCAAAAATTAGGTTCTATCGAAGTTAATGCATATGCACTTCCTACTACGAATATGGATGTTCTTGCAAAAACTCTCCCAAACCTCACATATCTTAGTATATTTAGTCATCAAGTGCAACCCGATGGCACACTAAAAGGTATAAATGACGTTCCTCTAATTCAAGCTGCTAGAAAAGCTAAAGTAGCTCCTATGATGGTTATTACAAACTTAAAAGAAGGTGGTGGATTTGATAGCGATTTAGTCCATACTATTCTTACAGATGAAAATGTGCAAAACACATTAATTAATAACATAGTTAATAATTTGAAAAATAAAAATTATTACGGATTGGATATAGATTTTGAATACATCCATCCTGAAGATAGAGTAAACTATAATAATTTTTTACGCAAAGTAGTAAACAGACTAAAGCCTTTAGGGTATCCTGTAACAACAGCCTTAGCCCCTAAACCTTCTGGCGATATAAAAGGTTTACTTTACGAGGCTCATGATTACCCAGTTCATGGTGCTTTGGCTACCCATGTTATACTGATGACTTACGAGTGGGGATATACCGCTGGGCCACCACTTGCAGTGTCTCCAATTAATGAAGTAAAAAAAATCCTTGATTATGCAGTAACAGTAATTCCAAGTAAAAAGATTTTTATGGGTATACCTAATTATGGTTATGATTGGACTCTACCTTTCGTAAAAGGGACTACAGCAACAGCATTAGGAAACGTAGAGGCTGTAGATCTTGCAAGAAAAGTATTTGCTTCTATTCAATATGACCCTATTTCTCAAGCTCCATTTTTTAACTATTATGATTCTAATGGCAAAAAACATGCTGTTTGGTTCGAAGATGCTAGAAGCATGAATGCAAAACTTAGAACTGCTAATGACTATAATCTAGGTGGAGTAAGCTATTGGACCGTAGGTAAGTTTTTTCCCCAAGCCTGGCTGGTTCAAAATTCTTTATACGATGTTAAAAAATTGCTTTAGGTTGTAACCTGTAATTTTAAATTGCAAATTTTTCTTTAATCAGTTATAACAAAAAGGATATATTGCTTTCAGTGCATCTATGTTGCCAAGTAAAATAAGAATTACTAGGCATATTAAAATGCATTTTATGCCATATATCCTTTGTTAGCATAATCTAATAATATTTTTTTATATGTTATCTTTTGTATTTCTCAATATATTCTAAAAGTGCCATGCTTACTAAATCTATGCTTTTATACTCTTTACGCTCGTCTGTAAAATCTTTAAACTGCCCCCAAACTTCGGAATACAATCTAGTACTAATGGTCGTCTTAAATTCCCCATTAAGCATATCTTCATTAATGCTTATTTCTTGTGGTTGTATTTCTTCAATTATAGTTTTAAAATCCTTTATTTGCGTTTCTATCTCAGTTTGTATTTCCGTCTTATCTGCTACTGTCTTCATTTCTTTTACAAAGTAATAAGCTGAATCAATAGCTTCCTCTATGTTATCCGCATTAAAATTCATACAAGGGACTGTATCTTGCAGCGTTAAACAGAATTTAGCATTTGATTGAATTTTTATCTCATATCCTGCATCTATTAGTGTTTCTAATTTATTCATTCTTTTCACATACCTTTCTTTATATTTTTTAAAACAATCAATTAGTACGCCATTTTAGAGCATACACATTATTATTTTTGCTCTCTAAAATTATAAATTTATTATGCCACACTTTAATATATATTATGTTTTAATTAACATAATAAATGTTTCAATGGACATACTAGCATAAACTAAGCATTGAAGTGTATCGTTTTGAAAAAAATGTTTTCAATAACTTGCTTAACAATAATTTTGTAATAGGTATAGACGAGATGACAATTAGAATTGGCGGAGAACACCCTACAGTAGAAAATTTCAAACATATAAAAAGTTATGAAATACCAAAAAAATTCGCAATAAAAAGAACCGGTTATATAACCAGTTCTTTTAAGGTTTATATTAATTTAATTAAAGGGGGCTCTAATTAAAAAAATCAACTACTTTCTATGTACTTAGAATAACAACTCTCTGTGTCATTAGAGTGACGAAAATAAGAATGATTTGTGAATTTTTATAAAAAAGTACATTTATGCGAGTGCTCTTTCTGTACCCTATACCCCCTGAAACCAACATAACTATCCTTAATTGTACATCCGTACTGTCTTCCATACCATATACTTTATAATAATTCAACGAACAATTTTTCCCACTAGATTTTCATTTATTACCTATCAAATCTGCGGCTGTACTAGTCATTCTTCATATTTTTACATAAATCATTTGTTTAATGCAGGTTTTCTCAAACTAGTGTTGAATACTTATATTTAAAGGAGTTGATATTAATGTATACAGCAGGAC
Source organism: Clostridium sp. (assembly GCF_036569345.1). Taxonomy (GTDB): domain Bacteria; phylum Bacillota; class Clostridia; order Clostridiales; family Clostridiaceae; genus Clostridium_AD. Next base: position 21,328 of record NZ_DATCQT010000152.1, read on the forward strand.
AAAAACCAGGTAAAGGCACTTATATATGTACTACTTGTGGGGAAATAGTTATTTTAGATCAAGACACTGACGTATTACCTCCATGCCCTAGGTGTCATATGACTACTTATACTAAACTTTAGTCACTTAAAAGCCTAAATTACTTCATCTGAATATAAAAAAAGTGGTTATGATATACTAATTTATTAGCATATTTCATAACCACTTTTAATTATCTTATTTTAATATTTCTATTATAATATCGCTTTTTTTTAATAAGTCGAAGTAATTTTATTCTCTATTCCATTAAAAACAGATGATCAGGAAATCATCTTCCTGATCATCTGTTTTTTATTTAATTTTAGTTATCTATTATTTAACACCCATCCATCCAGAAATTACCATCATTTGAACTTCTGATGTTCCTTCATAAATTTCTGTTATTTTTGCATCACGCATCATTCTTTCAATTGGATAATCACTTGAATATCCATATCCACCAAATAATTGTAAACAACGTCTTGTTACATCGCTGGCATTTCTAGAAGCAACTAATTTTGCCATAGCAGCTAAATGTGAAAATTTTTCATGATTATCCTTTGCACATGCAGCTTGATATACTAAAAGTTTTGAAGCTTCTGTATTTGCACGCATTTGAGCAAGTTCAAATTGTGTGTTTTGGAATTTTGAAATAGTACGCCCAAATTGAACACGTTCATTAACATATTTTATAGTTTCTTCTATTGCACCTTCTGCAATACCAAGAGCTTGTGCGGCAACACCAATACGGCCTCCATCAAGAGTTGCCATTGCAAGGCTAAATCCTTTACCTTCTACTCCTAAAAGATTTTCCTTTGGAACTATGCAATTATCAAAGAATAATTCACATGTAGAAGATCCTCTGATTCCCATCTTTAATTCATGACTTCCAACAGTAAAACCAGGGAAATCTTTTTCAACGATAAATGCTGAAATACCCTTTGTTCCCTTACTCTTATCTGTCATAGCTAAAATAATATATATGTCTGCAAATCCTGCATTAGTAATAAAGATCTTGCTGCCATTTAGTACATAATGGTCTCCTTCTAATACAGCTGTTGTCTTTTGCAAAGAAGCATCAGTTCCAGCAGAAGGTTCTGTTAATCCGAAGGCACCTAATTTTTCACCTGAAGCAAGTGGTTTTAAATATTTCTCTTTTTGTTCGTCTGTACCGTATGTGTAAATTGGTGTTGCACAAAGACTTGTATGTGCTGAAACAATAACACCTGTTGTTGCACAAACTTTAGATAATTCTTCTACACATTGTACATAACTTAATGTATCCATTCCAGCTCCACCGAATTCTTCAGGAAATGGAATTCCAAGCAAGCCCATTTCAGCCATTTTTGCTACATTTTCTGCTGGGAAGCGCATATTTTCATCAATTTCTTTTGCGATTGGTTTTACCTCTTTTTCTGCAAAATCGCGATACATTTCTTGTAATTGTTGGTTATTTTCATCTTGTATAAAATTCATATTAATTACCTACCTTTCGTTTTTTATATTAGTTTGTGAATTGTGTTTTATTAGTTGGCAGCATCTATTGAACAGCATACTTTACCTGGATTCATAATACCATTCGGATCAAAAGTTTTTTTAATGCCTCTCATTAATTCCATATTTGTTTCTCCAACGCACTCTGTTAAATAGCTTATCTTTCCACTACCTATTCCATGTTCTCCTGAAACAAGTCCGCCACAAGCTACTGCTTCTTTATAAATAATATCAAAGAATTTCTCAACTCTTACTTTAAATTCTGCTTCATCTAAATCATTACTACATTGGTATATGTGAAGATTTCCATCTCCTGCATGTCCAAAACTCTTAATAGTTAATCCACACTCTTCGCCAACTTTATTTGTAAAAGCAAGATAAGAAGCAATTTTATTTATTGGGACTACCACATCACATTCATCTAATAATTTTGTTTCTGCAAGAATTGCATCTAAGAAACTAGAACGTGCAGCCCATGCATCTTTAATTTTCGAAGGTGTATCAGCTACAAGAACATCAATTGCTCCTGCTTCTAATACTATTTCACTTGCTTGTTCAATAAGGTTATTTAATTCATCTTCATCACCTGCATCTAAAGTAACAAGTAAATAAGCATTTGCAGTTACTCCATTAATTACTTGAGGGAATACGCTCTTTCCAATATATCTTTCACTAGATAAAACAATTTCTCTTTCCATAAATTCTAATGCTTGTGGATTCATGTGTGCCATTTTAAATTTAGGAACAGCAGAAATACAATCATCTAGATTTTCAAAAGGAATAATTAAACTTGCAACTTCCTTTGGTGCTATAATGGTTTTCAAAGTAAGTTCTGTAATAATTCCAAGGGTACCTTCTGAACCAATCATTAAATTCAAAAGGCTATAACCTGAACTTGTTTTTGATACTGTAGCTCCAAACTTAGTAATTTCTCCTGTTGGAAGAACAACTGTCATTGCACGTACATAATCACGTGTTGCGCCATATTTAACAGCTCTCATTCCACCAGCATTTGTTGAAACGTTTCCACCTAAACAAGCGAGCTTTTCACCAGGATCTGGAGCATAGAGTAATCCGTGTTTTATACAATCCTCTGCAAGATCCTTTAACAAAACACCTGCTTGAACATGAACAACAAAATTTTCTGAGTCATAAGAAAGTATTTTATTCATCTTTGTAAGATCAATTAAAACTCCTCCTAAAAGTGGAACTGCTCCTCCTGCAAGTCCTGTTCCTGCTCCTCTTGGAGTTACTGGTATCTTATTTTCATTACATATTTTTACTACTGCAGCAACTTCCTCTGTAGAGTGTGCCATAAATACAACTTGTGGAGCTTTCTTTCCATAAATAGGCATTTCATCATGAGAATAATCTTCATTGATATCATCACCTGTTAAAATATGTCCTGGAGCTGCCTCCTGTAATTGTAAGATTAATTCTTCTGTCAATTGATTATACTTAGTCATAATAATCCTTCCTTTCTAAACTTTTTCTTACTCTATAATGTAGAACCATTGAGTATTTAAATCTTTATAAAATACCATTTTATAAAGATTGTTTCAATTAATTTCTATAAAAATATTATTTGTTGGTATTATGGTCCTACCACCTTAGTTAAGTTTATCACAATATTTAAAACAACACAATCATTTATACAAATTTCGATGTAAACATTTACTTTATAAATATTAAAATAAATGGACACCATGCTTACACAGCTTTACCAAATGATAAAGCTGTTTCTTCTTTCATTGATACCTAAGGAACAAAAAACCTTTACTTTGCTTTTACTTTCTTCATTTCTTCAATCATAACTGGAAGAATTTCATTTACATTTCCAATAATACTTATATCTGCGATTTCAAAAATTGGAGCTTCTTCATCTTTATTAATTGCCACAATATACTTTGCACCTGTAATTCCAGATGTATGTTGTGTTGCTCCAGAAATACCACATGCAATATAAAGTTTTGGTGCTACAATCTTTCCTGATTGTCCAACTTGGTGTGTACGAGGGATCCATCCATCTTCAATTGCTGGTCTTGTTGCACCTACTACACCGCCAAGAACACGTGCTAATTCTTCAACAAGTTTGAAATTTTCTACATTTCCCATTCCACGTCCACCAGAAACAATAACTTGTGCTTCTTCTAAATTGACAGATTCACAACTGTCTTTTACTATATCAACAATTTTTGTCTTAACAGCACTAGCTGGGATTTCTACTTTTTTCTCTGTAACACCTGCACTTGAACCAGCCTCTGGCTTTGAAAAAGTTCCATTTCTAACTATAACTACGGCTGTGCCTTCTACTTCAATGTGTTCTAAAATTGTACCACCATAAGCTGGTCTAGTGTATATAACTTTACCATCAGTTTTATTCATTCCTATTACGTCACTTACAAATCCTAAGTCCATACGTCCTGCAATACGTGGTGCAATATCTTTAGCCAATGCTGTATTTGCGAGTAGTACAATATCTGGGTTTTGTTCCTTAACAGTTTGTGATAATACTTCTGTCAAAGTATCACATTCTGTAGCAGTTTCTGTAAAAATAACTGGAATTCCCAAAGCAGCTACAGTATCTGCCGCAGCCCTGTTACCTACTATAAGAGCTGTTCCTTCTGCATCTAATGCTTTTACTGCACTAATCAATTCAAGGCTTCCGCCTAATACTTTTTCTCCATCTGTTTCAATAAACAATAATGCTTTCATACTTTCGTTACCCCCTTAATTAGATTGTCTTATCTTTTTTCATTTGCTCGATAGCAGCACTTACTGCTAGTGTAGCATCTTTTTCCTTAATTTTGATACCAGCCTCTTTCTTAGGAGGTTCAACATATTCAATGATACGTACTTTTGCTTGTTTTACCTCTCCAATTTCTGCTGCGCAGTAAGTTGGAATAACTGCCTTACGGCTTGCCATCTTAGTTCTAATACTAGGATAACGTGGATCATAATTTGGTTTACTTACTGTTACTACAGCTGGAGATTCTAAAGAAACTATATTATATCCTTCTTCAGTTTCTTGATGAACTTCCATGACACCATCTTTCAAATCGATTTCAATTGCGCTACTAACAAAACTTGTCTCCAATTTTTCAGCAAGTATTGCTCCTACCTGACCAGTAATTTCATCTGTGGATTCCTTTCCACAAAGAATTAAATCAAATTTTTCACCTTTGTCTTTTTCAATTTTATGAATAGCATCTACCAAAACATTAGCTGTTCCAATACCGTCTAAATTTGCATATAAATCATCTTTTACAGAAAATGCTTCTTTAGCTCCTACAGAAAGACAATTTTTCAATGTATTTAAAGAATCATCTGCTCCAACAGTTAATACACTAACATTTCCTCCATTAGCTTCCATAAAACGAACTGCTAACTCTAATGCATATGTGTCAAATGCATTTGCTACCAAACTGACTCCATTCAAATTAGGTTTTTTCGTCTTATTATCCAAATGGATTTCAATAGAATCATCTGGAACTTGTTTTACACATAACAAAATATTCATACTTTCCCTCTCCTTTACACTTTTATATTATTAAACTGTTTTTTTGATAGACCCATTGTTTATTTAAATTTTTATAAAGTACCATTTTATAAAAATTGTTTCGATTAATTTCTATAAAAATATTATTTTTGGTAGTATGGTCCTACCACTTTATTTAATTCTATCACAATGTTTAAAACAACTCAATCATTTATACAATTTTCTTTATTTCATAATTTTGGCATAACGATCTAACCCTGCTATACTAATCCAAGATTGGTTCAATGAATTTCCTTACTTGAAAAATTAAAGTAAAATCAAAGAATAAAAGGAAAGTCCGCAAGCACTTATTTTATAAGGCTTGTAGACTTTATACATCCTATTCCCACTCAATAGTTGAAGGTGGCTTTGAAGTTATATCATAAACAATTCTGTTTACTCCCTTAACTTCGTTAACGATTCTACGAGATACCTTATCTAATACTTCATATGGTATTCTAGACCAATCAGATGTCATTCCATCTGAACTTGTTACAGCTCTTAACGCAACTGTATGACAGTATGTTCGCTCGTCTCCCATAACTCCAACGGATTGGATGTTTGGTAGACATGCAAAGTATTGCCATATTTCACTTTCAAGTCCTGCTTTAGCAATTTCATCTCTAAATATTGCATCTGCTTCGCTAGTTATAAATAATTTTTCTGGTGTTATTTCTCCAAGTACTCTTATAGCAAGACCTGGTCCTGGGAATGGTTGTCTCCATACTAAGTAGTGAGGAATTCCAATTTCTTCTCCAACTGCTCTAACTTCATCTTTAAATAATTCTCTTAAAGGTTCAATTAGTTTAAAGTGCATATCTTCTGGAAGGCCTCCAACATTGTGATGACTTTTTATAGTCGCTGAAGTAGCCGTTCCACTTTCAACTACATCCGGATATATTGTTCCTTGCACAAGAAAATCTAATTGTCCAAGTTTATTAGATTCTTCTTCAAAAACTCTTATAAATTCTTCTCCAATTATCTTTCTCTTTTGCTCTGGCTCGCTTATCCCTTTAAGTTTACCCAAAAATCTATCCTGAACATTAACTCTTATTATGTTCATTTTAAATTCACCCTTAAACATTTTTTCAACTTGGTCTCCTTCATCTTTTCTAAGTAGACCATGATCTACAAATACGCAAGTTAACTGATCTCCTATTGCTTTATGTACAAGCACAGCTGCTACTGAAGAATCTACTCCACCAGACAATGCACAAAGCACCTTTTTGTCTCCAACTAATTCTTTTATAGCCTTAATTTTTTCTACTGCAAAAGATGACATTGACCAATCACCTTTAACAAGGCATACGTCATATAGGAACTTTCTAAGCATTTCTTCACCAAACAATGTATGTTTTACTTCTGGGTGAAATTGAACTCCATAAAGTTTTTTAGAAACATTGGCTATACCTGCTACTGGACAATTTTTAGAAGTTGCAATGATTTCAAATCCTTTTGGTACCTTAGATATATGATCTGTATGACTCATCCAACACTGATTTTCTTCTAATCCTGCAAAAATTATAGAATCTTTATTTAGATCAACTTCTACTTTTCCGTATTCACGAACAGCAGCTGTTATAACTTCTCCACCAAAAGATCGAGCCATTAATTGAGCACCATAACATATCCCTAAAATAGGTACACCGAGCTCGAATATTTCTTTTTCAACTTGTGGGGCACCCTCTGCATATACGCTATTAGGTCCACCTGTGAATATTATTCCTTTTGGGTTCATACTTTTTATTTTTTCAACAGAATATGTGTATGGTATTATTTCACAATAAACGTTGTTTTCTCTAACTCTTCTTGCAATAAGTTGATTATATTGACCACCAAAGTCAACTACTAAAACTAATTCTCTATTAATCAATGTTTTTCCTCCAATGTTCTTAGGCTTTATACTTAGCTTCTCTTATCTATTCTAGTTGCTCACGCTATAATTTGGTGCTTCTTTTGTAATTGATACATCATGTGGATGGCTTTCTCTGAGTCCCGCTGAACTTTGAACAACAAAAGTTGAAGTCTCAAACAATTGCTTAAGCGTAGCTGAACCTAAATAACCCATTCCCGAGCGTATACCACCTATCATTTGATATATAGTATCTATAACAGTTCCTTTAAAAGGTAATCTTCCTTCTACCCCTTCTGGAACTAACTTTTTATTTCCTTCTTGAAAATATCTATCCTTACTCCCTGAATCCATAGCACTTAGAGAACCCATGCCTCTATATACCTTATAACTTCTTCCTTGATATATTTCCATTTCACCTGGAGCCTCTTCACAACCTGCAAACATAGAACCAATCATTACTACTTTAGCTCCTGCGGCTAATGCCTTAACTATGTCTCCTGAATATTTAATGCCACCATCTGCGATTACAGGTATTCCATATTTATTTGCCATTTCCACACAGTCCATTACTGCAGTGAGTTGCGGAACTCCCACGCCTGCTACAATTCTTGTTGTACAAATTGATCCTGGACCTATTCCTACCTTCACACAATCTGCTCCAGCCTCAATTAAATCGCGAGTTGCCTCAGCTGTTGCAATATTTCCTGCAATTATTTGAAGTTCTGGGTAAACAGATTTTATTTTACGCACTGCATCCATTACTCCAAAAGAATGACCATGAGCTGTATCAATAGTTATTACATCCACTGATGACTTTACTAAGACTGCTACGCGTTCCATCATATCTGAAGTTACGCCAACAGTTGCTCCACATAATAATCTTCCTCTAGCATCCTTTGCAGCATCAGGAAATTTTAAAGTTTTCTCTATATCTTTTATAGTTATAAGTCCTCTTAAATTATTTGCACTATCTACTAAAGGTAGCTTTTCTATTTTATGTTTTTTAAGAAGCTCCTTAGCCTGCTGCATACTTGTTCCTTCTGGTGCAGTAATTAGATTCTCACTTGTCATTATGTCCTTAATTTTTTTGCTATAATCAGTTTCGAAAACTATATCTCTGTTAGTAATTATTCCAACTAATTTACCATTTGTTGTAATTGGAACTCCTGATATCCTGTATTTTTTCATCAAAGCTAAAGCATCTTCTAAAATGTTATCTGGAGATAGGAAAAAAGGATCTGTGATTACACCATTTTCTTGTCTTTTTACCCTATCTACTTCAATAGCTTGGTTTTCAATACTCATGTTCTTATGTATAATACCTATTCCACCCTCTCTAGCCATAGCAATTGCCATTCTAGATTCAGTAACAGTGTCCATCGCTGCACTCATTAAAGGTATGTTAAGTTTTATTTTTTTTGTAAGATAAGTAGCTAAACTAACGTCCCTAGGTAATACTTCTGACTTATTTGGAACTAGTAATACATCATCGAAAGTATATGCTTGTTTTAATATTTTTGCCATTTAATTAACACCCCTTTGTAATTCTATTTAGGTAAAAATAAATAACATACCTAAATTATGGTATATTGCTTATTAACACCTTATATTCATCTTTATAGTTAGCATAAAAATATTTATATATACGACATTTTTAAATAAGGTAGAAAGTAAAAAAGATATGTTATATCCTACTTAAACAAAAGTAAAATTAGCATACCTAAAATAAGTTCATACTAAAATTACCCATAGTGGTCAATTTAAGGCTGACCGTAGATGCTCCTTGCCATATTCAAGGGATATATGAGTAGTGTGCAGTTTTTAAAAGTTATTATAACCATGATAGTAAATCTTTAAGGTTTTGTCAATGTATACTTGCTGGTAAGATAGATTAAACTAAAAAAATTAACTAGGTTAAAACCTAGCTAATTTTTTTATAATAATATATTTTTGTTTCAGATATTTCTGTTTGTTATTTAAATTACTTTTAGTACATTCCGTCCATTCCCATTCCTGGTCCACCCATTGGAGCTGCATTTTTTTCTGGAATATCCGCAACTGCAACTTCTGTTGTTAAGAAAGTTGCTGCAACAGATGCTGCATTTTGAAGTGCTGATCTTACAACCTTTGTTGGGTCAACAATTCCAGCTTTATTCATATTTACAAATTCTCCGTGTAGAGCATCATAACCAATTTCTCCATGACTTTCTCTGACTCTCTCTATTATAACTGAAGCTTCTGCACCAGCATTTGTAGCTATTTGCCTTAATGGTTCTTCTAAAGCTCTTTTAATTATATTAATACCCACTTGAATATCTGGTACATCTGATGATAACTTATTAATCTGTACAATAGCATTAATATAAACAGTTCCACCACCAGGCACTATTCCCTCTTCAACTGCTGCTTTTGTAGCTGCAAGAGCATCTTCTATTCTGAGTTTCTTTTCTTTAAGTTCTGTTTCAGTAGCAGCTCCAACTTTTATTACAGCTACTCCTCCTGCAAGTTTAGCAAGTCTTTCTTGTAACTTTTCTCTATCAAAATCTGATGTAGTATCCTCAATTTGTTTTTTAATTTGAGAGATTCTATCATGTATAACATTCTTTTCACCTTTTCCGTTTACTATTGTAGTAGTTTCTTTAGATATTTTAACACTTTCTGCTTTTCCAAGCATTTCAACAGTAACATCTTTAAGCTCTTTTCCTAATTCTTCACATATAACCTCTCCTCCTGTTAGGATTGCTATATCTTGAAGCATTTCTTTTCTTCTATCGCCAAAACCTGGTGCTTTAACAGCTACGCAAGTAAAAGTTCCTCTTAATTTATTAACAACTAATGTACTTAAAGCTTCACCTTCAATATCTTCAGCAACTATTAATAATTTTTTACCTTGTTGAACAATTTGCTCAAGTATTGGAAGTATATCTTGTATATTAGTAATTTTCTTATCTGTTATCAAAATATATGGCTCATCAAGATTTGCTTCCATTTTTTCTGAATCTGTAACCATATATGCGCTTAAATATCCACGATCAAACTGCATTCCTTCAACAACATCCAGTTCAGTTCCCATAGATTTTGATTCTTCTACAGTTATAACACCTTCGTTACCTACTTTTTCCATAGCATCAGCAATTAAAGCTCCTGTTACTTCATCACTAGCTGATATAGAAGCAACTCTAGCTATGTCTTCTTTACCATTAACTGGTTTAGAAGATTTTTTAATCTCTTCAACTGCTTTATCTACAGCCATTCTTATTCCTGTTCTTATGAGCATTGGATTTGCTCCAGCTGTAACATTTTTTAAACCTTCTCTTATTATAGCTTGAGCAAGAAGTGTTGCAGTTGTTGTTCCATCTCCCGCTACATCATTGGTCTTTGTAGCAACTTCTTTAACAAGTTGTGCTCCCATATTTTCAAATGCATCTTCAAGCTCTATTTCTCTAGCTATAGTAACACCATCATTTGTTATCAGTGGTGATCCAAATTTCTTATCTAAAATAACATTTCTTCCTTTGGGTCCTAGTGTTATTTTAACAGTATTTGCAAGCTTATCTACACCTCTTTGCATAGCTCTTCTTGCTTCTTCTCCAAACAATATGTTTTTAGCCATTTAAAACCCTCCTATACGATAACAATTAAATAATAATAATTTAATTGTTATTGTTTAATTATCATTTAATTGTTATAACGTTTAATTAAAATTATTTTTCAATTATTGCTAATAGTTCTTCTTGTTTTAATATGATATACTCAATTCCATCATATTTGATTTCATTTCCTGAATATTTAGAGAATAATACTGTATCCCCTGCCTTAACTTCCATTTTAATTAATTTTCCATCTTCGGTCTTTCCTGGTCCTACTGCAACTACCTCGGCCTCTTGTGGTTTTTCCTTTGAAGCTCCTGAAAGAAGTATTCCACTTTTTGTAGTTTCTTCTGCTTCTAACCTTTTAATTAATACTCTATCACTAAGTGGTCTAATGTTCATTTAAACCCCTCCTCATATATTTTTTTCACTTTTGTTAGCACTCAACACATTTGAGTGCTAACATTGTCTATAACTTACATAATAATTAATAATCAGTATAATATCAAATTCGTATATTGTATATATTATATCATATATAGTCAAATAATCAAGTTATGCTTATTTATCACTGTATTATATAGTTTTACTCCAGTTTGCTTATTTTTCTCAAATTTTGTAATTTGCGAATATTTTTATTATTGAATATATATTCATTTATTGTTAAAATCACTAATAGAGGTGATTTTATGAATATTTTATCTAGTGTTTACAAATTTTCATTAAAAACAGTTTTTATTTTAAGTATTACTTTCTTTTTTTTAATTTTAAGTGTGTATTTTACTTTGCTCTTTAAACCATTATATTATATTGATATTAATGTTTTAAATATTGAACAATCTTCCAATTTGAATAAAAGTGAACTTAAAGCTAATTATAATTATGTTATAACATTTTTAACCCAAAATGAAACAGAAGAATTTAATCTTCCAACACTACCTTCATCTGATCATGGAAAAATTCATTTTAAGGAAGTTAAAGTAATATTTGATAATCTTAAAATAATGCTATTATTATCCATATTAATAAATATTATAGGTGTTATTATAAATAAAAAACGTAAGAAAATAAACTATCTATTAACTAGCTCCATATTTTTGATTATAATTCCCATAACGTTGCTTATACCTTTTTTAATCAATTTTGATAAAAGCTTCACAACTTTCCATCATATCTTTTTCAATAATGACTATTGGTTATTTGATATTAACACCGACCCAATAATTACAATACTACCACAGAATTTTTTCTTTCACTGTGCAATATTAATAATTATTTTAATTTCTTTAAGTAGCATAATGTTAAGATGTATATATAAATCACAATATAAAAAGCTGCACTCTTTATAACATTTTATAAAAAGCTACACTCTTTATAACTTTTTATTTTAAAAAAGTGATTTCAACTAATCTTTCTCTTTCTAATCATATTCTTTATTATATTATTACCTTTAAAAATTCCTATTACAAATAAAATACTCATGGTTACACTTATAGTTATTAAACTTGTAGTATCTTGATCATATATTTTCTGCCCAAAATAAGAAGAAATAATAATCCCCGGAATTCTGCCGAGAGTTGAATATATAATAAAATCTTTAAGAGAAATATCTGATACTCCACATATATATGCTAGTGCATCTTTCGGTATTCCTGGAACTAAATAAAACATGAATACAACAATTTTTTTGCTTCCTACTTTCAGAATTTTTTTAAAGAATTTAACTTTTTCATTTAGTATTATTTTCTCAACATATGGCTTACCAAAGCTATTAGCAATAAGATATACTATCATGCTGCCTATAGTAATACCTATTAATGATATTATTCCTCCTGAAAAAGTTCCGAAAATATAACCTCCAGCAATTTGTATAAATTCACCTGGTATAAAAAAAACAACCACTTGTAAAATCTGCATAAAAATAAATACTAAAATGCTAAATTTCCCATAAGAAAGAACAATTTCTTTTAATATATTGGGATTTTTCACTATATATGAAAACTTAAAATAATATTCATATCCAATGTATATGAAAAATAATAAAACTGCTGATAATATTATATATTGTTTGTTCTTTAATATTTTCTCTATTACAGAATTCCATATTATCTTCATTATTTTTCATCCTCTTCATCCCTAGAATATTCAATCTTAAGCAAATTTTTTATATGTTATTATATATTTTGCTTAATTTCTATTAATTTATTCTATTTTAATATTATTCTCCCTCGCATAATAAAATAAATACTGTTGTGCAAAACCTGCCAAGTTTCCAAATTTATCTCTAGCAAAAACTCTTATTTTAGGTAGCGATACATCTGGTGCTAAATAAAAGAATTGCATTGCTCTCTTAACCCATACATCCACTGGAAATGCAGAATATTTTTGCATAGAAAATAACATTATACAATCTGAAACCTTTGGACCAATACCATTAAATTTTTTTAATTGTTCATGGCAAATATCATCATCACATGATTTAATAAATTCCAAATTTGCTTCACCGATATATATCTTATGTACTGTATCTTTTACATATTTAGATCTGAATCCTAAACTGCAACTTTGAATATCTCCTAAAGAAGCTCCCTCTAAATCTGCAACCGTTGGAAACGTAAAATATGTTTCTCCTTTATATTCAATTGCTTTTCCCCACTTTTGGCTCAAATTATTAATAGCTCTTTTTATCATAGGAATTCTATTATTTGATGAAATTATAAACGATATGGTAAGTTCAAATGGCTCTTGTTGCAATAATCTAATACCATGCCCAAAATTAACAGACCTTTCTAGAAGAGGATCAGTTTGAAATTTCTCTTTAATAAGGGAGTAATTTCTTTTAAGGTCGAAATAATCACACCAAAAATTATTGAATTCTTCCTCATCTATATTATAAATTTTTACCAATGTCTCTTTTTTCTCTACCTCTATTACCTTGCCATTTACCACGCCTATATAATTTCCATCAGGTTGCTTATTCCATCTAAAACATTGCCCACATTCGAATATATGGTCTAATTCAAAGTTAATTACGCCTTTTAAAATGATACCTTTATTAAATGATTCAATATTTTCGTAATCCATAATTTTTCCTTTCAACGTTTTTATTGATTAACTAGTAATTCACGTAACACAATTTCATCTAATATTTGGGCTGCGGTCTCAATCATTACCCTACACCCACTATCTTCTTTTTTATATTTTTCTTTAAGTTTTTCACAATTATTGGAACTTAACTTCTCCTCAAATTTTTGGAAGAATTCCTGACATAATTTTTTAACCCTAGTTCCTTCATGTGCTTTTTCAATAGTAAACAGTATGCCTATAACTGCCAAGGAACCCGTTATGGCTCCACATACACTCTCAACACCCATACCACCACCAAATGATGACATAGCCTTAAATGTTTCGCTTTGTAAATTCATATTATATTCGTTACTCGCTGCGTAGATCATCACCTCAGAACAGCTAAAATCATATCCCTTAGTGTAATATTTATTGATTTTATCCATTAACATAGATATCCCCCTTAGCCTTTAACCTCATTATATCAAAACATTTGGATATCTAACAAGTTTTTTAATTTTAACCTCTGCTATAAATTTTATAAATACTTACTCATCATCTAACTTAAAAAAATAAACGGGGACGGTTAACAATTACTAACCACAAAGTCAATAATTGTTAACTGTCCCCGTACCCTATTTTTTATGTGTTTAAATATAAGAAATTAAAGAATTACTGTTTAAGTTTAGATACTAATTTTCAACATTTATACTACCAATTTCATATTTTTCATATTAATCATTTTACTTGCTACAAGATTTACTAAATCTACTGTTCTTGTTGAATATCCCCATTCATTATCATACCATGCTAGTACCTTTAACATATTATCGCCTACAACCATAGTTGAAAGTCCATCAACTATGGATGATCGATCATCCCCTTTATAATCGATGGATACTAATGGCCTTTCTGAGTAACCCAATATACCCTTTAGCTCATTTTGTGATGCATATTTGAATGCATTATTTACTTGCTCTACAGTTACTTTTGTTGCCATCTCACATACCATTTCTGTAATAGACACTGCAGCTGTTGGTACCCTTAAAGCCGACCCATTAATCTTGCCTGCTAAGTTTGGAATTACTTTTGCCAGCAATTTTGCAGCTCCTGTAGTTGTAGGAATTATTGACTCTCCCGCTGCTCTAGCACGTCTTAAATCTTTATGAGTTTTATCCAATATCTTTTGATCATTAGTGTATGAATGTATTGTCGTCATACTTCCTTGCACTATACCAAATTGTTCATCTAACACTTTAGCAAAAGGGGCAAGACAATTGGTAGTACACGAAGCATTTGATATGATATTGTGTTTTTGAGGATTATACTTTTCATCATTAACACCCATAACTATTGTTATATCCTCATTCTCTGCTGGTGCAGTAATTATTACCTTTTTAGCTCCTGCTTTAATATGCTGCATAGCCTGTTCTCTCTTTTTATATATGCCGGTTGATTCTATAACAATATCTACTTCTAATTCTTTCCAAGGCAAGTCCTTAGGTTCTTTTATATTAAACACTTTAATCTCTTTGCCGTTTATTATTAATGAGTTACCCTGTGTTTTTACTTCGCCTTTAAATGTTCCATAGCATGAGTCATAGGTAAAAAGGTGTGCAAGTGTTTCTACATCCGCTCTTGCATTTATAGCTACTATTTCTGTTCCCTCATATAAATTGTTTAAAGCAATCCTTAGTGCGACTCTTCCTATTCTACCAAATCCATTTATAGCGATTTTTATACACATATTTGTTGTTCCCCCAATATATATTTTTTTATGTATTGTATAGTACAGTTTTATTTTTTTGGTAACATTATTCTTTAATGTTTAACCATTTACAAGTTCATGTCCTATAACATTTATACCAATGTACTATGATTTTGTCAATATTAAGCATTCAATTGCATATCAGTTGTACTCCTCAATGCTCATGTATCCTTTGGTTTTCTAAGAATATCGACTGGGAACAATAAATAACCCCATGAACAAATGTCCACAGGGCTTTTTAATAAACTTTGTTATTTTGTTAACATTTCATTTATAGCTTTAGCAGCTTTTTTCCCTGCTTCCATTGCTAATATAACTGTAGCTGCTCCAGAAACCGCATCTCCACCGGCATATACTTTATTTATAGAAGTTAAACCAGTTTCATCTTCTGCAATTATACACTTGCGCTTATTAATATCCAAACCTTTTGTTGTTAAAGGGATTAATGGGTTTGGTGATGTCCCTAGAGACATTATAACCGTATCTACATCCATTGTGAATTCTGATCCTTTAATTTCTATAGGTCTACATCTACCTGAAGCATCAGGCGCTCCTAGTTCCATTCTTATACACTTCATTCCTATAACGTTCCCTTTTTCATCTCCTAGAATTTCAACTGGATTTACAAGTAAATCCATTATAACTCCTTCTTCTTTTGCATGATGCACTTCTTCAGCTCTTGCTGGAAGTTCTGATTCCGATCTCCTGTAAACTATGTGACCTTCTGCGCCTAACCTCACTGATGTTCGCACTGAGTCCATAGCAACATTTCCTCCACCTACAACAGCAACCTTCTTGCCTATTCTTATAGGTGTACGATATCCCTCTTTAAATGCTTTCATCAAATTACTTCTAGTTAAAAATTCATTTGCAGAGAATACTCCATTTAAATTTTCTCCTGGTATTCCCATAAACATTGGAAGTCCTGCACCTGAACCGATATACACAGCTTTAAAATCTTCCTCTTCCATTAATTGTTTTATTGTAACAGTTCGTCCTATAATAACATTTGTTTCTAATTTAACGCCTAATCTCTTAACATTTTCAACTTCGTGTTTAACAACCGTTTCCTTAGGTAATCTAAATTCTGGAATTCCATATACCAAAACTCCGCCTGCCTCATGAAGTGCTTCAAATATAGTTACATCATATCCATCTTTGGCTAAATCGCCTGCGCAAGTAAGTCCTGATGGGCCACTTCCAATTACTGCAATCTTTTTACCGTTTTTAGGTTTAGTTTCCGAAATATCTACATCGTGCGCTCTTGAATAGTCACCTACAAATCTTTCAAGTTTACCAATTGCGATAGCGTCTCCCTTTATTCCTAATATACATTTGCTTTCACATTGGGTTTCTTGTGGACAAACTCTTCCACAAACGGCTGGTAATGCACTGTATTTTGCTATTACCTTAACTGCATCTACAAACTCTCTATTCTTAACATGCGCAATAAATCCAGGAATATCTATTGCTACTGGACATTTAGTAACACACATTGGTTTTTTACATTTTAAACATCTTGATGCTTCCTCAACTGCCTCATCTTCTGTATATCCAAGGCATACTTCTTCAAAATTAGTTGCTCTTACTTTTGGATCCTGCTCTGCAATTGGAACTCTACTCTTAATACTCATTACTTAGTACCTCCTTCTAAACCGCAACCAGGCTTAATGCCTTCAGTTTTAGAACTTTCTTGGGACTTGTACATTGTTTGTCTTCTCATTGCCTCTGCGAAATCAACCTTATGTCCGTCAAATTCTGGTCCATCAACGCAAGCAAATTTAGTCTCACCATCAACTGTAAGTCTGCAACCTCCACACATTCCTGTTCCATCAACCATAATAGGATTCATACTTACAATAGTTGATATTCCAAGTTCTTCAGTTAATTTGCAAACAAATTTCATCATTATCATTGGTCCGATAGCAATAACCAAATCATATTTCTTATTTTCATTTTGAACTAATTCTTTTAATTTATTTGTAACAAGCCCTTTATATCCATAAGAACCATCATCAGTACAAACATACACATTACCTGCTACCTTCTTCATTTTATCTTCCATAATTACATAATCTTTACCCTTTGCGCCTATTATTACATCTGCTTTTACACCTTGCTCACTTAACCATTTAACTTGAGGATAAACTGGAGCTGTTCCAAGGCCTCCAGCTACAAATACAATTTTCTTCTTCTTTAAATCTTCAATATTTTCACTCATTAATTCTGATGCTTGTCCAAGTGGTCCTACAAAATCTGAAAATGAATCACCAATTTCGTAGTGTTCCATTTCTTTTGTTGAACATCCTATTGTTTGAACTACTATAGTAACTGTACCTTTTTCAGAATCAAAGTCAGAGATTGTTAAAGGTAATCTTTCACCTTTTTCATCCATTCTAATAATTATAAATTGACCAGGCTTTGCTGATTTAGCTACTCTTGGCGCCTCTATATCCATTAAAAATATTTGAGGTGCTAATGCTCTTTTGTCGACTATTTTATACATTTTTAACCCTCCATTTTAATCTATGATTTTGTTCTTTTTATGCAATCGTTTTTAAATCTTCATTATTATAAGTTGTTATTTATCTTTATTTTACCACAAAAATTCAAAGTATTTTAATTAAAATTTATTTTGAATAACAATTCCCTTTAGTATAAAATTTTTATATTAAAAAACAGGTAGTATAGAGCATAAAAACACTGATGCTATTCACTACCTGTCCTCTTAATAATTATTCAATTAATACCTATTATACTAAAAATTAACTTTTCCCCCTGTAAAGGTACAATTAAATATTTTTTTCATTTCATCAACATTTATTGGTCTTGGATTAGATCCTGTACATGCATCTTTTATAGCATTTTCCGCTATAAAGTCTACATTCGCTTCAAAATCTTCTTTAGTCATGCCATATTCAGCTAAAGAACATGGTATATTCATAGCTTTATTTAAATCGTTTATCATACCAGTTAATGAATTTATTAATTCATCTTCCGATTTACCAGCTAAATTTAATGCTCTTGCTATAGTAGCATATCTACTTCCACAAGTCTTTTTATTGAAATCTATAACATATGGAAGGAATATTGCGTTAGCACAACCATGAGGAATATGGAATACAGCGCCTGTTTTATGTGCCATACTATGAGATATCCCCAGTAGAGCATTTGAGAATGCCATTCCAGCAAGACATTGCGCAATGTGCATTTCATTTCGTGCTTCTTCATTTCCTTCAAATGATTTTAATAAATTTTCTCTAATCATGGTTATGGCTTGCATTGCTAGCGGATCAGAAAAACTTGAGTGAAGACCTGCTACATAAGCCTCAATTGCATGTGTTAATGCATCCATACCTGTATGAGCTACTAGTTTAGGTGGCATTGTCTGAGCTAGTGCGGGATCAACTATTGCTATATCTGGAGTCAAATTGAAATCTGCCAGAGGGTATTTTATTTTTGCTTTATAATCAGTAATTACTGAAAATGCTGTAACTTCCGTTGCAGTTCCACTAGTTGACGGTATAGCTATAAATTTAGCCTTTTGTCTTAAATCGGGAATATTAAATGGTATAATTGCTTGTTCAAAAGTAAATTCTGGATATTCATAGAAAATCCACATAGCCTTTGCTGCGTCAATTGGTGAACCACCACCGATTGATACTATCCAATCTGGCTTAAATTCTCTCATTACCTCTGCACCACTCATAACTGTTTCTACTGATGGATCTGGTTCTACTCCTGTAATATGCTTAACTTCAATTCCAGCTTCCTTTAAATAAGCTTCAACCTTATCTAAAAATCCGAATTTTTTCATAGAGCTTCCACCAGTAACTATTACTGCTTTTTTACCTTTTAAAGTTTTTAACATTTCTAATGAATTCTCTCCATAATAAATATCTCTTGGCAAAGTAAACCTATTCATTGTATATCCCTCCATTTATAAATATAGTAGTATGCATTTTTGTATCTTTATACTCTTATACTAGTAACACTTTGTTAAATTTTTATTTTTTATTTCTCGTCTATTTGTTAATAATATATCATTGAAAGCATAAAGTCAATATTATCGTAACCTAATTCAGTATATTTTGACTTTTATTATATTATATCATTAAAAAGTGTCACATAAATTAACAATTAATTGTTAACTTATGTGACACTGTTATGTTTTTATACACTTTTCTATTTTTGTACTTTGTTAATTATTATTTTGCTTGTATTTACTCAGGTTTGCCGTTTTTAAATTCCACGCCATACTTCTTCATCTTTACATATAGTGTATTTCTACTTATTCCCAGCACCTTTGCTACCTTAGATATGTTTCCATCAAATTTTTTAATAGTATCTCTTATTGCCTTTTCCTCAATTTCTTGCAGCGAACAGATATACATATCATCATCTGGTATTTTATTCTCACATTCTGTAATAGATTGCATTTTATCTTGTTTATTAGCAATATCAAAGGTAGTATTTCCTTCCAAATTAACAATGTTTTCTGCAAAGTTTTCAATTTCTCTAATATTTCCTGGCCAGTTATAAGTTAAAATATTACTATATATTTCATTTGATATATAAGGAATTGGTTTTCTAAGCTTTTCTGCTTTTACACTTATAAAATATTTAAATAAAAGCATTATATCATCTTCCCTATCTCTTAAAGGTGGTAACCAAATTGAAATTGCACTAAGTTTAGAATATAAGTCT
This sequence comes from Clostridium sp., assembly GCF_036569345.1. GTDB lineage: Bacteria > Bacillota > Clostridia > Clostridiales > Clostridiaceae > Clostridium_AD. The sequence goes on from NZ_DATCQT010000152.1 coordinate 41,364, forward strand.
CGTCTAAAAGTTCCTTTCTCTACTTCTTGTCGTAGATCTTTATCGGTGGCTACTACTAGCCTAACATTTGTTGGAATATACCTAGTACTTCCTACACGTCTTACACAACCCTCTTGCAAAACTGTAAATAAGTTCACTTGTATATCAAGTGGCATTTCTCCAATTTCATCTAAGAATAAAGTTCCTCCACTTGCTAATTCAAACTTACCTGGCATTCCATCTCTTTCAGTTTTAGTAAAAGTTCCTTCTTCATATCCAAACAATTCGCTTTCTATTAAACTTTTAGGTATAGCTTCACAATTTATTGTCACAAAGTTATTATTTCTTCTATCACTTGCATTGTGAATAGCCTGTGCCAATATTTCCTTACCTGTCCCGTTTTCGCCTTCAATTAATATAGTTGATGTAGTCGACGCAATATTTTTAGCATTACTTATTACCCTTTTTATTGAATGGCTTTCTCCTATAATATCTTCAAATACGTACCTGGCTCTTCTCCCAGTATATTTATTAACTAAATTTAAAACCTCTTGAATTTCTTTAATTGTTAAAACCATACCTATAAGATCATTATTTTTTTCCTTAATAGCATAAGTACTTAAGGTATATCTTTCCCGTACTCCACTTCGCACTAGCACTATCTCTTCGTCGTGGTATTCCTTTTGATTTTTAACTTGATTAAATATATCTTGCCAATTATATAATACTTCTTCTATAGACTTATTTATTATATCTTCTTTAAGTATTTTAAGCATAACACATGAGGTCTTATTGATGTTTCTAATTACCCCATAAACATCTACAGCAATAATACCATAATCCATGGAATCCATGATTGTACTCATATATAAATATGATTTTGCAAGCTCAACTTTAATTTTTTCGCTATTAATCTGAACTTCTATAGATTTTACAGCAGCCACCACAAGACCTAAAGTATGAGGATGTACAAACTTACTATTTCCTGTTAAATTTAGCGTTCCAATTATAATACCATTCCCATCATGGATAGTAGCTGCAGAGCAAGTCCATTTGTGATATGCTGTAACAAAATGTTCTGTAGCCGATACTTGAATAGGCACATTTTCACTTATAGCTATTCCCATAGCATTGGTTCCTATACTTTCCTCATCCATATAGGCCCCAATTACCATATCCATATCTTTTGCTGCAACTAATATACCTTTATCCCCAATTATATTAAGAATACACCCTTCCTTATCTGTTAATATAATAAAGAATCCTGAATCTATTAAAAAGTCGTAAACAATTTTCATAAAGGGAGTCGCTATCCTTATTAACTCCTCATTAATTTTCATGTTATCAGCCGCTGCTTGCCCTCTTAAAATTTTCTTGGATCTTACTTGTTCTATTTGAATACCGTATTTTCGAGAACGTTCATGTGATTTTTTAATAATATCTTCTCTATTTTCTTTAGTATATGTCATTATTTTCAACTCCTAATATATACAAAATAATAAATATATGTAATTAAAATTTAAGGAGTATCATAACCCTTATAAGTTACAATACTCCCCAAATTCATTATTTATTTTAAAATAATATATTATTTTGAATAATCAAAGATTCCTTTTTTAGTTTTTCTACCAAGAAATCCGCCTCTAACATATTTTCTTAAAAGACTATGAGCTCTGTATTTAGAGTCTCCAGTTTCTGAATATAAAACATCCATGATAGCAAGGCATACATCAAGGCCTATAAGATCACCTAATGCTAAAGGTCCCATTGGGTGATTAGCACCGAGTTTCATCGCTTTATCAATATCTTCTGCAGACGCAATACCGTCTGCAAGGATTCCTACAGCTTCGTTAATCATTGGTATTAATATCCTGTTTACAACAAAACCAGGTCCTTCAGCAACTTCTACAGGGTCCTTACCGATAGCAATTGCCATTTCTTTTACTGCATCGAAAGTTTCAGTAGATGTAGCCATTCCTTTAATTATTTCTACAAGTTTCATCATTGGAGCTGGATTAAAGAAATGCATTCCTATAACCTTATCAGGTCTGTTTGTAGCAGCTCCTACTTCAGTTATAGAAAGTGAAGATGTATTTGAAGCTAAAATAGTTTCTGGTTTACATATGGTACCTAACTCAGCAAAAATTTGTTTCTTTATTTTCATATTTTCTACTGCAGCTTCAACTACTAGATCACAGTCTGCTGCTAAATTCATATCAGTAGTTCCTGTGATTCTTGAAAGTATTTCTTCCATTTGTTCATTTGTGATTTTTTCCTTGCTAACTAATCTTTCCATATTCTTTTTTATTCCAGCAAGTCCTTTATCTACAAACTCATCTTTAATGTCTCTTAATATTACTTCATTTCCTTTAGCTGCAAATGTTTGAGCAATACCTGCTCCCATAGTTCCTGCACCAAGTATAAAAACCTTTTTCATACTAACACTCTCCTCTAATTATATGTATTTAGAATACATAAGTAATGAATATTTTTTGAACTTACTTTAATACTAAATTTAGTAATTAAAGCAAGTTCAATACACTATTTATTTTAATTATTTATTTTTTAGAGTATTGATTTGAGCTATCATTTCTGGAATTACCTTACTATAATCTCCAGCTATTGCAATATCTGCAACCTTCATGATAGGTGCTGTTGCATCTTTATTTATAGCTATTATAAAATCAGAATCTTGCATACCAGCTAAATGCTGAATTGCTCCTGAAATACCACAAGCTATATATACTGTTGGTCTTACAGTTTTTCCTGTTTGGCCTACTTGAACT
>NZ_DATCQT010000153.1:0-1599 GCF_036569345.1 Clostridium sp.
GGGCGGTAGGGTTTCCATTTTTACCAATGCTGTTGAAGTAGAATCGGGCTTTCTCGATTGCATAACGACTCAACCTTGCCACCTCTTTCCATTCCTTAAGCTCAATGGGTGTCCATTCTTCCCAATCATAACCTAAAACAGTTGCTAAATTTTCATTAAAAAAACTCCTTCTGCATAATGTTTGCATAACAAAAACACTAGACGTAAGAGGAGTTTTTTCTTTAATAAAGCCCGTGGCTTGCTCATCCTTCCATTGAATTTTCCGAGTTATCGTTTTGCATTTTTGATTTGTAATAACTACACGAAAGAGTAATGTAACATAATCCATAACCTAAAACAGAGAAGCAGACGGCTGTTAGAAAAAAATCTAGTACGATATAGACTCCTCCCCCCAAAAAATGGGTCTGTGTTATAATAATATCATAAATTTCGACAGTATTCTATAAAATATTAATTCACCACTAATTAATATTTTAACTTTTTTAAATTTGAGTCCTATAAGTAGTATTGTACTAAACCGCTGCGCGGTCACCCCCCAAATCTAAAGATTACGTAAAGCACCCTCATCATTATTGGACGAGAGTGAAGTCCATATTAAGCTAAAGCATAAGAGCCTAGAATTTTAACTATGTTATTCTTACTAATTTTTTCAATTGCTTGTTTTATATTTTTTTCTTCAGCATAATGCCCTTCAATATCAATAAAAAAATAGTATTTTCCAAGTGTTCTTTTAGTTGGACGCGATATTATTGAAGTTAAATTAATATTTTTCTGAGAAAATTCATTTAAAATTTTCGATAATTGTCCAGGTTTATTTGAAGCATTCATAATGACCATAGAAGTTTTATAACGTTTATTAGAATCATATTCTAAAGTCTCTTTTGAAAGTGCAATAAATCGCGTTTCATTATCAAATGAATCGGTTACATTTTCGATATTAAAAGCGAATTCATTGCTGGCATTTAGTATGTATTTTGGAACTACAGCTGCTTCTCCTAAAACCCCTCTTTTTACCTCTTTAAAGGATTCCCCGTTACTTTCAGTAGTTCTAATTTTAGTATTAGTGAACTCTTCTAAAAAATTAGAACACTGCCCTTGAGTTTTAAATTGAACGTATATTTTTCTAATATCTGATATATCTAAAATATTCCCCACAAATGAAAATTGAATTGGGAGAACAAGTTCATATATTATATGTAAATCTGTTTGTGCAAGTAAATCAAGGGTAAGTTGAACATATCCATCGAGTGTATTCTCGATAGGTATTATTCCTAACTCACATTCCTTACCAATCGCATTGAAAACCTTTTTTATAGTTGGATAGAAAATTACTTCAGTATTTTCATTAATTGTTTCAATATATTTCTTTGCTGCAAGTTCGCTAAAAGTACCTGCTGGACCAAGTGTTGCTATCTTATTCATTTATTTAACCTCCAAAGTATATTGAAAGCATTCACCAGCAATAAGTAATTCACCTTTTTAAAATTTTGGTCCTAGTCACGGTAGAGATACCGGTTACCCGGCACCCCCCGCACAGATCCCGGCGAGCGAAATTACCGCACCGGGCTCCTCAAGAGTATTCGCTTCCGTATTTCCGGC
>NZ_DATCQT010000154.1:0-65168 GCF_036569345.1 Clostridium sp.
GTTAGAGTGCTGCCCTGTCACGGCAGAGGTCGAGGGTCCGAGTCCCTTCTGGGTCGCCATATTCCTGCTAGCATGGCTCAACGGTAGAGCAGCTGACTTGTAATCAGCAGGTTGTAGGTTCAATTCCTATTGCTAGCTCCAAAAAAATCCTAAACATTTGTTTAGGATTTTTTTTATTTTGCAAAGAATTATAAAAAGTATTAATGAATGCTTCAACTTATTAAAAAGCACATATCACGTAAAAGTTTTACGAATATGTGCTTTAAATAATTAGTAAATCTTTTTATTATTTTGATTTACTTAGATTTTTCTTTATTCTTATATCGTCTCCAAAAAATTTACAAAGTGTAAAATTTCCAATTAATCTAGATGTTATCCTTTCAGAATAGGTCTTAAGTAAACTTTCAAGGGTTAAATTAGTTGATACTAGCATTTTCTTTTGTTTTAATAGTTTGGTATTAAGAAGGTTAAACATTTCAGCTTTAGTAAAATCTGAAAGTTGCTCAGTACCCAAATCATCTATAATAAGTAGATCACAATTTATTAGTAGCTCCTCTAGAGAATTGTCATTATTAAATCTAATTTCTTTTAAAGCTTTTATTAATTCTTCAGCAGTCCTATATACCACAAAAGAGCCCTTATCAATTAATTCCTTTGTTATGCAATGTGACAGAAAGGTTTTCCCTGTGCCAGAACTTCCATAGAATAATAGGTTTTCATCAGTAGTATCGAAATTTTTCAGAAAACTCATAGATTTAGATAAAATCTTTTCTATGTTTTTTCTTGGAGATTCCGATTGGAGTTCACTTTTCCTTGGAGGATAGAAATCCAATTTAAAATTATCAAAGTTATGGGTTTTTAACATACCGCGAAGTTCAGAACCGGTGTAATAAACATCTATAATCTTTTGTTTAAAACAAGAGCATTTAGTGTTTATAATAAAACCAGTATCATGACATTTACTACATCTATAATGCAAATTCAAGTATTCCATATCAAAACCATTAGAAACTAATAGTTCTGATTTTTTCACTCTTAGATCCATTATTTTTTCTTTTAAAGCATGTAAATATTGATCTCTATTATTAATACTTTTCAGAGCACTAATAGATAATTCAATACATAACTTACCTATTGTCTGATCTAGCTTAATAATTTCAGGATGAGTTTTTTCTATGTGGGCTTTTCTTTTTCTAAAGTCAGCTTCTTCTGTTTGTCTTATTTCATCATATATAGCTAATATTTTTGTTTGATATCCTTTAATCATTATTATCCCATCCTAGCAGTTTTTTTTCTAGTTCATCAAAGTCATATGCTCTTTGTTCATAATCATTAAAACTTCCTTTGGCAGGTTTGCCACCAGCAGTATTATGTTTAGTAGTAAGGGATCGTTTTTTATCTTTTTTCTCTATATCATCTAGTGAAGTTATGCCATCTTTAAACCAACTATTTAAAATTCCATCTATATATTTAAAATCAGCTCGGTTAAGCCTATCAAAACAAATATCGCAAGCTTTAAATATAATTTCTAGAGAGAATTTATAAACATTAATCCATTTATCTAATATTTGTTCTTGAGGTTTCATTATATCTGGCGCTTTTATTCCTAGGTAATTTAAAATTTTTCTAATATTTATCCATTTATCTTCATGTTTTTTTATATAGGATTGAGCATCTTCAATATTTTTAATATTTGCATCATGCCATGCAATTGCAATGGTTTCAATGTATCTATAGTCAACTTTACCTTTTGATACACAATATTGGATTAAAAGTAGTATTAGCTCTGGTGGAAAATTATAATCCTTTTGCCAGCTTAGGTACATGGTCATTTCTTTTGGTGACAAAGGTTTGGCTAATAGCTTTTCAATATCTTGAAGCATACCCTTTATTGAAGAATTGGTTAATTCCTCAAGTAAATTTATGCCTTGAGTATTTTCAGTAGGAACATCTAATAAATCTAGGAATTCAATATTAAAGTTACCCATATTATCAATGGGAGTCATTTTAATTATACACTCATCATTCCAGTAGTTCCAAGCATTAACGACATCAGTTTCAAGAAGCCCAAGTGTATTTGCTATCACTGAAGATGTAGCACCTATTTCTCCAGAGGTACAATATTTTAGCCCAAGAAGATAGACTTTAACGAATTCTCCTCTAGCTCTAGGCATAAATTTATCTATAAAAATATTACTCACAGGAGTATATTTATAATTTTCATTTTTAAACATGAAAGTACTCATAAGGTCACTACCTTTCTTTTTATTATAAAACCATGATTTTAAAATTTAAAGTTGGCGTACATTTATGTATAGAAGTATATATATATAATATACACAATAAATTATAATTTCTATTTTAAGTTTATATATATTTTATTATTCAACCTATAGTATACCATATAGTGCGAAGTTCAATTTTAAAAAAATAATACTATAATGGTTAATATTTGATATTAAGGGCATATTAAGTAATAATGCAGGAGGTATAATATTGAATGGTATAAAACGAAACAAAGCAAATATATATGTGGTAGTTACAACGCTTTTGGTTACTGCAACTATTTTGTATTTCAATGTATATAGGTTTTATGGCTACAAAGTTTCTATAGGAACTAATACCATAACCTTTGTAAAGAGTAAGATGGAATTTAATAGAACATATAAAAAATTACAAAGTGAAATTAAATCCAAATATAAAACAGTTGTTACAACAAAAGATTTTACTTTAAGTAAAGTAAAAGTGGATAATGTGGATGTTTTTATAAGCGGGGATAATCTAGAGAAGAAAATGCTTGAAAATTTCAATATAGTAGTGGATGTGTTTCTAATGAAATCGGATAATAAAAAAATGGCATATGTGGAAAGTGTAAATCAAGGAGAAGTAATTCTGAAGGCTTTAAAAGATTATTATTATAAGGAAGCCAAGATAGGTAATCCTAGCAAAATAGAAATAGAAAATAAAATTAGTTATGAAACGGTTAAAGTTAAAATAAGTAATCTACAAGTGAATTCTGAAATTGTTAAAGACGTAATAAAATATAATAATAAAGTACAAACACCAATTATAACTGTTAAGTCAGTAGGAAATAAAAGCACAGAAGAAACTATATACCCAACTACAATAATGACATCCTCGAGTGATCTAATGGTTGGTGTAAATAAGGTTGAACGTGAAGGTTCTAAGGGAGTTAAAAAGGTAACGTCGCAGGTAGTATTATATAATAATAATATAATCTCTGAAAAGTTTTTAAAATCAGAAATTACAACTCCCTCACAAAACAAAGAAGTATTAGTTGGAATTAAAAAATCAACAACACTTCAAGTGGCATCTATAAGTAGCCCATCAAGAGGCAATATAAGTTCGAATTTTGGTATGCGTTGGGGAAAAATGCATAAAGGAATTGATATAGCAGCTGATGCTGGTTCAACAATAAATGCTGCGCTAGATGGGGTTGTTTGTTATGCCGGTTGGGAAGAGGGGTATGGCAATGTAATAAAAATTGATCATGGTGATGGTATAGAAATTACGTATGCACATTGTAGTGTTATTAACGTAAAAAAAGGTGAAGCGGTAAAGAGTGGCACAAAAATAGGGGAAGTAGGAAGTACCGGGAATAGCACAGGACCTCATTTGCATTTTGAGGTAAGAGAAAATGGTGTAGCAATAAATCCTGAAAAATATTTAAAGTGAAAAAAATATATGAATAAAAATATCTTTAAAGTAAAAAATACTTTATGAAGGGGTGATTTTATGCCATATAAAGAAATGAAAACACCAGCAAAGGAAAAGGATAATAAACCTACAAAACCAGAGACTATTGAAGATTCTGATATGCAAAAGAAAAAACGTAAGTCCGCAATAACCTTTAAATAATTAAATTATTTTATTAGTTTTAATAAAGAGAGCTTTAATGCTCTCTTTGTTTTTAATGATTTATTCTTAATCGCATCTACCATAGTAATTAATTTGTAATAATATCTAAATGGTAACATAGGGTACAGTAATAACAAGATAATTAGGGTATTATGAAATTATAGATTTGCATATAAAAAGAATAAATAGATATTGGAGGAATAATAATGAGCGCATTTTTAGCACCTATTCACACATGGTTATTTGATAAAATTTTATTAGCAGAGGATTTAGAGAAAAACTTAAAAAAAGTTTATATAGATAAATACGGTGACGTTGCAAAAGATATAGCAATAAAATCCGAAGCTTACGGAAGTCCAATAGATACCACGAAAAATATAGAGGAGATAATTGATGTATCAAATATACATGGCTGGTTACAAGATAAAATCATCAAAGTAGAAACTAGAACAGCATTTATAATAACAGAAATGATTAAGAAATATGGACAAGAGGCAGAAGTTATCGCTAAGGAATGTTTTGCTATGCAAGGTAAAATTGTTGGGGAAAATTTTAAATTAAAAGAAATACCAGGAAGCCCAGAAGAGGTATTTAAAAATCTTAATAATTATTTGTTAGAAGGTATGCCTTGTGATAGAGCAACAAGACTTATTAAATCAGAAGCTGATATATATGAATGGGAAACTACAAGTTGTATCCATAAAAATTATTGGGAAATGGTAAACGGTGATGTAAATATATTTTATAAACTTAGGTTTGCAATGACTAAAGCATTTGTTGAAAATTCTAATGAGGAATATACCTATAAATTCATTAGGGGCTTAGAAAATAGTGGTATAATTGGAGTAAATCAAATTATACGAAAGTAAATATAATGGGGGCATAATAGCTATTAGTTGTTAGATTTCCCATGGAATAGGAGGAGATTTAATGGAACAACCTAAACATGCTGTACTTCAAAAGGTAAGGGATGGAAAAAGAACTTATGCTGTAACACCTCATATTCCTGGAGGATTTATAACCTCAAAACAACTTTCTAAAATAGCTGAGGTAGCACAAAAATATAAAGGAATTTTAAAAATGACCTCAGGTCAGAGAATTGCAATATTAGGATTAGAAGCGCAGGACGTTGTTAAAGTTTGGGAAGAGTTAGGGATGCAGCCAGCTGTTAAATCATTAAATTCTGTAAAAAACGTTCACATGTGTCCAGCAGCGTTTTGTAAAAGAGCGAAACAAAATTCCTTGAAAATTGGAATGATTTTAGATAAACGCTACCATGGCATGGAGATGCCTTGCAGAACAAAAATCGGAGTGGCTGGTTGTAAAAATGCCTGCACTAGTGTTTACGCTAGGGATTTAGGCGTAATAGGTCACAAAGAGGGGTACATGATAGTTGCAGGTGGTAGTGGAGGATTTACACCTAGGGTAGCTGAAATTATTGCAGATAATTTGACAGAGGAACAGGTATTACTTGTAGTTGATATTTTAATAAAATATTATAAGGCTAATGGAAACATGGGAGAAAAACTAGGGGATTTTATTTTAAGAATAGGACTCGAAAAATTTAAAGCAGATATACTTAATAAATTCATTAACTAAAAACAATTCTATAGACGCTTAATAGGCGTCTTTTTTTGAATAAAAAATCAACTCTTTCGGCAAAATAATATTGAAGTGCATAAAAAAAATAGTAATGAAGAATTATATAAGCAAATGCATATTGATACACTTATTATTTAAAGGAGGGATGGATTTTGAGAAGAATAAATGGTAGAGGATTAAGTAATGTACAATTTGAAAAATTTAGAGTATTAGATAGTCATGATAAACTTGAAGATGTAGAAAGTATGTTAGTAAATATACCTACAATAGTTACAGGATTTAATGAAGATGGAACTCTAAGTGAAGAGGAAATAAAGTCCTATGCGTCTGAGATTGTTGTGCAAAACAAAAAGTTTATAGACTAGTATTTTGGGGTATACTTGCCACAGGCCATTCCAGAGGACTGCTTTACTAATATGGAAGGTAAATTTGAAGATTTGAAACCATAAAACTTACAACCTTTAGGGAAGGATGGATCCCAAGTAATATAGTAATATATACATTTAGTACAATTTATTTTTTCATTAACCATAAATAACTCCTTTAAAATATAAAATAAAATTGCTCTTTTAAAAATAAAAAGCATACAATATTTACTCAATAATAACACATTTTATGGCAAAAAAAAATAGACACAGTTATTTTAGAACATATATCTATTTAAAAACAATAAAATAATGACAGCTCCGTAGGAGATGAATTAACAGCTCTATAAGAGATGAATTAACAGCTCTATAAGAGATGAATTAACCACCAAGAGTTAAATCTTGATCATTATACCAATTTAGAGCATTTAATAAATGTTCAGGTTTAAAATCAGGCCAAAAGTCATCTATAACATAAAAGTCCGAATATATTGATTGTAAAGGCAAAAATCCACTAAGACGCCTTCTTCCACCCCAACGAATAATTAAATCTACTTTAGAAATATCATTTGTTTTTATGCAATTAATTATATTGCTTCTTTTACTACTTTTGTTTTGATCTAAATTACTTAGGTCCCATTCCCAACCATAATTAACAAGAAAGTTTAGTTTTATACCACCTTTCCCAAAGGTTTTTCTGGTGGTGTAAGGAATTAGTTCTTTAGGAAACATAGGTGAGTCACTATTTCCTACTACTAATAAATCAGCATCCTGTGTACTTAAAAGCTTTACTGCATCAACGCAAGCTTTAGCAAAAGCCTCTCGCTGAAGAGCTGGCCTTTTTGTATTATCAGTTGTAAAACCATAATAAGTTATTTCTTTTACACCCATACTTTTACAAATCTTATACAAAGCCAGACCAGGGTCTAGTCCGAAGGTATATCCTTTGTCTTTTGATAAACCGTTATCTACAGACCATCTTCTATTTCCATCCGGAATTATTCCGATATGATTTGGTATTCTCATATTATCACCCTTTAATCGTTAATTTTTGAACCTATATACCATAGTATATCCATTATTACTATATTAAACCATGTTATTTTTAAATTTATATTCATTTTCGATATAGATATATATTCCATGAAGGTATAAACTAACAATAGACATTTTATATAGTCTATTGTATATTTTAATAAATGGAAAATAAAAGTTGGAAATTTAATCTTAAGATTAAAATAACAAGATAAGATAAACTTATTGATAACTTGGGGTGAGATAATGAATAAAACCAAAAGGGATATATTTGAGTCCGCAATTAAAATCTTTTCTACGAATGGATATGACGGAGCTACTATGGATGAGATTTCAACAACTGCTGGAGTAGCTAAAGGTACAGTTTACTATTACTTTAAAAGTAAGGATGAGGTTTTTAAATACATAATCACTGAGGGCGTCAGTTTGCTAAGGCAGCAAATAGAAAGTATTAATACAGGGGATGGCGACTATGATTTTAAGTTAAGAGAATTAAGCAGGGATCAATTAAAATTGGTATATGAAAATAGAGATTTATTTAAGGTTATAATGAGCCAAGTATGGGGAGGGAAAATAAGACATTTTGAACTAAGAGAGTTACTAAAGGTGTATATGGAAGACATTGAAAATTTTTTAATTAAGGCTATGGAAGATGGAGCTATAAAAAAATGCGATTCCTCTTTTTTAACATTTTCATATTTTGGCACTTTAGTATCAGCTGCGGTTTATAATGTTATTAAAAATGATAGCATGAAGTTGGATGAAATTACCGATAATTTCATGGAACACTTATTATATGGAATAAAATAGAAAACAGTAAGATAATTCTACATTATGTAGAATATCTTGCTGTTTTTTAATTTAAAAAACTTGTTGACTTTATAAAAAAATAATGTAAAATAAATATATACTGACCAGTCAGTCGAGAAATTATATTAATTAAAATTTTTATATGAAATAATTATTTATAAAGGACAAGGTGATAATATGAATTTTTTAAAAGTAGCTGGGAGAGATATTTCAAGCATATTTAGAAATAGATTTATACGGGTATCAGTAATAGCAATTATTATAGTTCCACTTTTGTATAGTTTACTTTATCTTGATGCGTTTTGGGACCCATATGCAAGGATTAAGGATATGCCAGTTGCTGTAGTTAACCAAGATAAAGGAAGTATAAAGGACGGAGCAAAAGTTAATTATGGGCAAGATTTAGTAAATAATCTTAAAGAGAAACAAGCAGTAGGTTGGAAGTTTGTTACAAAAAAACAAGCTGAAGATGGGGTTAAGGGTAAGGACTATTATGCTATGTTCATAATTCCTGAAGATTTTTCAAAAAATGCTTTAAGTTCAACTAATGGAAAACCAGAGCAAGCTACTATATTATATAGTGCAAATGAAAAGAAAAATTTTTTAGCAGCACAAATAAATGGTAAAGTTTTAGATCAGATTAAATCAGAACTAACCAAAAATATGACTAAGGAATATACAACAGCAGTATTTGACAGTTTATATGTAATTAAAGATGGTATGAAAAAAGCTTCTGATGGAACTAAATCTCTCGCTGACGGTTTGATTACCACAAAAGATGGTACGAGTAAGTTAAAAGATGGAGCAGGAAAGCTTAATGGTAATGTTCCACAAATGGTAGATGGTGTAGGTAAATTATTAGTGGGTTCTAATACATTAACTAGTAAACTAGGAGAGCTTAAAGCTCAAGTACCTACAATGGTAAGTGGAGTAAATCAGCTTTATGGTGGATCAGATCAGCTAAATAATGGGTTGTTGCAACTTAATAATCAAGTACCAACTATGGCAGCAGGGGTGCAAACGCTGAGTGAGGCATATAAAACTCAAATTGTACCTTCAACTGGTAAACTTAAGGATGGAGCAGCACAACTTGCTAAGGGACTGGAGGATGCTAAAGGGGGAGTAACTCAGTTAGCAGATGCATCAAATAGTTTAAATGATGGCTCAAAACTGCTTACAGATGGCTCAGGGAGACTTATCGTAGGATATGATCAAATGAAAGTAGGAATAAGTGGTCTTAAAGATGGAAGTTTAAAAGTTGCGACTGGAGTTGATGTTTTAGTAGATAACACTAAAAAATCTCAAACATCATTGCAGCAAGCGGTAGATTCTCAGCTGGAAGCATATTTAAAAGCCAATCCAGATGCAAGGAAAGATGCAAATATGCAAGGCTTTTTATCTACACTAGCTTCATTAAATAAAGCATTTACAGATGAAAATAACCTAGCTATGATGAGTGAACTTCGAACTGGGGCCCATAAAGAATCAGAAGGAGTTACGCAACTTCAAGAGGGTTCCTCAGATTTTATAAGCGGTTCGCAAAAATTTGAACAAAGCGCTGCTACTTTTGCAGTAGGTGCAGATCAGTTTTCAAAAGGGGCTGGAACATTTTCGCAAAAGACAGGTACAGCAGTTGTTGCAGCAAATCAAATTAGCGGGGGTCTTGATAATCTATATTTAGCTATGAATGGTGAATTTGGAAACGGACTTTCACAAATTAATGATAAAGTTCCAGCTTTAACGGAGGGTGTTTCAAAGTTAACTGTAGGTTCAGTGGCTTTATTAGGAGGGCTTGAAAAGCTTAATCAAAAGATGCCAGCTCTAGCAGATGGAACATCAAAACTAAGTGCAGGTTCAGAGCAACTTACACAAGGAATTAGTACTTTAAATGGGAAATTACCAGAGTTAAAAGACGGTGTAAATAAGCTATATGATGGTGCTAATAAATTAGATAATGGAATGATAAAATTAGCTGATGGTTCTATGGAACTTAATGTAAAGACTACACAAGGGTATAATGACCTTAACGGTAGTTTAAAAAATGACAGTAAAACTATGGCAAACACATTCTCAGAGCCGGTAGTTATTAATCAAAAGCCAATAAATTCTGTTAAAACTTATGGTGAAGGGTTTACCCCATATTTCATTCCATTATCATTATGGGTAGGTGCTTTAATGATGTTCTTTGTAATTACGGATAAGGTAGATGAAGACATTGCAGCAAGCCCAGCTTCTGTAGTAGCTGGTAAATTCTTATCATATGGGGCAATAGGATTTATGCAAGCAGTACTTGCAAGTGGAGCTGTAATGTTATTAGGGCTTAGACCTCAAAATGTATTGTTGTATTTCTTATTTAATATTTTCTTATCTTGTGTATTTATAGCAATTATTCAATGTATGGTATTCCTGCTTGGGCAAGTAGGAAGATTATTGTCAATTATATTGTTAATTCTTCAACTAACTTCTTGCGCTGGTACATTCCCAATAGAAATTGTACCTAAATTGTTTAAGGTTTTAAATCCATTTATGCCATTTACGTATGCAGTATCTGGATTAAGAGAAGCAATATCAGGTGTTGACTATGGAGTGTTTACAAAAGACGTGACAGTGCTTGCAATAATATTATTTGTGTTTTTGTTTACATCCATATTAATGAAAGGACATGCGGATAAGGCACAAAAATTTATACAAGAAAGAAAAGAACAAGCAGCGAATATGACAACATAATAAAAAACACATGCCACTTGTGAAAGTTGGCATGTGTTTTTAAATTTCGTTAAATCATCACCTGCGGTGCTGCAATATTAACGACTTCAGAAGGAAATTTATACGTCTACTAAAGTTTTATTTTTATTATAGTATGGAACTGTAACTTAAAAAGTAGTAGGTTTTCCTTCTGAAATGTCGTTAAACTTTTTTCTGTATCCGCACTTTCTACATAACTCTTCAACTACTTCTCGTCTCGAAAATCCATTAAAAATGTTATTAGCCCTATCACTTTCAATTATTTGTGAAAAGTTTGTTTTATGAATATTGCCTAGATTAATTATACCTTCTCCATCAAGGCAACAAGGGACTACTGTTCCATCTACTAATATGGCTACTTGGTTGCGAAGACCATAACAAAAACCGGGGCTATTATCTTCTGCGGCTAATAAATCTGGCCACTGAAATTCATGATCTTGATTTAAATATAATTTGTCTTTGATTTTAATACCCCTACCTGGGAGTATTTTTTCTTCAATTTTATAAGAGAAATTGAATGCAGTTTCAATTACAGAAAGTAAGTCACGATTTTTCTTAGCCTTAATATTTGTAGTATTATCCTTATCTAAATTCCATAATCTTAAAGAAAATAAAGTATCTGTTTTATTTATAGATTGTTTAACAAAGGAAATAATATTATTAATATATTCATCTTTATTAGAAGCACCTTCATTTCCATCGAAACTGTGTAAGGAGAAATTAATTTGTCTTAGTGAAGGTTTCAGCATTATTTTGTTTTGAACTTTGCTTATTAGGGTTCCATTTGTGGTTATGTTAACCTTAAAACCTTTTTCATAGCTTATATCTAAGAGTTCATCCAGTTTAGGATGTAGAAGAGGTTCACCTTTAACATGAAAATATATATAATCTGTATGTGGTTTTATTTGATCTAATATTTTGATGAAGGTATCTAATTTCATAAATTCAGGTTCTCTACATGTTTTAGGGCAAAAATTGCAGGAAAGATTACATACATTTGTGATTTCTATATAAAATTTTTTAAATCTTTTCATCTGAGATACTCCAATCATAACTAGACTTTAGTTGATTTACATAAGAAACTATAATACTTATAATAAATCAAAACTACACAACTACTTAAATCAATTACATGATGTAGTCAAAAATATAATAACATAGTTTTTCATTTTAATCTTTATCTAAATATATAAATGAATAATATTTTATTATAAAGCTAAAAATAGAATAAACATCTAAAAGGAGGAATAAAAAATGGCGTTATTAGGAAATCCATTCATTGCAAATGTACCAAAACAAATGTCAGATAAAGAGTTAGCACAGGCGATTAGAGTAGATATTGCTGGTGAAATTGAAGCAGTTATCGTTTATGAAGCTCATGTTATGTCTACAGCTGATGAAAGGGTAAAAAAGGTTTTGCAAGAAATTGCAAATGAAGAAAAAAGGCATGTTGGTCAACTTGAAGAAGTTTTATATATGTTATCTCCAAATGATTCTCAATTTATTGAGGAAGGTAAACAAAAAATTAAAGATCAGCAGTCTAATGATAAAGATTTTCATATAGCTATGAGAAACGCTACTTTAAGATAAGTTTATAATATAATTATCTTAGATAGCATAATAATTAATTTTTGCCATCCTTTGTTGGCAAAAATTAATTTTTATTAGAAAGTTTGTGGCCACTTAACCCAGCCTTATAGCTCTTTAAAAATAAATTGTAAAACTCATCTACTATTTGTGAATTTT
This sequence comes from Clostridium sp., assembly GCF_036569345.1. Taxonomy (GTDB): domain Bacteria; phylum Bacillota; class Clostridia; order Clostridiales; family Clostridiaceae; genus Clostridium_AD. The sequence goes on from NZ_DATCQT010000154.1 coordinate 12,183, forward strand.
CAACCTCACCACTTATTTTTAATATTTCTATTGCCGATTCGATTGTGCATAGATTACCATCCTGCACACCTCTTCTTAAATCATATTTAGATTTAAAATCCGGCTCTAATGAAATAATCGGTATATTATCTAGATAGGCACTTCTCCTAAATATTTTTCGGGCTTCCTTCCATGTACCATCTATAATAATAAATGCAGGAATTTTCCCTGTATTTTTATATTCAACTTTTCGGATCGCAGTTTCAGAATTTTCTATAGGAAAAAGTAAGAAGGGTTCATATAGTTCATTAATTAAATTTGATACTAACTTTTCAGGTATCTTTGTTCTTTCCCAAAGAAAAATCTCTGTTGAAGTTGGATTAATTATCTCCAATAGTCTTGCTGTATTAGAGGCCCTATAAAATTCTTTTTCCGTAGACAGAATCCAAATCTTAACATAAGTTTTTATTTTAGATGATTTATCACAAATGCAATTTATAATAGGCAAACCACACTTATTACAACTATCATATAGACTTGTTATTTGTTTTACTTTATAAATTGAATTCATATGTCCTCCTAAAATTCTTTTATGTTACAACTCAAAGCTCCATATTATATAAAAAACATCTTAATTTCTTATAAGTTTAAATTAATTAAAGAATTATTATACCATAAACGAATTAGAGAACATAACAACACCTAATTTATAATATAAATAATGTATGCTTAATTAAGTATCCATATAGCATAATTTAAAACTCCAGCAAAGGACACCCAAGCAATATATGGAATCATAAGATAAGCTGCAGGTTTGTCTATCCTATAAAACTCAAAAGTAGTTAAAAGAATAAATACTAATAGTAGAAGTAACTCTAAAAAAGCTATTGCATATAGTCTAAATCTAAAAAATATAATAGACCAAAGAAAATTTAAAAATAACTGTATTCCATATAAAGTTAATGTTTTTTTTACATCCTCGCCTGATTTGCCTTTCATCCAAATTCTATAAGCGGCTATAGCCATTAAAAAGAATAGTATTGTCCATACTACAGGGAAAACCCATCCGGGAGGTGAAAATGCAGGTTTATTAAAATTTTCATAGGCGTTTGATGAGTTCATACTCAAAAATCCACTTAAAAGACCTACACCTTGTGCTAACAAAACACTAACAATAAGAGCAACAACATTTTTTTTACCGTCTACCTTAAAGATATTAAACATATTTTATCTTCCTTTCTATGATTATTTTAATAGAGTTCTCAGTAATAATTTGTTATATTTGAATTACAGTTATTTATATTGTATTTATTTAAGGGTTATTTTATACCAATAAGAGTTTTAGTAATTGGTGAAGTATGCCCATTTCTTTAATTACAAAATATCGTTAAATAAGTAAATAATTCTTAAAACATAGTAAATACTATATAGTATGGATATATAAAACTATATTATCAAAAGGGTATAGGAAACAGTTACAAGATTTTTTTATCTTGACATAGATTACAAAAATATATATACTTTGACTATCAAACTAGTTGAAAATCTAAGCAAAGGGAGAGGATAATTATGAAGTTACCTCCTTTAAAAATTGGAGAATTAATAGCAAGTATTCCTATAATTCAAGGCGGTATGGGGGTAGGGGTATCTCTATCAGGCCTAGCATCAGCCGTTGCCAATGAAGGCGGAATTGGGATAATATCTACTGCTCAAATTGGATATAGAGAAAAGGACTTTGCAACCAATGCAAAGGAAGCAAACAAAAGAGCACTGAGAAATGAAATTAGACGCGCTAGAGAATTAAGTCCTAAGGGAATAATTGGGATAAATATCATGGTAGCTATGAATAATTATGATGAATTAGCAACAGTTGCTTTAGAAGAAGGTATAGATTTAATAATATCTGGTGCAGGTCTTGCACTTAATTTACCTAAAGTAGCAAAAGGATTTAATACTATGATTGCACCTATAGTATCATCAGCAAAGGCAGCTACAGTTATATCAAAAATGTGGGATAGAAAAAACAATTGTGCCGCAGATTTAATTGTTGTTGAAGGCCCTGAGGCCGGGGGACATCTTGGTTTCTCTATGGAATCATTAGTGGAAAAACAAACACAAGACTTAAAGGAAATAGTTAAAGAAGTTATTGAAGCAATTAAGCCTTTTGAAGAAAAGTATAATAAAAAAATTCCTGTAGTAGCTGCTGGCGGAGTTTTTACTGGAGCAGATATTGCTGGGTTTATAAAAATTGGGGCTGCGGGTGTGCAAATGGCAACGAGATTTGTAGCTACTGATGAATGTGATGCTAGTTTAGCTTTTAAAATGGCATATATTAATTCAAAACAAGAGGACATAAAGATAGTAAAGAGTCCTGTAGGTATGCCAGGAAGAGCTCTTAACAATAAGTTTATGAAGGATGTTATAGAAAAGGGTTGCAAAGTAAATAAATGCTATTTATGCATAAAGGAATGTAATCCTAAAACAACACCTTATTGTATTACAGAAGCGTTAATACAAGCAGTAACAGGTAACTTAGATAAGGGTCTTATTTTTGTGGGAAGCAATGCATATAAAGTGAATAAAATTGTGACCGTTAAAGAACTTATGAATGAACTAGTGACAGAGGCAGAATGTATCCTTTAGTTTTATATGTTTGAATTTTGTGTAAAATTATTCAAATTTATGGTAAAAATATTGACAAATAACCATCTCATAGATATACTTTGATTATCAAAGTATATGTAATTTAAAGTATCTGAAAATCGAAGTATGGGAAATGGTGATAAATATGAGGAAATCTGTTGGGGTTGTAAATGAACTTTTAGTAGAGTCCTTTAGCGATATATCACAGATAGAACAGCAGGCACTTAAAGAAGGTCTACTTAAAGATATAACTGTAACTGAAATACATACTATTGATGCAATAGGAATGTACAAGTACAGAACTATGTCACAGGTAGCTCAGGATCTTAGAATCACTGTAGGGACTCTTACAACGGCTATCAATAAACTGTTGAAAAAAGGTTATGTTGATAGAAAAAGAGGGGAAGAAGATAGAAGGTCAGTAATGATTGCACTTACTAGAAAAGGCAAACTCGCCTATAGAATACATGATAAATTTCATTCTCATATGGTGCATGCAACTATAGATTGTCTAAGTGAGGAAGAGGAAGAGGTATTGATAAAATCTTTAGAAAAATTAAATGCTTTCTTCAGAGAAAAATACAAACTATAAAGTTAGTTGAAAGGGGGAATAAGTATGAATGAGGTACAAATAATTGGTACAGGAAGTTATGCACCTCTAAACATAATGACAAATAATCAATTATCAGAAATTGTAGATACTTCTGATGAATGGATATTTACTATGACAGGTATAAAGGAAAGACATATATCTACTGGTGAAAACACATCTGACTTAGCTACAAAAGCCGCATTCGAAGCATTAAAGGATGCAAATGTTAAAGCTGAAGATATAGATTTGATAATTGTTGCAAGTACATCACCAGATCAATTTGTTCCAGCCACAGCATGTATAGTTCAAGGAAATATTGGGGCAGATAATGCTATGGCTTTTGATATATCAGCAGCATGTACAGGATTTATATTTGCACTTAATATAGCAATGCAATTCCTTAAAACAGGTCAGCGAAAAAGAGCATTAATAATAGGCGCTGAGGTACTGTCGAAAATTGTTGATTGGACAGATAGAAACACTTGTATACTCTTTGGAGATGGGGCAGGTGCTGCAATACTTGAGGTAGGTACTAAAAGAGGAATTATTTCTATAAATTCAGCTTCAGAAGGTAAAAAGGCAAGATTTTTAACTTGCCCAACTGTAGATGTAAAAAATACTTTTACAAAGGGAACTGAAAATTTTAAAGCAATAATAGGCATGGATGGTAAAGAGATTTTTAAGTTTGCAGTGAAAACTATTGCAAGTAGTACAAATAAAATCTTAATGGAAAATGACCTTACGTTAGATGATATTAAGTATGTGGTTTGCCATCAAGCAAATTACAGAATAATAGAGTTTGTTGTTAAAAAATTGAAGGCTGACAAAGATAAGTTTTTTGTGAATCTAGATAGATATGGGAATACTTCAGCAGCAAGTATAGCCATAGCTTTAGACGAAATGAATAAAAAGAACTTATTGAAAGCTGGAGATAAAATTATACTTGTAGGCTTTGGTGGTGGATTAACCTACGGAGCTTCATTAATAGAATGGACAATTAGTAAATAAAATATTAGGAGGAATTAATAATGGTATTTGAAAAAGTTAAAAGTGTAATAGTTGAACAATTAGGAATAGACGAGGCAGAGGTTAAAATGGAGGCAAAATTTGCAGATGATTTAGGTGTAGATTCTCTTGAAATATTTGAAATAGTTATGTCACTTGAAGAAGCTTTTGAAATAGAAATACCCAATGAAGATATAGAAAACATTAAAGATGTAAAAGGAATTGTTAAATATATAGAAGAAAAACTTAAATAATAAAATTAAGGGTTAGATGGTTAGAGAGATGATCTACCAAGTACATTAAAATTTAATTTACTTGAGTATGTCAAAAGGCATATATTACATGAAATGTTCTTTTAGTAATATATGCTTTTTTCTATAATCATCTGACTCTAACTATATGTTTTTAAGGAATCAAGGAGGGGTAAAATGTTTAATTCCGTATTTTTTAAAGATTTAGGTGTAAAATATCCAATAATACAAGGTGGAATGGCTTGGGTTGCAGACAGTAGCTTAGCATCAGCAGTATCTAATGCTGGGGGCTTAGGTATAATCGCCGCAGCCAATGCACCAGTTGATTATATAAGAGATGAAATTAGAAAAGCAAAGCAGCTAACAGATAAACCTTTTGGCGTAAACATAATGCTTTTAAGTGATAATGCAGAAGAGATTGCACATCTTGTATGCGAAGAAGGAGTTAAAGTAGTTACTACAGGGGCCGGAAATCCAGGTAAATACATGGAACTTTGGAAGGCACACGGAATTAAAGTAATTCCAGTAGTAGCGTCAGTAGCACTCGCTAAACGTATGGAGAGAGCAGGAGCAGATGCAGTTATTGCCGAAGGTTGTGAATCAGGCGGACATATTGGAGAACTTACGACAATGTCACTAGTTCCTCAAGTTGTTGATGGAGTTAGTATCCCAGTAATTGCAGCAGGTGGAATTGGTGATGGACGTGGTGTTGCAGCAGCCTTTATGCTTGGGGTACAGGGAATTCAAGTAGGAACAAGATTTTTAGTAGCAAATGAATGTACAATACATGAAAATTACAAAAGGAAGATTATATCAGCAAAGGATATAGATTCTGTAGTTACAGGAAGATCAACAGGTCACCCTATTAGGGTATTGAAAAATAAGTTATCAAGACAATTTCAAAAGCTTGAAAAGGAAAATGCTTCAATAGAGGCTTTAGAGGAACTCGGACGAGGATGTCTACCTAGAGCAGCAAGAGAAGGCGATATTGAGATGGGATCTATTATGGCAGGTCAAATTGCAGGTCTTGTAAAAAAAGAACAATGTTGCAAGGATATTATAGAAGAAATGTTTACAGAAGCAGAAAATGCTATTATAAAATTCAAATAATAAAGAATATTATTTAATATATATGAACAGAATTAAGGAGAGAAATTATGGGTAAAATTGCTTTTATTTTTCCTGGACAGGGAGCTCAATACATAGGTATGGGCAAGGAGTTATATGAAAATATAGAGGAATGCAGAGATATATTTAATATTGCGGATAAAGAACTTAACTTTGAATTAAGTAAACTTTGTTTCGAAGGCCCGCAAGCAGAATTAGATATTACAGAGAATACTCAACCAGCTATTCTAACTACTAGCATAGCTGCTCTTATGGCATTAAAAAAACATGGCATAAAATGTGACGTAACTGCAGGACTTAGTCTTGGAGAGTATTCAGCACTTGTTTGTAGTGGAGTTATGGACTTCAAAGATGCTGTAAAACTTGTTAAAAAGCGTGGAAAATTCATGCAGGAGGCAGTGCCAGTGGGAATAGGAACTATGGCAGCCATCATAGGACTTGAAGCTGATTTAGTTGAAGAAGCTTGTAGTGAGGTTAGGAATTCTGGGATAGTCGAAATTGCCAATTTAAACTGCCCAGGACAAATAGTGATTGCCGGGGAAATAGCAACCGTAGAACTTGCTTGCGCAAAGGCTACTCAAAAGGGTGCAAAAAGAGCTATACTATTGCCAGTAAGTGCACCTTTCCATACTTCTATGCTAAAACCAGCAGCGCTGAAGTTAGAAATTGAACTTGAAAATATAGATCTTAAAGATATTACTATTCCAGTAATGACAAATGTAAATGGTGATTATATAAAAAGCAAAAATAATATTAAAGGTAATTTGAAACTTCAAGTAATGAGTTCTGTTTTATGGGAAACAATTATAAGAAATATGATAAAAGATGGCGTTGATACTTTCGTAGAGATAGGACCAGGTAAGGTGCTTTGCGGCTTTGTTAAGAAAATAGATAGAAAACTTACCGCCGTTAATGTAGAAGATATGGCATCTTTGGATAAAGCTGTTGCATCTTTAAATAAAGCAATAGAACTTATTAAGAGGTAGAACCTATTAAGAGGCAGGGCAATTATTAGAGATGTAAAGGGAGTGCGGTTTATGTTAAAAGGAAAAACAGCAGTAGTTACAGGAGCTAGTCGTGGTATTGGAAGGGCTATAGCTTTAAAACTAGCAAAGCTTGGAGTCAATATAGTTGTTAACTATAGAAAAAGCCAAGATGCAGTGGTTGAAGTAGTTAAAGAAATAGAAGCTTTAGGAGTAAAGGCATTGGCAGTTCAAGCTGACATAAGCAGTTATGATGATGTGGGAAATATGATGAAAAAATGTATGGAAGAATTCGGATCTATAGATATCTTAGTAAATAATGCAGGTATAACAAAAGATGGTCTTTTAATGAGAATGAAGGAAGAGGACTTTGATAGCGTTATAAACATTAACCTAAAGGGTGCATTTAATTGTACGAAACATGTATCATCAATAATGCTTAAGCAGCGATGCGGAAGAGTAATAAATATATCTTCAGTCACTGGTATTACAGGAAATGCAGGCCAAGTAAATTATTCATCTGCAAAAGCAGGGATTATAGGCATGACAAAGTCGGTAGCTAGAGAATTTGCAAGCCGTGGAGTTACTTGTAATGCAGTAGCACCAGGATATATTCAAACAGATATGACAAATGCTTTACCTGAGAAGGTAAAGGAATCTATAATGAACACTATTCCACTAAAGAGACTTGGAACTGCGGAAGATGTTGCAAATGTAGTAGCATTTTTAGCATCTGAGGAAGCTGCATACATAACAGGTCAGGTTATAAATGTAGATGGCGGAATGGTAATGTAATATCAAAAGATGATTCATTATATAAATATGATGAATAAAGGAGGATTTACTTTATGAAAAATAGAGTCGTTATAACAGGAATGGGAGCCGTTACTCCTATAGGAAATGATGTAAACAATTTTTGGAATAATATAAAAAAAGGTAAATGTGGCATAGATGTAATTAAGTCTTTTGATATTACGGACTTTAAATGCAAGCTGGCTGCAGAGGTTAAGGATTTTGATGTAACAGTAGCACTTGACAAAAGAGAAGCTAGAAAAATGGATAAATATTGTCAATACGCAATGGTTGCGGCTGCAGAAGCAGTTAAAAATTCAGGACTTGATTTAGAAGCTATAGATAGTGAAAGAATGGCAGTAATAGTTGGTTCAGGAATAGGCGGGATTGGTACTATTGAGAGAGAACATTCAAAGCTTATGGAAAAGGGACCAGGTAGAGTTACGCCGTATTTAATACCTATGATAATAGGTAATATGGCGGCTGGAAACATTGCAATAAAGTATTGTGCTAAAGGTATGTGTTCCAGCGTTGTTACGGCTTGTGCTACAGGAACTAATGCAATAGGAGACGCTTTCCATATGATTCAAGATGGAAGAGCAGACATAATAATAGCTGGAGGAGCAGAAGCATCAGTAACACCACTTGCTTTAGCAGGATTTGCGTCATTAACAGCTTTAAGTAATAGTGAAGATCCTTTAAGGGCATCAATTCCTTTTGACAAAGAAAGAAATGGGTTTGTTATGGGAGATGGTGCAGGTATAGTTATTCTTGAATCATTAGAGCATGCTCAGAAAAGAAATGCAAAAATATATGCAGAGGTTAGTGGGTATGGATCAACTTGTGACGCTTATCATATAACTTCACCATCACCAAGTGGAGAAGGTGCGGCAAGATCAATGGTAATGGCGCTTAAAGATGCAGATATAAAGGCAGAAGAAGTATCATACATCAATGCACATGGAACAAGTACTCCATATAATGATAAATTTGAGACTCTTGCTATAAAAGCTGCTTTTGGAGAATATGCTTATAAAATACCTGTAAGTTCAACAAAATCTATGACAGGACACTTGCTAGGAGCATCAGGAGCAATAGAAGCTATAGTATGTGTAAAAGCATTAGAAGAAGGTTTTGTACCAGCAACTATAGGATATAAGGTGCCAGATGAGGACTGTGATTTGGATTACGTTCCAAACATTGGACGATCAGAACAGCTTAAATATGCTATGTCTAATTCATTAGGCTTTGGTGGTCATAATGCTACTATATTATTAAAAAAATGGGACGGTAGATAATTATGGATTATAAAAATATTCAAGAGTTAATAAAAACTGTTAGTGATTCACAAATCACTAGTTTTGAAATAGAAACAGAAGGTATTAAGATAAAAATGGAGAAAAAAGAGCAACAGGTAGTAGTAGAAAGAATGCCTGTAAATGTAACATCCGCTCAGAGCGTTACTCAGGATTTATTAACAAGGGAAAATGTTGCTACAAATGAAGTGTATGCAGAAAAACTAAATAATGATATAGCTAAAACTATTAAAAATTCAGAAAATAAAATGCCACAAGAAAACGTATTTGTAGTTAAATCACCCATTGTTGGAACTATGTATTCGTCTCCTAGTGCTGAATCAAAAAATTTCGTAAAAGTTGGTTCTAAGGTTAAAACTGGAGATACCCTTTGTATATTAGAAGCTATGAAGCTTATGAATGAAATTGAAAGTGAAGTAGATGGAGAAGTTGTAGAAGTATTAGTTTCTAATGAAGATATGGTAGAGTACGGACAGCCATTATTTAAAATAATTAAAAACTAGTAGATAAATCACTAATTTAATTACGTAAAAGATGGAGGTAATAACATGGAAGATATAAAAGGTACTACTTTAGATATAAAACAAATTCAAGAGATTATTCCTCATAGATATCCATTTTTATTCGTGGATAAAGTAGAGGAATTAGAACCAGGGAAAAGGGCTGTAGGATATAAGAATGTTACTATGAATGAGTATTTTTTCCAAGGACATTTTCCTGAGGAACCTATACTTCCAGGAGTAATAATTATAGAGGCTTTAGCGCAGGTTGGAGCAGTGGCACTTTTAAGCATGGAAGACTATAAGGGTAAAATTGCTTACTTTGGTGGCATTAATAAAGCGAAGTTTAGAAAAAAAGTTGTTCCAGGAGATGTGCTTAAACTTGAGGTTGAAATAATCAAAATGAAGGGACCTGTTGGAATAGGTCTAGGAATAGCTACAGTAAACGGAGTTAAAGTGGCACAAGCTGAAATTACATTTGCGGTAGGAATATAAATACTAAAAACACTTTAGTTAATAATTTTAAGTGTGGGGAAGGTAAACAATATGTTTAAGAAGATATTAATTGCTAATAGAGGCGAGATAGCGGTAAGAATAATCAGGGCGTGTAATGAAATGGGCATTCAAACTGTTGCAGTGTATTCTGAGGTAGATAAAAATGCTCTTCATACTCAAATGGCTGATGAGGCTATATGCATTGGACCTGCTAAATCTAAGGATAGTTATTTAAATATGCAAAATATTTTAAGTGCAACAGTGCTCACAGGTGCTGAGGCAATCCATCCTGGTTATGGATTTTTATCTGAAAATAGTAAGTTCGCTCAGATGTGTGAGGAATGTAATATAAAATATATAGGTCCAAGTTCGCAAAACATTGATAATATGGGAAACAAACTAAAGGCAAGAGAAATCATGATAAGTGCTGGAGTACCAGTAGTTCCTGGTTCTGACGGAGAAATTGTATCTGAATCAGATGCCTTAAAGGCAGCTGAGAAAATAGGTTACCCAGTTATGATAAAGGCATCAGCAGGTGGTGGGGGACAAGGTATAAGAGTTGTAAGTACAGTAGAAGAGCTCGTGCCAGCATTCAATACCGCTAAAGCAGAGGCGAAAACCTCTTTTGGTGATGATACAATGTATATGGAAAAATTCATAGAAGAACCAAGACATATAGAGTTTCAAATACTTGCAGATGAACATGGAAATGTGATTCATCTGGGTGAGAGAGATTGTTCTATTCAAAGACGAAATCAGAAGGTAATAGAAGAGGCTCCGGGAGCCGCAATGACGGAAGAACTTAGAAAACAGATGGGTGAGGTTGCTGTTAAAGCAGCTAAGTCTATTAATTATAAAAATGCTGGAACTATAGAGTTTTTATTAGATAAATACGGTAAATATTATTTTATGGAAATGAATACTCGTATACAAGTCGAGCACCCAATAACAGAAATGATAACTGGGGTAGATTTACTTAAAGCCCAGATAAGAATTGCTTCAGGGCAAGTGCTTAATTATAAGCAAGAGGATATTAAAATTCAGGGTCATGCTATTGAATGTAGAATAAATGCAGAAAATCCTTCTAAAAATTTCATGCCATGTCCTGGCGTTATAAAAACACTTCACATTCCTGGTGGATATGGAGTGAGGGTTGATAGTGCAGTATATCAAGGATACAAAATACCACCAACTTATGACTCAATGATAGGAAAACTAATTGTTCATGGAAAAGATAGAGATGAAGCAATATGTAAGATGAGAAGAGCATTAGGTGAGTTCATAATAGAAGGTGTGGATACTAATATAGACTTCCAATTTAAAATAGTTAATAATAGCAATTTTATAAAGGGTAATTTTGATACTAGTTTTATTAGTAAAGAATTTCAAAACCTTTAAAAGTGGCTAAATGCATGCTAGAATTTATTATTTAAAAGTTTTATACTATAGGTGTGGCATTTATTTTGGGTGCTATAAATTGTAGTGTAGGTATGTTTTTAGAAAGGGGTAACCATATGTTTGAGTTTAAACGTATATTTCAAAAGAGCAAATATATTGAGGTTAAAAATTTAGGAAATGATGGAGAGAAAAGACCTAATATCCCATCTGGAATGTGGGTTAAATGTGAAACTTGTGGTAAAATTCTTTATAATAAGGATTTAGAAGAGAGTATAATGACTTGTGATAGTTGTAGAACCCATTTTAGAATTGGTTCTAGAGAAAGAATAAATTATACAATAGATAAAGGTACTTTTATAGAATATGATGAGTTTATGATCTCAGATGACCCTATAGATTTTGAAGGATATAAAGAAAAACTACAAAATATGCAAGATAAAACTTTATTAAATGAAGCTGTAATTACTGGAGAAGGAAAGATAAATGGACAAGATACGGTAATTGCAGTTATGGATAGTAATTTTATGATGGGAAGTATGGGGTCTGTTGTTGGAGAAAAAATTACCAGGGCCATTGAAAAGGCGACAGAAAATAGTAAACCTATTATTATATTTACAGCTTCAGGTGGAGCTAGAATGCAAGAAGGTATATTTTCACTAATGCAAATGGCTAAAACTAGTGCTGCTATTGCGAGGCATAACGAAAAAGGTAATCTTTATATAACTGTGCTTACGGATCCAACTACAGGTGGGGTTACTGCAAGTTTTGCTATGCTTGGAGATATAATTCTCGCGGAGCCTAATGCACTAATAGGGTTTGCTGGTAAAAGAGTTATAGAGCAAACATTAAAAGAACAACTACCTGAGGGTTTTCAAAGGGCGGAATTTTTGCTTGCGAAGGGTTTTATAGATAAAGTAGTAGATAGAAAAGTTATGAAGGATACTTTAACACAAATATTAAAAGCTCATTCATAACATATAGACAAAGACAAAAGTAACACAGAGGGAGTGAAAATTTATGGTAACTTTACCTTTTGAAAAAAACATGTTTGAACTTAAAAGCAAAATTAATGAACTAAAAAATTTAGCAATAGATCAAGATATGGATTTAGGAAAAGAAATAAGACAAATGGAAATTAAGCTATACAATATGCAAAAGGAAGCCTATAAAAATTTAACTGCCTGGGATAAAGTAAGTATTGCAAGGCTGGTAGAACGGCCTACTGCTCTTGATTATATAAATCGAATATTTGATTCATTCATGGAGCTACATGGTGATAGGTATTATGGTGATGATTCTGCAATTGTGGGTGGAATCGCTTTATTTAATGGTATTCCTGTAACAGTAATAGCTCAGCAAAAAGGGAATAACACTAAAGAAAACATAAGGAGAAATTTTGGAATGCCAAATCCAGAAGGATATAGAAAATCCTTAAGACTTATGAAACAGGCAGAAAAATTTAATAGACCAGTTGTATGTCTTATAGATACCCCGGGAGCATATTGTGGTCTAGGTGCAGAAGAGAGAGGACAAGGTGAGGCAATCGCAAGAAACCTTATGTCCATGTCAACACTTAAAACACCAATAATCTCAATAGTTATTGGTGAAGGTGGAAGTGGTGGAGCTTTAGCTATGGCAATAGCTGATGAGGTTTGGATGTTAGAGCATGCAATTTATTCTATTTTATCACCAGAGGGTTTTGCTAGTATATTATATAAAGATGCAAGCCTTGCTAAAGAAGCTGCATCAGCAATGAAAATAACAGCTCAGGATTTAATTAATTTTGGAATAATAGATAGAATTATAAAAGAGCCTTTAGGTGGTGCGCATACTAATGTAGATGAGATGGCAGCAAGGATTAAACGTAATTTAGAGGAGTCAATTACTAGATTAAAACGTGAACCTATAGAATCCTTACTTACCAAGAGATATTATAAATTCAGAAAAATTGGAAAGGTAATAGAATAACTTTATTTTGTTTTTTCAAGAAAAGTATATATACTTTTCTTTTTTTTGTCTTGAAGTATTTAACAAAATCATACATAATAGAAGGTAAGAATAATATTTATGAAAATGGTAAAGGGGAATTAAGTTATGAGTAAAACACATAGTGAGATAATTCTAGTAATAGATTCAGGATGCGATTTGCCTTTAGAGTATATTAGACAGGACAATATAGTACCATTAGGTTTGGTTTGTAATTTTAAAGGCCAAGCAATAGAGGATGACTTCGGAGATAAATTTACTCGCAAGGAATTTTATGATGCTTTAAGGCAAGGGGAAATGCCAACTACATCACAGATAAATAGCGAAAGGTATCTAGAGGTATTTCGCAAGTATGCTACCGATAAAAAACCTATCATATATATTGCCATGTCTTCTGCACTAACTGGAACTATCAATAGCGCAAATATAGCAAGAGAAACTATGCTTGAAGAGTTACCGGAAGCTGATATAAGTATAATTGATAGTAAATGTGCATGCCTCGGACAAGGACTTTTAGTTTATTATGCCTATGAAATGTTGAAAAATGGAAGTTCTAAAGAAGAGATAGTTACATGGATTGAAGAAAACAAACTTAAGATAAATCATTGGTTTACAGTTAATGATTTATATCATCTAAAAAGAGGTGGAAGAATATCAAGTTCTGCTGCAACGGTTGGTACATTATTAAATATAAAACCTGTGCTGTTTGTAGACAATGAGGGGCGCCTTACTTCATTTTCTAAATGTAGAGGAAGGAAGAAGGCAATAAATAGCTTAGCTCAAAAATTCAAGGAAAAAACTGATCCAAATAAAGAACAAGTTATTGCAATAAGTCATGGGGATTGTATCGGCGATGCATTAGCTCTAGAAGTTTTAGTTAGAGAACATGGAAATGTCAAGGATGTCATTTTAAATTATGTAGGTACAGCAATAGGGTCACATACAGGACCAGAAATGTTAGGATTGTTTTTCATAGCTGACGAAAGATAAAACCTCATATATAATAATGGATATAAAAACGCAATCATAATTTCATACATTACATTAATTCTATTAAATAAATCAAAAGGAAGATGTCATTAAACATCTTCCTTTTTGATTTTTATAAATTATTTATTCTCTTTTCCAAGTTTTTTAGATTCTTTAGAAACACCTATTTCATTGGCAGTTTCCATTCTCATTTTGTCTAACTCTTTTTTGGTTTTTTGACTAGCTTTTTTATTATCTTTACTATTTTTGTTATCTTTATGTGACATATTAGGAACCTCCTTGTATCGCTTAAAAGCGAAAAATAATTATCAATTGTTTGATCTTAATATTAAACTTCTAAATATTATTATACCCAAATTATTTATTTGAATACGTTAAATGTGTGTTTTCAACAAATGAGTATGAATAAACCACAATGCTTTTTGTTATTTATACTCCAGTGCATTTTAATGATATAATTAGTATTATTAAAAGAAATTACGTAAGAAAATATAAAATTATAAATAAATAGGAGGAATTTTAACATGAATAAAACAATAGGATTTATAGGTTGTGGTAATATGGCTAAGGCTATGATTGGTGGAATAATAAAATCAAATTTAGTTTCTAGCGAAAAGGTAATAGTAAGTAATCCATCAGGTAGGGGTTTAAATAACGTGAAAGAGAAATATAATATTTTAGTAACTAAGGATAATAATGAAGTTGCGAGAGTTTCTGATATAGTGATATTAGCTGTAAAACCTTATAAATATTTTGAAGTTATTGATTTAATAAAAACATATTTAAAAAAGGATGTGGTTATAGTAACCATAGCTGCAGGGATTACATTAGAACATATGAGTAAAACACTGGGAGCCTCTGCAAAGGTTATAAGAACTATGCCAAACACTCCCGCGCTTGTAGGAGAAGGAATGAGTGCACTTTGTTCCAATAAAAATATAACCACCGAAGAATTACAAGACGTAATAAAAATATTTGAAAGTTTTGGTAAGATAGAGATATTAGAGGAAAAGCTTATTGATGTAGTTCCAGCGGTAAGTGGTTCATCTCCAGCTTATGTGTATATGTTTATCGAAGCTCTAGGAGATGGCGCTGTGCTCCAAGGAATGCCAAGAGATAAGGCTTACAAAATGGCAGCTCAAGCAGTTCTAGGAGCTGCTAAAATGGTGCTAGAGACTGGAGAACACCCAGGAAAACTTAAAGATGATGTATGCTCACCAGGGGGAACTACTATTCAAGCAGTGTACACACTAGAAAAGAATAATTTTAGAGGTTCAATAATTTCAGCTATGGAGAGTTGCACAGAAAAGGCAATAAAAATGGGTGAGAAATAGTATTTATATTTATTATTGGTTGTAGGCATTATAGGTTAGGTGAACAAAGTTTATAATTTGTTTATAATTTGTTTATGGAAAGTAGAGAGGTGTACATTAAAATAGAATTATGAAAGGCTTTCATATTCAAAAGCAAATTTAAAAAAGGAGATTATGTAAAATGAAATTAAATAAAAAAACAGCAACAATAGTTAGTTTTGCTATAGGAACTATAATGTTTACAACCACTGCTATGGCCCAAGTATTAACTAAAAGTGGATACGATCAACTTAAAGATTCATTTAAATATACAGCAGAGAGCGCTACGACTAAGCTTTCAAGCTACACTGGTGAAATATCCTTTGTTATAAAGGATAATAGTAATATTGTGTATTCTACAAACTCTCTTAGTAAAGTTGATGTATCAAATGGGGTAAAGGAAACTGTAACAACAAGAACAGAGGGAGCAACTAAAAGCGAAGATTATTACTACTCTGATAAGAAGAGTTCTATATCTAAAAATGGCCAACAAAATGTATATTATTTGAGTGAATTCACAAGCCCTCAAAATACAACAGTTTCTTCTAACCCTTTTAAACAAGCAGGAGCTACTGATGTTGAGAAAATTGCAGACGCTATTGTTGGTAATTTAAAAGATGCAGTTGTAGTTACGCAAAACTCAGATGGAAGTAAGATTTTATCTGGGTCTCTAAGTGAATCACAAATACCAGCTCTCATTAATGCAGTGGTGTCATTCCAGTCTAAGAGTCAATTAAACCCTAATAATAAGAACAATATGCCTAATATAACAAGTGATATATTTGTAAAAGATGTTAAGGGGAATATGGTAACAACTAAAGATGGATTTATTCAGAGTATCCTTGGTAGCGGTGTGATTTCTGGTAAAGATGCAAAAGGCACTGAGCATAAGTTAACTTTTGAGTTACTGGCAAAGATGACAAATGTGAACGCAACTAAGGTTAGTAAACCTGATCTTTCTGGTAAGAAAGTAGAAAAAAATATACAACAAGACTTTAGTAAATTAACTAATCCTGAAAAATATATAGGATTGTTTAAAACAGATATTTTAATAGAAAAGGATGCTAAATTTATAAAAATAGGTGAAAGATTCATAGATGTTACCGCTGTAGATGACAAGGCTATTAGTGGAAGATATTATGAAGAATATGTTAAGGGATATGAAGGATACGTTGCAGATAAAAAAGACTTCAAGTTTGATGCTAAATTCGATGTAAATAATAAAACTAATGCTACTTTTAGTGGAATAGACTCTTCAAAAAATACAACCCAAGGAAATATATACATTAACCAACAATCAGCAAAAATTGGATTTAGCACGAATGAAGTTATGAGTGGAAATAAGATTTTTGATGATCAATTTAGTAAGGTATTCAATTAATAATAAATAATATAACTGATATTAAAGGCAAGGGACTCTAAACTAAATGTACACATTAGGCAGGGGTCTTCTGCCTAATTAAGGCAGGGGTCTTCTGCCTCATTAATTTACTAAAGATTTGATTTATATTATGGTTTTCAAATTTAAAATTACAAGATTTGTAAAACTAAATTATGGGGGGGGGCACAATTGGAAAAAGCTATTGAAATTAAAAATCTTTCCAAGTTATACAAAAATGGAAGAGGCATAACAGATATTAATATTGACATACATAGAGGAGACATCTTTGGTTTTTTAGGACCTAATGGAGCTGGTAAAACCACTGCAATGAAGATCATGACTGGACTTATAAAACCAGACAGTGGAGACGTTAAAATTTTAGGACATAGTATCTTGGAAGAATACGAAAAGGTAATGGAAAAGGTAGGTTGCATTATAGAAACAGCAGAATCTTATCTTTATTTAACGGCGTTCGAGAACTTAAAACAGGTTTCAAGATATTATAAAAATGTTGATGAGAATAGAATCAATGAAGTTTTGGAAATGACAGGACTTTTAAAATACAAAAATGAGAAACCAAGAAAATTCTCTCTTGGAATGAAGCAAAGACTAGGAATTGCTGCTGCAATACTGTCACGTCCGGAAGTAGTTATTTTAGATGAACCATTAAACGGACTTGATGTTGAGGGAATGATTTCTATGAGAAATATAATAAAAGACATGGCAGAAAAAGAAAATACTACATTTTTTATTTCAAGTCATCTTATCCACGATGTTGAACTTACTTGTACCCATATTGGTGTATTATACAATGGGCACATGCTTAATGTGGATACTATGAAAAATATATTAAACAATTACGCAACACTAGAAAATTATTTTGTTAGCGAGGTAGAAAGAAATGGTAGAATTTAAAGCTGCTTTAACAAATGAGATTGAAAAGTTATATAAAAGAAAAAAGGTTTTAGTTGCAGTGATTATATCACTTATTTTTATAATAATAGGACAACTATCTATGGTAGTATTAAGAACTGGATTTGGGTTACGTGGCGTTTCAAGTATGGAATTTCCTATGCTTGTGTTATCAGTCGTAGTGAATACAATTTTTCCATTATTTACGGCACTAGTTACAATAGAAAGTTTCTCAGGAGAATTTTCACAAAATACTATGAAAATTGCGATTGCAAGGCCCATTTCAAGATTTAAGTTTTATGCAGCGAAGTTAACTGCAATTATGTTATTTATCCTCGCAAACCTTTTATTTGTAATGGTTTTTTCTATAATTGCTGGTTGTCTTTTTAATTCAAACTCCTTCACATTTAGCAGTTTTATTAAAATCCTAATTTCTTATCTTGTAACACTGTTGCCTATGGTGATTTTGTCAATAATTATTGCATTTTTTGCAAATATAATTAGAAGTGGTATAGGAGTCTTTTTCTTATCTATTTTTATGTTTGCTATATTTAAAGGTCTAGGGATTATTTTTTATAGATTCTCTGGTGTTTTTATTACATCAATGATGAGTTGGTATACACTATATGTTATGGATACCGTTCCAATTTTTAAGATTTTTCTTCAGTTTATGATGATGATTAGTTATGGTATAATATTTTTTACAGCAGGATATTATATATTCGATAATAAGGAATTCTAAGAACATTTCAGAAGGTCTTATTAATTCTACTTTAGTAGATTAAGCTACTAAAGTAGCTATACGAGGTGGAAAATGAATATAAAAAAAAGATTAATTCTTTCCAATACTATAACTATAGTAATTCCTTTTGCTATTACAATTATAGCTGCTTTCCTATTTATTTTTATTTCCTCAAAAATTTTCAGTAAAGATGTAAATTATGATAGTTTTAAAAGATTCATATTTATAAAAACTCAGTTATCTGATACCAGTAATGCTATAAAAAATCAAAGTTCTTCTGATATAGAAGATCCAAAGTTTCAACAATATTTGTACCAGAAGTTATCAAATATAAATGGAGATCTTATAATACTTAAAAACAATACTGTTTTATTTACATCCAAAGATGTAAATAAAATTGATATGGAAAAATGTCTTTTAGAATCTAAAAATAGCTCTCAAGAAAAGATAGTCACAATTGGAATTATAGATTATATGGTTGAAGTAGCCCCCCTTAGATTTAAAGATAAAGATCTAGGTTATGCAATATTATTGGCACCAACATTTCAGCAAGTTGGCACTTTCGAAAAGTTTATTATATTTATTTTTGGTGTATTTCTTATAACTTTTATAGCAGTTAACATATTTATGTCTTATTTTCTTTCAAAGAGGATAATAAAACCACTATCACTTTTGAAAATGGCGGTAGCAGATATTAGTAAAGGTGATTTAAATCTTGAAATTGTTGAAGTAGGTGACCAAGAAATAAGAGATTTATGTGCTGATTTTGAAAAGATGAGGATACAACTTAAGGATTCTATTCGCTTAAAAAAGAAGTACGATGATAATAGGACAATGTTAGTGTCAAGTATATCTCATGATCTTAAAACACCTATAACCTCAATAAAAGGTTATGTGAAGGGTGTTTTAGACGGCGTTGCCAATACACCTGAAAAGGTAGAACGCTATTTAAAAACCGTTTATTCAAAATCGGAACAAATGGATGTTATGATTGATGATTTACTTTTATATTCTAAATTAGATTTGAGCCAGCTTCCATTTAACTTTGAAAAAACGGATATTATAGATTATTTTAATTACTGTATTAATGAATGCACACTAGAACTTGAAAAATTAAATATAAAAATCAGTTTGAAAAATGATTTTAAAGGACCTAAATACGTAAAAATTGACAGAGAAAGATTGATGAGGGTTATACTAAATATTATTGATAACTCTCGTAAATATATGGATAAAAAGCAAGGTGAAATTACAATACTTCTTAGAGAAACCAATTCTAGTATTATTATTGAGATAAGGGATAATGGTTCTGGCATAAAAGATAATGATGTTAATAAAATATTCGACAGGTTTTACAGAGCTGATTCTGCAAGAAGCGAAGCAAATGGGAGCGGACTTGGACTTGCTATTGCAAAACAAATTGTGGAGGGTCACAAAGGCACAATTTGGGCTGTAGGTCATGAAAATAAAGGGACAAGCATTTTGATATCATTAGGGAAAATATCATTTGAATAGAGGCGAATTATGAAAAAGATTTTAATAATTGAAGATGATGTAAGTATTGCTGAGCTTCAAAAGGACTATTTAGAAATTGAAGGTTTTGAAGTAAAAATATGTAATGATGGCATAAATGGGTTAAATGAATTAAAAACAAATGAGTTTGACTTGTTAATTCTCGATGTTATGCTTCCTAAAATTGATGGGTTCACTATTCTACGTAGTATACGTGAGGAGAAAGATATTCCGGTTTTAATGGTTTCTGCTAAAAAAGAAGATATTGATAAAATTAAGGGTTTAAGCCTTGGAGCTGATGACTACATTACAAAACCCTTCAATCCCAGTGAGTTAGTAGCTAGAGTTAAATCACATATTCGAAATTATGAAAGAATAAAGAAGAAATTCAGTACAAGCGTAAAAAGTAACACTTTAATAATAAGAGGACTGGAAATAAGAAAAGATTGTAGACAGGTATTTATAAATGGAGTGGAAATAAATTTAGCACAAAAGGAATTTGATATATTATTGTATCTAGCTGAAAATCCCAATAGGGTATTTAGTAAAGATGAATTATTTGAAAAAATTTGGGGATTTGATGCTCTGGCTGGTACTTCAACGGTTACAGTGCATATTGGCAGGGTGAGAGAAAAAATTGAGAAATCTACATCGCAACCACAATATATTGAAACTGTTTGGGGAACTGGGTACAGGCTTAGGGTATAATACATACCCTAAACTTGTACCTTTTTATAATTTTCTTTTTAATTTTAAAATTATTAGAATTAGAACATATATTTGTATTAAAGCATTAAAATTTATAAAAATCATTGACTTACGAACAAATGTTCTATATAATACAAATAGAGCATATTAAGACAAAATACCTGTAAAGTAGTTAAAAATATATAATTATTTCATGTTAAAAAAGAGTTAATTTGCGGCTGAACTGTATTTTTTAGAACCACTTTAGTGGATTATTTAATTGGGGGTAAAATACATGGAAACAAAGGATTTATTGGTTAAGATTAATTATTCACGAGAGGGTAATGACAGTTTAGCAATAACATATACTGCGAGTACTGACAAGGTTAATCATTCTTCTAAATATTTAATTTGTGGGGGAATGTATAATAAGAATGGTGGAACTATAATATTTAAGGCTAAAAATATAGAAGAAGCAACAGAAATAGCTAATAATAATTTAGTATCTAGAGCAGGAGATATTAAATATGATTATATTAAAAGGGATTATATGATAAATACTATATAGGATATTCTTAAATTTAAGAACATCCTTTATATTATACAAAAGACATGAATAAGCTTATCTAAATAGAAAATACAATATTTTCAATAACAATATCCAACTGCTCAATTAATGAAACAGTTGAGTTAACCTCAGGGGAATTAGTATTTGTTCCTTTTTTTATAATTTTAATTTGAGGTCTTAAAGCAAAATTAGGGAATACAGCTATTACTACACCGATATCACCAGTACTCAGTTTTACTAGGGTTCCGGGCGGATATGGGACAACAGCTTTAGAAAATACTTTAACCATTTCATAATCAAATTGAGTATCACTATGAGAAAAAATATATTCTACAGCATCATTAGGGCACATGGCTTTACTATAAGGACGATCTGACGTAAGTGCATCATACACATCTGCAATAGCGACAATTCTAGCAAATCTATTTATAGATTTATTCTTTATGTTATCAGGATACCCGTGTCCATCAATTTTTTCATGATGTTGAAGAGCAACAATTCTAGATGGAGCAGATATATCCAAGCACCCTTTTAAAAAATCATAACCTTTTGTAGTATGTTCTTTTATAGTGTTAAACTCTTCCTTAGTTAAGGGGCCTGGTTTTAAAATAATATCTTTTGGAATAAGAACTTTACCTATATCATGCAGTAATGCACCCATACACAAGGTATAAAGTTCATTTTGATTTAGTTGTAATTGGACACCTAATACTAGAGAAAGTACAGCTACGTTTACACTATGTTGGTAGGTGTAATTATCCATACTTTTAATGTCTACTAGGTTAATCATTACATTTTTTTTACTTATAATCTCATCTATTATATCTTTAGCTATATTACCTATAGATTCAAAATAGGCTTGCTTTTCTTTTGCAATTTTTTTTTCGTTAGAATTTGTATTATTAGAATATAAGTTGTATTTTTCAAAGCTATAAAAAGATTCTTTTATAGCTTTTATAGCTTGTTGACGTAACTCGGGTTTTATTACATCCTCAATTTCAATTTCGCTATATTCATCAGTAATATATATAGAATATATTTTCAAACGTTTTATTCGTGATATGAATGAAGTGGTTAATGTAACACCTTCTCTTAATAGAATCCTTCCATCATTATCAAATATAGTTTTAGCTAAATAATCTCCCATCTTTGCACATTCAATTGGCACAAGTCTCATAACTAAATCACTTCCCAAATATAAATAATCAATAAGTATACAAATACATTTTACACTATTAAAAGAAAAAAAAACAATATTTCTTATATATTATAAATTATTTACAAATATTGCAATAAGTGTTATAATAACTACAGTTAACAATCAGAGTTTTTCTAAATAAGGTTGAATACTTAGAATTATGAACTATAATTAAAGATGAAATCATCAATATAGAATTGATGTTTTGAATAATCTTAATTGGAGGAAATATAATGGATAAACTATCACGAAATGATATTTGTTGGTGTGGAAGTGGCAAAAAATATAAAAAGTGCCATATGGACCAGGATATATTTATAAGTAATATAGAGGAAAAAGTAGGTTATAAAATACCTAGAGATATCATGAAAACAGAGGAACAAATAGATGGTATAAGAAAAAGCTGCAAACTAACTCATGAGATCCTGGATATGGTTGGTGAGAAAATAAAAGTGGGAGTAACCACAAACGAAATTAACACTTGGGTACATGAATATACGATTGCGCATAATGCATATCCAGCACCACTCGGTTATGGTGGGTTTCCTAAGAGTGTATGTACATCTATAAATGATGTAATATGTCATGGTATACCTGATGAAACAATTCTAAAAGATGGAGATATAGTAAACGTTGATGTGACTTGCATATTAGAGGGTTATTACGGCGATGCCAATAGAATGTTCATAATGGGTGAAGCATCTAAGGAAGCAATTGATTTAGTACGTGTATCAAAGGAGTGCCTTGATCTAGGAATACAGCAGGTGAAACCTTATAATACGCTTGGAGATATAGGGCACGCCATTCAGGAGCATGCAGAAAGCCATGGGTATTCAGTTGTATATGACTATGGTGGGCATGGAGTTGGACTAGAATTTCATGAAGAACCATTTGTACCCCATATAGGACAAAAGGGAGAAGGAACAATTTTACTTCCTAATATGACATTTACTATTGAGCCTATGCTTAACATTGGTAAACCAGAATCAGATGTACTTGAAGATGATTGGACTGCGGTTACATCAGATGGATCATTATCATCACAGTGGGAACATACCATACGTGTTACACAAACTGGATATGAGATATTAACTTAAAACAAAAGACATTTCTTATTATTTGTTTATCATAGTCTTAAGATTACATTCCATGTAAAAATACCTCCATAAATGGGGGTATTTTTATAACTACATTATAAAAACTACTATTCTACTTTTACTATGTACATATATTCATCTAAGGGGTTAGACTCTATTTTCCAACTTTTATAGTAGGTAAAATGTATTTTACATTCACCACATTTAAGGCATTTAAAATTCCAGATAATTTGCTGACTTCCTCCTAATATATTTGCTTTGTTGAAATTAAAAGTCTCTTTATTTTCTAATTCAAGAATGGATGGATCTGAGATGGTATAGTACCAACAATAGCCAGTGGACGGAGACTCAGTAAGTTCAATGAGCATATTATTATCTATGGGTATCACATTTATAAATTCAGAACTCAAGATAATAGTGTTCAATTTAAAATTTTTATATCCCTCAATCAAGTAATCACCATCCTTAAAGTATATAAACCAGGGGTTATGTAAGTATTTTTATTGGCTAAATAACATAATATGTTAGTAATATGAATTATAAATGTTTTTAATTATTAATATTATTTCTTAAATGTATTTTTTTATTCATGTAACAATAGTATTCTAAATGATGTTTTAGGAGTCATATTTGTTATTTTATAAAAAAACAGATTAATTATGTAATATTTTAGTATAATTAGTATGTGAACTTAATTTTTTTATAAATTATGAAATGTATTTTTTATTAAATTAATTTAATTGATATTGAGGAAGTGATTTATTTGGAAATTATCAATAATAGGTATCGGGTAGTTGAATGTATAAAACAAAACAGAGTGGTTTCCAGTTATGTAGTAAATGACATAATAAAAAATTATAACACAATACAATTAAATATTCTTAATACAGATTACATACAAAAGGATTTAATAGAATTCTATACTAAAGAATTTTTAAGTTTAACTAACCTAGAATGTAAAAACCTAACATCAGTATATGACTTTGCTTTAGTTAATTTCTTAGATAATAAAAAATTAAATGATAAAGTTTATTTTTACACAAATGAATATGTACAAGATAACTCTAATATTTTAGAGATGGTAAGTACTATGGAAAGTGACGCACTATTAGATTTGTTTATACAAATCTGTAAAAGTATAAACTATCTTCATCTAAAAGGATTTATTTATTGTGATATAAATTTATCTAATATTATGGTCGAAAGTACATTAAATAATAAAGAATATGTCATTAAATTTAAAGATTTTGCAACAGTTAGGCTTGAAAAACAAGGATTATGGAATGATGTTAATAGCGAAGATTACTTTAAAGCTCCAGAAATATTAGAGGGAAATAAATGTAATATTCTTAGTGACATATATTCTCTAGGCATTTTACTATTTATTCTATATACAAAAAGTAAAGATTTTGATTTTAATGTTGAAATTAAAAATATTAGTGAAGGTACAATTGAAGAGATATTTAATGATAAAAAGTTTAATATTAATTACAAAAATATTATTAAAAAAATGATTTCTAGTGATCCTGCAAAAAGATATCAAGACATTAAGGAATTAGTAATAGATATAAATAAATTTTTTAATAAACACTATACACCACATAGAAAAGATGAAATAGAAAAATTAAATCTTAATTCAAAAATGATAGGCAGAGATGAAGAAGTTAATAAAATTATTAATATCTATGAATCTATTAATAATAAAAATGAAAATAATTCTACAATTTTAATTCATGGAGAACCAGGTATTGGTAAAACACGCTTTCTTAAGTCGTTAAAATATCTTTTTTCTTTAAAAAAAGTAAGTGTTTACCATAGCTTTATTTTAGATGCTTCTACTAAAAATAGTAATCAGGCATTTGTGGATATATTAAAACAATTTATTTCAGAATGTGAATCAGAGATATTAGATAAATATGAATCTGAACTTATAAAATTTATACCTGAACTAGGCAGTAAAAAGAACATAATACATTCAAAGCCATTAAGTGGGGATAAAGAAAAGTATAGACTTTTACATTCCGCAACAGGATTTATTGAAGAATGTATAAATAACATTCCTATAATCATAATGATTGATAATTTTCACTTATCAGATGATTTTTCAATAGAGATAATGGAATATATTATAAGAAAAAAATTATTAAACAAAAACATAATGGTTATAATTTCTTATTGTGATGGGGAATGTGTACTAAATAGCAAATTTACAGATTTCACTAAAAATATATCGCTTATGAATGGCGTGACCAATATTTTTCTAAAAGATTTAAATGAAATAGAAGTAGGTATAATGATTCGAGATATTTTAAGTTTGCCAACAACAGCGTATAAATTAGCAAATAGAATTTATGAAAAGTCAAAAGGTAACCCATTATTTGTGCGGGAAATTATAAAAAGTTTTTTTAATGACAGATATATTTATGTGGATGAAATAGACGGTAGTTGGTCTAAGAATTATGATTATTCTAAGTTTATAATGCCAGCAGATATGCACGAAGTACTGCTTAACCAAGTTAAAGAAATGGGAGAAATGAATTATAATGTACTAAAAATAATATCAATATTCGAAAGCGCTGTTTCTTTAGAAATAATTTCAGGGTTTAATGAATCAACTTATGAAGAATTACAGAAAGTTACGCAAGGGCTTATCTCCTCGGGAGTATTATGCAGAAAAATTGAGGATAGAGGTTTTGTATTTGGATTTTATAATAGGTTTCTTAAAAGTCTTATGTATGAAAAAATTACGGATGATGAAAGAAAAGTTATGCATAGATTAGCCTCAGTATTACTTGAAAATTTATATACACAAGGTGGAACAGAATATATTGAGGAATTAATATATCATTTAGAAAAATCAAATCAAGATGAAAAAGTTGTTGATTATTGCATTAAAAATGCTGAAAAGATGAAACTTCTGAAAAATAGAAGTGATGCAATAAAAAATTTAACTAAAGCAGTGTCTATAATGGATTATACATGGGATCCAATTAAAAATATAAAGGTTATTATGGATCTTGCTGACTTAAACAATCAAGAAGGAAATATTGATTTAGCAGTAAAATATTATCTATCAATAGAAAGTTATAATGAAAATACCGATTTGTATAAATATATAATTGATAGTTTAATTAAAGTAGCAGAAGTGTATTTAAGTAAAAACAAAATAGATAAAACCGTTTATTACATTGAGAAAATCCAGTCTATGTTAGAGAAAGTAGACTATCTTCCTGGGCTACTTAAAAGTCAAGGGATTCTAGCTACGGTATACGACAAAAGACAAAATTATGAAAAAGTTAATAGTATAGCTAATAGTTGTATAAAATTATGTACCGGTGAAAATGAAAACCTAAAAGCCATATTTTACAATCACAAGGGATTAGCTTATCTAAGAATTGGAAAAATATTTGAAGCATTAGTAACTTTTAAAAAAAATATAAAATTATGTAATAAATATAACAATATTGAGATGCTAATAAAATCTTTAAATAGTATAGGGGTTATTTACGGCGATCATTATCAAGATGATAATAAAGCAATAACATATTTTCTGGAAATGAAGAATATATGTACAAAAAATAATATGAGTAGTAGTGAACTTGAGGCATTAATAAATTTAGGTGCTACCTATTGTTTAATGGAGGATTATGAAATATCGCTGCAATATTTTATTAAATCATTAGAAATATGTGAAAAGTATAAATATGAATTCCATATTTTTTATTGTTACAGCTCTATTGCAAGTGTGTATTTAAAATTAGGCGATTATGATAATTCGTATAAATATTATGAACTTTGTAATAAGGAGCTAGAGATATATCCTAATCAAGGAAAAAATATAGGTGAATTTTACTTTTTGGCATCTGAAATTAACTATAAATTGGGTAATTTGCAAAAAGCTCAGTTTTATATTAATAAGGCATTAAATATATATGAGAATGATGAATTTATATATAAATGGAAGGCTCAGGTTTTAAATGAATATATAATAATTTATTTAGGGCAAAATGATGATAACTTAAATGAAAGTATTAATAATATTATAACGACAGCTAATAAGATATCTTCTATATCTAATAGGCTTAATATATTTTATGAGGTAATAATATTATTATATGAAAATGGTAAAAAAGAATACACATGTACTATTTTAGATGAAATTAATAAGCTTGAAGTTGATATAAAAGGCAAAAGAGTGTATGTTAAAAAGTTATATGTTGATGCGTTGATTGAAAAGAAGAAAAATATTAAATTATTCAATGAAGCATTGGAGTATTCAAAAAAATATAAAGAAATAGAAATGTGCTGGAAAATATATATTCAAATAGGCGATTATTACTTCGATAAAAAAGATTACCTATACGCAGTAATTCACTATTTTGAGGCTTGTGGCATATTAAAGGATATAAATATTAAATTACCCATAGAGTACAGATTATCTTATATTAAAATAAATAATGCATTAAAACCTTTTAATAGATTTTTGAGTATTAACAATTATTATAAAAATAATAAAGATACTTCCATGCTTATGGTAGAACCCGCGAGTGTCAAAGGTGAAAAGGAACTATTATATTTATTAGAGAAAGTGAATCATAAAGATATTTTAAAAAACAAGAATTTTATAAAGTCTATAAAAAAAATATATTCATCATCTCTCCATGAAGATATTCATGATATAAGTGATGTATTAGAAAATCTGCAATCAGATAATGCAAAAAACTTAGAGCTTATAATTGATTATCTCACCTATATAACGCTAGCAACTAGAGCGACTATTATTATTACTGATAATAACAAAAACTATAAAGTTATAGCTTCTAGTGATAGAAAATGTGAATTGCCTCAAAATGGAGAAAAATTGCCTGAGATTTTAAGTTGCGTAAGACCAGTTTTATTAACAGAGACATGTTTAGAACAAAAGATGAATAACATTCAGGATACTTTAAAAGCATCTATTTGCATTCCTATTATTATGGAAAATGGTAATGGAAAAGACTTTATGGCGCATGAGCGAAGAAAAAATATACAAGGCGATGAAAATATAACCGGGTACGTATATATTGAATCACAAAGGGTATTAAATAATCTTAACACAGATAGTATGAAAAAATGTATGGAACTTAGTAAAGTTATAGGTATAATAATTGAGAAATATAAGCTTAGATTAAGTGCTTCTATTGATAAATTAACCGGAACCCTTACTAGAAAATACCTAGAAGAAGCCCTCGATGTACAAATAGAAATAGCAAGTTTAACAGGCAGTGAATTTTCTATTATTATGATTGATTTAGATCACTTCAAAATGATAAATGATAAATTTGGACACAGGACAGGAGATTATGTGTTAAAAAGAGTTTGCGATGTTGTGATTGAAAATTTGAGAGAAACAGACATAATAGGTAGATATGGTGGGGAAGAATTTATTATCATTCTTCCTGGTATAGGTATAAAAGGTGCTGAGATTGTAGCTGAAAAACTTAGAAATAAAATTGAACAAGAAAAGATACTAGATAATAGGCGAGATGTTACCGTAAGTTTGGGTGTTACCGTATCTTCTCTACATGGTGAGTGGCAAGGTGAACTTTTTGAGAGAGCAGATCAAGCATTATATGTTGCCAAGGAACAGGGAAGAAACAGATATGTTATTTGGGATAGTGAATTTTCTAAAAAAGCTAAAAAAACAGATAGGCTTGCTGGAATAATATCAGGTAATGGAATACAAGATCATAGAAATGTACTTGCCATGATAGAATTAATTGAACTTATAAACATAAATTCAACAATAGAAGAAAAGATATATAGTTTGTTAGGTAGAGTTATTGAAATTACGGAATCGCAAAAGGGGATTTTGTTTATAAAAGAGAATGAGGATATTACAAATAAATATTCAAGGGAAATTTTTAAAAATGAATGGACAGATAGTGACACTTATAATAAAAACATAATAAAATCTGTAATTGATAGTAAACAGGGAGTTTGCAAGATAGATTGGGATACAATAACTGAGTATGATGTGATAACAGGCGTTCCAAACTGGCAGTCTGTTATGGCAATTCCACTTATTAAGGGTGACACA
Organism: Clostridium sp.; assembly: GCF_036569345.1. Classification (GTDB taxonomy): domain Bacteria; phylum Bacillota; class Clostridia; order Clostridiales; family Clostridiaceae; genus Clostridium_AD. The sequence goes on from NZ_DATCQT010000154.1 coordinate 41,769, forward strand.
GTAAAAGGAGTATTATATTTATCGGAATCCACGCAATCAAAAGAATTTGGTTTTGACGATTTTAACTTTGTAAATACTCTTGGAAAAATAATAGTTACAATACTATAGTATAGACAAAATAAAAAAGTGGAAAGCTAAACAGATAAAATGATTTATGTTGTTAGCGAGAAGGAATAAAATGGTGTATAATTAATATATTAGGTAAACTCTAATTTTGTGATAGGTTATGCATATTTCATTTGGTGAATTTCCCGCAAATAAAATATTTAGTAATCATTTTAAGAAAGCATGAGGAGGATAAAAATGACATTTAAGATTGGAAGTATATACCATGGGTTTAAGTTAATTGAAGAAAAAAATATAAAAGAGCTAAATTCAGTGACAAGATTATTTGAACATGAAAAAAGTGGGGCTAGGTTATTACATTTAGAGAATGATGATGATAACAAGGTTTTTTCTATAGGATTTAGAACACCACCTAAAAATAGTAATGGTGTTCCACATATACTAGAGCATTCAGTGCTTTGTGGTTCTAGGAAGTTTCCAACAAAGGAGCCTTTTGTTGAATTAATAAAGGGATCTTTAAATACATTTTTGAATGCTATGACTTTTTCTGATAAAACAATATATCCTCTAGCTAGTAAAAATGAAAAAGACTTTTTTAACCTTATGGATGTATATTTAGATGCGGTTTTTTATCCCAATATATACTCTCAGCCAGAAATATTAATGCAAGAGGGATGGCATTATGAATTAGAAAATAAGGAAGATAAACTAACTTATAAAGGTGTAGTTTATAATGAAATGAAGGGCGCATTTTCTTCTCCAGAAGGATGCCTCATGCGTAAGATTCAAGAGTCCTTATTTCCAGATACTTCATATGGCGTAGAATCCGGTGGAGATCCAGAATTTATACCAGATTTAACCCAGGAGGAGTTTATAGAATTTCATAAAAAATATTATCATCCATCTAATAGTTATATTTTCTTATATGGTGATGGAAACATTGATAAACAATTGCAATTTATCAGTGAAGGATATCTAAATAACTTTGATAAAATTGTGGTAGAGTCAGCTATTGCGCTTCAAAAACCATTTAGTAAAATGGAAGAAATTAAGATGGATTATCCTATTTCATGTGATGATAATGAGTTAGGCAAAACATTCTTAAGTTTGAACTTTGTAACAGGCGACAATATTAGTCAGCCAGAACTTCATTTAGCTTTCGAAATTTTAGAATATTTATTATTAGAAAGTCCAGCAGCTCCTTTGAAGAAAGCGCTTATAGATGCTGAAATAGGTAAAGATGTATTCGGAAGTTTTGATAATAGCATATTGCAACCAGTGTTTACTATAGTTGTAAAAAACTCTAATGAAAGTGAAAAAGAAAAATTTGAACAAGTAGTATTTACAACTTTAAAGAATTTAGTTAAAGATGGATTAGATAAAAAGCTAATAGAGGCTTGTATAAATATTACTGAATTTAAATTGAGAGAGGCTGATTTAGGTGGTTTTCCAAAAGGATTATACTATTATATAACTGGCATGGACAGTTGGCTTTATGATAAAGATCCAACTATGCATTTAGAGTATGAAAGTTATTTAAGTAAAATAAAAGCAGCATTAACCACAAATTATTTTGAGAAACTTATTGAAAAGTATCTAATAAATAATACCCATAGTTCTATGGTTATCTTGAATGGTAAAAAGGGCCTTGCAGAGCAGAAGTCTAAGGCAACAGAAGAAAAATTAGCTAAGTACAAAGCAAGCCTATCAGAGGAACAGATAAATAAAATAGTGCAAGGTACAAAGGCTCTTAAAGAAAGACAAATGACGCCTGATCCTGTAGAAGTGCTTGAAACTATTCCTTTACTTGAACTCTCTGATATTGAAACTACTGTAGAACATTTACCAATAAAAGAAAAGGATGAGCAAGGAGTAAAGGTATTATCTCATGATATATTTACTAATAAGATCGCTTATATAAATATATTATTTGATGTTAAAAAAATAGATATGGAGTTACTACCTTATGTAACATTATTATCAACTATTTTAGGACGGGTAAGCACAAAAGATACTAATTATTCTGATTTATCTAATGTAATTAATATTAATACAGGGGGAATTCATTTTACTACAGATGTATATGGCGAAAATGAAAATTTTGAAAAATATAGCCCAAAGCTCGTATTAAAGACTAAAGCTTTAGCTACTAAAATTCCTAAACTATTTGATATTATGGCAGAAATAATTAGTAATACTAAATTTGATGAAAAGAAACGTCTCAAGGAGCTAATTCAGCAATTAAAATCAAGGTATGAAATGAAAATTGTTGATAAAGGACATATGGTAGCAGCTGGACGACTAACCTCTTACTTCTCACCAGCTTCAGCTTATATAGAAAAAACTTCAGGAATAGCTTTTTATAAATTTATTGACGAAATTGAAAGAGATTTTGATAATAAAGCTGAGAGCATTATTGAAAACTTAAATAAGGTATCAAAGCTTATATTTAACAAAAACAATCTTATAATAAGTGTTACAGGTGAAGAAGATATATATACTGCTTTTTCTGCTGAGTTACCTAAGATTATAAATATATTAAGCGTTGAAAAATTGCCGGATATTCAGTATGATTTTAAGTTAGATAAGAATAATGAAGGATTATTAACTTCATCAGATGTTCAATATGTAGCTAAAGGCTATAATTTTATTAAGCAAGGTTATTCTTATTCAGGTAAGATGTTAGTACTCAAAACTATAGCAAGCCTTGATTATTTATGGAATAGGGTTCGTGTGCAAGGTGGGGCCTATGGTGGTTTTGCAAACTTAGTTAGAAGTGGTAATATAGTTTTCGTATCTTATCGTGATCCTAATCTGCAAGAGACTTTAACAGCTTATGATGGAATATGTGATTATATAGGAAATTTTGAAGCCTCTGATAGAGAAATGACTAAATATATTATAGGAACAATCAGTGAGCTGGATTCACCACTAACACCTTCTATGAAGGGTGAGAGGGCAACAGCATATTATATAAGAGGTATTACCGAGGAGCAAAGACAAAAGGAAAGAGAAGAAGTATTAAATACAAAGTCAGAAGACATTAAGTCTTTTAAAGCTTTATTAAATGATGTTATAAAAGAAGATTACTTTTGTGTACTAGGGAATGAAACTAAAATTAAAGATAATAAAGACATATTTACTAACTTAGTAAATGTATTTAATTAATGTTAAGGTGCCTTGCGGCACCTTTTTCTTTAAAGAAATTAGTGCCACCCACGTGGCAAGTTGCATCTTTAAAAAGGGGGAAATGAATGGCTATTAAAGCACTTTTTACATACAATTATGGTGGAGAGAAAATGAAAGATATAGAACATTTTGGATATGATATAAAGGTAATTCCTGAGCTTAATTTAACTTACAGTGAAGATCTTGCGGGCGTTGAAGTTTTAGTTTGTTATGATCCTTTTAAAACTTTACATATAGAAAAAATGAAAAAGTTAAAATGGATTCAATTATCTAGCGTAGGCGTTGATCAGTTGCCAGCAGAGTATATTAAAAACTCATCTATTATAATTACAAATAATAAAGGCGGATATAGCATACCTATGGGGGAGTGGATTGTGTTAAAAACCCTAGAGTTGTTTAAGAATAGTAAGAGCTTATATGAAAATCAAACCAACAAGAAATGGAAAACAGATACAAGTATTATGGAGTTATATGGTAAAACAATAGGATTTATAGGGACAGGTACTATAGCACTAGAGGCAGCTAAAAGATTTCAAGGCTTTGGGGTAGAAATATTAGGGGTTAATACAGATGGTAGGGATATTCAATATTTTGATAGATGTTATGCTATGAGTGAGCTTAACTTCATGCTTAAGCTTTGTGATGTGGTGGTTGTTACGATACCGTACACTAAGTCTACTTATCATTTAATTAATGAAGATAAATTTAATGTTATGAAAGACGGAGCTTTCTTTATAAATGTAGCTAGGGGAAATATTGTTGATGAGAATAAACTAATTAAAAATTTAAAAGATGGTAAACTCGCAGGAGCTGCAATAGACGTGTTTGAGGAAGAACCCTTAAATGTAGCTAACCCATTATGGGATTTAAATAATGTTATATTAACTTCTCATAACTCCTGGATATCAGAGATGAGAAATGAGCGAAGGTTTAAGACTATATGTGAAAATATGAGAAGATATATAGATGGTGAAGAATTAATAAATATAGTAGATTTTAAAAAAGGGTACTAAATGGTACAGATTCAAAAGGAGGAATTTAATATGAAAGCAGAAATATTAGCAGTAGGAACGGAAATATTACTTGGGGATATAGTTAATACAAATGCACAATATATGGCCAAGAGACTTGCAGATTTAGGAATAGAAGTTTATCACCAGTCAGTTGTTGGAGATAACCCAGAAAGACTTTTGGAGGCATATAGATTAGCATTTAGTAGAGTTGATTTAGTTATAACTAGTGGTGGACTTGGACCTACTAAGGATGATTTAACTAAGGAAGTAGCTTTTGAGTATTTTGGAAAACAGAGTGTGGTTCATAAAGCTTCTTTAAAAATCATTGAGGATCATTTTAAAGAAATGAATAGACCTATGGTTGAAAGTAATAAGAAACAGGCATATTTTCCAGTAGATGCAGTGGTGCTTCCTAATAATAATGGCACAGCACCAGGATGTCTAATAGAGGAAAATGAAAAGATAATTATACTTTTACCTGGACCACCTTGGGAAATGAAACCTATGTTTGAGGAGGCTGTTGTTCCTTACCTTCAAAAATTTCAACAGGGTGTATTGGTTTCAAAGGTTCTTAGGGTTATTGGAGTGGGAGAAAGTAGCGCAGAAAAAATGATAGAAGATATAATGGAGAATCAAACTAACCCAACTGTTGCGCCTTATGCTAAAGCTGGGGAAATGACCTTTAGAATTACAGCAAAGGCTAATACTCAGGAAGAAGGTATAAATCTTATAAAGCCTATGGAAGCAGAAATACGTAGTAGACTAGGAAATAACATTTATGGGCAAGGAAACACAACTCTTGAAGATGTGCTTGGGAAAATGCTAGTAGATAGAAAGTTAACTATAGCTACAGCTGAATCCTGCACAGGGGGAATGGTAGCATCGTCACTTATAAACTACCCTGGGATATCTTCAGCGTTTAAAGAGGGCGCTGTAACCTATAGCAATGAAGCCAAAATCAATAGATTAGGAGTTATGAGAGAGACCTTAGATAATTATGGCGCTGTAAGTAGTGAAGTAGCAGCGGAAATGGCGAGAGGTATAGCAAAAACTTCAGGTACTGATATCGGAATTTCAACCACGGGTGTTGCAGGACCAGATGGAGGAAGCACGGAAAAACCAGTGGGACTTGTATATGTAGGTTTATATATAAATGGAGAAGTTAAAACTAAGATGCTTAAATTATCTGGTGGCAGGCAGAAAATACGTGAAAGAGCAACTATGCAACTATTGGACTTACTAAGAAGAGAGTTACTATAGTTTGTAATTGTAAGTCCTAAGATCTAATTGAAAAAGGGTGGGGTATTTTTGCAAAAAAAAGAAATAAATATATGTTTAGTTGGATTTGGGAATGTAGCGCAGGAATTTTGTAGAATGTTAATAGATAAAAATGTAGAGATTAAAGCTAATACTGGATATGATATAAAAGTGACAGCGATTGCAGGCAGGTCTAAAGGTGCAATTATTAATTATAAGGGGATAGATCTTCGTAAAGCATTGATAGATGTAGAGAGCCGTGGTAAATTTGATGTTAGGACACAAGGTATTGTGAATAGGGAAACAGTGGAGGTTATTAAGCAATGTAGGGCTAATGTATTAGTTGAGCTGAGCACTTTATCTATTTATGATGGAGAACCGGCTATAACACATATAGAGAATGCATTTGATAGAGGTATGCATGTTATAACCGGTAACAAAGGTCCTGTAGCATATAAATATCAGAAGCTTCGTGATAATTCAAAAGAGAGAGGTCTGCAATTTTTATATGAAACTATAGTAATGGATGGAACTCCTATTTTCAATTTAGTTAAAAATACGTTGCCAGGATGCACTGTGATATCATTTAGAGGAATACTAAATTCGACAACTAATTTTGTGCTAGGAGAAATGGAAAAGGGAAATAGTTATGGAAATGCTATTAAAGAGGCTAAAAGGAGAGGGTTTGCTGAAGAAGACCCTTCAATGGATATGGATGGATGGGATGCAGCAGCAAAAACTTCAGCCTTACTAAATGTATTAATGGATACAAATATAAATCCTACAGAAATAGACAGGCAAGGAGTAACACATATTACTTTAGAAGACATAGAAAAAGCTAAAGAAAAAAATTGTAAAATTAAACTTTTATGTGAAGGGTATATTGAAGACAATAAAATAAAAGGTAGGGTATATCCAGCTTATATAAAGTGCAACGATATATTAAGTAATATAGATGCAACATCTTCTATATTATGTTTAACCACAGATTTAATGGGAGAAGTGCAAATAATAGAAAAAGATCCTGAAATTCAGCAAACAGCTTATGGTATATATAGTGATTTACGTACACTTATAAAAAATTTATAGAAACTATATAACTTCTAGATGAAAAAGAAAAATTCAAAACTATTAAGGCGCATATCAATATTGATATGTGCCTTAATAGTTACCTAATATAGAATTTTTGGACAGTGATTTAAGGTAATAAATTTTCTAAATTGAGTATACCTGAACCTTGTTTGTATTTTGGGGAATTTATTAAGTTTGAAGATACCTTAAGTAATGCCAGTATATCTTTGAAACATAAATCTCCATTGTTCTCATAGAGGAGAGCACAAATACCGCTTATAAAAGCAGCAGAGCAGGAAGTCCCTGTGTAGTTGGTATATAGATTAATTATTTTCGTAGGGTAAAGCTTGATACCATTTTTTTCAGAGATAAATTGTGTGTCAGTTATTAACGAACAAATATCAACACAGGCAGAAATTAAATTTGGTTTATCCCGTTTTTGAAAAGGTCCACATGAAGAGTATTCATATATTTCTGGATTTCCTAAGCTATTATACCCACCTACAGTTATACAATTACTAAGTGTAGCTAATCCTCGTATTGAACTCTTGACACTTTTATTGCTTCCGCTAGGAACAATTACAACGATACGCTTTGATATTGCAATGTCAAAAAGCTTTGAGAATAAAGAAAGTACAAATTCATTAGTTTCTAGGGTTTCAAAAGGAAGACAAATGATTTTAATATTAAAATCATTACTTTCGTTAATTAGGGTTTCTAATGAACATAAAATATCAGATATATAACCCTTACCTAATTTATTAAAGGCTTTAATCATATAAAGGTGGCTATTTTTTGCAACACCTTTATACATACCTTTTGAGCCATAACCACTACCACAAATCAATCCACTCATAAAAGTTCCATGACCATTATCATCATAAGGATATTTTAAATTGTTAATTAAATCCACAAATTTTTTAATTTTATTGTTAGGATTTAATAAATCGCAATGTGGATACACGCCACTATCAACTATTCCAACGCCAATTCCTTTACCAGTTAAATCATAGTTAGTTTGAAAGGAAATGCCATTAGACGCGAGTACACTACTGCCACATAAATGTGCATAAGAATCATAAGTCATATATGTTATTTGAGGATATTCTAGTAATCTATCTATAGCATTAGAGGTTAAAATAGCACAGATACAGTTTATTGATGGAATATGTCGTAGAATATCACATTTTAAAGATTTGATTTTATTAATAGTTTTATCTTCAAGGGATTTGTAGTGTATTATTACCCTATAGTTTTCATATTGGTGACTTAACAAAGCATTTCTTAAACAAGAGTCTAACTTATTTTTGAAGGAAAACATGTATGCCTCCTAATGTATTGTTGCATTATAATAGTATATGCAAATTCTCAAAATATGTTAATACATTAATAATTATTAACATTTCCATTTAAATATTATTATGCCTACAACCATTACACCAATTCCTACAAATTTAGAAAGTGCAAATTTAACTTGCTCAGCGCCAAACATCCCAAAGCGGTCAATGATACCTGCTGCTAGTAATTGAGCAACTAAAATAATTGCAATGGAACAGGTTGGTCCCATGCTTCCTATGCCTAGCATAACAGTAAATATAATAATAGCTCCTAAAGCTCCTCCTAAAAGATATAATTTATTTACATCCTTTATTGCTTTGAAATTACCATTACCAGCTATAAAGAGTATTAAGATGGTCAAGATTAATCCAGTGCCTTGAACAAATACATTAGTTTCCCAAAGCCCAATTTTTTCGCTTACTCTTGTATTAAAAACACCTTGAAGGCTCATACAAACACCCGCAACTATAGAATATATTATACCCAATTACAATCACACTCCTCAAATGTAGTTTACCCAGAATGCGACGTTATATTTAAAAAATATAAACCGCTTTTCTTAAGAAAAGCGGTTAGAAGTGTTAAAGTATTCTAGTATCCATTATCTTGACGTTCATGATTAATTTTGTTTTTATATAAATATGCGTTTTCTATTTCTTCGTCAGAAAAACCTAAACTATTTCCTAAGACTAAAAAATTATTGAAAATATTCAAATAGGTATCAATAGAAGAAGAAGTTATGAAATCTGCAACATTTACATATAAATTTAAAAACTGCTGTGATAATTCTTTATTGTTATTTTGAATGTTAAGTGTGATGTTATCAAAGCTTTTTTCAAGTCCTAAACTTAAAATGAAATGAAGACAATCTACATACTCTTCAAGAATTACATCGTTTGCTGATGGTTTTTTTGTACTCCAAAATTTAAAACAACGAGTTTCATTTGCTAGTTCACCTAGCTCAACTTGAAGGGCTAGTATTTTTTTATTTAACAATGGTACTCCTTCAAGTTGATGTTCGGATTGAATTCTATGGTCTAAAGCATCTTGCATTTGAAATAATTTATGTAAATTCATATTTGAAACCGCCTTTTCCTTAATTATGTATATTCATTTAATACTTAAGTTAATAAAAAGTACATTCTATAATTTATAGAATGTATTTTTTAACAACCATTTCATCATTATTATTTATAGGTTTCCAAAGTTCTACAGAATTGATTGTGATAGTTCTAGAAATTTTTTCATCTTTAGCTAAATGGCAAGCCGCTAAATATTCACTATTAGACCATTCTCTATCAGCAAAATTTGTATTAGCCAGTGATATATGCATATTCCAATTTTCAATATTTTCTCTAACTTTAAAGTTCTGTGAATCTAAAATATAATTTATGCTTTTAGATAATTTATATACTGCACCTTCATTTTTAATATTTAAGTTAACAGATTTATAGGGTGGATCAAAACATATTACACCATTTAATTCAACTTCAAATTTAGTATAATCCTTTATAATATCTTTTAAAGAAATATACAGATCGTCAAGATTGGGATTGGTTATTACTTCCAGAGTTATATGAAGTTTAGGCAAATTAGTATCAGAGCTAAATAAGTTGTATTTAGTGCAGATCGATCTCTGTAAAGATTCTATGTATTCATAAGAATCTTCATCAAACAAGCCAACCAAATAGTAAATCATGGTCATCCCCCTTAAAACTAAAATATAAATTTGTGTTTTTTAATATTCTCTTAGCTCATAGGTTTTAACTAACATTTCTTTTTTATTACTAACTTGTTTCCATAATTCAAGTCTACAAACTTTTATAAACTTAAAAAAATCTTCCGCATCTAAAGTATCATCAATAAAAATTGCGCTTCCGTTACATGATTTTTTAATAATATGATTAGCATTAGCAAGTTGAATATGCAAATCAATTTTATCATCATCTGTTTTAACGTTAAAGCCATGCAAATCTAAAGTGTCTGTTATATTTCTCGCTAAACGAAAAATATATCCTTTGTCATAAACCTTGAGATTAACTTGACTTAAATTTTCACTTAAAGTAATACTATTATTTATGCCTACTTTAAAATTTTTATAAGGAACTAAAATTTTAGAAATAACTGCATCTAATTTTTCTAAATCAGGGTTTGTTATAGCGCTTATAGGTATACAAAGATTAGGGGAGCTCTTATATAGTTTGTATTTTCTACAAATATCTCTTTGAATATTTTGAACTGTAGAATTCGATAAATCATCAAATAGAGCAACTAAAAAATATTTCATATTTTTCCTCCAAGCAAAATTAATAACCAACATATTGGTTAACATTATTATGATTAAATTATAAATGTATTATAACATAATTTTAGAGTTTTGTATTTTCTATGTAAATTTATGTATTCAAATTTATGAAAGAAAAGAAATATAGCTATAATAATATAAATATTTTATTTTATTAGTATAATTATTTTTAATTACGGTAATAATAATTTTATAATTGATAAAAGGAGGTGCTTTTTTTATGAAGCATAATGATAGTATAGGTTGTGCAGTAAATGAATGTGAATACCATTGTAAAGATGATAACTTTTGTACTTTGAACAAGATTGATGTAGTAAAACATGAAAGTGTTGCTAAAACAGTACAGTGTACAGATTGTGGAAGTTTTAAAACAGTATAATAACATTAATAATATAGAAAACACCCGTGGGAACATGGGTGTTTTTTGTATTATCCCTAAAAAAGATGACAAACTTGCAAAAAAATCTATTTAATAAAATAATATAATTACATTTTTAAAATAAATGTTAGAATACAATGCATGTATGGTATAATTCAATTGTATGTATAAAAATAATAATACTAAATACATAATGTATAGTGAGGATGATACAAATATGGATAAATTGATAATTAACGGTGGACGCAGTATCCTTGGTCAGGTAGAAATAAGTGGTGCAAAAAATGCAGCAGTAGCAATTTTACCAGTAGCTATAATAGCAAGCAAGGGAAAATGTATCATTGAGAATATTCCCAATATAGAAGATGTAAATTGTATTGAAAGAATATTAGAAAATTTAGGCTGTGAAATTAATAGAGAAAAAAATTCTGTCTCCATAGATAGTACAAATATAACTAGCATAGACGCGAATACAGAAGATGTAAGAAAAATGAGAGCTTCATATTATTTAATTGGTGCACTTTTAGCTAGGTTTAAAAAGGCTAGAGTAGCATTGCCAGGTGGATGCCCAATAGGGGCTAGACCAATCGACCAACATATAAAAGGGTTTGAGGCACTTGGGGCAACAGTGACTATCGAGAATGGAGCAGTAAATGTTCAAGCTGATAGGTTAATTGGGACTAGTATTTATTTTGATGTTGTTAGTGTAGGAGCAACAATAAATGTAATGGCTGCGGCAACACTTGCCGAAGGTACAACTATTTTAGAAAATTCAGCAAAAGAGCCACATGTTGTTGATGTAGCTAATTTCTTAAACTCTATGGGCGCTAATGTAAAAGGTGCAGGTACGGATGTTATAAGAATTATAGGTGTAAAAGAGTTAACTGGATGTACCTATAGTGTAATTCCAGATCAAATTGAAGCGGGGACCTTTATGATTGCAGCCGCTGCTTGTGGTGGGGAAGTAACTATAAACAATGTTATTCCAAAACATCTTGAATCAATTTCCGCAAAGCTTATTGAAATGGGTGCAGAGGTAATTGAAGGTGGAGATAGTGTTACTGTTAAAGCAAAAGGAAGATTAAAGGCTGTAAATATTAAAACACTGCCTTATCCAGGATTTCCAACGGATGTTCAGCAACCAATGAATACATTGTTATCTGTTTCAGAGGGTAGAAGCATAATAAATGAAAGCATTTGGGAATCTAGATTTAAACATGTTGGTGAACTAAATAAAATGGGTGCTAACATAAAAGTTGAAGGAAGTGTTGCTACGGTTGATGGCGTAAGTAATCTTATAGGTACAGTGGTTGTTGCATCAGATTTAAGGGCAGGGGCAGCTTTAGTAATTGCAGGCCTTATAGCTGAAGGTACTACGGAAATCTTAGGCATAGAACATATTGATCGTGGATATCCAAATATTGAAGAGAAATTCAGGAATATAGGCGCAGATATAAGAAGAGTTACTGTATAACAATTTATAATCAAAGGAGAAAATTATGATTTTTTGTCCATTATATAGTGGAAGCAGTGGAAATAGCATATTTGTGGCGTCACAAGACACAAAGATCTTAGTTGATGCTGGTATGCCAGGGAAAAGTATTGAAATTGCACTTAAACATATAAATCAAAATCCTAATGATCTTGATGGCATTTTTATTACACATGAACATTCTGATCACATAAAGGGTGCAGGGATTATTTCTAGGCGATATGATATACCAATTTATGCAAATGAAAATACTTGGAATGCCATGAAAATAAAAATAGGTAACATAAAAGAAAAGAATATAAGAGTTATTAGTAATAATTTTGTGGATATAATGGACATGCATATAATAAATTATAAAATATCACATGATGCGGCAGATCCCATAGGATATTCTATATATAGTGGAAACAAAAAGGCATGTATAGCTACAGATTTAGGATATTTTTCTGAGGAAGTAAAGACTATAATAAAGGATGCAGATGTAATTTTACTCGAGAGCAACCACGACGTAGAAATGGTAAAATTCGGGCCATATCCATATCCGCTAAAAAGAAGGATATTAAGTGATATGGGTCATTTATCAAATGAAGCGTGTGGCCAAGCTATAGTAGAAATAATGAATGATAAACGAAAACATATTATTTTAGGACATTTGAGTAAAACTAACAATTTTCCTGATTTAGCTTATCAAACAGTAATTAATATACTTAGAGAGAATAATATTGAAATAGGAAGGGACATTTCTTTGAATTTAGCTAAAAGAGATATGCCAAGTGATGTAATTGACTTTTAACGACATTTTAGGGGGGGGGTCAAATATGAAAAAAACAATTAAAATATTATTAAGTTCATTGCTAATTGTTTCGACAGTAGCATTTTTCGGGTGTGAAAAAAAAGATAGTCAAAGTGTTACAAATAAGGAAAAACTCGAAAATCTAAAACTTCCACTAGAAAAAGATGGATTTATACAATTGGGTATTTATTTTGATGGTTCTAAAGGTAGTACTACTATGCAAGTTGTGAAAGATGAGAGGCTTATTAATAAAGAGGAACTCATTGGAGAAACAATTATGCAAGAACTTATAAAGGGACCTACCCTCAAAAGTGAGTTAAAACCAATACTTCCTAAAGAAACTAGGCTACTAAGCTTTTCAATTACAGATAATATTGCTTATGTTAATTTAAGCAAAGAAGCTAAAACAAATATGACAGAGTTAAGAGAAAAAACCTGCCTAGAAAGTATAGCAGCATCATTAACCCAATTGCCATCTGTAAAGAAAGTAAAAATTACAATGGAGAATAAGGATATTGATACTATAGGTGGAAACTATAATATATCTAAACCCTTTGGTAAGGGCGAAGTAGTTAAAGTTAAGTAATGTAAGTCAACTTATAAAATATGAAAAAAATGTATTAAATTTAAGAATTTCAAACATATATGTTGAATACTAGTGGAATTTTTATTATAATAATATAATAAAACAAAATATATAATGATTCGGAGGAGAATGGAGTATGAGTTTATATCAGGAATGGACAGATATGGTTGTTGACTATGTTAAACGTAGAGGAGAACCTGCGTTTTGGCATGATTATGGAGAAATTGAAAGACGTATTTATACTAAATTATTATCAAACCATAAAGAGGAAATTAAGGGTACAGTAGATGAACTTGCAAAACACTTTGACGTATCTAATATATATTTCATGGGATTTACTGATGGAATAAATGATAGTCTTTTAAAATCTGTAGTTTTAGAGGAAACACAAGGTGACACACAAGTAGAATTTAAAATAGATTTCGAAAGACTTTATTTTAATATGTTAGATGCAAAAGCAGATTATCTTTATGAACTTCCACAATGGGAAGGTATTTTCTCAAAAGAAAAAAGAAAAGAAATTCAAATAGCGTATAGAGATTCAAAAATGGTAGTTAATCCTGATAAAATTGGAAGAAATGACTCTTGCCCATGTGGAAGCGGAAAAAAATACAAGAAATGTTGTGGAAAAGAAAAATAATCTTAGTATAATTATGTAAAATAATAAATGGATAAAGAATAAAACTTTGCTTTTATAGCAGGGTTTATTTCTTTTTGTAAACCTTAGCATCTTATTCAAAATATATATTGACCAAGATGGTCAATGATGATAGAATATTAATAATATATATTATAATAACTTTTAAAAAAATAATAAACTAAGAAATAAGGTGAAAACATGTTTTCAAAGTTCTTAAACTTAAAGAAAGAAAAACAGAAGAAAATATTGGAAGCTACTATTAGAGAATTTGCAGATAAAGGTTTTGACAAAGCATCTACAAATGAAATTGTTAAAGAAGCAGGAATATCAAAAGGGATTTTATTTCATTACTTTAAAAACAAAAAAAATCTTTTTCTATTTGTTTTTGATTATTGCGCTGAACTTTGTTTAGATGAATTTCTAAAAAAAGTTAATTTTAAAGAAACAGATTTTTTTGCTAAGTTACGTCAGATAGCATCACTTAAGCTAGAACTTTCGCATAAATATCCTGAAATATTTAAATTTTTTGAAGTTGCAATGGGTGAAGAATCTACTGCATTAAAAGGTGAAATAGAAGAAAGAAAGAAAAAAATTAGTGAGAGTAGCTATAGTAAAGTACTTAATAATATTGATATGTCGAAATTTCGCCATGGAGTTGATGCAGGTAGGGCTATTAATATTGTAATGTGGACACTAGATGGGTTTGGTACTAGTGAACTACAAAAGGCAAAATTATCAACTTCTAAACAACTGAATTATGAAAAAACGCTACATGAAATGGATATTTACATTGATATGTTTAAAAATTGTTTCTATTAAGAACACAAAAATAGATTGGGGGCTTAATAATGAATGTTATTGAAATCAAAAATTTGACTAAAAGTTATGGCACTGCAAGAGGAATTATAGATGTGAGTTTTAACGTTGAACAAGGAGAAATTTTTGGATTTATTGGACCTAATGGTGCAGGAAAATCAACAACGATAAGAACATTATTAGCTCTGATTTATCCAACTAGTGGTAGTGCTACAATTTTCGGTAAGGACTGCATAGAATTTGGTCCTGAGATTAGGAAGGAAATAGGATATCTACCATCAGAAATTTTTTATTATGATAATATGAAGGTTATAGACCTATTAAAATATTCAGCTAGTTTTTACAAAAAAGATTGTAGCAAAAGAATTACAGAACTAGCTGAAATAATGGATCTTGATCTTAATAAGAAAATTGATGATTTATCTTTTGGTAATAAAAAGAAAGTTGGTATTGTTCAGGGACTATTACACTCACCTAAACTTATTATACTTGATGAACCTACTAGTGGACTGGATCCACTTATGCAACAAAAATTCTTTGAACTGCTAGAGGAGGAGAACAAAAAGGGTGTTACGATTTTACTTTCTTCTCATATTTTATCAGAGGTCCAAAGGTTATGTAACCGCGTTGCGATCATTAAAGAGGGTAAAATCATAAAGCTTGATAAGATTAGTACATTACAAGAAAATAATCATAAAAAATTTAAAATTGAAATGAAATCAAAAGTAGATGTTAAATCAGAATTAAAAGATAATTACTTTAACTTCAATGGGGTAACCAACTTAGATATAAAAGGTAACATAATAAACTTTTTATTTAGTGGAGACATTAATTTTATTATGAAAAAGATTTCGGAAATAGAAATAGCAAATCTTTGGATTGAAGAGCCAGACCTTGAAGAAATCTTTATGCATTACTACGAAAAGGAGGACTAAAAGCTATGAATATGTTTGTTCATGAATTGAAGGCTTATAGAAAATCCACTATTATTTGGACGTGTTCTTTAATAGCACTTGTTGTTCTTTTCTTATCAATGTTTCCTGCTTTCTCAAAGGAAGCTTCGGCATTTAAAGAAATAATGAAAGGATTTCCAGAACCAGTAAGAAAAGCATTGGGGCTCTCTGTAGATAGTATGTCTTCTATTTTGGGGTTTTACTCATACATGTTTTTATATACAACACTCTGTGGAGCCATTCAAGCTATGAATCTAGGAACCTCCATTATATCAAAGGAAGTTCGGGGAAAAACAGCAGATTTTCTTTTAACTAGGCCTGTTACTCGCGGTGCGGTTATGACATCAAAGCTAATGGCTGCATTAACCTGTCTTGTAATTACCAATGTAATCTACTTGGCAGCTACTAGTATTATGGTTTCTTTTGTAACAACAGAAAAATATAGTTATAAAATATTTTTTATGATCTCTATTACATTATTTTTCGTTCAGCTTATGTTTCTTGCTTTAGGGATTATAATCTCTGTTTTAGTTCCTAAAATTAAATCTGTGTTACCTATTTCTCTTGGAACTGTATTTGCATTTTTCATTATTGGTATGTTTGTAGCGACTACGGGAGATGATGTAATGCGGTATATTACTCCATTTAAGTATTTTGACACAAATTATATTCTGAAAAATTCTAGCTATGAGAGTTCATTCATCTTAACAGAGATAGGGTTTATTGTTGCAGCAATTACTGCCAGTTATTTTGTGTATTCTAAAAAAGATGTTCATTCTGCTTAAGAATTGTAAGAATATATAGTTATTAACGGATAATAGGGAATATAGGGAGGTTAGTTTATGAATGTATTTATTGTAGAGTTGAGAGCCCATAGAAAAAGTCTTATTATATGGGGATTTGGTATAATATTTATGGTTGCCGCCGGCATGGGAAAATATGTAGCATTATCATCCTCAGGTCAGTCTATGAATGAGGTATTTGCGCAAATGCCAAAATCTATGCAAACATTTTTTGGCATAGCTGGTTTTGATGTGTCAAAGGCCAGTGGTTACTTTGGAATGCTCTTTTTATACTTAACGATTATGGCAACTATTCATGCTGTTATGCTTGGAGCTGATATAATTTCAAAGGAAGAGAATGATAAAACTGCAGAGTTTTTACTTTCAAAACCTATATCAAGAAATAAAATCATAACATCAAAACTATCAGCAGCCCTTGTGAATATTATAATGTTTAATATTATAACTCTGGTTTCGTCTATTGTTGTAGTAGGGAAATATAGCAAAGGTGAAGCTGTAAGTTCAGAGATAATAGTCTTGATGGGTGGTATGTTTATTATGCAGCTTATATTTATGTTTATTGGTACAGCAATAGCTGCTGCAAGCAAACATCCAAAGACTGCAACATCTATATCTACAGCAGTTCTTTTAATTACGTATTTATTATCTATGGCTATAGATTTAAGTGGCAAGATTGGAAATCTTAAATACTTTACACCATTTAAATACTATGAAGCTAAGAATTTGATTTCTGATGGTGGTTTTCAATGGAATTTTGTAATATTATCAATTGTAATTATTTTAGCAATGCTGAAAATAACATATGTGTTTTATAAGAGAAGAGACTTGAGCATATAATGGTATTGAAGTTTTGATTATAACATGGAGGTTTTCTCCATGTTATTTTTAAAAATTTATACATTTGAAATATAGCATAGTATAGTATATTATATATATGGCTAATCTTAATATAAGTGAAATAAAGGGGATTTAGAATGAACATAACTATAATTTGCGTAGGGAAAATAAAAGAGAAGTATTTAAAAAGTGCAATAGATGAATATACAAAAAGACTATCTAGATACTGTAAGCTTAATATTATTGAATTAAATGATGAGAAGACTCCAGA
Organism: Clostridium sp.; assembly: GCF_036569345.1. Lineage (GTDB taxonomy): Bacteria > Bacillota > Clostridia > Clostridiales > Clostridiaceae > Clostridium_AD. Next base: position 59,578 of record NZ_DATCQT010000154.1, read on the forward strand.
TAATGCTTCTGAAAAAGAGGAGATTTTAATAAAGCAGAAAGAAGGAGAATCAATACTTAGAAGCATAAAGGAGAATATGTTTGTAATTGCGCTAGAGCTTAAGGGAGATATGATATCCTCTGTGGAGCTTTCAAATTATATTAGAGATTTAGGAATAAGGGGAGATAGTAATATAGCTTTTGTTATTGGAGGTTCTTTAGGGTTATCAAATGCTGTTTTAGAAAGATCTAATTTTAAATTGTGCTTTTCAAAGATGACTTTTCCACATCAATTATTTAGAGTAATGTTACTGGAACAGATCTATAGAGGCTTTAGGATAATAAGTGGGGAACCGTACCACAAATAATTCTCAGATAGTGTCCAATAATCATGAATAGAGGTCTGGATATGCATGTCCCTGTCAATTTATATTGTTAACATCTTTTAAAAGTTTCTCAAGCTTTTCTGTTGATGCAACTCGTTCGTTACACTTCTTGCTATCTAAACATAGATCAAAGCCTATTGACCTATAGGAATCTTGCCCAGTTGTTTTGCAGATAGGGGAAACAAAGTTTACTTCATTATCGCCAGCTGAGTGATTGCAAAGCACACATCTATGAGCGTTATTGGAACCAGAACTTGAAACTCTACATGCCATACCTATAAGCTTACCAGCCATATTATAAGCTACAAATAATTTACTGGTGGAGTTATCAATCCAACCTAAATATACATTGTTTGTTTCCTGAGCATTTAAGTTAGGTAATTTTAATTTCTTTTCCTTTTTAAATAATATTAGAAGTTTGTATTTATGAAAGGTGTGAACAGTATGATTTACAAAAATGATTTGGATTTAAAGAAACTCCTTGCGAAGGCCATAAGAACTAAATCGGCTATGCTTTGCTTGGAGATTATTTTGTTAAAATAGCTGATGTTGAATTATATGGTCTTGCTAAGTTCTTTTTGATATACATTAAAGGGCTTTAGTTAGTGCGCAATTATTCAGCATTAGTTGATTTAATAGATGATTTCATACTTTCATTCATTTATATAAGAATGGAAACTGTTGCAAACGTAGCTTTGTAACAGTTTTTTTGGTCTTCGCTTCAACAAAAATTAAATTTTTGGAGGAGTAAAGATATGAAATATAGTAATGCATACAATGTTTTACCGATTGATATAGTAAAAGTTATTCAACAATATGTTGATGGGGAATATTTATATATACCAAGAAAAGAAGAAGAACAAAAGAAATGGGGAGAACAAAGCGGCTCAAGAGATACTTTAAAAAAAAGAAATGCGGAAATTTATTCAAAATATATAAAAGGTGCTGAAATTTTAGATTTAGCTCAGGAATATTATCTATCCGATAAAAGTATAAGAAGAATCATTAGTCAGCAAAAGAAGGCAGTGACTTTCACAGCAACGCCTTAACTCAACTACATTTATACTAAGCTTCTTCTTCAAATATTGGAGCTTCTATAAGTGTAGCAAAAATTAATTCATGGAAATGGTCATCAACGACATTAGTTTTAGCTTCTACAAAATGGACATGCCTACCATCGCCAACAGGTTTCTGTAGGCCAGAGGTTGCTTCAAATTCATGGTCGTGAAATTGCTTTTCTTTTTTACAACAATCTTTATCATCATGTTTTTTTTCACAGCCACAATTGTCATCATGTTTTGACATTAACATCACTCCTTCTCTTTAGACATTATTATTATAAGTAGTTTATTTTAAAATGGAACTATATATAAAAAGGAAGATAATCACAGTACTACCTTTTTATAGTTTCCGTATTCAACTAAGATAAGATATTGTAACTAAATAATGAAAGGTGAATAATATAAAGTGTTAATATTATTTTGGAGGTACTTATGTACGACTACCGTTGTAAAAATTGTGAAAATCTTGGACAGTGTATGCCTATGATGAATATGCCTATGTATGAGGAAAATGATGAAGACTTAAAAAACATGTATCCTAAAATTTATATCAGAATATATCCCATGGTAAAGCACCATTGTGATATGATGATGTCCTGTTATGGACCTATGTATTGCCCCAGCAATGATGAAATGGAGCATATGTGTAAAGAAGTATGTGACAGGTACGAAAAATATTATAGGGATGACGAAGATGACGAAGATCACGAACATCACGAACATCGAGAAGATCCCAATGATGATGATATGAGACAAAGGCAACGCTTTAACAGACGTGGAATTGGGGATTTAGCCAGGATACTGTTTATTGGCGATTTACTTGGAAGAAGAAGACGTAGAAGATTTTTCGATCATAATTTCGATCATGATTTCGATCATGGACACCACCATGGATATTAATATAAATGTCAATAATATCATGAAGTGAGCCCAGTCATCGTATAGCGTACGAATGAAGTAAATGATAGTTAATAGCCATTCTCCTCTAGAGAGAATGGCTATTTTTATTACTCTTTTATATTGATAATAGATTAAAATCATTAATTGGAAAAGTTGATTTTTAGGGCATCAAATTTATCTTTTAATATAAAAATTATTATGGAAAGGTTAATATGCTATTGATATTTTCAGAATTGTATAGTAGAATGAAAACACAATTTGCATTATAATGGTAATCAATATCTATACAAGCGTGGATAAAATTTTATAAAGAGCAATTTTTTTTAAGTATTTGTTGATAATGAATATCAAAATCAATTTAAAGGAGTGGTATAGTGTCAAATTTAATAGGATTAGATAAAGCTTTAATAAAATCTAAGGTTAAGGTTGTGAAAATAGTTCCAGGAAGTACAATACGAAGAAGAATAATGGATATGGGAATAACTATAGGTATTGAAATAGTGGTTGAAGGCAAAGCTCCTATGGGTGATCCTATAGAAATTCAAGTAAGAGGATATAAGTTAAGTCTTAGAAAAAACGAAGCAAAGGATATCATGGTGGAAATAATATAGCTTGTTTGATTAACAATATTTAATGTTAGAAGGGAGGATTTAATTGTGAGTAGTATGTGTATACCTTTGAATGCAATAGGAATCGGTAAGTTAGTTCAAGTAAACAACATCGAAGGTGGAGAAATTCTGTGCAAGAAGCTTTTAGAAATGGGAATGAACACAGGAGCCATAATCAAAATGGTCAAAAATGACACAGGAGCCTTAATAGTTAAGGTTGGTGAATCACGATTGGTACTAGGGAGAGGAATGGCACAAAAGGTTAGAGTGAGAGAAATTTAAATATAACCAAAGGATAATATTTTGTTATTTAAGGGTGATAGATATGAAACAATTAATTATTGTTTCATGCATAATACAGGAGGTTCAATATGAGTAAAGATTTAGTAATAGCTTTAGCTGGTAATCCTAATTGTGGTAAGACCAGTATGTTCAATGAATTAACAGGTGCGAAACAACATGTAGGCAACTGGCCTGGTGTTACAGTTGAGAAGAAAGAGGGTAACCTTAAATTTGAAAATAGAAATTTAACGGTGGTAGATTTACCTGGTACCTATAGTCTTGGAGCATATTCTGAGGATGAAGTTGTAGCCTGCAACTTTATATTAAAAGATAAGCCTGATGTAGTAATTAATGTAATTGATTCTACTAATCTTGAAAGAAACTTGTATTTGACAATGCAACTTTTAGAAACAGGTGCAAAGGTAATTTTAGCACTTAATATGGCAGATGAGGCCAAAAAAAAGAATATACAAATAAATATAAAAGAACTATCAAAACAACTGAATTTAACTATTATACCTACAGTAGCTCCTAAAGGGGAAGGTATAAAAGAGCTAATGAGGGAAGCAATAAAATTAAGTGATCAAAGTAAAAATAGTGTGTATAAAGTTGATTATGGTAAAGACATAGAAAAAGAAATTAAATTAATTAAGGAAGCCATTTCAGAATGTGCAGCGACTTCAGAATATCCCACCGAATGGGCAGCATTGAGGCTTTTAGAAAATGATGAATATGTAAAGAAATACATAAGTAAAATAGAAAATGATGAAAAAGTAAGTAGTAAAGTAGAAAAAAGTATAGAGAATCTAACATCAATAATAGGTTATGAACCCGATACATTTATAATTGATAAGAGATATGAAGCAATAAGTAATGCAACAAAGAATTGTGTTACAAAAGAAGAAATTACAGGAGAAACTACATCTGATAAAATAGACAAAATAGTTACAAATAAATGGCTTGGAATGCCAATATTCGTGTTGATAATGTTCTTTATGTATCAAATTTCAATAAGTTTTGGTAATGGGTTCTTAGGTGGGATATTAGGCGATGGCATGGATTCATTAGGAAAATTTTTAGGTAGTACGTTAGCTAATGTAGGAGCCCCTGAGCTTTTAATATCATTTGTAACAGATGGACTAATAGGTGGTGTTGGATCGGTACTTGTATTCATGCCAATGATCCTTACTATGTATTTTCTTATGTCTATACTTGAAGATAGTGGATATATGTCAAGAGCTGCATATGTAATGGATAAACTTATGAGTTCACTCGGACTACATGGTAAGACTGCTATTGCTCTCATATTAAGCAGCGGATGTGCTGTGTCAGGTATAATGTCTACAAGAACATTAGAAAGTAAGAAAGATAGAATGGTAGCTATACTAATTAGTCCTTTCATGTCATGTCCGGCAAGACTTGTAGTTTATGGAGTATTTGTGGCTGCCTTCTTCGCGGATAAGAAAGTTTGGATTTTTAATGAAGGCGGATTAATAATATTTTTACTTTATGTTTTAGGAATAGTAGTTGCTATATTAATGGGTAAATTTTATAGTAAGAAAGTATTTAAAGGAGAAAATTCTTATTTTATAATGGAATTACCTCCATATCGTTTACCAACAGCTAAAAGTATATTTGTTCATATGTGGGAAAAATCACAGCACTTCCTAAAAAGGGCAGGTACAATTATTCTAGGAGTAGTTGTGATTGTTTGGGCACTTTCAAACTTACCATATGGAGTTGAGGCTGGAAGTCAACATAGTATACTTGGTATAATAGGCACATTTATAGCTCCAATATTTGCACCAGCAGGTTTTGGAAATTGGCAGTCAGGAGTAGCACTTATTACTGGGTTCGCAGCTAAGGAAGCAGTAATAGGTACTTTAGGGACAATATATGGGGTATCGAATGGACCGCATCTTATAGGAGCAATTCAACATGCGTTTACACCTCTTACAGCACTATCATTTATGGTAATGACCCTTTTATATGTACCTTGCGTGGCAACTATAGGAACAATTAAGAAGGAAACTAACTCAACCAAATGGGCTGTAGTATCAGCAGTAGTGAGCTGTTTAATTGGATGGGTAGGTGCAGTTATGGTTTATCAAATAGGTACACTTCTAGGCTTTAGTTAATATAACTCAATAAAAAGAGCAAGTCTAGCATGGTATTGATAATGAATATTAATATCAGGATAATTGTAAACGGAGGTGAACCTATGTGCATATTACTCATAGACCAGCTAATTAAAGTCAACTATAAATTTTAAAAAGTGCTTACTAATTTTAAGGCATAACAAAAAGACCATTTCGAAACACGAATGATGGTAAATTTAGTAATTAATTAAAATTTAATTAAGCTACCGACCTAGAA
>NZ_DATCQT010000155.1:0-4771 GCF_036569345.1 Clostridium sp.
AAATCTACTTCCAAAATAAAAGCTATTTACTTAAGATAATAAATTCGCCTGTCATAAAAAAATATATGTAAAGTAAACCCGTTCAATTAGTTTGTTATTAGTTATTTTGAGTTTAACACAAAGGATATTGTGTTAAACTCACATAAAACCTCAAAACCATTGAAAACACTAGCTTTGGTTAAATATATCATTGATATATTTCAATAAAGTAAGTTTAAGTTTAACATAATGTAGGGCGATGTATAATTGAAATTAACATATTGGTTTAAATAATAGGTCAAGTGTTATTACTTATCATATCTTTTGCAAAATTGTAAGAGTGCTACACTTAGCATATCTTGCTTCTTTATAAATTTATGTTTATCACATATTGCTTCAAATCTTTTGAATGTATCCTTATAAACTTTTAAATATTTTACAACAACATCACCTTTTAAATCATTAGAGAATTCATTTATATCTATTTGCTCATTTAAAGTATTGCTTTCTAATTTCTCTTTTGTTATTTTACTTTTGTACCACTCTATCATATTAAATAAATCATCTTTTACACTTACAATCTGTTTAATACCAGTCATTTCATTAGTCATTGGTAGACCTTCGGCATTTTTATTACTTTCGTAATATTTTTCCCTATCCTTTTTTTTCTCTACTAACTTCTCACTTTTAGGTGTTATAATTTCAATAGTATCTTCTACTTTTTCTGCTACTACTTCTTCTACAAAATTATCATTTATGTCGTATAAATAGGTTGAAGAATTATATTTTATTCCCCTTGCTTTTGTTTTTAATGTCTCACTAAAATCTTTTCTGCTAATCGAAAACTTACGAATAAATTTATCTGTTACAATTTTCTTTTCTTTTAACCTGTTTTTGTTTGCAATTGTATTTTGATTTATTGCTCTTGCTATCTCGACTATACGTAAATAAGATAAATTTAGGACTTTAGCATTACTCATAACGGACACCACCTGTTTTATTACTTTAGTAATTTTTCCTAAACGCATTTAAACAAATGTTAATGCGTTTTATTAATATAGAAATATTACTTTAGTAATATTTCTATATATAGTTAGTTTTTCCTTTAAAACTAACTATATTCCTACAATTATAGTAGAAGTACTTTCTCCGTCGAATATTTATTTAGATAATTTAAAGTACTACAGGACAAGAGAAATGGAAGTGGTCAATTAGCATAGTAAGGAAATTTGTATGCCAATTGACAAGGTGTCCATTACTCTTGTCCTGTCTAAGCCTTTTATTTTTTTACCTAAAAACTATAATTTTTTTATAACTTGATATTCTATTAAAAGATAAAATATATTTTCACTTATACGAAAATGATTATTTGTAATGGGCCATTTTACCGTATATCCGTTTTCTTCACGTTCATTCATAAATTCGTTATATAAAAGTTCTAGTTCTTCTGTAGTATCTGCTTTTAATATTTTTATTTTACTTGTTGATGCCATTAGTTAAACCCTCCCTCTTTAAATATGGTACATAAATCTTTAATTAGATTTAATGATGATTTTATTATGTTTGGCGAAAAACATTTGCCACCCTACTTCAATTATTTTATTTGCTCATTTTATAGATTCATATTTCTTTATGAATCTATAAAATGTTGATTGATTTATGTTTAATAGCTTTGAAATTTCAGCTACTGTTTCTTCTTTGTTTTTCCACTTAATATAATACTTTTCGAAATCTTGAGGTAAATTTCTTTTAATCTTAGTTATTTTTTTTACACCGTCAGGACTTAGTAAGAATCCTTGTCCTTTACCCATTCTTCTAAAATCTACGTCTTCAATTAAACCAAAATTAGTTAATTTTAATCTTCCTTTTAAAGTATTAATTGAAATTTCATATTCAAGAGACACTTCATGAATTGTTTTAATATCTATTAATTTCATATTTTATACCCCTCTTTTCTAGGTGCTAAAATCTAGCACCTAGAATTTTAAATTGATTCTATATTGAATTTTTAATTATATAAATTAGCACTACATATTAACCATTTGTTACCTACTTTTTCAAAATAAAAAGTTGTAGTTATAGGACTATCTGGATTACCTAAAACAGTTTTATCAACTGACATAACTGGTTTATTTAATGTGTATGTTTCAACAATACTAGCATGTGTTGAATCTCCAACACTTGATGATTCTATTGCAAGATCATTCTTCATTATTCCTCTTGATTGAGGCTTTGTACCATTTATATTCCACATTTGTTCAGCATCTTTTAATTCGCTTTCCACATCATTATCACTACTTAAAAATTTACTCATATCACTATTAGCGTAGTATGCCATTAAAAGCTTTTTTGTTTGACTTTGTAATTGTTGTTCAAGTCCTTTTGTCATCTTAAAATCTGCACTAACTTTTGTACCTACCGCTACTTCATTAAGATTTATGTCTGATGCTCCAACTAATTTTAACTTAACAGTGTAATTCCCGGTAAAAATATTGCTTATTTGGTAGTTATCCATTTTTGTTTTATAAACTTCAGTTGTTCCAGTAAGACCAGTAGCAGCGCTACTCCCATTTTCTGTATTTTCCGCTAAGTTGTTAACTTTTTTACCATTTACAAATATCTCTGTACCCTTTGGTACATCAAACCCCCAATCTTTTGAAGTAAAATTTTTAGCATTTATTTTAAATTTATTAAAAATCAAAAACTCCTTACCAGTTTGCTCAACTTCTGCAACAGATGTAACCCCATTTGCTTGTACTTCATAAGTTGTTGCGTTAGAAGTTATATCTTTAGACTCCTCAAAATCCTCTTTATTAAAATCTTTTATACTGTAATTTTTGAAATTTTGTTTTTCAACTGATTTTATAAACATATCTTCATTTAAGAAATCATTATCTGTGTTGGATAACATTTTATAAGCATTTTGGTAATCTTTATTAGCAAGATATGTATAGTATTGGTTTACTGATTTTTGAGGTGTATACTTTGATTGTAATACTTTATACCCAGTAAATCCACCCACTAAAACCACTAAAATTATTACAAGTTTTATTGTTTTTTTTATATTTGTTTTTGAATCTAAGACTTTAGTTTTGCTTTTTCTATTTGTATTATTTGCTTGGCTAAATTGTAAATTTGTTTCTTGATCCTCAACTGTCGAAGCAATTTCATTATTCACAACTGTAGCATTTCCACACTTTCCGCAAAACTGGTCTTTTCCTTCAACTCCACATACTGGACAATATGTATTACTTGCAACCGTTGCCCCTCCACAATTCTCGCAAAATTTATCTTCTGTTTCGATTTTACATTTTAAACAAAACACTTTCTACCATTCCTTTCTACTATTTTTTATTATGTATGCTTTGCACTCTTTCCATATAATTAGTACTCCATGCGTAATTATCGCTTGAAAGCCCTCGATTATTACCTAGTACATTCTCAAAATAATTTATTCTATATGCCACTAATGGTCTTAGTTCTACGAATAGCCTAGATACGTCTTTATCTCCTAGTTTAAATACATATAACTTATCTAAATAACTTAGCATATCGCTCGACAATCCTTGCTTATGCGTTGCTCTATCTGCTTTTATAAATATTTTTCTTTCGTAAAGCATATAAAATAAGTTTGTCCATTTTTTAGTGTAACGCCACAATACAAGCCTTATTATGCAGTAAAAACTGTAAGCCATTATTAACAGTAAATTTGAAAATACTGTATTTAAAGAAAAGCTACCACTATGAGTTACAGTTGCTAAAATATTACTGCTTAAAAGTCCCAAAGTTAGAGCGAATGGAGCAATTATTAAAAATAATATTGCACTTGCACGTCCTAATATTATATTACCATCATGTAATAGTCGTAAATTTGCTATATTAGTCTTTATTTGTGCAAATTCATTATAGATAACTGCTTTCAATTCTTCCCTTGGAAGTGTGTCTATTGCTCCCTTAGATACAAAAATTGAATTGCCATAAGAATTTATTTCTATATCAAGGCTATCATAAGTAAATATTTTAACTGTTCCAGTTAGATATTCAAATTTCATTTTTTCAATTTTTCTATCTAACAATTTAATCTTCTTTCCAGTAAGGTTATTTAATGCATCAGTAATTTTATATTGCATGTATACTGGCGAAGAATAACCCTTAATATCCGTTCTATCCTTCAACTCTTCAATTATTGGTTGTAAGATTTTTTCTTCCCTTCCTATTGTATTTCTACCATTTGCAAAGAAGGCAACGCAACGTTGTCCAACGCTTGAATACATGCTAAAAATTAAAATTATGTATAAGATTAAAGTTCTAATAGTCCCATTGAACGGGAGCCACTGAACGGGTACAAAGCAAGATAATCCAAATTGTAGAAACCCTATAAACACTAAATTTATAATTATATTAAATATTGGTATTAACCGTAACATTTTTTAATCCACCATCCTTATTTTTATTTTTGCATACCTAAATTCGGGTACTTTTATAAAAACTATTGCTTCACCTACTTTTAATTGCCCAAACTCTCTAGGTTTATAAACAAATTCTTCTTCTAAACTTACATTTGTACTACTTTGTTCTTGTTTTCCGCTTTCCTTACTACTTGAAAACATTGGTTTATATATATCCTTTGTACCAATCCCATTACTTAACGCTTGTTGAGAAGAAAAAACGTCTTGTCTTAAAGCTATTTTTACATTTGTACAACCCCATATTTGGTCTAATAACTTACTAGAATTATTAATTGTCATATCTGCTAATTCTTGAGTAGAAATTATATTTCTAAAACCATATG
>NZ_DATCQT010000156.1:0-8895 GCF_036569345.1 Clostridium sp.
CCGATATTATGATGTGCTGTTTTTCACTCAATGTAATCATCTCCATTCCCCCTCTTATGATGTTCAATCATAAGAAAGTTTACATTAAAGTGGGGGATATTTCAATTAGAATAGTGGGGTACTTTTAGATTAACATATACAATTACTTTGTTCTTGCATATGCTTTATTTTCTGCATGTCATATGCTGTTAATGCACTAAATACTATTATACCTAATAAGCTTACACCTAAATTGAATGTGTAAGAAACAAAAAATATTTGCATAATACCGAAAGAGATGGTCAATTGTTTTAGAGTCAATCTAAAGCATTTAACCATCCCTTTGTTATTCTCATCCTTTTACTTCTTAATAGGAATCCAAACCTCACACCTGTAATCAGAAGAGTTTGTATCACCTTCTGGATAAATTTCAAGCTCTGGTGCGCAATCATGCTGATATCCTGTTGAAGGCATCCACTCTGAAAATATTCTTCGAGTAATATCTTGTATAGCTTCAGGTAGTTTTCCCACTGATTCAAATACAGCCCAGGTTGCTGAGGGTATAGTAGTTGAAACATATCCTTTAGGAAGATATTCGCTTATTTTCTCAACTCCGATCATATAATTAAATCCTTCTTTATTATCGAAGTCCTTACATACACCTAGTACGCCAAGTTTGCCTGCCTTTGAGCTAATCCACTCATAAGAACCATCATTCATGCAATCGTCCCAGAATTTAGGCACCTGTATGAAGTTTTGTCCGTCTACCATAGTTATTTTTGTTTGTTTACCTACTACTGTAAAGCTTTCTTTGTCAACAATCTTATAATTCATATCTTTTTCTCCTTTTATTGAAATATGAAAGGATAGTTTGCCCAAAATTTTCTCCTGTCTCTGCGTTTATCGGGGAGTGTATATTATATATATCCTATTTTACCATATCTTCGTTGTAGTAATCACATATGAATGATAAGTCCTACAAAGAATATTCTTTTGGGGAAGATATGTGTATTTCTCTGACATCAACATTTTCAGGTTGATTAAGTGCATATACAACAGCCTTAGCTATGTCATCTGGTTTTAAGAAAATCTTTCCCATAGCGGAGTGGATACGTTCCAGAAATTCATCAGAAAGATGTTCACCTTTATTTACCTCAACATTGAAGCCAAGTTTATTAGCTAGTCCTTGAACCATAGCTGGGTCTGCATTTCTCCCAAAATTGGTGGCAACAGCACCAGGTAATATGTTGGTTATTCGAATTGGTTCTTCTTCAAGTTCTTTCGTTAATGCTTCAGATATTGCACTCACCATATGTTTTGTAGCACCATAAATATCTCCAGATGCACGCGAGGATATGTTAATTATATGACCACCTATACTTTGGGTGTTCTGACGCATTGCGAGAATGGCTGCTTGCGTTCCAGCTAGTAGAGCTAAAATATTTACATCTATCATCTCTCGCCAACTTTCAATAGTTCCTTCAGCAATAGTTCCATGAATGTGCAAACCTGCGTTGTTGACCATTACGTCCAAATGACCAGTTTCTTCTTTGGCTCTGTTAATAAAATCCTGTAACTTAGGTATATCGCGAATATCAAAGGCGCTGGCACTAACAGTTCCGCCTGCACTTTGAATTTCTCCGCGTACTATCTCTAACTTATCTTCACTTCTCCCAGTAATATAAACATGCATTCCCTCTTGAGCGAGATTGTTTGCGATGGCACGTCCGATACCGCTAGATGCACCAGTAATAACAGCTGTTTTTTTATATAACATATACAACACTCCTTCTAATTAATTTATGATTAATAAATATTAAATCAAAAATTGCATATTTACTATAGAAATTAGTATACCGTGGTGTAGTTTTTATGTCAATAGGGTATATTATATATATAATTATTATTAAACTTTGTGCCAACTATGTCTAATATGTTTTACAATGACTTATATAACGTGATATCATATAATAAATTAGTATGTATGATAATTTTTTAATATAGATAGGAAGGTGTTTTTTATGGCAGAAGTGAAAACAAGGCAACGGATTATTCAAGGTGCACTTCCTTTATTTCGCGAAAAGGGCTTCGATGCTGTTACAATCCAAGATATATGTGGCGCTGCATCAATAAACAAGCATACATTTTATTATCACTTTAAGTCTAAGGATGAATTGTTAGAGGATTATTACAATTTTCATAATGAAATTAGTCCTGAAATGCTTATTCGTATTATGAATGCTAAAAACTATGTTGAGCAGGTATGGCTAATGATTCAACCATTGATTGAATTTTTTAAATCTGCTGGACCACAAATTTTTAAACAGCTTTATATAAAAGATATAAATGAAAAATTTGGAGCTTTCAAGTTAGCTAAAATAAAAACCTTGTACAGTTCTATCTTACCTCTGATACAAAAGGGTAAAGACTCAGGAGAATTTTTAACGGAAATTGAAAATGAATTGCTGTTTTTGATGTTTATGCAATCTTTTCAAGGTAATTCTAATTGGAGTATATCAGATAAGGAGTTTGACTTTGAAAAAATGATGCGCATCGTATATGAGTCATTATTTAACGTAACCACTAAGCTTCGAATATCTAAAAATTCAGAGTTTGAGGATACATGGTCGAAAATTAGAGAAAGTCTTATTAAATAACATACATAATTTTAATTCATAAGATAATATATATGTAAACTTAATGGTCTGATAAATAACCAAAATATCTATAAGTCATGAAAACCATTCCTTATAGATATTTATTTTAAAACATATTCATTTCATTCTTCATAATGGCTTCATTAACTTCATCAACTGGATCAGTGCTTAATTGTTTCATTGCTTTTTGTTCAACATCATCAGCAATTGTATTCATACTATCATCATTTAAAATACCAGTACTTTTTTCTGTTTTTTCTAAATTATTTTCATCCATAAGTTATACTTAGCCAAAAATTCAATATAAACTATTATAATATTAATTTATATTGAATCGGAGGGCGATTTCCTACGGTTAGGAAAAGCCTTAATATAGTCGATGTTGTATAACATTTATTATATTGAAGTTCCAACTTATCGTATTAAGTCAAGCGAAGATTATATAGAGTGTTGTAATAATTATCTTTGGCCGTGAGGTTATTTATAGTTGTGTAAATATTTTATATAGTCGAACGAACCATCATCAGTGGTAGTGATTTGTTTAATTAGGGTCGAAAGATGTTAACTATATAATAAATTATCTATGTTGGTGTTAGGTAAGTTGTTTTGTACTCTTATATTAAAAAACTGATAATTCGTTGAAGAAGTAAATAAAGCAGATTTAAAGGGTAACAATTTGTTACCCTTTTTTAATTTCACACTGCACAATTAGCAAACATCCTACATAAAATATCTTCATCTTCTTTAAAGCTTAAATAGTAGATATTACAACGAAAAAGCTACCGAAATATATTAATCAAACCATCCTTTTAGCATCGCTTGACAATCATGAAGTTTAAATTCTACTATTTTATATTCTTGAATACCTAAAGTTTTCAATGGGTCTTTAGATAAATAGTTTTCTATATCTACCAAAGATTGGCCTTTAATAATTATAATTCCTCCCCCCACATTTACCTTAGGTCCTGATACAAGAATAAAACCTTCATCGAATCCTTTTTGTAGAAACGCAAGATGTTCTTCTATTGCTTTCTGCAATTCATTTTCTTTTATAGACATATTCTCTTTAAATGTTCCTTCGACAATAAAATATTTCATAATTGACCTACCTTTCATAATTAAAACTTTTATCAGATTTTTTGTTTTTTATTATAAACCACATATTATTTAACTCAAACATACAGCCTATTATTTAGTTTTATTTTATCCCTTTAAAAGCATATTTTTCATCTTGATATATTCTTCTTCTGTAATTTCTCCTCGAGCAAAGCGTTCTTTTAAAATATCAAGAGCACTATTGCTCCCTATATTATTGAAGTGACCATTAAGATTCGAATGGTCAGTTAATTTAAATATAGCATATGCAATAATTACTACAAGCACAATTGGTATTAACATCATAATAATAAAAGCCTCCTTTATATTGGTGTATTTTTATCTCAATTTATTAAAGTGTATCTATTTAATAATAAACTTACTATACATGCCTTTTGCTGCATGACCAGGATATTGACAAATGTAATAAAATGTTCCTTCCTGGTTACTAGTAAAAGTAGCAACTGAAGTTGAATATTTATCCTTTGAAGCTTCAGGAAGTGGAGAAATAAATGCATTAGGATATATGTTACCATCCATCATAGTCATATAATTATAAGCTGGAGGTGCATCTGTAATTTCTACTCCATGTGGCATTCCATCATCCTTATTAATCATTTTCAAAGAAATATTTGCATCTTTAGGAACTTGTATTGTAGGATTAGTTAAACCCCCAATGAAAAATTTGTCATCTGCTATCTTAGGGCTACCTAATAATACAATAGTTATATTTTTCCCCGTAAAAGTAATAGTATTATTCTTTTTATCCACTGTGGTGTTTTTTAAAGAATCACCCATGTCTTTATTTACAGTTTTCTCATCTAAGTAAGAAAGATTGGTTGCTCCATTTTGGTTTCCATATCCACCCATCATTCCTCCACTATTATTATTATAATTACCATTAGTACCATTAGTACCATTATATCCATTCATCATACCACCAATATTTCCGTAATTCTGGTCCTTTCCTCCTCCATCGTTATTAAATTGAGGATTTGTAATTCCTTGATTATTAGGAGTAATCGTAGAAGCTACATTGCGTTTTGAAAAATTAAGACTCCAAACACCGTAACCAATAAGAGCTGCAGTAGAAAAAATTAATACTAAACTCCAACCTATCTTTGATTTCTTCATAATATCACCCTATCCTTTCGTTTTATATAATTTTTTTTCATTTCGATTCAATGAGAATTAATTTGTCCTTCCTCAATATAAATTCATTATATAAAACAATTGTGTGGCAATTAAGGAGAAAAAAACAAGCAACATAGAACTTTTATTAGCAAATTCGTTCCGCTCATAAAAAAAACCGTGGGTACGTGAACAAAACAAAGTGTAAATACAATTTGTTTAGCTAATACCTCCAGTTTAATTGTTATTATATGGAGTATTCGAGAACAAACAATGGACTTTGATAACTAAATAACAAGATATGAAAATCTGCTCAGTCATTCACAAATTTATTCTCAAATGCATAAGCTAATAACATAGGTTTACAATTCTATTAATTTAATGGAGGCTATAAGTGGGATACTATATTAAAGTAGAACCTAATGTAAAAATTTATGTAGAGGATGTTAACCCTGAGGGCAGTAAGACAATCTTATTTATACATGGTTGGCCTGGAAGTCATAAGTTGTTTGAATATCAATTTGATCAGCTTCCGAAGATGGGATATAGGTGCATCGGAATAGATACAAGAGGATTCGGTGAATCAGATAAGCCTTGGAGTGGCTACGACTTTAATAGGTTATCAGACGATCTTAGCGGTGTAATTGATGCACTTAAATTACAAAATATTACACTGGCAGGACATTCAAATGGAGGAGCAATCGCTGTTAGATACATGGCTCGACATAAAGGATATGGGGTATCAAAACTCGCTCTTATTGCTGCAGTGGCACCCAGCCTTATCAAGCGTCCTAATTTTCCTTATGGTTTAGATAAAGAAACTGTTGAACAACTTATTCAAGGGACATATACTGATCGCCCTAAAATGCTTCAGGGTTTTGGAGATATGTTTTTCTTCCAACATATAACACAGCCATTTTCGGAATGGTTCTTCCAATTGGGATTACAGGCAGCAGGGTGGTCAACTGCGGCTATTGCACAAACATGGATAAATGAAGTATTATTTTCTGATCTAGAAACAATAAATGTTCCAACTTTAATTATTCATGGGATTCATGACAAAATTGTTCCATTTTCACTAGGTAAAATACAAAACCAAGCTATTAAAAATTCAAAACTTATACCATTTGAATTTAGTGGCCACGGAGTATTCTATGACCAAAAGGATAAATTCAATGAAGAATTGACTCGATTTATTGAAGAATGAAGTTTTTGATGTGTAGATCATCTTTATAAAAATATTGAAAGTTAATAATTACTTAAATACTGTATTATTCAAAATTGAATTTTATGGTATTTTTTATATCGCACATCGAATATATTTCATACACACGTTACATATTCATATTTTATGTAACGTATTATAAATCTGCCGGCAGACGTAAAATTGTAAACTCAATTTGTTTTGCTAATTATATGTTCATCGAAAAACTAAGGAACAAATGCCTCAATTTCTTAAAATAATACTGATTTAATCTATAGCTTTTAAAATACTGCATTCAAATGCATTATCGAATCCAAGATTTCTGTAAAAGGAATGAGCAAATGATTCAGTAGATGTTTGTAGCGTAATTGTCGTCATATTATTAATAATCGCATCATCAATAGCTCTTTGTATTAAAGTAGTGCTAATGCCTTTTTTCCTATGTTCTGGTAGTGTGGCAACAGCATAAATTCCTGCTGTTTTCTTATTATAAATGCTGAGCAGAACACTAACAGGTTTCTCATTTTTATATGCAACATAAAAATTTTGAGTGTTGTCATCAAGATTCTTTATATTTTTTTCTCTCATCCATAAATACCATTCATTGAATTCTTCTTCTGTTTCACAAAATGCCTTTCCCTGAACAATACTAAAATCCTCTATGCCAGAAAGAGAAGTTGACCTTTTTATATTTATTTGGTCATTTATTTTCATTTTTTTTATTTCAGTTAAAACCATATAAGTAAGGGAGCCTGCTTTTTTATATTTTAATTTCATTTGTTCATTTATTAAAATCCATTGAGGTAAGTAAATAGTATATTTCTTGTCGATTTCCTCTATACCTTCATTTGATAGAGGGAAAACGATGTTATATTCTGCTTTCTCACTATCCATAAATTCACTATGATTACGACACTCTCTTACCCCTCTATGTTTTGATAGAAAATAAATGTGGGATTCTAAAATATTCTCTTTGTAGGCTAAATTAAGATTGGCTTGTAACGTTTTGTTCATAGTAACACTCTCCTTAAATTTATATTTTTAGCTGTAAAACCTATTAATCGCATGTAAATAAGTTAACTGCTCCATTTTTAAAGCAAACATGGCTAGTTAGTGATGACTTTATTGTCACCGTATGACAAAAAAGTGCGTACTTGTTAAAAGATTAATTTAATATTATTATAACATCATACTAAATTAATCAAACATTACACAAAGAATAAATGCATTTATTCGTATGAGGTTTGTTGATTAATTAGTAAATATAATTAATAAATTTTAAAGGGGTAGAAAAATATGAGTAAAATATTATACATTAAAGCAAATGCAAAACCTGAAGGAACATCAAGGACTTTTAAAATTTCAGACAAATTTATTGAAGAGTACAGAAAACTCAATCCTAATGATGAAATTATAACTTTGGATTTATACAAAGAGGGTATAGGATTTCTAACAGAAGATGGTATTAGCCTGCATAGACCAGCACCAGGCGAAGGTAAAAATCATCCAGTTCTTAAATATGCGTATCAATTTGCTGAGGCAGATAAATATATAATTGCAGCGCCATTCTGGAATTTAAGTTTTCCTGCAATAGTAAAGGCATATATTGATTATGTATGTGTTACTGGAATTACATTTAAATATACTGCAAATGGACCAGTTGGCCTATGTGGTGGTAAAAAAGCAGTTCATATTGTTGGAAGAGGTGGCGCATATTCAGAGCAACCAGCTTCAGCATATGAAATGGGAGATAGATACTTAAAAACAATTTTCGGTTTCATGGGAATAACTGATTTTACTACAATAGCAGCAGATAGTTTAGATGTTATTGGTGAAGATGTTAACGCACTTGTAGAAAATACAATTAAAGTAGCTATAGGAAAGGCAAAAACTTTTTAGTTAGTATCTCAAAGTTTAAATATTAAAAACAAATTAATGAAAAAAATATTAATGTAAATAAAAACGAAGGATGTGTTAATTATGTTAAAAAGTGCATATTTTATTCCTACTATAAACTTATTTGGTCAAGGATCGGTTAATGATGTTGGAACACAAGTTAAAACACTAGGTGGTAAAAAGGTATTAATAGTTACAGATGTTATGTTAGCTAAATTGGGTATGGCAGATAAAGTTAAAGATATCATAGTAGCTGCTGGATTAGAATGCGTAATATTTAATGGCGCTGAACCAAATCCAACTGATTTAGATGTAGAAGCAGCTTTTGAAGCTTGGACAAAGAATTCATGCGATGCAATAGTATCTCTTGGCGGTGGTTCTTCTCATGATGTGCTAAAGGTCTTGGACTTGTAGCTTCTAATGGTGGAAATATTAGAGATTATGAAGGATTAGATAAATCAACAAAGGATTTCCCACCTTTCGTTGCAGTTAATACTACAGCTGGTACCGGTTCAGAAATGACTCGTTTCTGTATAATAACAAATACATCACGTAAAGTTAAAATGGCTATAGTTGATTGGAGAGTAACACCAAAAGTTTCAATTAATGATCCAGAATTAATGGTTGGTATGCCACCATCACTTACTGCTGCCACTGGTATGGACGCTCTTACTCATGCTGTAGAAGCATATGTATCAACTGCAGCTAATCCTCTTACAGATTCTGCTGCTTTAATGGCTATAAAACTTATATCTAAATATCTATCCAAAGCAGTTGCAAACGGCAGCGATATGGAAGCAAGAGAACAAATGGCTTATGCTCAATTCTTAGCTGGTATGGCATTTAATAATGCAAGCCTTGGATATGTACATGCTATGGCACATCAATTAGGTGGATTCTACAACTTGCCTCATGGTATCTGTAATGCTATTT
>NZ_DATCQT010000157.1:0-6708 GCF_036569345.1 Clostridium sp.
AAATAGCATTACAGATACCATGAGGCAAGTTGTAGAATCCACCTAATTGATGTGCCATAGCATGTACATATCCAAGGCTTGCATTATTAAATGCCATACCAGCTAAGAATTGAGCATAAGCCATTTGTTCTCTTGCTTCCAAATCTGTACCATTTGCAACTGCTTTGGATAGGTATTTAGATATAAGTTTTATAGCCATTAAAGCAGCAGAATCTGTAAGAGGATTAGCTGCAGTAGATACATATGCTTCTACAGCATGAGTAAGAGCGTCCATACCAGTAGCAGCAGTAAGTGATGGTGGCATACCAACCATTAATTCTGGATCATTAATTGAAACTTTTGGTGTTACTCTCCAATCAACTATAGCCATTTTAACTTTACGAGATGTATTTGTAATTATGCAAAAACGGGTCATTTCTGAACCAGTACCAGCTGTAGTATTAACAGCAACGAAAGGTGGGAAATCCTTAGTTGATTTATCTAATCCTTCATAATCTCTAATATTTCCACCATTAGAAGCTACAAGTCCAAGACCTTTAGCACAATCATGAGAAGAACCACCGCCAAGAGATACTATTGCGTCACATGAATTTTTCGTCCATGCTTCAAAAGCTGCTGCTACATCTAAATCAGTTGGATTTGGTTCAGCGCCATTAAAAATTACGCATTCTAGTCCAGCTTCTTCTATTATACTTTTAACTCTATCAGCCATACCCAATTTAGCTAACATTGCATCTGTAACTATTAATACCTTTTTACCACCAAGTGTTTTAATTTGTGTTCCAACATCATTAACCGATCCTTCACCAAATAAATTTATAGTAGGAATAAAATAAGCACTTTTTTGCATAACTAACACTCCTCTTTTTTTTATTAACATTAATATTTTTTTCATTATTTAATGCCTGTTCATATTTTATTAAAATTTATTGTTTTATGTTTGCCCCCCTGTTGTATGTTTAGATTATACTAAAGAAAATTTGCAAATGCAATAGCTTTTTTTGAATATTTATTCACTATTTTACGTTAAATCCTTCACATATAACGTTTTCTCATGTATAAATATTCATTATTTATGTATATGTATGCATATTGATAGTATACTAGTTATTAGACTATTCTGATTTTATTGTTAATTATTTCAGAATTATAATAATGTTGGTCATTTTACTAACACATATCTTAAACAGAAAAAATATTCAACAATTTTTTCTTATTAAAATTGCTAAATTTAAAAATCTTTAATAGCGTTAATCTTTTACTGTAATACATATTTAATGCGAAATGATATTTTAATATCAAATAGTAAATAACACTAGAATATTATATATTTTACATTTAATTCTATTAATAGCCTTGTTCATGAGTCTATATCCCTTTAATTTTTTTAAAATTTCTTTCCCATTTCTATAAATTTAAACAATTTAATAAAACAAAATGCGTTAGTTTGATAAAATAAATTTATCTAACTAACGCATTAATGTTATGTTTGAATATTATATCACTCAAAAATCACTTATAAATTTCTTCTAACACGGTTTTCACGTTCCCTAAAGAATTAAATATAAGTGTAGGTTGCACTTCAGACTCAACTAAATCCTCAAGTTTTGCTTCCCCTGTTAAAACGAGAATAGTCACAGAATCATTACCTTTACCAATAGCAATGTCTGTATAAAGCCTATCCCCTACAAAAGCAATTTCATCCTCGCGAAATCCAGTATTTTTAAGTACATAATCTAATGTATGATGTGATGGTTTACCAAAGTATTCTGAAACCACTCCAGTAGACGCTGTAATCATAGAACATATTGACCCACAATCTGGTATGAATCCATCTTCAGTTGGACAATTAAAGTCAGGATTTACACCTAAGAAGGTAGCTCCATTTCTTATAAGTTCACAAGCTTTAGAAACATTTTCATATACGAGCGAAGTATCAAATCCCACAACAACAACATCTGCATTATCAGCAACTACATTAATATCTGCTCGTCTAAAATCATTTTTTAAATACTCCGTACCTAAAACAAATACTTTCTTGTTTGGCATATTTTCTTTTATATAATTAATAATTACATAATTTGAAATAAGCATTTTATCATCACTCAAATTATATCCCATTTTTTTAATTCTCTTTATATAGACTTCTGCGTTCTTAGAAGAATTATTAGTGAAAAATTTAAATTTTATATTATTTTTTTCTAACTCTTCTATAAAGCTTATAGAACCTTCCAATATTTTATCTCCTAAATAAACAGTACCATCAAGATCAAGGATAAAACATTTTACTTTTTTTAATATATCTTTTGAGCTCTCTTTTGAATCAAGTATTCTACCTATCATACCTATAACCTCTCCTTTGTAAAATGGTTTGTTATTCATTTAGAGATTAGCCTATAACTTATTTATAATAAATGTTCATTATATAAGTTGCAGCGTCATCAAGCATTCCTATATCTTCAAGAAGTTGAAGAATACCATATCTATTACGCATATCCTTAGCAGCAATAAAACTTTTCCTGAAGAGTTCTTTGCTTAGGCCTAACTCTTTAGGGTTCCAAACTGCACCCGCTTTTTTCAAAGTCTTAATTATTTCCTCTGGCTCTGGAACATTAACATCACAAATGTTTTTTATATGATCCCATTTAGTAAATATTTCATTCATCTTAGCTTTTCTTTCTTTTTCATCGAAATTAATACTATCTTGCTTAAATTCAATAATGTTTGTTGCACTAATAGTGAATGTATCTATTATATTTTGTTTCCATTTATTTTTATCAAGATTTAAATAATCACCTTTTGTAAGTATTTCTTTAATATCTAAATCTATAACATATTTAAATGCATAAGCTACAATTCCCACAGCTACACCTACAGTATTACCGTGGAGCCATTTTACATTATCTCCACTATTCATAAACATCATTTCATAACAATGTGATAAATAGTGTTCTCCACCTGATGCAGGCCTTGAGGCTCCAACCATTCCAATTGCAATTCCTGATAAAATTAATGCTTCAGTTATGTTCTCTACAGTTTTAGCATCTCTACTTGTGACCCCAACAGCTGCTTCCTCACACTTCTTCAAAGAGCTAAGGACTAATTTTTCAACTTCATGGCAGAAGTATTCACCGTTTAAAGTATTTGCAATATGCCAATCTGCGAGAGCTGTATATTTACCTAGAATATCTCCGAGCCCTGCTTGAAGCATTAACATAGGAGCCCTCCTCATAATATCAACGTCGCAAACAATTGCTAATGGATATACGCCGTCATAAGTAACTTTTACACCATCTCGTATTAGTGGAGAAACTACCGAAGCATAACCATCCATTGAAGGTGCTGTTCCCACAATTACATAAGGAATACGGAGTTTATAACTCAAAAACCTTGAAATATCATTAATTGTACCTGATCCTACTGCAATAATAAGTGATGTATTCTTTGGTATTTCGAGCAATAATCTTCCGAGAGTTATTTCACTGGGATGTAAATGTTCCTCTTCAAATACGTATTTACTAACTTTAAATTTATCCTTTAATAATTCTTCAACTCTTTTGCCTGCTACGTCAAATGTATGGGTGTCTTCTATAATAAAGACTTTTTTCCCCTCATAGCACTTGATTATACTTGGTAGCTGAGTTATAACCCCTTTGCCAACTTTTATCGCATCTATCCCTACACTATGATTTTTACCACATGAACACATGTAGTTAAGGCCACTCATTTGTTCTACACTTAGAGTTGATAAATTTTCCATATTTTTATCCTCCTTAAATTTTATTGCCTCATTTTTCAAAGAATTTTTTCTGATTCAAAAGCCTTCCATGGAATATCAACCGCAGCAGCACTAGAATTTATGATATTATCGACATGCATAAGCAGTGGGAAATCACTAAGCTTCAAAAGCCCTCTTGTTGAAAGTCTACGTACGCCACGTGCGGTACGAGTGGCAATGACTATTGATTCGAGAGTTACTCCTTTTAATTGTTTGATGGATTCTTCAATTGAATATCCTTGTCCAAGTAGCGTTCCGACTTTACGAGTACGTCCACCAAAAACAGTTACGTAAAGGTCACCGGCAGATAAAATAACATTTTCTGTCCCACCACCAACTATTTCAAGGAGATGTTTCATTTCCTTTACGCTTTGTCCGAAAAGCCCAGCCTGCGAATTATAATGCTCGTGTCCTAAGCCATCTGGTCCAATAGCAATCCCTATAGCTAGTGATACACCCAGTGCATAAGCGTTCTTAAGGGCTACTGCACATTCAACACCAACAACATCTGTAGATAGACTAATATGATAGTATGGAGATTCAAACAAACCCTTAAGCATTCTAAGAATATCTATGTCATCTCCACAAAATGTAACAACGGAATTATCTTTGTCAGCAAGTTCATAACTAGTACACGGACCACCTATCGCATTAATAGAAAGCTTTTTATTTGGTGGGAGTTTGCTTTCAAAGTATTGTGGATAAGTAATCATACTTCCGTCTTCTTGATCAATCATTCCTTTTGTTATTGAAAGAAGAGGGATATTTTCAGGTATTATAGGCAATATATTATCTGCAAACCAGTCAACACCAAAACTACTAACTCCGCATATTACAACATCGGCTCCATCAAGTGCTTTATTTACATCTTCAATTTGATAATACTCAATTCCTGTTTCAGGTAATTGACGTTTTAGTGTAGTATGAAAACCTGTAGTTTCAGCTGTATCAACAATGATTCTATCTAGTGGAGTACCAACTACTCGTACCTTATTACCATTTTCAGTTGCAGGAAAAGATAAAGCGCACGCCATCTGGCCAGCTCCAATAATTGTTATAATTTTCATAATGTTACCTCCTATTAAAATAGAATAAACTTAATTAGAAATCAAAATATCAATTCTTTTTAAAATGTTAAAGAGTGCTTAACAGCACCCTCTTAATTTTTAAAATTAACTTAATTAAAATATAAATCCACCGGTAAATAACTGGAATGCTTTAACTACTATCCAATTCAAGAAGTTACCACCTAAATCTAAACTTGAAATCATAGTGGATCCCTTTGGCATTGTGAAATTAGCCATTTGTGCAATTTGAGTATGAAAACTAGCAATGTTTGTTGCCATGAGTAATGCAAGTGCCATTACCACAGTACCAGCTAAAACTGAATGAACAATATTACCCTTTGTCGAACCAACTATAAATGCAACATAGAAGCAAATGGTAGTTAAATCTCCAAATGGTAGAACATTATTACCAGGCAATATAACAGCTAAGAATAATGTTATAGGAACTAAGACAAGTGCTGTTGCTATAACTGCTGGATGACCAACTGCAACAGCTGCATCAAGTCCTATTGTTAATTTTCTATCTTTACCAAAGTTTGTCTTCTGTAAAAAGTCGCGAACACCTTCTGAAATTGGAATTAAACCTTCCATTAAAATTTTAACCATACGTGGCATTAAGAACATAACAGCAGCCATAATAATGCCCAATTGTAGACATTTTCCGATATCGTATCCAGCTAAAAATCCAATCAATATACCAAGTACCAAACCCATCATCATTGGTTCTCCAAATACACCAAATTTCTTTTGGATAGTTTCTGGATCTGCTTTCAGATTTTTTATTCCAGGAATCATACCTATTACTTTTGCAACTGGAATACCTATAAGACCACAAGCTGCGGTAGATCCTGTTGGGAGTGATATTCCTTCAAGCCCGAAAAAGTCTTCAACCATAGGAGCTGTCCAATCTGCAATTTTAAGAACTGCAATTTCATATATGATTGCTGCGAGTATTGCAAAACCCCAATTACCATGAGTTAAAACAAGTACTGTTGCACCTGCTGCAGTAAAATGCCAATAATTCCATATATCAATATCAACTACATTTGTAAACTTAAGAAACAATAATATAACGTTTACAAGCATAGCTATTGGTATCATTACCGCTGCTATTGGAGAAGCCCAAGTAATTGCAGCCGCTCCTGGCCAACCTATATCTAATATACCTAAATGTAATCCATACCTACTTACCATCATTGATGTAGCTGCACCTAAATTAGTTGTAAGTAAACCAATTACTAAATTAATACCTACAAAACCAATTCCAATTATAATACCCGATCTAAATGATTTTTTAAAACCTAATTTAAAACAACAACCCATAATTGTGATAGTAAGCGGTAGTATTACTGTTGGTCCCAAACTAATAATATATTGAACAACCTTTAGTAACATGTATTCTCCTCCTTAATTTTGGTTTTTTATGTTTTATTCTTTAAGAGCTTCAATAATAGCTTGATCAACCTTTTGTGTATTTATATTGGTTAGATAATTTATTGCCTTTATTACGGGAATCTTGTAGACTCTTGAAGCAATCGTAGTTGTAACTAATAGATCTGCTCCCTCCTCATAACCTGGCACTTCCGATATTTTACATTGAATAACCCTCGCATTGATATTGTTAGCTGCAATTAAATCTTCCACCTTTTTACACACAACTGTTGAAGTTGCTATTCCTGTACCGCATGCTACTAATATTAATTTTTGCTTATTCATTTTATTACCTCCTTGTATAATCTAGTTATAAGTTTGATAAGAAACCACTCATAAATATAACGAATAATTTCTTTACTTATCCTAGTTAACGTTCACTTTATTTTTATTCACTTCATACTTTTATTCATATCTTTAACTCTGGTTTTT
>NZ_DATCQT010000158.1:0-6146 GCF_036569345.1 Clostridium sp.
GATACTTACATATGCCCCAAATAACTATTTAAATGCATATATTGGTGTCTAATTGTGAATATATACTACTTCTATAATTTTATAATATTACATAAGGTAAGTAAGTATATACTTACCTTACAAAAAATGAAATGAACACAACGGTTAGATTTTTAAAAAATATATCAGACAATGAAAAGGGGAATGTGCAAATGTCAAAACTTTTATATATCACCGCAAATCCAAAGACTAAGGAGAATTCTTTTAGTTTATCTGTTGGCAATAATTTTTTAGAAACCTATAAAAAGTCTAATCCGCAGGATGAAATTACAGCTTTAGACTTATATAAAACAGAGGTTCCACTAATTGATGATGTAGTGTTCAGTGCATGGGGAAAATTTGCAAAAGGTGTTACATTTAATCAACTAACTTCGAAAGAACAGAATAAAGTAGCAGTAATGAATAATTTATTAGAACAATTTTTAGCTGCTGACAAATATGTGTTTGTTACTCCAATGTGGAATTTTACAATACCCCCAAAAATGAAAGCATATCTAGATAATATATGTATAGTAAATAAGACATTTAAATACACATAAAACGGACCTGTTGGACTTTTACCTGACAAAAAAGCAGTTCATATTCAGGCTAGAGGTGGAGTGTATTCTAGTGGGCCTATGGCAGAGTTTGAATTGGGGGATAGATATTTAAACACAATACTAGGTTTTATTGGAATTACACAAAAGCAATCTATTTTTGTAGAAGGGATGAATGCAACTCCAGACAAAGCAGATGATATAAAGGCAATTGCAATAAGTAAAGCAATAGAAGTGGCAAAGAAATTTTAATATAAGATTTATAATGTTAATACTTATGAATAATGATAAAAAGGTGCTAGTTTCTAGCATCTTTTTATCATTCCTATTGAACACTTGTTGTAAAAGTAATTATAGTTAAATGTCGTGAAATCATAATTTCATTATATTTATTTACGTAATGGCACACCCTATTGAGCTATCGTATAAAGGTACCCTTATGAGTTTTTTTATAAAACTTAATATCATTAATTAACATAGTATAAAGATAAACCTAGTTATACAATACGATGCCTTATGTTAAACTAATATTAGCTATTACAATTTATTTATTGAAATAACACTAGTGCTTTCAATGCTTTACTCCAGTTATACAGAATATATATTGTGTTAAACAAATGCCCTAAGATACCAAATCAGATATACCCGTGTCTTGGCTTCTCTTACTCAACTTTCATAAACTTTATTATCATTGCTATTTTGTTAAAGTGAAGGTAATATATTATTAACCTATTATTGGGGTTAGTTTTAAAAGCAAAGGTGATTTGGATTCCACTTCCTGCCTTTGCATTTTTTATTTGTAGGTATTACTAACCCTATTCAATATAATTTTCGTTATGTTGTATGCCTTTAGAATCTAATCTTTAAGAGCGCCCTTTCCAATTACAAATTTGGGTTCCTAATCGTTTATTCTACATCGCCTTGGTCCTCTTTTATCTCGATAGGTTTATTGATAATGAATTTCCCACAATCTTCACACATATACGTCCTAATCATTGGCTAAATTTCAGATAATATCGAATTAGTGATTTGCCTATTCCACCTTTTCGGGGGAATGGGCAAAAATACCCTTATTGCGATTGTAAATCATATAAATATATTTGGGTTAGGGCTTACAACCCCGAAGTGCAAAATATTGAGAAACAAATGGCTTAATTTCAACGTTTAAGAAGATTGTTTATTTATGAATAAACAATCTTTTTATGCAGATAATACTTATGAGGTGATATTAATGAATAGTAATATTGAATTTTTAAACTATATCTATCAAAATTCTGAAATGGGTAAAAGTACAATTAGTGAATTAATTAGTATTGTAGAAGATGAACTCTTAAAAAAAAATTTAGAATTACAACTAAAAGAATATACTGAGATATTTGACATATCAAGTAATAAAATTGAACAGGCAAAAGAAAAATCTAAAGGCATAAGCAGTCTAACTAAATTAACTTCTTACATAATGATTAACATTAAAACATTAACAAACAAAACACCATCTCATATTTCTCAAATGTTAATTCAGGGAAGTACAATGGGAATTATTGACGTTACAAAAAGGCTTAAAGAATATAAAGATGCTGATCAAAACATAAAAGATATAGCAAACAGATTGCTAAAATTTGAGCAACAAAATGTTGAAGAAATGAAAAAGTTTTTATAAAACAGCAAGGCACAGTTATGTTCTTTATACCCCTATTAAGTATATACTCGTCTGTAGTACCCTCTTCAAAATAAAACCGTAACAATGTACTAGGTTCATTTTCTAAGCTCAACAACGACCTAACTCCATATTATTATCTAGGATATAGATATAATATCTTGACTACTAATCCTATTATTTTGATAGGATTAATAATTTTTTACAGATTGTTATTAGTCTTGGTATGTAATCATAACATTGATATGATAAGATAAACACATTAAAGGGTTCGCTGTATTAATCAAAATAGTCTAGAGCTTAGAGTATTTTTCCGCTAAAAAAGATGCCTGCAACCCATGTATATAAGTATTTATATACAGTTTAACTTTGATTCAAATAAATGATCATTAAAAAAAGCAGAGCCAAAGGACTCTACCGTGAATATTCTAGTTATAGGTATTGTGTTACTTTCACTGTTTATAAGTTATGCAACACTTTAAAAAATTATTTAAATACAATTTATCTTTTATTCTCACTATAGGCATTATCCCAAGTGTTTGAAAATACAAAATCTTTTACCTCTTTTTTATCATAATGGTCTTTACTTTCTGCAATCTCTCCAATAGGAGTTATGGCAACTACTTTGTAGTTTTGAGGGATGGATAATGTTTTCTTAATAATTTCCTCATTAATTGCCCCAATCCAACAAGTTCCATAACCTTCATTAGTAGCTGATAAAACAAAATGTTCCATAGCTATTGCACTATCTACTAAATAATATTCTTTGTTTTCTACTTCTCCAGACGCGTTGGGATCTGCTACTATAACCGCTGTCATTGGTGCGTCTATTATTGACTGCGCCGCAGTATTATCCTTATTCATTATAGACTTAGAAATTTGTTCTAATTCCTTTTTTTCATCAACCAAAATAAATTTGTACGAAGTATTATTTTTCCATGATGGTGACATCATAGCTGCATTAATCATTCTAGCTAATTTTTCTGCATTTATAGGCGTATTCTTAAACTTCTTAATACCTTTTCTACCTTTTACTACATCATAAAATTCCATATAACACACTCCTTCATTTTATTTTGTGTAATTATTAGAGAAATAATGCAGTTATTTTCGAATGATTTTATTTCTAAATTGTTTTCCATAAATATGTGCATTCATCAATCTTTAAAATGTAGACAGTAGGGGGTATATTATCATAGAAACTGCACAGCAAAAATTTCATATGTAAGTAACGTCACTTTATTTGCACATTCAAGAATAGAAGTTGCTCCTTCATATAAGCTCATAGCAAACGATCTATTAATAAATAAATTAAATTGCATTGTTGCTGTACCAATTATTATTACCTGCTGCTGGAATGATAAAAACCCAAAAGAACATAGAACAAAATGATAAAATTAAAGTTACATTAGGCAGTAAAGAGATTATGATATACAACTCATTGGTAACTGGTTTCTTAATCGAGGGAACTGCAAGATTCGTTAAATCAGGTTCAGAATTTGATATGATGAAAGAAAAATTTTTTTTCTAAATAGAGTTTTTTTACATCTGCAAAACAAACACTTTAGAAACTATATTATAGAAAACTTCTATTGATTTTTTAAGAAATAAGCAATAGATCTAATGTGGGTAACAGAGAATATCTACAAGGCATGATTTTCATGCCTTATAGATATTTATTTTTAGAACATATTCATTTCATCCTTCATAATAGCTTCATTAGCTTCATTAACTAGATCAGTGCTTGATTGTCCTATTACTTTTGATTCAGCATCATTAGCGATTGTATTCATACCACTATCATAGTTTGAAATACCAGTGCTTTTTTTTGTTTTTTCTAAATTATTTTTATCCATAGTTATTCTCCTTTTCAATATACAAATTTACTGTATTTATTCAATGCATTAATAGTGTATCCATTATATTAAAAAACATAGTTAATAAAAATTGGTGTATTTATATGCATATTCTCAATTAGACAAATAAGTGTATAAATAACTTTATTTAATAAAACAATACCTAAGAGGTGTGTGAATGATATTATATAAGTGTACCACTTGAAGCTATTTTGATATTGAATTAGTTTACCATCTAACATTAAATTCCTGTAAAATGGTAGTAACTATCTTACAGGGAGGATGAAAGGTGTGAAGGTTGAAGTGGACATGTATAAAAATCTACGCCAAAGTTATATCGATGGCGAATCCCAGCGTCAAATTGCAAAAAGATTAGGAATCTCAAGGCAGACAGTAAAAAAATACTGTGAAGGTAAAGCACATCCAGATGTACGAAAGTCTTATGAAAGGCTCCCGGATACAATTACACCGGAGGTAAAGCACTTTATCCTAGATTGCTTTCGGATTGATAAGGAAGAACATCTTAAAAAGCAAAAACACTCAGCAAAACGAATCTATGATCGTTTAGTTGCTGAAAAAAATTTCTTAGGTGCAGAATCTACGATTCGTAAAGCTGTAAAAGAATTTAAGGAAGACCAAACAATCCCACCACAAGCCATTATGCCTCTTTCTTATGAACCTGGTGAAGCAATTCAAATTGATTGGGGTGAAGTTACAGTTTATATAA
The DNA here is from genome assembly GCF_036569345.1 of Clostridium sp. Taxonomy (GTDB): domain Bacteria; phylum Bacillota; class Clostridia; order Clostridiales; family Clostridiaceae; genus Clostridium_AD. The sequence goes on from NZ_DATCQT010000158.1 coordinate 4,816, forward strand.
ACGGTGAAAAAACTAAGCTGCATACCTTCTGTGGAAGGCTCTGCTATAGCTGTGATATATTTGTTCAAATATTTAAATCAGCTAATGAAGAAGCTTTTTTAGAAGCACAACAACTTATGTTTAATTTCTTTGGTGGCATTCCTAAAAGAATCATCTTTGATAACGCCAAAGTTGCCGTAAAAGAAGGATTTGGTATTTATGCAAAACCTCAAAATAAATATCGCTCTTTCAGTGCTCACTATGCTTTTGATCTGGATTTCTGCAATCCAGCAAAAGGAAATGAAAAAAGCTTAGTCGAAAATCTGGTAGGATACTCAAGAAGAAACTTTCTTGTTCCTGTCCCAAGGATATCCAGTATTGACGAATTAAATCAGAAGCTTTGGAATGATTGTTTAAAATATCGTGCAACCCATAAAGTTCAAAATAGAAATAATTCAGTAAATATCATGTATCAAGAGGAACTGCGTTGCTTAAATACCATTCCGATGTTTCAATTTGATACAAGTAAAACAGTAGTTACTTGTGTTGATGATTACTCCACTGTTCGTTATGAAAAGAATTATTATTCAGTACCGGTCAAGTATTTAAGAAAAGATGTTACAATAAAAGGCTACGGTAATTATATCAGTATTCTGTACCAAAACACGGAGATAGCAAATTACATACGTTGTTACTTCTCAGGCAAAACCGAGTATAGGTTGGAGCATTACATTGATCTACTAGAACGAAAACCACGGTCAGTATTCAATTCAAAACCAGTAAAAACAAACGTTACAGAATCTCTCTTAAACTGGGGTAAACAATTACCTGGCGGTAATAAAGAAATGGTCAAACTGCTTCGATTATGTGTTGATTATGGAGAAGAACAAATTTTAAATATTAAGAATTCAATTCCTAGTCATATAGTGCCTACTGTTGATATGGTAAGAACCCACTTAAATGAACCAACTGAGTCACCAGTTATCTATCTCTCTAGTAAGGAAGTAACAATAGAACCTGTTGACCTTACAGAATACGATAAAAAATACGGAATGGCGGTGAAATAATGAAAAGCCTAAGTTTAAATACTGAAACTATTGCATTATATTCAAAACAGTTAAAAACACCTTCTTTTAATCGTTATGATGACATTATACGTCAATTGGACCATGATAAAAGTTATGAACAATTCTTAATTGATCTGCTAAAACTAGAAAGTGCCTCAAGAATGGAAAGTAGCCAAAAACGTAGAATCAATGCAGCTAAATTTCCATATATAAAAACATTCGATGAAATGGATCTTAGTCGTTATGAACATGTATCTGAGGCTACATTTCATGATTTAGCCAGCT
>NZ_DATCQT010000159.1:0-6351 GCF_036569345.1 Clostridium sp.
GAATAAAAATAAAAGTAAACGAAGCAATAACTAGTACTTTGTAACAATATAACTTTGATATCAGTTTGTATTCTCGGATCGGATCAAATGAGCCATACTACAGACTTACGAACAAGGGGTACGGCAACGATTAATGTAAAAAACAGCCACATGACAATATTTGCCTCAAAATACTATCACATAAGTCCCCGTATTACTTTTGTGATGTCACAAAATATAGAATCCATAGTTTTGTGACAGCTTGCACAAATGAATGGTATAATATTCCTATGAGTTACGTCGGATTGGTATTTTATGATGTAATATGTAATAAAAGAAAACTTGAAAGTTATTAAAGTAAAAGGTATTTCAGAAGTAGATACACATGGTAACAAACATTACGCATGGCAGAGAAAATATTATCATATTCATCTTTATTTATGTTTGAATTATTCTCCAGGGATTTTAATATTGCATAGTTTTCTAATTGAAGCATTTCAATTGCAAGCATTAATTCCAAATTCTTTATATAAAACCTTATAAAAAAGTAAGAAAGAGAGGTTTAATTATCCCCTCCATATTACATTAGCTATATTCTCAACTGTATCACCAGTATCTTCCTCCAATTAAACTTCCAATCAGAAGTATTCTGCCTAAATTACCAAGTCCACCTCCACCGAAGCGCCTCATCCCATCATCATTACAGTCATCGTCATAATCCTCATCCTTATAATGTTCTTTGTACTTGTTACATATATCTTTACACATACGATCCATTTCATCTACGGTAGGACAATACATTCTTCCATGTTTCGCTACAATCATATCGTAATGATATTTTACAATTGGATATATTCTGATATAAACCTTAGGATACATGGCTTTTTAAATCTTCATCATCATACATTGGCATAATCATCATAGGCAAAATCATCATGGGCATATTCATCATAGGCATATTCATCATGGGCATATTCATCATAGGCATACATTGTCCAAGATTTTCACAGTCTTTACAACGGTAGTCGTACATAAGTACCTCCAAAATAATATTAACACTTTATATTATTCAACTTTCGTTATTTAGTTACAATATCCTATCTTAGTTAAATACTGAAACTATAGAAAGGTAGTACTGTGATTATTCTGCCTTTTTATATTTAGTTCCATTTTAAAATAAACTACATATAATAATAATGTCTAAATAGAAGGAGTGATGTTAATGTCAAAACATGATGATAATTGTGGCTGTGAAAAAAAACATGATGATAAAGATTGTTGCAAAAAAGAAAAGCAATTCCACGACCATGAATTTGAAGGAAGCACTAGATTAGCAGAATTAGGTAGCGAGGATGCTCATAATCATAGATTTGCTGGAGTATCAAGTCCTGCAATACCAGTTCAAGGTGGGCACGTTCATAAAGTTAAATCAAGAACAGACTTTTTTGATCACTTTCATGAATTTGAAGCAACCTCTGGCCTACAGAAACCTGTTGGCGATGGTAGACATGTCCATTTTGTAGAAGCTAAAACTAATGTCGTTGATGACCATTTCCATGAACTGATTTTTGCTACACTTATAGAAGCTCCAATATTTGAAGAAGAATCTTAGTATAAATTAAGTTGAGTTAAGGCATTATTGTAGAAGGTAGTGCCTTCTTTTTAATACTCCTTCATAGCAAGACTGCTTTAAAAAGTAGAGGACAAAACTTGAACCGATATATAAAATATTAATGAATAAAAATAGATATAATTTGATATAAAAAAGCTGTTAAACACAGTATAATCAATGCTCAATAGATATATTTAAATATTATAAAATTCATAAAAATACTAAAAAAATCAAATACAGGACTCGGCTTATAGACTTTCTCAAACTATGGAAAAGACTATGTTTAACGCATAGTCTTAAAATGCATTTAAATGAGTTGTTAAAATAAACAAAAGGAGTAAATTTATTTTTGCCCCTTTTTTTGCCCCTTATAGGTTAAATTAAGTAGGTATTACCTAAACTTAGTTAAAAAGTAAAATGGCTATTTATAAGGGATCGACGGCTTTTTAAACTTACTAGGGATCATTTCTTTCGAATCTGTAGGTCGTGGGTTCGACTCCCGCCAAGTACCGTTACTGACAATTCCATCAATCACTAATTTATTAGTTTGCTTATAATGTGTACATTAACAAATAATTATTATTTTGGAATAAATATGGTATGATGTTGGTATATTACTTAAGAGATCGGGGGTAAGAGTATGTCATTTCTAGAGAATGCAATCTCTTCAATTATTAAAGGGAAGAAAACGGTGACTTAGCCAATATTCATTAAAAAATTCACTAAGGATAACGAACAATTAAAAGACTTGATTGAGCTTTCAAATAAGGTAGTCTCAAGTAAAAAAAGATTAATTGATAGAGATATCATGTTATTAAAGTATGGTTTAGATGGAGAAAATAATGTTAGTTATGAGCTTCAAAATTCATTTATCCCAATGTTATGTCTCCATGATATTAGATTACAATCAGAGGACTATATTGCTCAACTTGATTTTGTCCTAATAACTTATAAGTTTATTTATGTCTTGGAAACTAAAAAACTAAATGGGGATATAGAGATTAACTCAGACGGAGATTTTATAAGAACTATAAAAAGTAATGCTGGAAAAGCAATTAAGAAAGAAGGCATATATAGTCCTATTACACAAAATCAAAGACATGTAAAAGTATTAAAGGATATCTTAATTAGAGAAAAGATAATTAAAGCTATACCAATAAAGTCCGCGGTTATTATTGCCAACCCTAAAACAATAATGAAGAAAACGAAATGTTCTAAGGTAATTCAAAATCTTATATATAAATATGATCAGTTAACAACTTTATTAAATACGGAATTAAGCTCTGTAAAAAATGATCCAGAAATGAGAGAGAAGCTAATGTATGAGATAGCTGATTATCTTGTAAAAAATAATAGACCAATAAAATTTGATAATAAAGCTAAGTATTCATTAACTGATGATGACTTTGATACAAGTGAAAAGGTGATTACTAAGGAAAGGGTTGTAAGCCAAACACCTGATGAGGTGAAAGCCGAAGACACCGTGGAAATGATAGTTAAGGAAACACAATTTAAAGAAAAGGATATTGTTAATGAAGAAGTTACACCTGTGGTAGTAGTTTCAGCTATGGATGTTTATAATATTTTAAAAGCGTATAGATTAAAAACCTCAAGTGATGAGGGAATAAAGCCGTATATGGTTTTTAGTAATGCTGAAATGGAAACACTTATTAAAGCTAATCCCAAATCAAAGAGTGAATTACATATGGTTAAAGGTTTCGGGGATAAGAAAGTTGAAAAATATGGGGAAGAAATATTGGGAATTTTGAATAGATAAGGGGTTAAAGGGCTAGCAGAACCTAGTAATACTAAATTAATTAGCAAGAAGCTAACTTCCGGTTGCCTCCTAGCACCTCGGAGGAACTAACATAGAAATGAAATGGACAACTTATGTTTGCTAATTGGCGTTCATCATATTGGATGAATAGATCAAATTATTTCAAATGAAAGTAAGGAGGGTAACATGAGTAGAGAAAATTATGAGAAAGCAGTAGAGTTAATGAAACAAAATAATGATAAATGCCATTTTGTTGGTGCTAGACCAGAGTCTTTAATAGTGATAACAGAAAAGACATTAAACCTTTGTTTTAAAGGAGTTTATAGAGAGTTTCTAAAAGACTTTGGAGCCGGAAACTTTGGTTCCCAAGAAATATATGGAATAATAGATAGTGATTTTATAAATTCATGTGTACCAGATGCTATTTGGTACACAATTACAGAAAGAGAAGAAATAGATATTCCAAATAGTTTACTTGTAATATATGATACGGGAATGGGCGAATTGTTTTGTATTGACCTTAGTAAAGTAAATAAATTCGGAGAGCCTTCAATAATTTCTTATATTCCTGGAGTTGATAAGAAGATGCAAAAGTATGAATTAGTGGCAAATGATTTTGGGGAATTATTATATGAATTGGTGACAGAACAATTAAATATCTAAGAGGCGAGAGTATGGAATTAACAAAAATCTATGGCAAATGTAAGGAGATATTTTAATGGAAAAGTTAGTAGCAACATGGATTAGGTATAGTCCTTTATTTAATCAATTTATTATTAAAGCTGATAAAAAAAAATATCAAGGATGTATGGAGTATGTTGATGATAAATTCATATTACAATATTTTTCGGAAAAATATATAATAGAATTTAAGGATGATAATGTGGCTAACGATTGGATAAAATCTGTTATTGAAAGGTATTATTTTAGCGAAAAAGAGTTATCTTTAAATTATGAAAAGCTAAAAAACGATTTGCCTTTTATTAGTTTACAGATATTGAGTGTTAAATCCAATGAATATCTTATTAGGGTTAAATCAACAAAGAATATTTTCAACTATGATATAAATAATTATTATATTGCACACATGGAAAATGATTTAAGGAGAATAAAATTATTTCGGCCAATTGGTGAAGGTAAAAAACTAAAAGCTAAAAAGAATGAAGTTCTCAATAAATATGAAACATTGTGCAAAGACATAATTAATTTTTGAGAAAATAATGCGACAGAGAAAGTGATTGAACTCGACAATTTGATAGTTTGATGAAAAATAGAGATAGAAAACTTGGCGTGAGCCACGACGGGGAACGGTTTTGAGGTATATATATAGTAATTAGCACATCAAACAGCATGTTTATTATATTTTGAAATACAAACAAAAGAAGGTGGGTTTGAATTAGCATCATTTTATAAAAATCATTTAATTTAAGTAACTATTTTGGGTTTTGTGAATGAAAGATTATCAACTTTGAGAAGTTTTTATGTATTACTTTTATGGCGTAGATATTTAGGGTATAATAATACTAAGTATATAAAATTATTTCGGTAATTGAGTAGCAAATATGGGAACAAAGAATAGAGGTTCTAAATAATTTTTAATGAGGTGAAGAAAATGAAGTTGAAAAAAATTAAATTTAATAATCATCAAATACTAAATGATTTAGAAGTTGATTTTTGTGATGGTAATGGAATACCATTAGATACGATAGTTATAATAGGTGAAAATGGAACAGGAAAGACTACCTTGTTAAAAAGTTTATTTGAATCCTTTGAAGTTAGCAGCAGAGCGTGTACGCTTCACTATCAAACTCTGTAAAGTACCTGACCCTTGGGAATAACTTCTAAAAGGTGAAGATTAATATCTGATATATTTATAAATAATTAAAACTGAAGCTTCCCTATAAAATGATTTTAATAGATATAAAAATTACAAGACCCCATATATCCTGTGGGGCCTTATGATGTTAATCCTACAAAGTATTTATACTTAATTTCAGATAATTTTCTATTTCATTCTTCGATAGCTCAGGGTACGTTTCACTGATTCCTTCTTCAATTACTTTTAAATATCTCTGCACAGGCAAATTTCTAGTGAACATATCAGAATGGGTAAAGGTCTTTATGGCTACCCCATTAAGTGTACCTAAATCTATTATAAGGTTATACCATATTGAGCTTTCTTGTTCATTTATATCATTAAATTGTTCCTCAGTTATAAGAAACATTTTGCCAAGAGTATTTATGTTATCATTTCTTTTAGGTTCAAGGAAAGCAACTCCTCCACCCTCCCAGCTTCCTGAATTGTTTCCAAAGTATAATTTATAAGGAATGTTAATATGTTTATCCTCTAAAGGAGCACTTTTGTCATTGCATGGTGTATATTTTTTATTATTAAATCGACTAAATCCACCTTGAATATAAAGCATAAACCGTTCTCTTAAAATATTTGAGCCATAACAGGCATACCACACATATTATTTATTAATATCCATTTTATACACCTCTTTTCCAAGGTTGTAAGGCATAGCTCAGTTATAGTGTAATTCCATATATATACAAAACCTTGTATAGTTTCATTATTTAATTGTAGGTCTACCATTTTTCTGATATATAAGGTACCTTCACCTTCAAGGTTATCAAGCTTTCTTAAAGTTTCTTCATCCACAGAGTATACTTCACCTTTTACCTTTTCAGATTGTTCTGTAACTATTCCAGGGAAGGAACTGACGCAGTACATTGCGTAGCCTTCTAATTCTGCTTCTCCAAGAAATTTTGATTTTGAAAGATAGTAACTGTGATTTATGCGGCCTCTCATCAATGTGCCATATACAAAAACTTTCACCATTATAATTCACCCCATGTTGAAATGCTTCTGGTCCATTCACTGTAATTGCGCGAGAAAATGGATTTTGTAACTTCTATATCCATGTCGTAGTTCAATACCTTTTGAATTTGCATCTCCAAACTTGAATTATGGAATAAT
>NZ_DATCQT010000160.1:0-1837 GCF_036569345.1 Clostridium sp.
CTTTTTAGTCTTACGACTAAAATATTACTTTTTTCTAAAGTAATTAACTGGTTAAAATAAAATATTATTTCATTTCTTTACCTATTTCTCTGTTTAATTTTCAAAGACCAATTTGTTTTGTCATCAAGTGACGACCTCTACTATTCTACTTGGTATCTCTTGTTTTGTCAACAACTTTTTAAAATTTATTTTCATCTGAAAACCTATTAAATAGTAATTAACATTTAGCTTACTACGCCACACGTTCGTGACGACAAGGAGTATTCTATCATAATAACATATTACTATAATTGTATTATTATTTACATAACAATGTTATTATTCATTTACTGTATATCGCTCTTAAAACCTAAGTATTACATATATGGACACGCCTGAATAAGTTTCTATGTATTTATACATAGAATGATACACAAACAGAATTACAATCTGTTTTATTACTTAGAGTTTATCTTGAATGGATGTTGAATATTTAATTATCAATGGCTTATAATAAATAGATAAAAATAATTATTTAATATTAGAAGGAGTTTTATCTATATGGGATTTTTATCAATTTTTTTTATTATAATAGGTCTATGTGTCTTTGAGGTAGTCTCCAGCATAGATAATGCTGTGATAAACGCTGAAGTACTTGGTACCATGTCTGAAAAAGCAAAGAAATGGTTTCTAGTTTACGGTATATTGTTTGCAGTATTTATTGTAAGGGGTTTGTTGCCATGGGTTATAGTATGGGTAACTAATCCAGAACTAGGCCCTATAGGAGCTCTTACCGCCACATTTTCAAATGATCCACACATAAAAGAATCATTTGAACTTTCCACACCAATACTGATGCTTGGAGGAGGAGTTTTTTTACTATTCTTGTTTCTTCACTGGCTGTTTATTGAGGATAAGCACTTCGGACTTCCGGTGGAAGAACTTTTTGTAAAACATGGTGCATGGTTTTATGCCATAGTTTCTGTGATTTTAGTTGTAATTGTTGCGGTGGCTTTGAAGTACGATTCAATATTGGCTTTATCAGCGGTAATCGGCTCTTCTGCTTTTTTTATCACTGATGGATTTAAAAAGAACGCAGAATCAAACGAACAACAATTATTGAGTAATAAAAGTGGGATGTCTGATATTAGCAAAATATTATATTTAGAAATAATAGATATGACTTTCTCCATTGATGGGGTATTGGGTGCTTTTGCATTTACAACATCAGTACCGCTTATAATTTTAGGGAATGGTTTGGGAGCTATTGTTGTTAGGCAATTGACTATGGGTAATATAGAAAATATAAAAAAATATGTTTTTCTTAAGAATGGAGCAATGTACTCAATTCTATGTCTTGGTATGGTAATGATATTGGAAGGCTTTAAAATAGAAATACCAGAATATATTACGCCTTTGGTTACAATATTAATAATTATATTCTTTTTCATTAAGTCAAAAATTCATGCTAAAAAACATATGACATCTAATTAGGAGAATATATTAAAAAATTCAGCAGTTCTTACATTGCTGAATTTTTTAATATATTCTAATATTTTTTAACTTTCTTCAAAAACAAAATTATACTTCTCTATATTTTCCAAAAAAATAAAAATAACAGTTCAATTTGAACTGTTATTTATGGTGGACCTTCAGGGACTCGAACCCCGGACCGACCGGTTATGAGCCGGTAGCTCTAACCAGCTGAGCTAAAGATCCATGTAAACCTGGCGACAACCTACTCTTCCACAAGGTCACCCCTGCAGTACCATCGGCGCATTGAAGCTTAACCTTCGTGTTCGGTATGGGAACGGGTGTTACCTTCATGCCATAATCACCAGATGAGAATATAAATATT
>NZ_DATCQT010000161.1:0-2502 GCF_036569345.1 Clostridium sp.
TTTTCCATTATTAGAACCAACTATTAATGTTAGTTTGTTCTATAGGTGATTCAAATATGATGTGAAGAGCCGTATGCCTTAATAGGGCAAGTACGGTTCCGTCGAGGAGCATGGGCGGTAACGCCTGTGTTTACTTAAGAAATATTAATATATTTAAAAGGAGAGTCAAACATATGCCACAACATTCATTGTCAAGAACAGAGTTACTTATTGGTATGGATAGTTTAAATAAATTAAGAGAAAGCAAAGTAGTAGTTTTCGGAATAGGCGGAGTTGGAAGTTATACAGTTGAAGCACTAGTAAGAGCAGGTGTTGGAAAATTGGTATTAATAGATGATGATACAATATGCTTAACAAATTTAAATAGGCAAATACATGCTACAATTAAAACTATAGGCAAAAGCAAGGTACTAGTGATGAAGGATAGAATACTCGAAATAAATCCTAATTGTGAAGTTATTACTTATGAAACATTTATAACTGCAGAGAATATGGGAGATATAATTACTGAGGATACAGATTATGTAGTAGATGCTATAGATACGGTAACTTCAAAAATATCTTTAGTTGAGTACTGTGAGGAACATAATATCGATATTATATGCTGCCTTGGAACAGGTAATAAATTAGATCCAACATTATTTAGAGTTGCAGATATTTATGATACAAAAGTATGTCCACTTGCTAAGGTTATGAGGCATGAACTACGAAAAAGGAATATTAATAAATTAAAGGTAGTTTACTCAGAGGAAATCCCTGTTAAACCAAAAATTGGAGAAGTTATAACATGTAAAGAGGGATGTGTGTGTACAGGGGGTTCAAAAAAATGTGCTTTTAAAAGACAAATTCCGGGTAGTATATCTTTTGTTCCTCCAGTAGCGGGAATGATAATTGGCGGAGAGGTTGTTAAGAATTTAATTAAGAAGAATAATTAATGTTTATTAAAAGGATTAAAAAAGATAAGAATAGAAATTAATATATTCTTATCTTTTTTATGCAATTATATATATAATCATCTTTTCAAACATTATGTTATAATTAAACTTAAATTAAAGATTCTATTGTAGAAAAAGGAGTTAAAAATGAACAAAGGTAAGTACGTTAACTTAGAAGCAACAACAGGTAATGAGAGAGAATATATTATAAAAGATAAAAATAATATTATACTGGGAAGAATATATATAGTGGAATTAGATAAAAAAAATAAGTTTTGCCAATTTAGATTAAAATTCCATAGTCATACTAATGAGAATTATGAGTATTTAAAAGACACATTAAATCTTATGCTTAATATTTTGTTTAAAAACATGGGGATAAACAAAGTAAATATTATGGTTAACGAAAATATAAATGTAGGAGCATTTATTGATTTAGGATTTGAGTTAGAAGGTATTATACGCGATAGTGTAATAAATAAATCTGAATATCAATCAGAAATGATGTTTGGTATAAGTGATTCTGTTTTTAAAAAAAATTCTATAACAAGGGATCTTGCGATTAAAGGCAGAAATATAAAAATCCAAATATTAACCCCAAGTGATGCACAAGCATTGTTAGATTTTCATTTAAGAAACAGAGATTATTTAAGGCGGTTTGAACCTTCTAGAGATGAAAGTTTTTATACCTTAGTCAACCAAAAGCGCACGTTAACAGAAAGTTATAAACAATTTATAAATGGTAGCGTGATAAGTTTTGGAATATATAAAAATGATAAACTTATCGGAAAAATAAAAATATCGAATATAGTTATGGGTGTTTTTAAAAATGCTTTTATAGGATATTCTATGGATGAGTTAGAACAAAATAAAGGATATATGAAAGAAGCAGTTAAACTAGCAGTAGAATACGCTTTCGAGGAGTTAGAATTACATAGAGTAGAAGCTACTACTTTAATAGATAACGAAAAATCACAAAGAGTTTTAAGAAACTGTGGGTTTAAAGAACTTGGTGTTAGTGAAAAATACTTACGCATTAATGGCGAATGGAGAGACCATATGGTTTTTTATAAAGTTAAAAACATTGATTAGTTTAATATAGTTTAAATAACTATTTGAAACTATAAGGGATATTAGAAAAGATATTTTCAATAATTCAAAGGTTTCGTTGAAGTTTATAAGTGAATATTATGTATACGAGCCCTAGTGTATCAATATGAGAAAAACGTAGAATAAGTAAGAAAATACGATTATTGTGGGTTTATATTAAGATAAATACAATGCATACTAAAACAGATCAAAATGATTATGATAAGATATTACATGTTGCTGTGGTTATGCCATGACAAAGTAGTTATCGTAATAGAAAATTTAATTTATATAATTAAAATAACTATTGACAGATGATTAGATAACTGATAAAGTTGTAGAGGTCGTCACTTGATGACAAAACAAATTGGTCTTTGAAAATTAAACAGAGAAATAGGTAAAGAAATGAAATAATATTTTATTTTAACCAGTTAATTACTTTAGAAAAAAGTAATATTTTAGTCGTAAGACTAAAAAG
>NZ_DATCQT010000162.1:0-42671 GCF_036569345.1 Clostridium sp.
TTTTCCATTATTAGAACCAACTATTAATGTTAGTTTGTTCTATAGGTGATTCAAATATGATGTGAAGAGCCGTATGCCTTAATAGGGCAAGTACGGTTCCGTCGAGGAGCATGGGCGGTAACGCCTGTGTTTACTTAAGAATTAAGTGTATTGGATATCATATAATACATTAATGGGAAAATAATAAAGGTGGAAAAATAAAATTGAAAACACAGAATAAAAAAATTAAAAGGAGCGACTATTTATGAATAAATTACTAGTTGCAAAAAAAGAGATTGAGATTAATGCTGATGTTTCTAAGGTTTGGAAAGCCCTAATAAATCCAGAATTAATAAAACAATATTTATTTGGCACTGAAGCTGTTTCGCAGTGGAAAATTGGAAGTTCTATAATCTTTAAAGGATCATGGGAAGGTAATCCATATGAGGATAAAGGTTTAATTTTAAAATTAGAAAAGAATAAAACTTTTAAGTATTCTTACTGGACTTCTTTTTCTGGTTTGGAAGATAAACCTGAAAATTATGCTAATATTACTTATGATTTAATTGTAAAAGGGAGAAATACTTTACTATCAATCACACAAGACAACATTGAGACTCAAGAAGAATTTAAAGGGGCTTCCTCAAATTGGGAAACTATCCTAAAACGGTTAAAAAAAATAGTAGAAGAGAATACTATTAATGATTAAGTATAGATTTTAATTAATAGGAGGTAAACTAACATGAAAATATTTGGCAATATATTCTCTGGTCAACCTAAATCAATTTATAGATTTATTGATGAAGGTAACATAGATGAAATCAAAAACTATTTGAATGTAACTAAGGATTTAAATTCTAACTTAAAACTTGATATACTTTATTACGCTATTGATAATTGTCAAAATAATTATTTTAAAACAATTGAACTTTTAATAAATACCGGTGTTGATATTAACAATCATCATAGTGAATTCTTAGAGACCCCTCTTCATAAACTTTGTGCAAGAATAAAACCTCAGCTAGATGTAATAACTTTGTTACTTAAAAAAGGTGCGCAGGTTAATGCAATCAATATTTCTGGTAAGACTCCTGTATTTTACTGCAGCTTTAATTATTCTGTGGAGCTTTTGAATCTTCTTGTAAAATATGGAGCGGATATAAATATAGTGGATAAATATACAAATACACTCCTTCACGATGATTATATCAACTGTTATGATGAACATTTTGAAGATTTTTTAAAAGTTCTTTTAAGTTTAGGCTTTGACATAAACTCAACAAATTCTTCAGGATTAACCCCTTTAGATTTTTGTGAAAACAAAAAAATTAAAGATATTTTAATAAAATACGGTGGAAATAAATAAACCCTCCTCCGTATCTTTATTATATTCTTTGCGCTTATATAATGTTTTGTAAGTTTGGATCTATTCCCACAAATCTTCAGTTAATTTTTCAATATCTATACGTCTTTTTTTAGTTTTCTCTAAATCAATAGTAATATTACCATTATCAATACACAGTATATCTCCCTCCTTAGCTTCATTAGGTAATTTACTTCTTTCAATATCAATTGAAACTCTATCTTCTTTTTCACATACTGCATAATTTCCTTCAAATCTATCAATTATTACATTCATTTAATTACCTCCAGCTTTAGTATTAAATGTTATGTTTTTACCATCTGATGTTGCAACAATTGTACCGTTCTCATCTGTTCTGTACACTTTAATACCTTTAGCTTTCAGTTTTACCATTGTAGACTTATGAGGATGCCCATAACTATTATCTTTTCCCACTGAAATAACAGCATATTTTGGATTCACTTTATCTAAAAAAGCATCAGTAGTTGAAGAGCTAGACCCATGATGCCCGATCTTAAGCACATCAGCACTTACATCAAAACCCTTTGATAACATTTCATTCTCAGATATATCCTCTGCATCTCCCTCAAACATAAAGCTATTATTCCCAAAGGTTAATCTAATTACAATTGAAAAATTATTTAAATCTTTATAACCGCTACCATTCGGTGCCAGAATTGTAGCTACTGCATTCCCTACTTTAAAAGTTTCCCCCACTTTAGGTACCGTAGCTTTCATTCCCTTAGCTTTAATCGCACTTACTACATCTTGAAAGGTTTTAGTATTAGATATAGCCTTTGGCATATAAATTTTACCTACTTGAAAACTGTTTATTATATAGTCGAGTCCTCCTATGTGATCTTCGTGAGGATGAGTACCTACTATATAATCAAGCTTTGTAATCCCTTGACGAGATATATAATTTTTTACAGTATCTGAGTCTTCATTATTTCCTGCATCTATTAACATTGAGCTTGAACCTTGCTCTATTAAAATACTATCTGCTTGTCCAACATCTATATAATGAACTATTAATTTACCACGTGTTTCCTTTTTATCATCAACTGATATTGTATTTATATTCGGTTGGGTTACTTCCTTAGTTATATTCTGATTTGACTTTATTGATTGAGATAACACTGTCTTTGAAGTATTTTCAGATATACTTGAGCATCCAGTCAAACTGAAAATAAGTATTAGTCCCAAAAGAGAACTTAGATACCTTATCATATTTCTCATTTTAATCTCCTTTGCTCTATGAAATCATTCTTTTTACTTTTTTCAACAATAACACCCATTTAAATTTCCTCCCCTGTTTCATATAATAAAATTTTAATTAAATTATCGATACTATAATACTATTATATAACTAAATTTGACGTTTTATAGTTTTTTATTCATCAACATCTCATCAATTCATAAAATTGATAGTAACCAATTTCTGCTTCTTAATAACTTCCATCATGTTTTCTTTAATCTACCTACTATTCCATTAAATATTTTTATTAATTTTTTTTATTAATAAGATAAATTAACGTGTTGATGAATATTATAATAAGGAAATTATAAGAAGGGATTGAATATTTTATGAGATTTAATTTAAATAAACCCAAAGTACGAGTTACCATAACACTAACTGTGATAGCTTTCGTAGTTATTTTAGTATTAACAACCAATTTTATAAAAAACAATGTAACGGTTAATAAGATTCGTGAAAACATTGAACAGGGCTCAAATAATTTAGCTTTAGGAAAAGTCAATAAAGCAAAGGAATGCTTTGAACAAGCAATTTCCCTTCAGAAAGAAAAAAAAGAAACATATATTCTTATTAAGGATGAATACTTAAAGTCAGAGAGATTAGATGATGCGCTGTCAATTTTAAAACAAGGAAAAAATAATAAGGTAACTGGCCTTGAGACTTTGATTGAGGAGATAAAGCAAAAGTTTGAGGTTACAAATTTGGAAGAATCAGTCTATCAAAATGAATCATATACTTTGCCTAAAAAAGCCGTGATAAAAATAAATAATGAGGATATCAATGCACTGCTTAAATGGAAAGATGCATTGATGGAAACTAATAAAATAGGAGACCTTGTTTTTGAAGGTGTGGCGGAGAATTATGAAAGGTCAGTAAAATTAACTGTTCATATAATTCCTAAAATTGTATCAATAAAAGAAATAAGCGTTTCTATTATAAAAGGACAAGAATACAACTTACCTTTAAAGGTTACTACCACTTTTAGTGACAAAATCATTAGGGAAGTTGATGTAAAATGGTCTCCAAACAAAGTAGATAGTGTAACTGTAGGATCACAAAATTTTCTTGGAACTATTCAAAATTATGAAAAAAAAATAAAAATGCAAGTGATTGTTAAACCTAAGCCAATAGTAAAATCGAAACAAATTGGTTATATATCTATGGTATATGAAGAAGGTGGCAAGAAATATTTGAAATTTGATGATGTAAAATTTCTAACTGGAAATGCAGCGATAGAAGCAGCTAAAAAAGATGGGGATGCCGTATATGAAAACGGTAAATATTTTGTATATGATGATTACTATATTGTTAATAGTAGTAAGGTGGTAAAAAGCTATGTTATAGCTGATAATGCCTCACTAAACCTTCTAGGATGTTGGATAGATTTAATTAGCAGTGATATTAATAACCATTCTGTTTCCTATGATAATTTTAAAAGTGTTTCTAGTAAGCGTGAGTATATGCTATGTTATATCTATACTGAAAATGATGTAGTTGTAAAAGTAGAAGGACAATTCACACCTTAGATGTATAGAAGCTGGTGAAGTAATTCACCGGCACTTTTTTGTTATTCAATTTATTTTTACATGTCTCTAACGTTCTTTCGTTTTTAAAAATTTACAAAAAATACACAAAAGAAATAAATTATACATAATGTTGACACACCTTTGACATTATCACTGGGCATAACTAAACCATAGAAATAACAAAAATAAATGAATGAGGAGAGATTAATATGAAAAATATATCTTTAAAAACCCAAATACTAACAGGATTACTAACAGGAGGTTTGTTTTTATCATCAATTAGTACAACTTTTGCAGCCACTACTAAACCATTAACCACTGATGCAAATATAGCTGTGAAAAATGAGTGTAGACAAAAAGGTATTAAAAGACAACAAGCTTTTGATACAAATTTAAAGAACCTTGTAGCAGACAAGAGTTTAACTCAAGATCAAGCAAATAAAATTAAAGCTGTAATAGTTAAAGCTAGAGCTGCAAAGAAAGCAAATTTTGAAAAGACTAAAACCATGACTAAGGAACAACGAAAAGCATATATGAATAGTAAAAAAATCAATCATATAAGTCCTTTAAAACCCCTTATAGAAAATGGCACTATAACTCAAGCCCAAGCTGATAAAGTAGATCTTGGTGGTCATCATGGCTCCAGACATAAGTCAGGTCAAAAGGTTAAATAACTCTTAATTTTCAATAATAAAAGGGTCTATCTCTTAAAATGATTTTTATTAATCATTTTGAGATAGACCCTTTTTTAACTAACATCGGTAATATATTCTATGTTGAATTATTCGGTATTTAATTTTTAATTGTTTTATTATTTAGGCTCGTTTTTTTGAATTATACTATGATATCTACCATACATGAAATAAATAACTATTCCAATTAATAACCAAATTACAAATCTAATCCATGTTATTAAAGGTAGCGCTGTCATTAGATAAATACAAGCCACTGAAGCAAGAATAGGTAGAATTGGTACAAATGGACATCTAAATCTTCTTTCAACATTTGGCATAGTTTTTCTTAGTACAATAACTCCTACTGACACAAGAATGAATGCAAATAATGTACCTATATTACATAGTTTTATTATCTCATCTAAAGGCAAAAATCCAGCCATTACAGCAGCAATAGTACCAGTAATTATTGTACAAAGAGTAGGCGTTTTATGAACTGGGTGTACTTTTGAAAACACCTTTGGTAATAGACCATCTCTTGACATAACCATAAATATTCTTATCTGTCCATATAGCATTACAATTAAAGTGGAAATCATGCCTATTACTGCACCGGTTCCAACTAGAGCTGCTCCCCAGTTTATACCAAACCGAGCTAGTGCACCTGGAACAGCATTGTTTTCACTTATTTCTTTAAAAGGAACCATTCCTGTTATAGTAATTGCCACTGTAACGTAAAGTACAATAACTACTGCTAGGCAAATACCAAGTCCACGAGGTACATCTCTCTTTGGGTTTATAGTTTCTTCCGCAGCCGTTGAAACTGCATCAAATCCAATATAAGCAAAGAAAATAATTGAAGCACCTGCCATGACACCACTCCATCCAAATGGAGCAAATGGTTTATAATTAGCTATATTAATATGAAATACACCAAGTGCTATAAATAAAAGAATTACACCAATTTTTACCAAAACTATTTTATTGTTCAATTTTGCACTTTCTTTAATTCCTATAAGTAATACCCATGTAACAAATATTACTATAAGAATAGCTGGCAAGTCAATAATTCCACCTCCAGCAGGGGTGCTAGTTATTGCTATAGGTAAATTAATGTTCGCAGACTTTAGTAATCCTACAAAGGTTCCTGACCACCCAGATGCAACTGCTGCTGACGAAACTAAATACTCAAGCATTAGGTCCCATCCTATAATCCAAGCTATTAATTCCCCAAAAGCAACATAGGAATATGCATAAGTACTACCCGCAACTGGAAACATTGTAGCAAGTTCAGCATAAGTAAGGGCACAAAGTCCGCTTACTACTGCGGCTACTATGAATGACAAAACAACAGCAGGTCCAGCTAAATGGGCTCCAACACCTGTTGACACAAAAATTCCTGTTCCTACTACTGCACCTATTCCAAGTGCAGCAAGATCAAATGCTGTAAGATTCTTTTTAAGATCTGATTTTTCTGCTGAATGTAACATCTGTTGTAGGGTTTTCTTTTTCCATATATCCATATTTTTTTTCCTTCTTTCAAATTAATCTTTAGTTTTGTTTGAATTGTTTTAATTACCATAAAAGACTTATATTATATATTTAGTAGTATTTCTATTCCCTTATTTGTTTTATCCCTTTTTATGGTTAAAGTTGTTGAAAAAATTAAAGCTAATACAGTTTTAAATAATAAACTGTATTAGCGTATATTATATTGAATATTTCGAATAATTGAAAGAGCGATAATTTGGCGTTTTAAGCAAACTATAGTCATAAAACGTAGAATGCTATACAATTGTATTGTTTCCTAAGTTTTGCAAGGTAGGTTTATTATTGACAAAATAATATTACATTAAATTTCTTTATTACTTAATTTCAGTATAATATTCCTTAATTTTTACTCTTTTATTATATATGGCACCGTAAGCACTGCTACATTTCTGTTTTTATATAACATACTTTTTATAAAATATCCTGTTTGGTTATGTAGTATATTATGCCACCACTTTGTAATAACAAATTGTGTTATTACTACAGTTACCGTTTCTCCATGTTTTGAAGCACGGCCTTCCGATTCTATAAATTTCATTAATGGCCCCATTATATCTCTATATGAAGAATGTTCTATTATTAATGGAATTCCAGCATTATACTCTTGCCATTTTTTTTCTAGTTTTTCAGTAGCTACCGCGTCAGTTGATACATGAAAAGCAACTACGTTTTTTGATAAGCATCTAGCACAGTTTAATGCCTTTAAAAACGATTTATTTAATGTATCTACAAGTATTATTACATGTTGACCATTATTCGTTACCGCACCTTCCTTAGGTCTTTGATCTAAGGTTAACTTAATTTGAAGCGCTACCTCGGTATAATGTTTCTTAATTTTAACCATGAAATAAACAAGTAAAGGGACTACAATAAAAACTAACCACGCTCCATGAAAAAACTTTGTTATACCGATGAGTATTACTGTAATAAAAGTTACAATAGCACCTGTTCCATTTATTGCAGCCTTGTGTTTCCAACCAGGTGTTCTACTTCTTTCCCACCTTAAGAACATTCCAACCTGTGAAAGTGTAAAAGATAAAAATACACCTACTGCATATAATGGTAAAAGCAAATGTGTATCGCCTTTAAATACAACAATTAACACACCAGCAGCAGCAGCAAGTACTATTATACCATTTGAAAAACTGAGTCTTTTTCCTCTTTGTGAAAATTGCCTTGGAACATATCCATCCTTTGCCATTATAGAAAGTAACAAAGGTAACCCTGCATAGGCTGTATTTGCAGCCATTACTAAAACAAATGCAGTGGCAATTTGCATAATATAAAATAGTATTCCCTTTCCAAAAACTTGCTGAGCAATTTGAGCAAATACTGTCACATCCATTTCAGGACGAGGATGATAAATTGTTGCTAAAAAAGATAACCCGCCAAAAATAAACAGAACTAGACATGCTAGCAATGCCAAAACAGCTTTTGCATTTTTTTGTGATGGTTCTTTAAAGTTAGGTATCCCATTGCTTACTGCTTCAACTCCTGATAATGCTGTACACCCTGAAGCGAAAGCCCTGAGAAACAGGAACAATGTAATGTCCCCCATTGTTTTTGGAATTGGGTACATTGGTACTGGTGAATATCCAAAAACAAAATGCCTTATAACCCCAGATATAATAAGCACAATACAAGAAACTATAAATAAATATGTTGGAACTCCAAAGATTTTAGATGATTCCTTCGTTCCTCTTAAATTACCAATTGTTAATATTAATAACATTATAAGTGCTATAGCTACTTTATGATTAAGCAGGGATGGTATAGCCGAAGTTATTGCAGCGGTTCCAGCACTTATACTAACAGCAACTGTCAGTACATAATCTACAGTAAGTGAAGCACCAGCTGTAAGTCCAGGAAGTATACCTAAATTATCCTTTGCAACTATATATGACCCACCACCACTCGGGTAGCTATCAATAGTTTGCCTGTAGGATAACACAAGTAGAATTAATAGTACAACAACACATAATGCGGCATAAAACATATATTTATATGCCAAAATACCTAAAACTCCAATTAAAACATATAAAATTTCTTCCCCTGCATATGCAACTGAAGAAACGGCATCACTAGATAATATAGGTAATCCCCAAAAAACATTTAATTTTTCGCCTTCTAGTTCTTCAGTTTTTAATGTCTTACCTATTAGTAGTTCTCTTAATTTTGAAAACATAAATCCACCTCTATAATAGAATTTATCATTACAATATTTTTATATTATATAGGATTATTTGAATAAATTCAATTTGAGATTCGTTTATTTAAGCCACAATACAACTAAATTCGCCAATTTATTTGTGAAAATATGATGTAGTGTTTCTCATAGTTTAGTATACTTACTGTAGCTACGTTTTAGTAGTAATTTAAATTGTTTCAATATTACAACTTTCGATATTACCTACCATATTCTACTCATTCCATACTTATTTTATACTCATTATCCAAAACAAGAAATTCTGAATCCTCATAAGTAGATATAAAAAGTTACCTTTAAGATAATAAAAAATACCACACTATTTGAATAATGTGGCATTTTTTATTATCTTAATGATAAAACTATTTCTTCTGTAGTTCTAAGTTTTCCAATTCTAGGAAATATATATTTGCATTCATAGTCATGTTCTTCTTTTGTAGAAGCTGTCATTGCATCAGTTGAAAAAATCTGGTTATAACCATGCTGAAAAGCTTCTCTTGCTGTAGTGTCTACGCCAATGTTAGTAGAAATACCACATAACACGATAGTATTAATTCCGCGACGCCTTAGCTGCAAATCAAGATCAGTGCCATAAAATGCTCCCCACTGTCTTTTAATAATATGATGAACATTTTTAACATTTATTAGTTCAGGTACAAAACTATCAAAACCCTCCGGTAATTGTCTTAAACTAGCTTTTGAATCAGTATTTGGATTTAGAATATCCTTTCCATCTACAGATGAAACTTTTACAAGAACTACAAAAGCCCCCTTCTCAGTAAATGCATTAATTAATTTACTTGCATTTCGAACAACTTCCTCACCAGTAAAAGGGGAAGCTTCCCTATTTGCAATACCCATTTGTAAATCTATAACTACAAGAGCAGTCCTCTCAGTATTAATGAATTTTGTTTCCCTTATTCCCTCTAAGTTTTCCATTTTCATTTCTCCTTTATTGATTTAATTTTGTAGTATATTTACTTTTTTATACACTTTAAAATAGACCCAGATTGCATTTAAAAAGAGTAAACTGCTTGTTATAAAAAATAAATATTTTAAACCTAAATGAGCTGCTATTTGTCCACCAAGCACAGATCCGACAAAAGTTCCTAGGTAAAATGCAGACATATTAAAGCCAAATATTCTACCTGTAAGGACATCTGGTGTTATCTTTTTAAGTAGTGTATTAATTGATGGAGCAAGGCCCGCTGTTGCAAATCCAAGTAAAAATCTCAATCCCATTAATTGCCATGGGTTTTTTACGAATGCCTGAGGTATAAATAAAACCCCTGCTATAATAAGTGCTACAAGCATAACTTTCTGTGGTCCAATCTTATCTGACAATTTTCCAAGCCTAGGAGCAGCTATTATAGATGCAAGTCCAGAAGCTGAAAATGCCATACCAGAAATAAGTGCAATATGAGTCATATTAGTTGATAACTGAGTTATATATACAGTAATTATAGGTTCAATGGAATAGTATGCAAGTTGCAATACAAAGGAAGTTACAAACATAGTTATAATAAGGCTAGAATTAGGTAACTGTTTCCATACTTCTTTCATACTTAAAACCTTTTTCTCTTCTCGTACAAACTCCTCTTTAACAAATAACAAAGTTGCAATGAATGCAACTAACATTAGTCCCCCAGTTAAAAAAAACGCAAATTTTAGCCCTAAAATTTCATCTAAATATCCGCCAATTAATGGTCCAAGAAGCGAACCTGTAATAGAGGCTGTTGAAAGTACCCCTAGTGCCCACCCTGCATGTTCTTTTTCTGTTTGAGTTGCTATAAGTGTAATACAAGCTGTAGTATACCCGGCTATAACTCCTTGGAGTATTCGAAGTCCAATCAATTGATATACATTTTGTGCAAGTCCCATACTTCCAATTACAACAGCCATCCCAAGGCTTGCCCGCAGTAGCATAGGTTTACGTCCAAACTTGTCTGCTGCATAACCCCATATTGGTGAAAATATTGCTGAAACAATGAATGTTGATCCAAAAGCAATTCCTGATATCTGCTCAATTGCAGATATATTGTGGATTCCTAACTGTCTTATATAAAGAGGCATAATAGGAGCTATTTGACTCAGACCTATTGCTGTAACAAGTGTTCCAAACCAACATACATATAAATTTCTTTTCCATAGCTTCAATATTTCTTCCCTCTTTCATAATTTTAAATTATTCACTAATTATAATCTTTAAAAGGTATTAATTCCATGTAATATTTTAAAATAAGTAATAAATTATAATATAAAATCATAATTTTATTATGCAATGATAATAAATGGAGGCTATAAATGGATTTATCGAAACTTAGTTACACAGTTCAGAAGAAAACCTATAAGTTACTTGAGTTAAAAGAAAAAGTTGATAAAAAGCGTACTTCATTGAAGTTACCTTCTGCAATAAGTTGTTTACTAGTTTTTTATGTATTCTTATATAATGATAGATACATTTCCTACGCAACAGCTGTCTTTGACAATAATAACTCGGAAAGCACTGTAAAAGGATTTGATTTATTTGTACTTGTAATCGCCGCGGCTACAATATTTATTCTTTATATTTTATTTGATGAATTTAAAAAGGTGAAAAACAAATATGATGAGCTTAGAAAAGACTTGATAAAAACTATTAATAATGAATTTTGTTCTTGTAAAAATTCTAGTAATTGTAATTGCAAAGATGAGTATATTAAAGATATGGAAGAGAAAAATATAGATTTAATTTTTGATAAGTAGTATATTTTATTAAACTAATTCCCCAATATTAAATAAATAAAACAGTAGAGTTGATATTTCTAAACAACTCTACTTAGGCAGTACTTATAAACTATCCATTAAATTTAATTAACACGTTTTAATTTTATGTCATACTTATTTTTATACTTTGCCATCCGAGGATCATTTTTAAAATAACTCTCGTATATACCTTTAGCTACATATGCGGCATCAGAACCATAACCTCCATCAAAAACAACTACAGATATTGCAATTTCAGGATTTTCAGCAGGTGCGTAGCCTACATACCAAGCATAATCTCCTCTACCAATCTTATTTTGCAGTTCAGAGTTATTAAACTGTGCTGTACCAGTTTTACCACCTGTAGGTATTGGAAAATCACCAAGTGCTGCAGCCGCTGTACCATCAGCTCTACCACCTGTACCTGTAACGTCATTCATTCCTTGCATAACTAGATCTCTGGTTGTTGCACTCATCTCTGCTTTGTTTAAAACTACAGGTTTAGTTTGAGATAATAACTTTCCATTAGAGTTTTTAATGTTATCCACCAAATTAACTTTATATCTTGTTCCACCATTTGCAATGGTTGCTATATAATTTGCCATTTGAAGGGGTGTGAAATTATCCATACCTTGACCTATAGATGCTACAAGCATATTGTATGGTAAACTTAAAGAACCATGCCCTGTCTGAACTGCTCTATAGTACACATTACTTACAATTGCTTGTATATTAGCATCAGTAAACTTTTCGTTTTTATACAAAGGATTGGTATCTATTAATTGCTTAAATAAATTTTGATAGTTATTTTTTGAATAAGTTCCACTTTTTACAGAGTTTCTTATGGCATTTTTAATCTCAAGTTTTATTTCTGAAAGTTTTTTATCATTAGAAACAATAAGATTATCTCCATCTCTATCATATAAATCTATTGAGGGGAACTTCATTCCTGTACCCCCAACTCCAAGAATTAAATCTTCTTCAATAGTATAAATGTATAGCGATGCTGATATGCTTTTCTGGGATACTGTATTATAAACTTGCCCAAAATTTTCATTTATTTCTATCCCGGTACCAGGGTTAACTGATTTGGGATTTGCTCCTAGTCCAAACATCCATGCATATTTAGCTAAAATATCATCACCATATTTTTCTCTCAATTTCTGTCCTACATTCATAAAAAATGGGTTACTTGATTTTTCTATTGCTCTAACTACGCTTACAACACCATTTGAACCATCTGATTTGAAACTATTCCAATATTTACCATTTATTTCATTTTGACCAGTCATATCATAACCACCTCTATCATCGTAAGTCGAACTAGCATTTATAACTCCAGTTTCAAGACCTACGATAGCAGTCATTGGTTTAAAAGTTGAACCAGAGGGAATAAGAGACATAGTCGCATAATTATACAAGTATTTTGGATAATAATCATATTTATCCATCCTAATTGTAGTATTCCCCTTTATGTTTTTGTTTATTGGGAACATAAAATCAATTAGACTTTGTGGGATTTTATCAGCTTTTGCAAGTTTTTCATAGTCTGGATTAAAATACTTTTCTGATTTAGCCTGAGTTAATCCCTGTGATATAGAAAAATCATTTGGATTGTAACCTGGCAAGCTAACAAGTGCTAGTATGTTACCAGTATGAATATCTTCTACAACTGCTGCACCTCTTGTTGCATTTGTTACATCTAAGCCATTGTTTGTCACCTTATTTCGTATTACTTTCATTTCACTATTTAAAGCGTTTTCTGTGGCATATTGCAAGTTTGCATCTATTGTAAGTTGAACATTATTTCCTGGAATTGCTTTTTTGATAGAAGCTTCATTCTTCACACTAGCCTTCTCATCAACAATCACCTCTTCTTCGCCATTAGCACCTTTAAGACTACTCTCCATTACTGCTTCAATACCAGAAGTCCCCACATAATCTACACTCGTATCATAACCCTTTGCTGTATATTTAACCTTTTCAGCAGGGCTTATTTTGCTTATGTATCCCAAAATTGACGAAGCAAGCTCTCCATAGGGATATTGCCTCATAGGTTGATATTCTACTTTAAATCCAGGTAGTGCTGAAATACTTTGCTCTAATATAAGTGACGTATCTTTCTTTATATTAGTTGCTATGCTAATTGATTTGTATTGAGTAAAATAATTCATTTTTATTGCATCTTTTACAATCAAATATCTTCTTACTACATCTGGAGTTGCCTTTATGTTCAAACTTGAGACTCCATTTGCTACGCTATATTCATCAAGAAGGTATTTATATATTTGTTCTGGGGTAAATTTCAAAAGTTCATTATTAAGCTCAGTAACTTCAGATTTAGTTAAATCTTCTTCTCTTTTATTTTCAAATTTCGTCTTTAATATATTACCTTGAAGCCCTCTATCTTTTAGAAATCTTAACAACATGGTTTGTATTGATTTAGGATCACTTGAACTAAATTCAAATCTATAAGGATTAATTTTCAAGGGAAAACTATCTGTCTGGATTTCTCCATTTTCATCCAAAATTTTAAATACTTCTTGTAGCATTATAAATATCTGTGTGTTTGATTTAACAGTATCTGTATATGTAAGATTATAACCTGGCACTTCATTTGCAAGGTTTATTCCATTTTTATCTGTTATAAGACCTCTTGGTGCCTCTATTGTAATCTTATGGGTATTAGCAGCCACTGTTGCTAAGTCCTTGTAATATTGTCCATTAAATACTTGTAAATAATATAACTTTGCACCTATGGTTAAAAATATCACTGCCATAATTATGAGTAGGGCATTAGTCCTATTCGATTTCTTTTTTCTCATTTCATCACCACTTTAAACTTTCATTTTTTTATTATATATATAATACAATTCATTATATTTTCATTTAAATCAACTCTATAAATTCTACCCCCTTAAAAAATAACTTTATACATATTATACATTGTATTCAATTAAAGTAAAATTAAATATATTCAAAAGTAAAAAGTACTATTTTGGATTATTATACTATTTGTTCTCTAATTCTTATACAATTATCGTTATTCATAAATCTTTGCACACTTTAATCTAATTTGAATATTCTTATTAGAAAAGCAGAATACAAGACCTTCAAACTACATTTTTATGCTTATTATTTATGTAACATTTTTATAATAAGCATAATATAATATACTAACAAATGAAGTATTAATGGGACAAACTTAAGAAATAAATATAATAAAAAAATATTTGCCTTAAAGAGGGGTGAAATATATATGTGTTGTTGGTGGATACTATTATTATTACTATTTGACGATAACGATTGTTGTTGTAACAATAATCGTTGTGATAATCATCGTGATAATTGTTGTAACAAACATCATTGTGATAATGATTTTAATAATTCCTCTGATCCTTGGTGTGAACCTTGGTGTGATCCATGTCATAATAATCTACATCATCATGATGATTGTTGTCATAAAAAACAAGATCATTAACATTAAATAAAGAAAATTATGAGGGTACAAGCAGAGTTGATGTTTCTTAACAGCTCTGCTTTTTTAATTTCAGCATTATTTAATTATCTATTTATGCTTTAATTTATTTTGTCTTCGATTAAAACTTTTAAGGTTCTGCTGTCTTCTAAAATTGGATCTAAATGGAGTGATTTTTCTATATACTCCAAAGCTTTATCAACTTGGCTTAGATTATAATAACAAATCGCAATTTTATAATAGATTTCAGCACTAGCACCATATAATTCATAAGAATATTCAAAATATCTTAGTGCCTCAAGATCATTTTCAATATAACTAAATATTAATCCTATATAATATGCTAAATCCCCCTCCTCACCAATAGGAAAATAATGATCCCAAACTTGATTCATGACGATAATCAGTTCTTCTAGTGGAAAATTTTCCTCAGTATCTATTTGTTATAACATTCTTGAAAGCTTCTTGCGTCCCAAACAGTAAAGCGAAGAAAGGTTAGAATCTGTTTAAAAATCAGTTACTATATATTTAAACTTCAGTCCTTTCAGTGAAGAGTTTTCAATTATATGTAGAAATCTTTTAAGAAAGGTATAAGTAAATCGTCCTACTCCTGAAGCAAGCTCCATTATGTAAACGGTAGAGTTTCAGCCATAATCTGTTCTTGAAACATAGTCTCTGCAATACCCAAATATAATTTTAGCATATAAGTTTGCTATATAAGGATTAGTTGTTATATATTGAGGTACAATTCCGCGAGTCCATGCTTCTGGGCCCTGGTTTGCAAAAAAATCCTTCTGTAGGTTCCATAACATGGATTGTGATAATTTCATTTCGCTCTCAACTATAACTTCAGTGCCTCCTTTGATTGATGTCTTAATGTCTCTACTATCATTGTTTTGTTTAACTTTTTCTGGCAAAGAAATTCCTCCTTATTAAAATAAAATGATTTTATAAAAAATATAATGTATTTTATTATTTACTATAATACCATTATTCTACAAATAAGTTTAATTTCCTTTAAGGCTCTTTTTAACCTTATCTTAATATCTCTACCATCATTGCATAAACAATAAAAAAAGTAGCCTTGGTACAAATCAATGTATCAAGGCTACTTTTATAAAACATATCTGATTTTTACAGTTTAAACTTAGATATTACATCTTTTAATCTATCAGAACTTTCATTCGATTTTAATGTCCATTTTAATACCTCATCTGACCCTAAAGTTATATCACCTATTTTTTGTGCTATATCTGTTGTTCCCTTTGCTCCTTGATTAGAGGCTTGTGCTACAGTGTCAACAACAGTTATAATCTCTTGTATAGAGGCTAATAATTGTTCTGAGGTTGCACTAAAATCTGATACCAAACCATCTACGAAATGACTGTCCGTACTGTAAGCATCTGCAACTGTCAACATTTTTCTATAATCAGTATAAACACCTTTTGATACAAACTCTAATAACTTGTTTGAACTGATTGATAAATCCATAACTGACTTAGTAACCTTTGTAGTTATATCCTGTATTTTAAATACAGTGTTCTTAGATTCTTCTGCCAAATTTCTTACTTCATCTGCAACAACTGAAAATCCTCTTCCAGCTTCTCCCGCCCTAGCCGCTTCAATTGCCGCATTTAACGCTAGTAAATTAGTTTGTTCTGTTATCTTCATTATTGAATCTGTTAAATTATTTATCTCTGATACAACCTTAGAATTTTCTATTGCTATTTTTAATTCCTTCTCTGTATCTGCCAATAAACTCATAGTTTTGGTTTGTGATGTACCCATACTACGTTTTATTGCTATTGCTCTCTTACTTATCACTACGGCTTTAATGGAACCTTCTTGTGAACTAACTGCGATTGAACTTATAGCTTTCTCAATCTCTAAAGAACCATTATGCATTTCATCAGAAGATGCCGCAGTTTCTTCCATATTTGCTGCTAATTCCTCTGTATTTGCAGATATAGTTTCTATATTTATATTCAGCTCTACAATGCTATTTTTTTGTTTTTTCCGTAAAATCTTTTATGTTGGATGACTCCTCACTTATTTTTTGAATAATTGCTCTAAAAGATTCATTCATTGAATTTATCATTTTTGCAATTCCACCTAACTCATTCTCAGAGCTAATCATTTTTTCTTTGAATTTACCAGTTAAATCACCACCATCTATTACCTCACAATATCTTTTAATTTCTTTGAGTTCATACTTCAATCTTCTTAATGTTAACACAAAAATTGCAATTAAAACTAAAGCAGAAATTATAGAAATTATTATAAAATTAACTATATCCTTCGTTACTATACTGTCAATTTGTGTGTCCATATCTGATGCAGATGCTAAATCCGATTTTAATATATCATCACACTTAATTAATAAATTTTCTCCAATAACCCTTGCACTATCTCTTTCGGCTACTGCATACTTGTTAGTTGTATTGCTTTCACTAACCAATTTAGTTATTGCTACTTCATAATTATTTATTAATCCTTTTAAATCCGCTAATTGTTTTATCTCATCGGCTTCCTCCATGTTTGCCTTAGAATATGAGCTTAAGTTTGTGTTTAGTCTACTAATTGAGTCTTTTACTAGTTTATCTAATTCCACAGTGTAACCAGAATCCATTACTTTAGTATAATTTAATCTCAATAATAAATACTCAGATTTAACACTTGATATATCCTTAATTGGTATTAATTTGTCATGATATATTATAGCCTCTTGTCCTTTTACAAATTTAATCTCGCTTATTCCTCTAAAGCTTACTATAAATAATGCAATTATCCCTATAAATATAACTAATATAAATGATTGATATATTTTTAATTTTCTCATTATGTATTTATTCCCCCCAAAATTATTTAAATTAAGACAACATCAATTTACTAAATAGGATTTTAAAATTATAGAATATGAATAAACTATTTTCATCTTCAATAACTAATTTATTAGTAACTTCACAATTACAATCACTAAATGTAAAGTTATAGTTATAATATCGTCTTAAAAAACTTATACTTTACAAAAAAAGTTGATATGATTTTGTAATTACTCAACTATGGGTTAGGCTGAAGATACAATAATATAAGAAATATGATATGGTTTTCATAAAGTTAATGATATTAGTAAAATATTGCGTAAATTTAGAGTATAATTTTAGTAGGCAACTGTAGTAGCAATTACTATTAATTTTTAAATAATAATGAACTAACTTCAAAGGAGATGTAAAATATGGAACACTATTATCTTAGTTTTGATGCCGGAACACAAAGTGTAAAAGTGGCTGTATACAATGAAAATATGAAATGTATGGCAAATTCATCAAATCAGACAACCCTTAAATATCCCCATCCAGGATGGGTTGAGATGGATGCTAATGAATATTTATCGCTTACAAAGCTAGGCATTAGACAGTGCATCCAGCAATTAAAAAAACAGGGAATCGATCCTACTTTAATTAAAGCAATTATGGGCGATGGGATTATCTGCGGAATTGTCGGTATAGACGAGAGCGGAAAAGCAATCACACCTTATATAAACTATTTAGATTCAAGAACACAAAGTGACGTTGAATTACTTAAAAAATTGGATCTGGACATTTGGGGAAAAGAAACGGGAAATGCGGAGCCAAGCTGCATGTTCCCCGCATTACATGCAAGATGGTTGCTTGCCAATGATAAAAATTTTCAAGAAAGAGGAAAAAAATTTGTTCACAATGCCCCTTATATTCTACTAAATCTTGCAGGCTTAGATAGCAATGATGCTTTTATTGACTGGGGGGCAATGTCTGGCTGGGGTCTTGGATACCATGTATTCGAAAAGGAATGGTCTGATGAGCAGCTTCTAATATTAGGAATCAATAAAAATTATCTTCCTAAAATTGTAAAGCCTTGGGATATTATTGGAACTTTATCACAAGAAGTATCAAATGAAACTGGATGCCCGGTGGGTATTCCGATTTGTGCAGGTGCAGGTGACACAATGCAGTCCATACTAGGAAGTGGAATCTTTGAAGCAAATAAGGCCGTGGATGTTGCTGGAACATGCTCTATGTTCTGTGTTTCTACAAATGGCGTTATTCCGGAACTGAGTAAAAAAGGAAGCGGACTAATTTTCAATAGCGGTACTTTGGAAAATACTTATTTTTACTGGGGATTTGTCAGAACGGGTGGTCTATCATTGCGTTGGTTTAAGGATAACATTTGTCAAAAATCCGATGATGATAGTTATTATAAGTTATTAAGCAAAGAAGCAACAAAAGTTGCCCCGGGATGTAATGATGTGCTCTTTTTGCCGTACTTAACAGGCGGATATGGTGAATTTTCAAACGTCAAAGGTTGTTTTATGAACATGACTTTGGATACAGACCAGTTTGTTTTATGGAGAGCAGTTCTTGAGGCAATTGCCTATGATTATATGGAAATCACAGATACTTATCGAAAAGCTGGTATCGAAATAAACAGAATTACCATTACCGAGGGTGGTAGCCGCGATGATCTGTGGAATCAAATAAAAGCAGACGTTATGAAAAGTGAGACAATAACATTAGAAATTTCAGGTGGCGCTATGCTGACAAATTCTATTATAGCTGCATATGCAACCGGCGCTATAAAGGATTTAACACATGCACTTAGCAGTAATTTGAAAATTACTAATACATATAGTCCAAACAGCAATAATTCAAAAATATATAGAAATCAATATAGACTTCAAAAGGATATATTAAAAAAATTGGGCCACTAATTTTATAAAAAAACCATGCTATTCAAATTTGAATGGCATGGTTTTTTAAACAAGTTTAATTAATAAAAAATAACTTTTACTTTAATGCTTGATTAATTCCATCTGCCAATCCCTGCGCTAACTTCTCCTGGTAAGAACCAGTTGTAAGTAACTTGTCTTCTCGTGCGTTAGATTGAAAACCCATTTCCACCAAAATAACAGGAACATCAGACCAATTGAAGCCCGTCATATCACTTCTTTCCACAACACCTCTATTGTTCATCCCAACATCTTTAATCAAATTATTAAAAACTATTTGCCCATATTTTTTACTTACTTTATATATATCATCTGTATATTTAGCATCTGCAGGTACAAGCATTGATGCTCCATTAACAGATAAATTATTATTTCCATCCGCATGAATTCTAATAACTAAAGCTGCATGAGCTGCATTCCCGATTGCAGCTCTTTCCTTACTTCCCATAAGTACGCTATTCTGTGTTTTAGTCATTTCTACCTTATATCCCTTTGCTTGCAACAAACTTTTAAGTTTAAGTGCTACTGCCATATTGACCACGTATTCAGGAGTTTTTGTATTAATACCCTGCCCACCACCTGGTTCAATTATTTTCATTATACTTGAAACTGGATCTCGATGCTCTGTTTTGCTGCTAGTAACACTACCATGTCCTGGATCTATAACAATAATCTTCTGAGAATTTTCACTCGTATTTTTCTTTTTTTTCTCAATTCTAACCAATGCTTTTTTCTCTGCAAGAGTTTTTGTCGTTAATATCGCTTTTGTAGCTGCATATATCTTTGCTTTTGACTCTTCTTGTTTCACTTTTATAACTTGTGCTAATTCCTTTTGTTGTTTTTTTGTGGTATAGTTTGTACCATATAATGCACCACCAATTACAACTAGAAGCACAAAAACTAATATAAAATTTTTCTTTTTCAACATTTTAATCCCCCTGAATTTTTTCCACAAATAATAACTACTATTATTGCTTGCTCACTTCTTTCTTTACCCCATAATATATTTTTATTGTTTTAACTTACTTTAACTATATCATCTTTTCTCTATTTTTAAGCATTTTTTTACCTAAATAATATAATTAATTTTTCATAAATGTCATGAAATTTATTAATATTAACCTAAAAGAACCCGCTTCACAGCGAGTCCTTTATTTTACGTAACGCAATAAAAAGTATCACTTTCTATTAATCCTCATATTATAAACTGTCGAAGGATAAGGAGAGATGTTAATGTCAAAGGATTGTTGTAAAAAAGAAAAGCAGTTTCACGACCATGAATTCTTAGGAAGTGTCAGATTAGCTGAATTAGGTAGCGATGATGCTCATAATCATAGATTTGCTGGAGTATCCGGTCCTGCAATACCCGTTGAAGGTGGACATGTTCATAAAGTTAAGTCAAGAACAGATTTTTTTGATCACTTTCATGAATTTGAAGCAGTTACAGGTCTACCAATACCTGTAGGTGATGGTAGACATGTCCATTTTGTAGAAGCTGAAACTAATGTTGTTGATGACCATTACCATGAATTAATATTTGCCACGCTTATAAATGCTCCAATATTTGAAGAAGAGGCTTAATGTAAATGTAGTTGGATTAAGGCATTGCTGTAAAGGCAGTGCCTTCTTTTAAATATTAGTTTATATTGTCTAAGTAAACCAAACATCATTAAGTATCTTTATCCCTTGAACAATATCGTTTTCGGGTATCTCTCCAAACCCAAGCATAATCATATTATTAGAATATTTATCAGACCTCATCCAAAATATTGATACAGGATTAACTAATACACCACAATTTTTAGCTCTTATTATAATCTCATCTTCACTTAATCCATTTTTAAATTCCAATAAAATATGCAAGCCAGCATTTTTACCATGAATAATTACTTTATCACCCATTACTTCATTAATTGTATGAATTAATATATCATGTTTTCTTTTATTTGCTAAACATATTTTTCGTAAATGGCTTTCAAAGTGTCCCAGATACATAAATTGTTGAATTACCTTTTGTTGAATTAATGGAACAGGCGTTTGATATGTGCTAAAAACTTTACCATATCTTTCTAACCATTCTTCTGGTAATACCATATAATTCATACGCAGGCTAGGTGACAAAGCTTTTGAAAATGTACCTATTTATACAACATTTTCTTTTGTAGCTATACTTTGTATTGATGGAATAGGCCTGGAATTATATCGAAGTTCACTGTCATAATCATCCTCAATTATAATTCCATTTTTTCTCATAGCCCAATCTAATAGCTTTAATCTCTTTTGAATTGGCATTACTGACCCAGTTGGAAATTGATGTGAAGGTGTTATATATATTATTTTAGCCTCGCTATTCTCCAATTGATTAAGATCTATCCCATCTGCTTCTAAATTAATTGGAATAACTTTATACCTAATAAAAATATTACGTGCACCATAGTGCCCTGGGTCCTCCAATGCTATTTGCTCAAAATCCTTTCTAAATAGTTGGCATAACAAGCTTAAACAGTATTCAAGCCCTGTGGAGATAATAACTTGCTCAGGATTACAAGAAAAGCCTCTTGATTTATTTAAATATTTCATAATTTCTATTTGCAAGTTCCGTTCACCTTTATTGTCACTATATGAAGCCATATCTTGAGCAGTTAGTGCTGCTAAACATTGGTTTGAAATTTTACGCCATATACGTAAAGGAAAATTAGGAGCACTTATATTTCCATATATAAAATTATATTTATAGGTATAATAATTTACTTCTGGTGATTTTTCTGTATATTCCTTGAAATTATTAAATCTATCCCTCTTTAGTTTTGATATCATCAAGGTATCTAATTTTAAAACAAAAAACCCACTACCTACTTTGCTTTCAATATATCCTTCTGAGCAAAGTTGAAGATATGCACTTTCAACTGTATTTCTACTGACATTTAATGTTGTTGCCAGGGCCCGAGTTGAAGTAAGCTTATTACCTTGTGAAAATTTCTCTGAAATTATTTCTACCTTTAGCTGTTAATAAATTTGCAAATACAGAGGAATACTTAAATCACAGTCTACTATAATCATATTAATATCACCCTCTCGTAACTGTATCCTATAAACTAAACAAAATTGGCACTTTTAATGATTCCAATTTAATTGTATAATTATTTTATTGAAAGGTCAATATATAGAAAGGACTTTCAAACGAGGAGGAATTTAAATGTTAAATGAAAAATTACTTGAAGTTATTTCATATGAAGGAGTCGTTGCTATCGTTACTTGTGCTAATAACGAATCACATGTAGTTAATACTTGGAATTCATATGTTAATGCTACTGAGGATGGTAGATTATTAATACCAGCTGCTGGAATGATAAAAACTCAAAAAAACATAGAACAAAATAATAAGGTTAAGTTGACTATAGGTACTAAAGAGGTTATGGGCTATAGATCTTTGGGAACTGGTTTTTTAATTGAAGGAACTGCAAAATTCATCAAATCTGGTTCAGAATTTGATATGATGAAAGAAAAATTTTCATTCCTTAATAGAGTGTTAGAAATAACAGTTACATCAGCAAAGCAAACACTTTAAGTAATGAACAGCGATAATACATATTGGGCAACTAAAACAGTAGAGTTGATATTTATAATCAACTCTACTGTTTTAATTTTAATAGTTTTATTTTATTATAACAAACAATAACATTTCTTAACATATTCATTGCAATAAATATATTGTATAAAAGTTAATAATAGTATAATCTTATATAAGATTATACATAATTGTTTATTTTTCGGGGGGAAGATCTATGAAGTGGTTTAATAACTTAAAAATGGTTCAAAAACTAGTACCAGCATTTATCTTAGTTGCATTGTTTATAGGTATTGTCGGGTTTGTTGGGCAGTTTAACATGAATGATATTAACAACGATCTTAAACTTATCTATAATAATGATATGGTAGCTGCTAATACTATTGATAAAATTAACTCAAATTTATTGAATGTTAGAGGCGATGTATTATTAATTCTTGATCCAAAGAATAAAAACGATCTACAAAAAAATAAAGACGCTATTGTAAGTTTAACAAATAAAAATGATGTTTTAATTGTGGCCTACAAGAAAACTACGATTATAACCGATGTAGATGAAAGGCAACAAACTATGCAACAGGCTAACCAACAATTTACAAAATTCGAGAATTCACTTGTGATTTATCGTAATTCCAGAAATGAATTAATTAAACAAGTTGATGAAGGTAACTATGCCGAAGCAAATACACTATTGCATGGTTTCACTAATGTTACAAATGATATGTTTATAGTTCAAGATAAACTATTAAAATTAACTACAGATATGCTGAAAATTGATTATGATGAGAGTCAATCATCATATAGTGAGGTTTATCTTAAAATTATTGTAATAATTGTTCTAGGATTATTTGTTGCTATTACACTCGGTTTAATAATTGCTTTAGGAATTTCGATGCAAATAAAAAAAGTTGTATCTGTAGCTGAAGCTCTTGGAGAAAATGATTTATCAAAAACTGTTGAAATAGATAATAAAAGTGAGATTGGAAGTTTGGCTAAAGCAATAAATAAAGCTGTAACAAACTTAAAAACATTAATTATAGAAATATCAGAAAGTGCTAAAGATATTAGCGGTACCAGTGAAGAACTATCTGCTACAACTCAGGAAATATCAGCAAAAATGGAGATTGTCAATGAATCAGTAAGACAAGTATCCTTAGGCGCAGAGCTGTTAAGTGCTACAACGCAGGAAGTTACTGCAACCACAGAAAGTATTGCAGTTAATGTAGCTGATGTGACTTTAAGCGCAAATAATGGAATTAGCATTTCAAATGATATAGAGTTAAAAGCAAACATAGTTAAAATAAATGCTGAAAATAATGCTAATAGCGCAAATAAATTATATTTGGAAAAGCAAGAAAGTATACTAAAAGCTATAGCAGAAGGCAAGGTCGTTAGTCAAGTTAAAATAATGGCAGATGAAATAGGAAATATAGCAAGTCAAACAAATCTTCTCGCACTTAATGCAGCTATTGAAGCAGCAAGAGCAGGAGAACATGGTAAGGGTTTCGCTGTGGTTGCTGATGAAGTTAGAAAATTAGCTGAAGATTCATCTAATACAGTTCAAAGTATTCAAGAGGTAACACTTAAAGTTGAACAAGCATTCCAAAATCTTTCCAGCAACGCTCATGATGTATTGAGTTTTATTGATAATAAAGTTAAACCTGATTATGATTTGTTTGTAGATACAGGTAAGCAATACGGTGAGGATGCTGTAGTATTTAATAAGCTATCCGCAGGAATTGGGGCTTCTATGAATATAGTCAATGAAACTGTATCAGAAATTCATAAAGCAATTGAAAACGTATCTGCTACAGCTGAGGAATCAGTTGCTAGAACAGAGGAAATATTATCAAGTGTTAATGAATCCGTTATGGCAATTCAAGAAATAACAAAAGCTTCTCAAAATCAAGCAATCCTCGCCGAGAAACTTAATGTTATGGTTCAAAAGTTTAAGTTGTAAAATAAATATTCAAAATAAAATCTGTTTGCTTAAAGAAAATTGCAGAAATTTGTAAAATGATTATTGTTAAATAAAACACAATTTTACAAAATTTTGAAATTATTTGTGGTATAATTAAATATGTTGAGATTAGGATTTTACCTTTATATGTAGAATACCTAACATACTATTTTATATTACATAAAAGGGAGATGGATATATGGAATTGAATATATTAGAAAGCGAGATGCTAATTGACATTTACGACGCTGATATGTTACCAGGAATGGCGTTTGAAATTGAAAATTATAGATTAACAGAGGAAGATAAAAAAGGTCGGCAACAAGAATTTGCTTTTTATTTAGAAAAATTAAAAAGATTAGGTTTTGTAAAATATGAAGAAAAAGAAGCCTTTTTAAAAGTTGGAAATGTTAACTCTAAATATAATAATAATGTAGCTATGATTTTCGGAGATAAAATACACATTGATTCAAAGGGGATAAAATTAGTAGAGAGATATAATTACAGTAATTCTGAAATTAAAAGAAAAATATCATAAGCTAAAAAAAAGAATTCCACAATGGAATTCTTTTTTCATTACATCATTCTCATGTTAATAAAAAATGAAAGTTTTTACTTTTAATTTATTTATTAAATTGAAAACCTCCAAGAGTAAATCCACTACCG
Source organism: Clostridium sp. (assembly GCF_036569345.1). Classification (GTDB taxonomy): domain Bacteria; phylum Bacillota; class Clostridia; order Clostridiales; family Clostridiaceae; genus Clostridium_AD. The sequence goes on from NZ_DATCQT010000162.1 coordinate 25,740, forward strand.
CTATGATCTAGAGAATCAAATAACTCCTCACATTTACTTAAATCATTAATAGCTTCTTTGTAAATTCTTAAAACTTTTTCTAGCTTACTTATATCATAGTGGCAACCATCAATTCTAAAATGAGTTACGCCTATATCATTAAGCTCTTTCAAAAAAGGAAGATAACAAAGCTCTTTATAAAACGTCATATGATTTCTGCCGTAGTTATCTCGATATACTGGGTGTTCATTTTCTTTTTCATCAACTAAAACTAATACATTGTTAGGAACGTAAGAATTATCTTCACTACTGGTAGGTTCTAAGACTTTTGTATTCTCATATAAATCATGACTCATATACATAACGGTTGGAGTACCATGAACTAAAATTTCAATAGGAATTGGCGATTTAGTGATGACATCCATAGCATCTAGCACTGGTGTCTCCACGGAAAGAGTAGCAATGGATAAACCTTGCTTTTCATAAAAACTTGCAGCTTTATAATTATAAATGTTTAAAGTGTAATCTCCAATAAGCTCAAGTCCTAAAGATTTATATTTATGAATAGCTCCTAAATTGGTTACTATTAAACCATCTAAACCTAAGTTGTTTTCCTTAAGTAAGTGACTGTATTTTGAAAAATCCTCTTCAAACATCATTTTTGGAAAACCAAGATAAATCTTAGTATTTTTCTTGTCACCTGTTAATTTAAGTATTTCAACTTTGCTAAAAGGGTGATTTGGCTCAAAAACTTCTCCAGATAAATAAATTGCGTCTACTCCCACCTTTAATGCGACCATAGCTTGTGCGCAGGAATCTACTTTTACACTTAACTTAGGTTTCTGTGCTAATGAAGGTGTTACATTTAGAAGATTCTTTATCTCTCCAATCCTATTTTTTCTAATTTCAGTTTCTTTTATAGGATTACTAAAAACTTTACCAAAACCTTTGTTATCATTACCTTCAAATCGCCTATTTATATATGAGAGACCTGGTCTTCCAAATGCACTACAGGTAGATAAATCTCTCTTCCGATCTTCATAAATAGTTTGTGCCTCTTTTTTTCTGTCATAACAAATAGGATCATCAATATATCTATCTATAGCATCGCTATAGTAATTAATCATTGTAACTAGAAAATCTGCATCTCTCATTCTTCCCTCTATTTTAAAAGATACGACACCTGCTTCAATCATCTCAGGTAGATGCTCATACATATACATATCTTTACAAGCCATTGGAAATTCTGTTGGATAAACATGTCCATCTTTTTTTGTTGTATAATGCCATCGACATGGCTTCATGCAAAGTCCCCTATTACCACTCTTCCCCAAGAGTAACCCGCTATACAAGCAATGACCACCGTGGGAAATACACATATCTCCATGAACAAAACATTCAAATTCCATGTCAGTTTGGTTATGGAGATTTTTTATGGTTTGCAAATCCATGTCCCTTGACGCAACAATTCTAGTAATTCCACATTCTCTAAGGGCTTTAATAGTTTCTAGGTTGTGGACATTCATCATTACAGATGAGTGGAGAATTAAATTTAGCTTTAAACTATTGATTAATTCTAATATACTAATATTTTGAATAATTAAACCATCTGGCTGAACTTTTTCTAAGAATTTTAGATATTCCTCAGCATCTTTTATATCTTCCTTACTTAAAAGATTGTTTACTGTTATATAAACTTTTTTGTTTAAGGAATGAGCAATAGCGATTGCTTTTTCAACTTCTTCATTTGATAAGTTAAAATCCTTCCTGTGCAACCGCATATTTAATTTTTTGCCACCTAAATATACAGCATCTGCACCGCTTCGAATAACCTTTTCAAAAATTTCAAAAGTTCCCGCAGGCGCTAATAACTCAATTTCTTTGTTATTAAAAAATCTACTCATATTAAGACACCTTTCTTTTATATTTTAACATCATGTAATATTATTTTATAAATGAACTATTTGATAAATCTTTTAATGTATAGCTATTAGTAGTCAGTTTTTTTGCTTTAAGCCATGTTATAACTTCCTGTAACTCTTTTTCTGACGACATAGAAGCCACTGAATAGTTTGTAACAACTAGTGTATTTTTAACAGTAGGCGGGAATCCAGCATCTTTAATAACAAAATCAATATAGGTTGCAGACTTTTCTTTTTTCAAATATTCAACAGCTTTATTATACGCTCTATAAAATGCTTTTATCTCTTCAGGTTTTGAGGATATTGCATCCTTTGTGAATAACATTACACCAGGGTTTATACCTAGTTTATCAGAACTGCTCAAAACCTTGCCACCAGCTGCAATCGCAGAACTTGCAAGAGGTTCTGGTAATGTAGCCATATCTAATTTTCCATTTGTTAACATCTCAAGTCTAGTAGGTATCTGTGGAATAGCAATTTTTTTTGGTGAGTTAATATCTATTTTTGCACTTTCCATAATTCTATCTGTTAAGTATTCAATAATAGTATTTTTAGAAATCCCAATTGATTTTCCAGCAGATTGGTCGACTTTAGTTACATTGGAATTCTTTCCAGCGATCAACTTAAAGCTACCTTCTGTTTTTGATGTGATCTTCACGTCAAATTTATTGTCAGTAAAAAATACTACAGAAAGCATATCAGATATTGCTCCATTAATTTTACCGGTTTGTAGTGCTGCGTCCCTATCTGATGCACTTTTAAAATGCTCTAATTTGACATCTAGACCTTCCTGCTTAAAATATCCATTGTGACTTGCTATAATGAGTGGAAGCGAGTCCAAATCCGGCATAACACCAACAGTAAGCGTTTTCAATGCTACAGGACTCGGGCTTGTCTCTTTCTTTGCATTGCTAGAACAACCAACAACACTTATACTCATGATTACTACTAATAAGACTGCTAAAAGATTTTTTTTCATAATATACCCCCAATGATAATTTTTTTCATTCTTATGTAAATTTCTTGAAACTAAATTGAACGTCGATGATTATTTATTTTCAATTTCGTTAAAATTTTATCACATTAGCCTTGGTAATACCAATAAAAAAACGTTTTGGTCATTAATATTCTATTTTGTTAATTTAATTCATACAACTATTTTTTTGATTAAATTAACAGCTATATTCTTAACTGCAAACTTATGACTTAAAACTTTCTCTAATAAGCATTATATAATTTATATCTACTAATAGAATTCGACAAATTTCCATAACTATCCTTTAAAATACGCATAAAAAAATAGTAGCTCTTATCCCAATACTTTTTCATATTTTACAACATAATCATGAAAATTATAAATTAACGAAAATAAGCATTTACATAAAATCCATATCTTTAGTGTATAATCACTATAAAAATAAGTTTGTAGGTGATTATTATGTCTGAATCCACAATAACAGAAAAGGCTCTTGCCTTATCCCTAAAGCAGTTAATGAAAACAATTCCTTTATCAAAAGTTTCTATTCAAAACATTGTTGACAACTGTAAACTTAATAGACAAACATTTTATTATCATTTTAAAGATAAATTCAACCTTGTGAATTGGATTTATCACACTGAAGTAACTGAATGCATTGCTAACTGTAGACATTATGACAATTGGACTGATGGCATGTATAGGACCTTGTGCTATTTAATGGAGAATAATTCATTTTATATTAATGCTCTTAACACACCTGGTCAAAATTCTTTTGATGGATATTTCTTTGAATTTAGTTGTGAGCTTATTATGGGCGTTGTTAATGACTTATCCTTTGGCAGAAATATTCCTGATGTTGATAAAAAATTTATTGCGGATTTTTATACCCATGCTTTTGTGGGCGTAATTGTTCAGTGGATTAAAACCGGCATGAAAGACTCACCACAAATCATGGTAGAAAAGATGGAAAATGTCGCTTACGGCAGTATGATTGGTGCTTTATCTAGATATTAATAAGGACGGTCTTCCAAATTTGTTTGAATAAACAAATGGAGGCCCGCCCTATTAATTAGCTTTCTTCGAAGCTATTAATCAGCTTCTTCGAAGTTGCAATATTATAACTTATTTAAGTAGCATATATTTGAGTGCGTTTATTTCTTCACTTAGGTTATCATCCTTCATAAGTTCCATTGCAGAATTAATTAGCACGCGAACATCATGTTGTCCTTTATAAATAGGGGTAAGCCTTTTATTTAAATTTAGGAATTTATAAACGGCAATTTGTGCACTTCTTACAGAATAATCCATAGTAAATACTACATCATCTTCTATTTCACAGAATTGTCCAAGTAATGCTAAATTAGTTGAACCTTCTGGAATAACTTGTGGTCTATCACCCTTTGCCCGAGTTAAAAATTGTGCTGTTGTAAAAGGCAATATACATGGTATACAAATAGATGTCTTAATAATCTTCTCCATATCTTCTTTGAAGTTTAGGTGATATATTACCTCAGATAATATTTCCTCACCAGTACAATCTACCATCCTCTTCTTTATAAAATCACCTTTTGCGTATGGGAACAAAGAGTACCCCCATATAATTTCTATATTATCAGGTTGACTAAGAAAATGTGGTTGATTATGCAGAACTATTGTCATGAGCCATGCAGAATCTCTAAATGTCATATGAGCCCCAGTTCCTGGTTGATTACCTGAGTATTCTATTATTCTCTTATACATTGTTGGGTCTTTAAGAGTAACTGTAAAGGATTCCCACATTGATTCTTCAACACGTTCATCAAAAACCTTTGGATTTCCAAATTCAGGACGCCCCTTTGCGATTTTCTCCCAAAGATCCCACGCTCCTCCTACATGTTTGTCATTAATCTTAGCTGCAGTATTCATTGAGCCAAGGCTTGTACCAGCTGTTAAAGAACCGATAGTAGCAAAAGCAAAATCTCCCTGGTCAAGCTCTATTCTGGTTTCTTCTCCATTTTTTATGCATTTGAATGCAGTAACTGTAGTTTCAGTATCTGATGGTTTAAATTCTAAATCAGTTACTCTGCAATCTAATTCAAAATTAACACCTTGTGATTCTAACCATTTTGTCATAGGTAATAACATTGAATCATATTGATTGTATGGTGTACGACGTATCCCAGATAAATCTTTTAAACGTGGTAATTCTTGGATAAATCTATGAAGATATCTCTTAAGTTCTTTAGCACTGTGCCAAGTCTCAAATGCAAAGAGTGTAGTCCACTGTAGCCAGAAATTTGTTTTAAAAAATGCTTCTTCGAAACACTCCCTAATAGTTTTCGTTCCCAAAGAATCTTCAGAGTTAATTAGTATATCCATTAACGCCATTCTATCAGCTCGAACAAGTCCCAAAGTTGATACATCAGTGATTTTAGCATCATTATCTATTAATCTAGCTTTCGCATGGGTATGAATTTTTTTATTAAAAGCATTAAATTCATCAAGTATTGAAACTTTAGGATCAGTTAATGAAGGAATACTTTCCATTATTCCAAAAGTACATGCATAAGCCTCCCTATCAAACATTCTTCCACCACGGATTACATAACCATTCTCAGGATTACCATTTCCATCCATGCTGCCACCTGTGATGTTTAATTCTTCATATATATGAATGTTTTTTCCTGGTACATGTCCATCTCTAATTAAAAATACCGCAGCAGAAAGTGATGCGATTCCAGCACCAACCATATAAGCATTTGTTTTTTCTACATCAATAGTTTGATCAAAATTAAATCTCATTTTAAACCCTCCGTTTGAAAAATTATTCCACTTGCATGCTTCTGCAATCACTTGCATGCTTCTGCAAACACTTGCTATAGGTTTAATATAAATCCAAACAGAAGAATATCCTACAATCAAATTTGCCAAACAGTCTGAAAAACATACATATGTCTTATACTGTCTAAATAATTTTTAGCGATTTTACCTATTGACAAAAAATTATTCATCTTGTACTATTGATTTGGCATATATACACTCTAAAAGTTAAAATAAAATATACGAGGAGTGTTAAATAAATGAATTCATTGTCTGAACAAATTAAAAGTGCAGCACTGAATATGGGATATGAAAAATGCGGTATTATTAAAATATCTGATATGTCTGGTTATGAGGAAAAGATTAATGAAAAAATAAAGAATAATCCAAAAGTAAAGTCTCAATACGAAGGTTTTTACCGTTTTGTTCATTTACAGGATGTATATCCTTGGGCAAAATCCATTGTTATATGTGTAAGACAATACGGAAAATATCATGTTCCAGAGCACCTAAAAGGATTAATTGCCAAATATTATTTATTTGATAGTAGAACAGATAAACAATCTAAAGGCTTCAAAGATAGTTTTAAATTTGAAAAATATATTCAAGAATTAGGACTTAAAACGAAAACTGAGCGGAAATTTGGTATCACTGCATTGCGTTGGGCAGCATTAAAAGCTGGACTTGGAATAGTTCGAAAAAATAATTTCTTTTATACTGAATCAGGTTCATGGGTACATTGGGAAGCATGGCTAATTGACAAGGAGTTGGAATCCATAGAAATTCCAACGCTAAAAGAGTGTCCTAAAAACTGTGATTTGTGCATTAAATCATGCCCAACATCTTCTTTATCAGAGCCTTTCACTATGAATTACTCATCATGTATCTCTTGCCTTACAACCTTCGAAGGGAGAGATTTACCTCATGAAAAATATAATACACAAATGGGAAGTTGGGTTTTCGGGTGTGATGCGTGTCAGGATATTTGCCCAATGAATAAAAATTGCTGGAATGCAACAGAAGAATTTCCAGCTTTAAATGAATTGAGTAAGCAAATATCTCTAGAAAAAATTCTTGAAATGGACTATGACTTTTTAGAACAGGAAATGCAACCTAAGTTTTGGTATATAAAGAAACTAGATGTTTGGAAATTTAAAACCAATGCCATCAACTCAATGGTAAATGAATACAAAGGACAATATAAAAAATATATTTATGATTCATGTAATGACAGCAATGAAAAGGTAAGAGAAATGGCTGAGTGGGCAATTAAAAGATTGAAAATATAAATTAATTGGAATAGGTTTCGCTACAGTGAATAAAATTCTCAAAATAGTCTATAATTTAAATACCATTCCTTTTTTAAAATAATAACTAACAAGAATAATACTGCACTGGGCTCACCCTTAGTGCAGTATTTTTACTTTGTATCAATTCTTAAATTTTTAATGATGTTCACTTAATTTAATCTAACAAAAATGTATTTTATTCTTTTTCACAAGTAGCTAGAGCATATAAGTGGACTGCATATTTATAACCTGTTATTATTTTACTATCTATTTTGTTATAATGATTGGTATTCGAAGTTGAATAAATACCACTTTTAGCTATAATTCCATTATTTGAGCTAATTGTATTATTGGTAATTGTTATATAGGATCAGCTACTCCAGACCAGTCAAGTAATATTCCATTACCACTCTCGGGTTTATTAATATCATTTTGTCTATTTGTATCAGTAATATTATTAGATGATATATCGCAATTTGAAGTACCTGCAATTATAGCAATACCATTACTTTGCGCGGACAATACCTTATTACTTGTGACAGTTGTGCCCGTCGTATCAAATAAACATATTGCTGCCAAATTTCTATAATTTTTTATTGATTCATCCACAATGTTATTCTTAACAATATTATTATCGGACTGCCTAACTTCTATTTGATCTAGTCTATTATTTTTACTTGTGTTATTAATAATAGAATTCCCACTGCTAAGCTTATTGCTGCCACCATAGATTATAATGCCTTCCCGGCCATTGCCTTCACATTTATTATTGCTTACTACTGAATTAGTCGTACCTTTGCCCGTTGTTGAATTATAACCGAAGATTACACCTTGCCCACCGCTGTTTTTTAAAATATTGTTTATAACAGAGATTTTTGTTCCATTCATGCAGTAAATATGACCACCTATTTGTGTGTTGTTATTGCCATCAAAAACTTTAGCATTTTCAAAATTATTATAGTCTATTGTAATATTAGAACTATCTTTATCAATTAAAACCCCAAATTTGTGTAAATCGTAAAAATATGAATATTTAACATAGCAATTACTCGCTCCATAAAGATTAATTGCTGCATAAGTAATATTATTTATGAAACCGCAACTTATAACGTTAAGTCCTTTTTTATATAATACGTTTATTGCTGTTGCGCAATTTTGAAACTCTATCCCTTGGAAGGTGTTATCATTACCAGTCCAAAATAAGGTGTTATAACCTATGCCTTTAATTTTTACATTATTATTATAGGCAATTAATTTTATGCCGTCTTTTAATATAACGCTACTCGAAAATTTATATATACCTTTTGGTAGTATTAGTGTACTGCCACTAGGCAGAGAATCCACCATTTTTTGAAATTGTACTGAGGTATCTGATACCCCCGTTACATCCAAGTTATATTTTCCAGCATCTATTATAGTAGAATTAGAAGTTGTAGAAGTTAAAGCTTCTAGAGTAGAAGCCTTCACAATAGTTACAAAGGGACTAATATTTGTTAAAAAAAATAATATAACTATCGCAGATATCCCTTTTTTAAGATTATATTTTAAAATTTTAATTCACTCCTTTAAGTCGTAGACTAGACAATCAGACCATCATCTATACTCCACAAGTTGCTAGAGCATCTAAGTGGATTGCATATGCATAACCCATTATTATGTTGCTATCTATTTTGTTATTGTATTGGTGTCTAGAGTAACCGCACCATTCCGTGCCAGCAACTGTCCTCGAACCTTCGCACCGGTATTCGCTGTAATTGATGTAAGTGCTACAATATGTCCCACTATAGAAGAGTTTGTTCCGAGTGTTGCTGAGCTTCCAACCTTCCAAAAAGCTTGACACGTCTGTGAACTATGAATTGGGGTAACACTACTACCAGATGCCGTTACAAGCGTTGAGGCGGTCTTAAATATAAAAACGGCATTGGGATCGCCTTGTGCGTCCAGCGTTAAATTGCCGGTTATTTCGAAAGTGCCTGAAGCTGAATCGTAAGTGCCAGGAGTAAGTGTAGTACCACCAAGCTCAGTAGGAATGCGAGTTACATTTACTCTTTCATCGGCATCGTCATATGCAGTTATAAGGTCATTTTTAGCCTTAAGTGCTGCTGCCTTAGCTAATTGCTTATCACCGTTTACTGTTGCACTCTCTTGCCCCGTGAACGCAGTACCTGGAAACAGACCTACGCTTCCATCAATTGAGGTAGTTCCGGTATTAGTAATTGTCGTTCCAGCTAAAACTGCAAAATTGTAGGTTGTTCCAACTTTAACTCGCGGTTGGGCTACTACACTTGTTGTTGGTATTGCCACCATAGCTAACAGTAATGGCATTAGTAATAAAAATTTGAATCGCATCTCAGTAAGTATCATTTTAAATTTAAGTATTTTCATAAATTTATTTAATCCTCCTATTAAATTGTATTTTTTAACTGTATTATGGTAAAATTACATTAAACGTAAAAAACTTAATTAGAATTAAATCATATAAATATTTGTATTAATGTATAACGTTAGTTTAGAGTGGAAACGCTAATCTTTAGGTAGGTTTTATAAGTGATGTTGGTTGTCCTCTTGTGTGAGAGTTTTAGTTGAGAATGCATATATATGCATCATAAGATTGCTACTTATCATTTATAATCTTATGTTACATCTTTTAAAAAAACAATGCAACATAATATTGTTAAAAATGTTACATGTATGTAAAGACATATTTAACATTGATAGGAGTCAAAAATGAAATTTTTAACCAATGGGGAAAAGCTAAAAAATTTAAGAAAATATTTAAAAATGAAACAAGAGGACTTAGTTGATGAAAATCTCACTAGAGGACTCATTAGTATGATCGAGATAGGTAAAAGAGAAATAAGTAATAATGTCGCTATAAAAATATATAATAAATTTGAACAAAAGGCGAAAATACTTAATATTGAATTAAAAATAGATAGTAACTTTTTATTACGTTCTCCATGTGAGGATGCAGAATTATATTGTTTGAAAAAACTTAAAGAAATAAATAAAGATGAAGATATTGAAGAAATTATTGAAATAACAAATAAGTTTAATTTATTAAAGGTTAAAGCTATGGCATATAGTAAACTGGGTGAGCTTTCTTTTAATAAAAAGGATTATAATAAAGCTTTTATCAATTATAATTATGCTATAGATATTTTTAAAGGTATCAAATGATACTTTCTCGGTAAATTTAAAATACAAATTTGAGTTATTGTAATTTCGTAATAAGGATATTATTTTAATGTTGACGGATATTACATACCTTCTTCATTATATCTACACAATTCTATGTTATTATATTATTATAGATTGATTAATGATTAAAGCGAAGTCCCCCTTTACTTTAATAATAAAAACTGTGAAGTAACCCTTCACAGCTTTTTCTTATACTATTTAATTTTTTATTAATATTTTATATGCTCACAATATTTATCATTTTGCAACTCTAACCTTGCTCTATTATTTCTAACTAAATATATCAGCTTCTTTACTTTTTGATCGATTAATTCTTGAAAAATCCACCCTTGAGAAAACATAAGTTGATAATAATAAAAATATAATCCCAAATATGATTACAATCACCATGCTTATAACCGGCGTAATTATAAAACTTCCTATTTTAAAAGCAAGCTGTTCTGTAATCAATTGATTCGTTGTTAAAGACGTCTTTTCCAGTATGATGGTTCTAAAAAACGCTGTTGTATATGTCATGGGATTAAGATAAGCAATATATTGCAATACTTTTGGTAACATTGAAAGCGGTATATATGCGCCACAAAGAAATGTAAGGGGCATTGTAATTGCCGTTATTACAACTTGAAATGTTTGTGAATTCTTAACCAGAGTTGCTATAAACAATCCAAGCCCGGAAAATACAAGTCCAACCACAATCATAACAGCGATTACCTCAAATGGTGTTATCCATGATGTAAACTTAAGTCCTATAAAATAACCAATGAATAAAATAATAATACCCTGCAAAGTTGCTATTGTTGCTGCTGATAATAGCTGACCTGCAGCAATCTGGATTCGTTTAACTGGGCTTACAAGAACTTCCTTCATAAACCCCGAAACAATATCTTCAATTGTACTTGTGGCAACGGTAAGGGCAGTTTGGAAGACGGTGGTTATCACAATACCTGCCAACATATAGTTTACTGGATTTTCAATATTTTGATTTTTAAATACTGAACTAAATACAAATAAAAAAAAGAATGGCATGATAATCGTAAAAATAAGCTGAACACGATTCCTAGCAAAAATTTTAATGTTTCTAAACCATAAAGCTACTATAATATCCATAAATCCCTCACTTTCTTATATCTTTTCCCGTAATTTCTAAAAATACATCATTCAATGTGCCTTTTTTAATTTCCAAATCTGTTATCTCTGCTTTATGCTCACTTATTATCTCCATAAGTTTTGCTAAATCATTAACTTCAACTGAGTAATAACCTGTTTTTTTCATGTATTTAAACCCTGCCGCGTCTAGCAGTACCTCCAGACCTTGCTCATCTAGGGTTGTAATATTTGCTTTATCCTTTGTATATTGCTGTTTCAAATGATAAGGAGTGTCTATTGCAACAATTTTACCGGCATCCATAATTGCAACTTTACTGCAAATCTCGGCCTCTTCCATATAATGTGTTGTTAGAAAAATGGTAATATTCTTCTCCTTTTGTAGCTTTACAATATATTCCCACATGTGAGCCCTTGTTTGAGGGTCAAGACCTGTGGTTGGCTCATCTAAGAACAATACTTTTGGGTAGTGCAGCAATGCTCTGGCTATTTCCACACGCCGTTTCATCCCACCGGACAGACTGCTTACCATTGATTTTTTCCAATCCAGTAAATCCACTAAATTTAAAACAAATTGGATACGCTCGCCTGATTCACTTTTGGGAATACTATAAAAATGGCAATGCATAATTAAATTTTCTAGAACAGTCATTTTATTATCTAATGTCGGTTCCTGAAAAACAACCCCAATAACACTTCTAACTGCATCCTTTTCTTTCGAAACGTCTTTTCCGTCAATGGTCAGGGTTCCTGAGGTCTTATCAAATATTGTACACAATGTATTTATAGTTGTGCTTTTACCTGCTCCATTTGGGCCTAAGAATGCAAAAATACTACCTTCTTCTACTTCAAATGAAACATTGTCCACTGCTGTAAATTTATCATATTTCTTTACAAAATCCTTAACTTCTATTATGTTTCTCATGGTATCACTCCTTTCAACTGTTATCTAAATTTTCGTGACCACGCTATAGTCGTGACCACGCTGTAGATCACGTAAGTGAAGTTTGTTTCGCTTACGTGATCAGCTTTCCTATGTAAAATTATACCGATAATTTACCTGAATACAACTTATTTAATAATAAGTATGCCCCTTACCCAATAGACTAGACACTCTAACCTCGTATTATCGCTTGTTTCCATAGAATAACTTAATATTTAATTTTATGCTACTTTAGTTATAAATTTAGTAGACCTGTATCAAACATTGTATTTAAGGAAAAAGTATTTGTACGCGAACTTTTTGGAGTAATTATAACTTTAAAATATAAAAAACAGAATCAGCTTTTGATTCTGTTTTTTGTCTTTAATATTCATTATTTACCAATAAAAGTAGCCTTTCCATTATCACCACTGTAAGGAGGAGCTCCTTTAACTGTTACATAACAAATTATTAGCATATACTCTGCTCCACTAGGAATTGCTCGATTGAAAGTTAATATAAATGTTTTTGCTGAGCCATTTTTGGAATCTATTCTAACCTTGCTACCTGTAAGTGAATTTCCAGCATTCACGCTATCATTTCTACCAAGCGTAGCGATACCTTGAGGGATAACATTCATTGTATCCTTGATCCAGTAATTAGTCGGTTTCATTCCTTTCATAACATCTACATCTCTGTCGTAGCTAATTTGAATTTGAGTGGGTGCAAGCTGTTCCAATTTCGCTAGCATTGGGATATTATTTTTTTCTTCGTGATAAAATCTTTCGCCAGTTTTACTATTGTAATAAACCCTGAGCCTTCTTCCATCACTTGGGTCTATAGTTATCTCCTGGGTTTTCTCAAATCCTTCCGGAACATCCAATCCATGATTCTTTCTATACCTCTTATCCCAAATTACAAAGGCTATTATAGCGAAAATAACTAAGCAAATCTGGACAAGAATATAGAAACTAACAAATTTCCCCATAGTCTTTAATCCTTATCAATTACTACAGCAGTACCATAGGCTAATACTTCACTCATGGTTTGTCCAATTTCACTCGAATCAAATCTCATCATTACAATTGCATTGGCACCCATAGCAGCTGCATTTACGACCAAACGGTCGATTGCTTGTTTACGAGCATCTTCAAGCATAGATGTATATTCGTGGATTTCTCCACCGACTAAACTTCTTAAGCTAGCCATCAAGGTACCGCCAAGACCCCTGCTTCTTACGACTAATCCAAAAACTTGACCTTTTACTTCTTTTACATTGTATCCAGTAATGTTTTCAGTGGTAACTATTATCATTTTATTTACCTCCCTAAATAAAAATCTCTTATATTTATTATATGCAATATACTTCTAAAGATTAAATTAATTTATATTACATTGATTTAACGAAAGATAATATAAAAAGTTCATTATTTTATTATCTTTCTTTTGATAATTCTACAATTCTTTGGTTAGCATTTTCGTTATATAGACCACCATGATAACAAATTACTGTTTCTATATCATATTCTGTTAATTTTTTTAAAGATTTTATACTAATGTCTGTATCAAAATTAGTAGAAGGATCTGCTTTTATAAGCTTCCCACCCTCAACGTGCAAAATATCTCCAGCTATGAGCGTTTTACTCTGCCTATGATATAAGCATATATGTCCAAGAGTATGCCCTGGAGTAAAAATGACCTTGATTCCTCCACAATATGGGAGTTCATCATCAATTAGCGTTTTATCTACGTTAACTTTACAGTTTTGAAAAGCAACTTTAATTTTTTCATACATTACTTTCATTTTCTCAGGCAATGAAACCAGATTAGCTTCAAGCTTCGCTACCTTAAGTGGAACTTTCTCGCCAGTTATATATGGTTTTTCTTCTTCATGGGCAAGTACAATAACATTATCAGAAATTTCTTTTAGAATAGCTGATAAACTTCCAATATGATCAATATCATGATGAGTAAGAATCACCATGTTTAGTTTATCAAAAACTACGCCTGCTTTCTCAATTGCCTCACGTATTTGAGGTAATTGTCCAGGGAATCCAGCATCTACTAGAATTACTATATCTTTATCCCAAATCAAGGTTGGATTAATGACACTTGAATTTCCCATAATACTAGACGATATCTCAAGCATTTCAACTCCATTTGCTATTTTCATTTAATAAATACCTCCTTGCGCTTTCTCTATAATAGATATTATATTTACTATTTTATTTTACTTCTTCTTCCTTTTAAAATAATTGATAACAATCTTTATTCTATAAAATAAAACAAAACCCTTTATTTCACGGTACTTAAATTATTTGAAATTGACAAGACATGCCCTTAGAATGTAATCTATAGTTATGATATATTTGCAGGGAGGATTATTATGATATTTTCATTTAAAAAATCAATCATAAAATGTACTATAGCCGTTCTTGCCTTGACACTTGTCGTAGGGTGTTCAAAGAACACTCCACTCACCAAAGCGGACACTGGTAAGAATCAAACCAGCAACACTAATACCAGTCAACAGAGCAATGGCACAAGTAATTCTACCTCATCATCACCTGTTGTTGCCAACTTAATTGTGTACAAAAATACCGAATATGGTTTTAATTTTTCATTACCCAAGAGTTGGAAAGATTATTCAATTATCACTGGCAAATGGAAGGGCTTAGATATAAAATCCGGTAATATTATTGAGACCGGTCTGATGTATTCTATCAGACACCCTAAATGGTCTTCTATAAAACCACGACAAGATATACCCATTATGGTATTCACTATTCCTCAATGGGAGTTAATTCAGCAGGAAAAATTGTCTGTTAGTGCTGCACCTATCGGACCAAGTGAGCTTGGACGAAATAGCAACTATGTTTTTGCTCTTCCTGCACGTTACAATTTTGCATACCCATTGGGATATGAAGAAGTAGAACAGATTTTTAAAAACAAACCTTTGAAGGCAACTAGTGCTATCGATAAATCTACAGCACTACTGCTAAAAATTATACAATTAGCTAAGCAGGGCAAGGTCATTAACTCTTCCTTCCCAGTGAAAACAACAACTATTAAAGCCGTCGAGCAATCCTTGGGGCAACCTAATCAAACTGACATTATAGCATCTAAAGGCACCTATGCTACCTTTTCTAAATATAATGTGGTATTTGGCTTTAATAAGTCGGGACAAATATTTGAAGTTAGATCACTTTCTAGTAGTCAATTTATAAACATAACCCTCTCCAAAGTTAAAAAAGTTTTGGGAACTCCTACGTCCGATATAAAATACAAGGGTCAAGAAATTATAGGGTGCGAGGAAGGACCCGGGTTTAAAATTGAAATGGTCTTCCCAATATCCACAACCAACACACCTAATCCATCGATGGATCATTATAATATTGTTTATCCAAAGGGGTACTAGTGACATGTTGAGGATAGACGTTATTTAAATAGTAATGAAAAAACAAAGTACCCTATAAAGTAGTTTTATTTCTACTTTATAGGGTACTTCAACTACAACCTATATTAAATTATTTATTGCATATGCTATGCCAGACTCATCATTTGACCTAGTTATATGCTTTGCATGTAGTTTAAGTTCCTCTACGGAATTTCCCATTGCTATGGGCATGCCAACACATTGAAGCATATCTATATCATTATAATTATCCCCAAAAGCAATAACCTGATTTAGGTCTACCTCTAACTTCTCTGATAATATTTTTAGTGCATTACCTTTAGATATATCTAAAGCCATTATATCCAGAAGTCCACTCATGGAACTCAATGCTGTAAGCTTATCAGAACTTAAAAAATGTTCTTCTAAAGATTTTACATGTTTTTGATCACTACATACTAATAAAATTTTCAAAGCATTTATGTCATTAATATTTTCTATTATTTTATTATCTACATACTTAATAGGTACTTGTAAATTCTTTGGTAGCACTTCATTAAGATTTTCAAATTTAACGGCCCTAGGGTTATTTTTATTAGACAAAACAACATCAGTAGTATATATTAGAAAATCTATATTATACTCAAAACAATAAGTTATTATTTCTTTTACGCTGACTTTATCCATCACCTTTGAATAAAGTATTTCTCCTGTTTCTATATCTCTAATTAAGCCACCATTACAAGATATAACATATCCTTTTAAATCTAACTGTTTTATAAAAGGCTTTAACATTAGATCAACTCTTCCTGAAGCAATAATTACTTCTAATCCACTTTGTTGAAGTTTTTTTAAGGCTGTTTCATTTTCCTTTGATATGACATCATCTGAATTTAACAATGTTCCATCCATATCACATACACACCATTTATATTTAAGCATTTGTACCTTCTCCTTTTATATCTTCAATTATTACTTTATTTTAAATTTAATAGTTTTAATTATATCATATACCTCATGAAAAATAATTGGTGTATACAGTTTATTTCAACTATATACACCAATTATTCAATTATGCTATAAACGTATTTAGAATTAGTACACCAGCTAGTCCTATGAATGAAATAATCGTAACCATTACTGTCCATGTTTTTAGTGTTTTACCTATTGTAATGTTAAAATACTCTTTAAATATCCAGAAACCTGCATCGTTAACATGTGAGAATATTAAGCTTCCTGCTCCTGTTGCAATAACCATAAGCTCTGGACTTACACCAGTAATTCCTATAAGTGGTCCTGCAATACCTGCTGCTGTCATACCTGCTACAGTAGCAGAACCAAGA
>NZ_DATCQT010000163.1:0-17197 GCF_036569345.1 Clostridium sp.
CATAATTAAGACCTCCGAGTTACAAAGTTTGTATACTCTATATATTCGACATTGATGGTCCAAAATCCTTTTTGCCTACAAAAAAAACACTCCAATTTATTAGAGTGTTTTACATTTTATGTTTGTCAACAGTCTGAAAAAACCTGCATTCTTAAGAGAATGCAGGTTTTTCTATTTCATTTTAATTCATGTCAAGAATTATTCATTTATTTAGTATATCTCAGAACCTAAGGCTCTATCTCAATGTATGCTATGGCTTTTTTGTTAAACAAATATTTTTTACCCATTACATTAATTTCGTGAGGCCTGGAGTTTTCAAAATTATAAAACCAACTTTTAAACAGATCACTTTCAGATTGTTTTAAATCAAATAGTTCCGTCTCACCACTAATAAAAGAAATCGTTAACATTATAAACACTCCTTTTCAAGTAAATAATCTCTACTAATGACATATTCTCTATTTAAAACAGATTTCCTCTATTTGTTACAATATTTATTTAGAATAATAAATTATATGTTGAGGATCCATATATAATCTCTAATATAAACATTAAAGTTAATATTTTACAATTAAATTTATAGAAAAAAAAGAAACCTTCACCAGAACTGTATTAGTGATAGATTTGCTTTTTTGTTATTAGTCCAAACATTCTAGACATTCATTGATTACATCTTCTGTAATTACAAATAATTCATCTTTTCTCATTTAAACACCTCCTAGATAGTCTACAGTGGGAAAATAAAACAGCTATTAATTGTTATAGTGTTATCAGTAGGTTATTCGACAAAATTTTAATAAGGGATTCATTAAGAAATTTTAGAATGAAAAGGGTAAGAACTTAAGAATTGAAATTTTAAAATTCATGTCTTTTCTTTTGATAAGTAGTTTAATGACCCGATCTTTGCAAAATATCAGCAAATTTCTTATAGCTTTGTAAATAATTAATTTTTACTAGGTAACTTTATAAGTATACATCATTTTAGTTTAAAATACAAGCCCAATTTGAATTAAAATATAAAAGTCAATTTACCATCGAAAACTTAGTGTAAAAGTAAATTGGCTTTTAACTGACAATAACGAATTTTTATTTTGATATAATAGCTTGAACTCTGCCTACCTGACCATCTTCAAGCATTACTTTTATACCCCTTGGATGTACTGCCGAGTTGGTTAACAACCTTTTTACTACACCTCTTGTTAGTTTAGTTGTTCTTTGGTCTTTTTTTAATACAACGTCTACAGTAATACCTATAGGTATATTATTTCTTATTTGTCCTCTGTTATCACTTTGCGTATTCATGATTTTGTAGTCTCCTTTTAAAAAATTACTTAAAACTTATTATTACTTTCATATTTTTTAATATAAGTTTATATACCCACAATACTCTAATTACCATTGTCTTGTCAAAATATATTTTAATTACTTAATTCCTATATAAAAAAATATAATTTAAAAGATCATTAGTATAAGGTAAAATTATGCAAGGTTTAAAGAATAAAATAGTTCTGTATGGAAACTATATAGTATAAAAGAATATTCTAGAAAGGAGAAATTGGGATGTTAGACTCATTATCATTCATACCTGCTAATCTTTTGAACCCAATAATATCCTCTACATCTATTATAATTGGTGCCATCTTAGGCGGTGTTTTTAGCTGGTTTATAAATAAAAACTCTACTGGTATGGCAATTGAAACGCAATGTAAAATCGAAACAGCTAATAGGGAGTATCGGGAGGGAAATAAGGCTTTAAAGCTTAGTGAGTATGCAACTATAATTCGATTAGATATATGTACCACTTTATTTCAAAGCATAAGAATGCTAAAAGAATTTGAAGAGAAAAATAATATTAGTATTTATCCTATACCAATGAACGTTAATTACGCTGAATCCATTGTAGCTTTATCAAAAGTCTTTAGTTTAAAAGAAATGAGTTATATATATCAATTATATGGAATAATAGAAAAATTGAATAATGATACAAAAGGTTATCATTACGATGAAAGGCATTATACTTTAATAAAAGAGGATTATGAGATGTTTATTATAAAACTTTATGGGATAAATTATATAAAAGCATTAAACTTTGAAATTGATTTAGTAGCCTTCGAAGATTTATACGATAACGTAATTATAAAACAAGGATATAGAAATATACTAATTAAGTTGGGTAATTTAACCAATTAATAGTTAATTAGATTAAGATACACAATATTTTGTTGGTTAAATATACATATTAATAAAAAAATATTATTATCTTTCAATATTAAGTTGAAATCCTAAAAGAATTAAGATAAACTGATTAGTAGAGAAAACAACAAGTTGAGTTTGAGTGTAGAAAATATAAATTTATAAAATATAAATTCAAACATAAATTCTATAGTATTTAACATTCTTAATTTGATACAAAAGGAGGAAAACTTTATGTCAAGTAATAATATTGAAATGATGAAAAAAATTATTGAAGAAAAGAAAAAGAAAAGTTCAGAACAAGGTGGAATTTCAAGACCTGAAAAAGTAATAGGAAAACAAAAAAAAGCTGCAAGAAGCACTAAAAAAACTGGTGGCTTATTTGACCGATAGAAACATATATTTAAAATAGTCTTTATAAGATAATAGTAAATTTACTAATATATAGAAAAATGAGCTCCGATTTTGAGGGCTCATTTTTTTGTTATTATTTTGACCATTACCATATCAAATTTAACATTACAAATCGAAAATTGTGTTAATATAAAAAAAGATTAATAATTTATTAAGCATAATTTTCTGCATTTCAAAATATTTATATTGTATGAATAATAAATTACAAATGGAGGATTTTATGATCTATCTTGATAATGCTGCAACAAGTTTTCCAAAGCCACCTGAAGTATATTCTGAAGTATTAATATGCATGGAAAATTATGCTGCGAATCCAGGCAGAGGTTCTCATGATATGGCAGTTAAGGCTTCATCTAAAATTATGGAGACCAGACAAGAGTTAAGTGAATTTTTCAACATTCCTAATTTATTAAATATTATTTTTACATGTAATGCTACTGAATCACTTAATATTGGTATAAAAGGAATATTAAAGCCAGGAGACCATGTTATTAGTACAGTTATTGAACATAACTCAGTTCTTAGGCCATTAAATTATCTAAGTGAAAGAGAAATAACATTTACTCTTCTTGGTGTTGATGAAAATGGATACTTGAACCTTAATAATCTAAAAAAGAAGATACGTAGAAATACCAAAGCAATAATAATAAACCATACTTCAAATGTATTAGGAACGGTTCAAGATATAAGAGCTATAGGAGAGATTGCGAAAGAAGCCGGAATACTCTTCATGGTTGATGCATCTCAGAGTGCAGGAGTGATCCCGATAGATGTAGAATGTGACAATATTGACTTATTAGCTTTCCCTGGTCATAAAGGGCTGTATGGACCTCAGGGAACAGGCGGTTTGTATATAAGAGAAGGGATATATATTGATTCATTTATTCAGGGTGGAACCGGAAGTGAATCCATGTCTATGAGGCAACCCGATTTTATACCTGATAAATTTGAAAGTGGAACCCTAAATACACCTGGAATAGCAGGACTATGCGAGGGTATAAAGTTTATTCAAAAAGTTGGAATAGATAATATAAGAAAACATGAAATTATGTTAGTGGAATATTTATTAAAAGAACTGTGTAAATTATCTTATATTAAAATTTATGGAGGTTGTGATTATAAAGATAGAGCAGCAGTTGTTTCTTTAAATATAGATAATGTAGATGTGTCTGAGGTCGGAACCCTCCTAAATAAAAGAGGAATAGCAGTAAGAACAGGATTTCACTGTGCACCACTAATACATCAAATAATTGGTACAAGTGGTCGAGGAACAGTTAGAATAAGTCCAGGGTATTTTAATAATTTAGAGGATATTGAAAAACTTATTAAAGCATTAAAAGATATACATGAAAAAAGGTCCTTTTTATAGGACCTTTTTTATATATTATAGTACTATTGGCAACGGTTGTTTTTTTCCACTACTATAGCTGAAAGTATTGGATTATTAATATTAGCAACTCCCTTGCCTCCAGCAGGAGTAGTTACAACTACAGAATAGGTGCAGCAATCATCTTTATCACAATCACAATCACAATCACAATCACAAACTATGAAAGTAAATGTATCAGTAGTATTCTTCAATTGTCCAGCTCTAGCAAATGTCCATACAGGTCCAATTTTGCTTGCATCTGTTTCACCTTTACATTTCTTAAACACTTGGAAATTAAGGGTTAAATCCTTACCATCCTCTGGTGCAGCAACTATATTACTTGCAAATTCAAGCTTAATGCATGGATCATTAAAATGCGATGTCTTTAAAGTAAGAGTGCTAACTGTATTGGTAGTAGCATCATCCCCTAATGTCACTGTTATTGGGGTTCCAGTCTTACATTTTAATAAAACTTCAGCTTCTTTTTCTTTTTCTTTTTTACAGCCACAATCTTTTTCAGAATAACCTTTTGACATTGAATTCATATATTGATTCCTCCTAAATTTTAATTCATAATAGTTGAGTAAAAAGAATTCCAAAGAACTTATATTTGAGCCAGGTAATTTGGAATTCTTATATTACAATATATGAATTGGACCTATAAATGTTCTAGTTATTAATTATTTTTCTAAAATTTATTTAATCTTCATCTTCACATTCGTCATCAAATAAGGGTCTAAGATTTTGATCAGGAAAGAACTTTGGAACTGGTGCCCGCTCAAATTTTTCACAAGGATCTTCTTCAATATGATCTTCGCATTGGCAAGGAACAGGGCAATAACCATATGCGGGAATTAAAAGTTGAACAATTAATTCACATTTTACAATAAGATGGAATCCTAAAGTTATATCTAAAACAGTATCATTACAATCATCCTTGCTAAAAACCCCATCTAAACATTCTGCTACTAATTCAAGTTTTATAATTTCAGAATCAAGATCACTGGATATGCCAGTAGGCACTGTGGTAGCAGATATTTGTGCTATTGAATCTGGACAATATAACTTGGGTATAACTTCTGTACGATTGATTTCATAGAACTCAGATTTTGTCTCTCCATTGCAATTTATAAAATCTGCATAAAATGAAATTACAAAGCTAACTATTACTTTCTTAAAACTGGGGTTTTTCTTTAGTGGAATTTTCTCTACAGAAATAAGCCTTAGTTGAAAGTCCCTACATCCTGTAAATACCCTTGGGTCATCAAGAGGGTCACTTCTTAACTCTTTATCTGTATCTACCGTATCCGGTCCGCATGCATAAACTAAACATCTTTTAATTAGGCACTGGTCAAAAACTTTTGGAATTTCAACGCATACCAATTCTGATGGATCAGGAAGGTGCCCTTGTTTGTTAATAATGCCAGGTCTTGCAATAAATTCATCACGCGTAATAGCCATAAATTATCCTCCTTTTATGTTAAGTGATACACTTCAAATTCGTGTTCTCTATTTTATAGTATGCAGTTACCTATAAGTTGTGATTGTTATATTTGTTAATTTATATAAATAGTTTCTAAACATTAATTGACAGTTTCTAATTTAAAATTATCTAATCTTATTCTATGCAAATACTTTAGATATGGACTCTAATATTATAAAGAGGCTCTTTTTATGGAGCCTTTTTACCTAAATAATAACACTAGGAGTAATAACAGTAGGTTTGTACTATTATTTTCGAAAGTATTTTCTTTTTATAAATATTGTTTTAGTAGCTACATCATAAGCAATTAAATTACTTGTTCCTAGTTGTCACATTCAAAATCAAATAAGGGTTTAAGCTTTTGATCTGGGAAGAATTTTGGAACTGGTTCCCTGTTGAATTTTTCACAAGGATCTTCTTCAGGTTCCTCTTCGCATTGCTTAGGTACTGGGCAATAACCATAGGCAGGAATTAATAATTGAACAATTAGTTCACATTTTACAATAAGATGATATCCTAAAGTTATATCTAAAAAATCATTACATTCATCATCTTTGGAAAAGATTCCATCCAAACATTCTGTTACCATTTCAAGTTTTATAATTTCAGAATCAAAATCACTAGATATGCCAGTAGGCACAAGTGTAGAAGATATTTGTGCTATTGAATCTGGGCAATATAGCTTTGGT
Source organism: Clostridium sp. (assembly GCF_036569345.1). Taxonomy (GTDB): domain Bacteria; phylum Bacillota; class Clostridia; order Clostridiales; family Clostridiaceae; genus Clostridium_AD. The sequence goes on from NZ_DATCQT010000163.1 coordinate 6,149, forward strand.
ATAATTTCTGTACGATTAATTTCAAAGTACTCGCTTACATTCTCTCCATTACAGTTTAAAAAATATGCATAAAATGAAAGTTGAAAGCAAACTATTATTTTCTTATAACTAGAATTATTCTTTAGTGGGATTTTCTCTACTGAAATAAGGGTTAACTTAAAATCACTGCACCTTAAAAATGTTTTCGGGTTTTTAATGGGGCCACCTCTTAACTCTTTATCTGTAAATGCTGTATCCGGTCCACAATTATAAACTATACATCTTTTAATTAGACATTCATCAAAAACTTTTGGAATTTCAACGCAAACTAACTCATCTGGATCAGGAAGTTGTCCTTCTTTATTTACAATACCAGGTCTTGGAATAAACTCTTCACGAGTAATAGCCATAAATATCCTCCTTGTATATCAAGTATTACACTTATAATTCATGTTCCTTGTATAGTATGTATGTACCTATGGTTATGTTTGTTATACTTGATTATAAATACAAATAGTTTTTAATTGTTGGCTCAATATTATAGAATAATATATACCGCAAGTATTTTAATATAAGGCTCTAATATTAACTATTAAGACATATATTACTTTATAATAAAATATAATTTGTATAAGGAGATGAGTAATATGATAATATGTAGTCCATGTTTATTTTATGATGGTGATGGTCATATATGGAGATTCTATGTAAATGATAATCGGGATTTAATGTACAGCATTATGTACGATGATAATAAATGGACTAAAGAAAACAAAATTGATAAAGAAGTTTTGGATTTCAAGGTTAATCTTGATAAAGATAACAAAATTTATATAATATATAGTGTTAAAAGCAGCGCTCTTAAATATTGCATTTGGGAAGAAAATAAATGGTTTGGAAAGACCGTTTATAGTTTTGAAAATGAAAACTATGAAATGACTGAATTAAATGTAACTAACATTGGCAAAATAATTCATATATTTTTCATTGGCAAAAATAATATAAATAAAAATAAATGTTCTTTAATGCATTTCTGCTTAAATAAGGATGAAAGTTTATTTAATACAATTGTTATAATTCCATTTTTAAAAGAGGTTTTTTGCCATTATGAAGTGCAAAATTTAGAAAATGGTGATTTATCTTTAATATTTGTTAAACATATAAATAATGAAGTAGTAATAAATATTACAGAATATAAAATTAATAAATGGAGTGTTCCAAGAAGATTGTATGGAGTTATTGGTAATAGCATTAACTTTTGCTCATTATTGCTGTTAGATAAAATAAATATAATGAATTTGTCTAAGGAAGGCTCTTTGCATTTTTTAGAACATGTATTAATTGAACATGATGGAAAAATGAAAAGCTATAAAATTCATGAGTGCATTGATACGCCAACTAATTTTTTATTAGTTGAAGTTAGTGGAGTCCTTTGCGCTATATGGGCTGAAGGCAAAAATGTATTCGCTTCATCCTATAAAAATCAATGGAGTGAACCATTTTTATGTTATACCGAATTAAACAATGAGATTTCAAAATATAAATTTTTAGCGTTAAGTAATAAATATAATAACATAAATTGTAAATATATACTAGCAACTAACCCTCCTGAAATAAATTTATTATTACCTAATGTTAAAAATAATGACAATAGAAGTGAATTACCTGAACTAATTAAAGTAGAGACAGCACTTAAATTAGAGTCTGATGTTCAAGCAAGTAAAGTTAAAATACAGGAGGAACTTTTGGTTTTACAAAAAATAAATAAAGATTTAGAAAGAAAACTAATAGATTTACAAATAAAATATCAGCAAAAACTAAGAATTTTAGAGGAATCGGATGATAATTTTTATAAGCTTACTAATGCAAAAAGAAAAGCTGAAGAAAAATTAAATATAATAGCTGAAATACAACAAACTTCTATAAAAAAATTAGAAGTAATGGAGATAGAAAAAGTATCCAAAGATGAAGTAATAGATGACTTAAAAAATAAATCATTACAACTTACAAGTGAATATGAAGGTTTGAAAAAACAGAAAATGTCCAAAGATAATGTTGTAACTGAATTGAAAACTAGATTACAGGAGTTAACTAGTGAAAAGGAGGAGTTGAAAGAAGATTTACATCGCGAAAAAAACATAGGAATTGTAGATAGAATTTTAAGAAAGAGAGCTAACAAATAACAAACACATTAACCGCATCTTTTCATATTATGGAGTAGTCTAATATTCTATTTATTATGAAATTAATTTTTAAACTATTTATCCATAAGGGAGATGTGTTAAATAATGAAAGCAGAAGAAAATGAATATTTAGTTGTTTATCCAGGTCATAATGCTGCAACGCTTTTGTACCAAAGACTTCTAAATAAATCTTGTAATATTGAATTAGTATCAACTCCTATAATTATATCCTATGGTTGCAGTCAATCCATTAAATTTAAAGAAGTTTATATGAATATTGTTAGAGACGAAATCAGAAAAATAAATATAAAACCAAAAGGTATATACCTAATTGTCAAAAAAGGGAGATATGATAATTACGAAAAGGTCTAAAATAATAGATATGTTTTTTAGGATTTGGAATTTCCAAATCCTTTATTATGTTTAAGCATATTTTACATCATCAGCGCATATTTTCTATTAAGAAGTATAAAGGGCGTGATTAAAATAGATGCAATTATTCGAAATAGTTTTTATTTTGTTTCAAATATTAAAACTGGCATATTGACTATAATTGACGGTCTTTGCAATACTGTATTAAAAGAAATAATTGTGGGGAAAAGGCCATTTAAATTAGCAATAAAAGATAATAATACTATTTGTGTTGCCTGTGAGATGAGTAATACTATTTCATTTGTTAATTGTACCAGTGGTGAAATATTAGAAAACTCTATTCCTAATAATGGTAATTTCCAAATTGATACAATAAATAATAGAATATATGTTTCCAATACCTTTGAGGTCAATATCTATGATATGAACTTTGCGAAATTAGTAGGACACATTAAAGGGCTCTCGGCGATTATTGATTTAAGACTTAATAAAGAAGGGTCTAAGCTTTATGTATTAGATACATTACTGATGGAATTACGAATTTATAGGACAGATAATTATAAGCTTATAGATATATTTACAAATTTAGGAATTAACCCGACTTATATTTTAATATCTGAAGATGATAAAAAAGTTTATATTTCAATGCTGGATAGTATATTAAATATAGATATTATATCAAAAGAATTTACCAAATTAATTTTACCTAAAGGATCTTTAATAGCTGGAATGGTTTTAAAAGAGAATACCATTTACGCATCAAATTTAGGGTTAAACAGAATTGACTTAATAGATATTCCTAATTATGAATGCTATAGTTTTATTCTTACCTCAAAACCTGAACCTACAAATCTTTTTATAACTGAGGATAAGACTAAACTCTTGGTTACTAATAGGAACAACGAAGGTTATGGTGGAATTGATATAATAGATTTAAAATCAAATTCTTTAATTGGTTCAATTCTGATGAACACACTTAATAGTCAGCCTTATGATATTATTTCACTGATTTTACCTTATACATACGTTCCACCAGTTGAAATAAATGATTTACAACAAGATAATCAGAAAATAACTATAATAGCTAAAAAAATATTTTCGACCTATAATGAAAAACTTAATTTTCCTTTTATCAATATTAACTTAAGCAAATATAAAGATTTTATTTATATTTTTCAAAAAATAAAATTTGAATCAGGCTTAATTGTGCAAAACTCAGAACTTAGGAGTCGTTTATCTACAATATCTGGGTTGTCAAATATTAAATTTATTGTAAGGGTTAACTATACAATTAACTATTTAGAAAATTGTAATCATAACATCATTAATGGTTTTTTTGAAAAACCTATAGATGTTTTTTTAAATATTCCAAAAGACCTTGAATTAGAAGAACTTCAACTTAATATTATAACTACTACAAAATTTACAACTACTCCAAAGATCCTTGAAAATGTTGTTAGCTTTGGTGTCACAACTCTTATGGAGTTAAAGATAATAGGTGAAGATGAAATAGATCTTACTAATTTAAAAGAAACCTTTGGTACTACAGAAGAATGTTTTGAAGAATTTACTGATTTTAATGATTCTATTTTTACGAGTGACATAAATTTTCCCTTTAAATAGAATTATATATTTGCATATATTACTTTGCAAAGACAAAGGCCTCTTAAATATGTTATAATATCCTAATGTATAAGAGGGGTGATATTATGAGTAGTATTGCAGGAGAAGGTTGTGAAATCTTAGTTCCGTTAAATGAGCGAAAACCATTAGAGGAAATAGAACGTAGTCTTATAACAGGTTATAGAAAACCTATTTGGACAAAATTTGTTAAAGCTATAAAGGATTACAATTTAGTTGAATCAGGTGATAAAATTGCTGTAGCTATCTCAGGAGGCAAGGATAGCATAATATTGGCTAAATTATTTCAAGAGCTACAACATCATGGTAATGTTACTTTTGATCTAGAGTATATTGCCATGGATCCTGGATATCATAAAAATATAAAAGAACTATTACTTGATAATTGTAAATATTTAAATATTCCAGTTAAAATATTTGAATCAAGGGTTTTTGATATAATTGATAACATAGCAAAGGATTATCCTTGTTACATGTGTGCCAAAATGCGCAGAGGAGCATTATATGCAAAGGCAAAAGAATTAGGTTGTAATAAACTCGCCCTTGGTCACCATTTTAATGATATAATTGAAACCACTATGTTAAATGTACTTTACTCAGGGAACTTTAAAACTATGCTTCCAAAACTAAAATCAAAAAATTTTGAGAAGATGGAATTAATTCGTCCTCTTTATTATATAGAAGAAGAATATATTGAAAGTTTCACTCAAAGTAGTGGTATCTGGCCACTTAATTGTGCTTGCATGGTCGCAGCCAAAAAGATAGGTAATAAACGCAATGAAATTAAAGATTTAATTAAAGAGCTAAAGAAAACCTTTATTGGTGTTGATAAATCTATTTTTAGATCTGCTCAAAATATTAATATGGATTCTATTTTAGGATGGCAAAAAAACGGAGTTAATTATTCGTATCTAGATTTTTATGATGAAGATGAAAATAAAAAAGCAGCAGTAGAATTATAAGTTCTGCTGCTTTTTTATTCTAAATTTAATATAGTTCAAAACTAATGGAATTCTTGTTTTTATGTAAAATTACAACTTAAAAATTTCAATGGCAGCAATATGGGAGTGCATTATTTTTCGTTTGGTTTTAATTCTTCTATGATAAATTTATCAAAATGAATTTCATCGATAAAATTATTTTCGTCAAAGCTGGTTTTATGTCTTCTATTATATTCACTGATATTTGACTTCAGCCAGTACGGTGTGGATGTATCAAATTTGTAACATAATTCAGATATACACTTTTTTAAATTTTCTTGGTAACTATCTTCTATTTCTGACATTGACACCTCATCCATAACAATTCTATTATCTTTAATTAATTTACCCCAAATTTTTAACATCTTTGCCTCCTTACTTATATTTGCAAGTAAATAACAGTTATTAACTGTTAACCTCCTGTTTTAAAAATATCATTTAGTTGAATATTTTTTGTTAGTCAAAGTTTATCATAAATTATAGTTAAAGTCATGTCCAAAATGTTTCTCAGTTATAAATTACATATTTTTATCTCATTCGCTAACAATGAAAATTGATTATTTTCTTTGAATATTGCATATACTCAATGCAATGGATTTTAAAATGTAACTATTTAGAAGGTACCAATTTTTAAAACAGTTAATTAATTTATTTAATATATTAAATATCAGTATGTACAGTATCATACATAGGAGGAATAAAAATACATGGTAAATTTAGGTCTAATTCATTATGCGTATATTATCATCATTCTTATAATTATAATAATAATTGCATTTAAAAAAGATGTAATGCTTCCTTGTATATTAGGCATTGGAATAATAGGTTATATTTTTACAGGAGATATAATTAAGGCTGTACAAATTATATTTATGGCAGTAGTTATATCTGGAAAAGAATTTATTGAAATAGTTGTTGTTATTGCATTAGTCAATGCAATGTCAAGTGCATTAAATGATATGGGTGCAGATGAACTAATTATAAGACCTATGAAAAAATTAATGATAAATAAAACAATGTCTTTTTTCGTTCTAGGTTCTACTGTGACTTTGACTTCATGGTTTATTTGGCCAACACCGGCAGTTGTTTTTATAGGTGCTTTAATGGTGCCTGCTGCAATACAATCGGGATTATCACCTGTATGGTCTGCAGTAGTTTTATGTATATTTGGCAATGGGGTAGCTTTATCAAGTGATTTTGTTCTTCAAGCCGCTCCATCAATAACTGCTAAGACTGCAAATTTACCTAATGCATTAGGAATTATTAAACAATGCCTACCATTTTGGGGCGTAATGAGTATAGTTACTATAACTATAGCATTTATACTTATGAAAAAGGATGAGGGCATAGTGGAAATCAAGACTTGTGAATCATTAAATAAAAGTAAAAAATCTATAAAAAAACAGTCAATAGGAACAACAATAATGGCAATAATCACTCCTTTAGTATTTATAATCGATATTATAATTATAAAAAAATTACAATTCATAGGCTCAGAATCTACAGCTTTGATAGGTGGGAGCGCTGCAATAATAACAATAATTTCATCTATAATTTATTCTGATTTTAAAACATCATTAGGGTCGGTTACTAAATATATTAAAAATGGTTTCACTTTTGGCATAAACATTTTTGCACCAATTATAGTTATAGGTGCTTTCTTTTTTTTAGGAAGTGAAGCTACAGCAACTGCTATATTAGGAAAGGGTGCTAGTGGTATTTTAAGTGACATAGGAATGTATGCAGCAAGCAAGGTGCCTCTATCTAAATACTCTGTTATAGGTATACAAACAGCAGTCAGCACTCTTCTTGGGCTTAGTGGCTCAGGTTTTGCGGGGCTTCCTCTTGTTGGTACCCTAGCTAATACCTTTTCAACTGCTATTAATATAGACAAAGAAAAGGTTGCAGCATTTGGTCAAATCATCACCATATGGATAGGTGGAGGAACTATAATTCCTTGGAGTGTGGTTGCTGCAGCAGGAATTTGTAAGGTTGAGCCTTTTGATGTTGCTAGGAAGAATATTATTCCTGTGACATGTGGAATAGTTGCTACAGTAATATTAGGAATAATAATATTATAAATTTCTAATTAATAGTGACCAATGCTTTAATTAATGGTAGCATAAAGAATAAACAAATATATTTTAAGGAGATCTAACACAAATGAATATTCAATTTTTTGGAACCAGAAAGTGTTTTGATACCAAAAAAACTGAAAGATATTTTAAAGAAAGAAATATAAAATATCAATTCATAGATTTAAATATTAAAGGTCTAAGTAAAGGGGAACTAAAAAGCGTAAAAAATTCTGTAGGATTAAATAATTTAATCAACACAAAATCAAAGGATTATAAAAAATTAAATCTAGACCAAATTAGAGGAGAAGAGACTAAAGAAGATATTTTATTAAATAATCCACAACTTTTTAAGACTCCTATTGTACGAAATGGAAAAGAGGCTACCGTTGGGTATGTTCCAGAAATATGGACAACCTGGGAATAGTAATATAATATTATGTAAGTATTAAAAAGGAAATAACTATAGTTATTTCCTAAAATACTAAAAACTGATATTTATTAATTTTTATTTGAATACTTTGATAACCTAGGAATTAATTGTTTAGCTAAAGATATTGCTATAACTGCTTTTATAATATCACCAGGAATAAATGGTAAGCAAGCATATTTAAGAGCACCATAGAAATTTATACTTTTCCCTAAATAACTTGTAAAAATGAAATAAAAGTAAGGTACTCCAATTATATAAATTACAATACTTCCGAGTATAACAGAATATACTATTTTTGACAGAGACTTGTTTTTTTCAGTAAGCTTGCCAATTACATAAGCTGCAACAACGTAACCCATTAAAAACCCAAAGCTAGGTCTTGCTATTGCGCCTAATCCGCCATTTCCACCAGAAAAAACAGGTAATCCAATTAAACCTAAAATAATATATGTGATTTGAGATAAAGCGCCTAACTTAGCCCCTAAAATAAGACCAGATAAAACAACAAACAGACTTTGAAGGGTTATAGGAACAGGGCCTATAGGAATAGCAATAAATGCGCCCACGGCTGTCAGTGATGTAAATAAAGCAGTAATTATTAGATCTCGTGTAGATAAATTCAAAATACTTCCCCCTTAAAAATTAAAGTTAAGCAATGTTATTGTTTAATTAAACATAACATAATATTAGAATCATTGTAAACCATATTTTTGTTTTATGTTTACAATGATATTATCATGAATTATTTTTAAAGTCAAACAAGATATAAATCTTATTTTCTTAAAATGAATTCAAATTAATTATTTTAAGCTAATTCAGGAATTTTAAAAACATGCTACAATTAAATCAACAATAAAATTACATTACTTGCTTCTAATTAGGAATTATTCAGTAGGAGGGTTTAAAATTGTCTTTAACTAATTTACTTAACTTCATTGAAATTCAAACAAAATTGGCCAGTATGATACCTTTTATAGTAGGAACACTCTATTCTTTTTATAGATACAAAAGTTTTAACTTGAAAAATTTTATTATCATGGGAATCTCATTATTAGCATTTGACATGGCAACTACAGCAATAAACAATTATATTGATTACATAAAAAGTTTAAAGGAGCATAGATACAATCATTTAAATAGAATTGTTAAATATGACATCAAAGAATCCACCGCTATAGGCATAATTTTTATTTTGCTTTTAATTGCCGTTATTTTTGGAATTCTATTAACTTTAAACACTAATTTACTTGTGCTTTTAATTGGAGTTATTTCATTTTTGACAGGCATACTTTACACATATGGACCTATTCCAATATCACGTATGCCCTTGGGTGAAGTATTTTCCGGAATATTTATGGGATTTATTATTTTGTTTTTATCTTGTTACATACACATATTTGATAGAAATATAATTTCTTTGGTATTTAATAATAATTTATTAAACATCAGCATAAATCTAGTGGAAGTATTTTATATCATTTTAATTTCAATCCCTACAATGAGTGGTATAGCAAATATTATGCTTGCTAATAATATTTGTGATCTAAAAGAGGATATAACAAATAATAGATATACGTTACCTTACTATCTAGGAAAGAAAAATGCAATTAAATTATTTAGAACCTTATATTACATTTCATACCTAGATATTATCATTTTAGTTTTATTAAAAGTTTCACCAGTTATATCTTTATTTGTAATTTTAACTATAATACCTTTGAATAAAAATATAAATTTGTTTAGTCAAAAACCTATTAAAAATGAAACCTTCGTTTTATCAGTGAAAAATTTTGCATTAATAAACATAACAAATATAATATTACTATTAATTGCGATCATGTTTAATTGGTAGTAACTTAAACAATAAATATAGGAGGAGATTTTATGGAAAAGGAATTAATTATAATTAAAACAAAAGTATATGTAAAAAACAAACTAGGAGGAGAAGTCACAGGCCATGATTGGTGGCATACTTTGAGAGTTTACAAAACTTCTATTTATTTAGGTGAAAAAGAGAATGCCAATTTATACATCGTAGGTTTAGCGGCATTATTACATGATATTGCTGATTGGAAATTCACTGATGAAAGTATTGACATTGGACCTAAGGTTTCTCGAGAGTGGTTAGAAAGCTTAGGGGTAGATGGTAATACTATTAATAGCGTAACCAAGATAATAGAAACTATGTCGTTTAAAGGTGGCACAACAAACGCAGATCAAAAAACTAAGGAGGGAAAGGTTGTTCAAGATGCAGACAGATTAGATGCTTTAGGTGCTATAGGAATTGCAAGAGCTTTTGCTTATGGGGGGTTTAAAGAAAGAGAACTACACAATCCTAATATCAAACCTCAAAAATATAAGGATTTTGAACAATATAAGAAAAGTGTTGGTACAACGGTAAATCACTTTTATGAAAAACTCTTGTTATTAAAGAATTTAATGAATACTGAATCAGGTAAATCTATGGCAATACAAAGACATGAATTTATGGAAGAATATTTGGATCAATTTTTTAAAGAGTGGAATTGTAGAGAAATAGATTCTTAATTTATTATACAGCAAATACTAAAGCTTCAAAATTAAATATTGAAATTATTTCCTTGGAAATAAAAGGTAATATAATTATGTAAACAACTAAAAAAGCTAGTTAACAAAATACAGTCAATTAGCTTTTTTCATTTATTTAACTTGTTCTAAGTTCGTCTATATTAACACATAAAATAGTTGCAATAGTTTCAATAATATTAAATGATGGATTTTGTTTGCTCCCACGTTCTAGTTCTTCTAAATAAGTTTGGGATACCTGTACATTTAAATTTCGTGATAAAGTTGATATATCTTTGCTCGTTAAAGATTTTTTTAATCTTATTTCTCTAATCTTAGCACCGTTAAGCATATAAAAACCTCCTTATATTTAACTAGAATAACTAATAGGATAATATTAAATTGTACATGTTAATTATACTATGAATATTGACGAATCTCTGTTAATTTTATGTAGCATTTGTTAAAATTAGAAGCAAATAAATAAGTGTAAATTAAATATTAAACTTAAAAACAATTTCTGTTCACACATTATTAATATGTTTGCCATTTGAATGCCATAGATTAACTTTATTATATTAATATAAGAAAGAATTAAATCTTTCAGTATTATTATTTTAACCAAAACATTCTGAGTAATATTATTGATTTTATTAGGTATAAGTCGTTTTACTAAATTAATAAAGTTAAATCAAATAAATGTTAAAATTAAAATGAAATAATCGTATAAACTAATTTGAACTTCCTCTGTGAGCCCCCGTTTGCAGAGGAAGTTTTCATATTAATTATAGGGCAGCTAAAATATATAAATTATGTTTATTACTTATTATATTATATAATAT
>NZ_DATCQT010000164.1:0-66292 GCF_036569345.1 Clostridium sp.
ACGTGTTACTCACCCGTCCGCCGCTAATTGATCCCGAAGGATCGCATCGCTCGACTTGCATGTGTTAGGCACGCCGCCAGCGTTCGTCCTGAGCCAGGATCAAACTCTCAATTTAAAAGTTTACACTTTTTTAGTTGAAATAATTAATCTGCGCCAACTGTAAAGTTGGTTAGCAAGCTCATTACATACTTTTTAGTCTTACGACTAAAATATTACTTTTTTCTAAAGTAATTAACTGGTTAAAATAAAATGTTATTTCATTTCTTTACCTATTTCTCTGTTTAATTTTCAAAGACCAGTTTAATCTATTTGTTCGTCAACAAGTGACTACTTTTCATATTATATCAGTTGTATTTGTTCATGTCAATATTTTTAAAATATTTAATAATATTTAGAATCTAAGTTCCTCAACTCTAACTGAGGACAAGTAATAATAATTATTATTACTTGTCCCCAAATCATACAGAGAGGATGCAATTAAGATAACTACCTCAAAGAAAAAGAAGCCATATTAGCTTCTTTTCCTCATTTATATCCTATTATTTTATATACCTAATAAAGCGACTACTTTTTCCTTATCAAACCCAACCATTTCTTCTCCATTTATATCTATTATTGGAACCGACCTATATCCTTTTTTTATGAGTGCTTTTTTTGCTTCAAGATTTTCAGAAATATTATGCTCTATATATTCAATATTATTTTCTTCGAAAAACTCCTTAGCCATATGACAAAATCCACAAGCATTACTTGTATAAATCTCAATTTTATTCATAAATAATCTCTCCTTTATTTTGACTCTTTCAACTTACATCCCATACCTTTCAATTTATTTTCATACTACCATTTTTCTTTTACTGAGTCAATAATATTAGTTTTTAATTTTTAATTTTTATAGATTTTGAATTTAAATAAATAACAATTATTTAACTAGTATTCCACTAAATTTAATAATAAATAATAATATTTTTGTATTTTAGGTTTACATATATTTTTTATAATATTATGATAGTCTTAACACTATGTGTTAGTTACAAAATAATTTATAAGTATTTTGTAACTAGGTAACTAAAAATATAAATATGGGGAGGTGCCAAATAATGATTAAACTATTAGAAGCTATAAATAATGCAAAAATAACTCATAAGTTAACCAAAGATGAAATCATCTCTATTTTAAGTTGTAATTATTTAGACCAAGAATTATTTAACGCCGCTGATGAGGTACGCAAAAAATATGTAAGCGATGAAGTTCATCTTAGAGGTCTTATTGAATTTACTAACATTTGTAAAAACAATTGTCTTTATTGTGGTCTCAGGCGGGATAACAAAAATTTAGTTAAATATAGATTAACTGTGGAACAAATTTTAGACTTTGCCACTAAAGCAAAAACTATCGGCTATAAAACTATAGTACTTCAAGGTGGCGAAGATGATTATTATACAAGGGATATAGTAGTCAAAATAATTAAGGGTATTAAAGCTTTAGATTTAGCCCTGACTTTAAGTATAGGTGAAAAAACTTATGATGAATACAAAGCTTTTAAAGATGCTGGCGCCGATAGATATCTTCTAAGAATTGAAACAACAGATAAAAAACTATATGAAGATTTGGATCCAGGCATGAGTCATGAAACCAGACTGAATTGCTTGAAAAATTTAAAAGAATTAGGGTTTGAAGTTGGAACAGGTGTTATGGTTGGTCTTCCAAACCAAACAATAGAATCATATGCTGATGATATATTGTTTTTCAAAGAAATAAACGCTGACATGTTGGGCATAGGACCTTTTATTCCAAATGAAGACACACCACTTGCAAATGTCAAAGGTCGAGAACTCACTATGGCACTTAAGGTAATGGCTATAACTCGTTTACTCCTACCAGACATCAATATACCTGCAACAACTGCTATGGAGTCCTTAGCCAAAAACGGAAGATTAATGGCTCTGCAAAGTGGTGCCAATGTAGTTATGCCAAATGTCACAGAAGGTGAATATAGAAAATATTACGCACTTTATCCTGGAAAGATATGTACTGGAGATACTCCAATTCATTGTCGCGGATGCATAACCGGTAAAATTAATAGTATTGGAAGAACAATTTCAACTAATTATGGATTTAGAGGAGATAAACCTAATAAATAATTTTATATCATAAAAAAAGAGCTCAAGGCTCTTTTTTTAGCGAAATGTATGTTTCGCTTCTTTAATTGGTTTATTATTAACTGGTTCACCTTCTGCATCCTTAATTCCAGGCTTGTTGTGTTTCTTATTTAAATCATGCTGTATATTCATTTTTGTAGCTTTATTGGGCATTAAAAACTCCCCCTTTCTAGAATTATATTATCCTAGAAAGGTAGTTTCTATTCTATATTTTTAATATTTATAATCTTTGTATCATTAAAAGTTCTGTTTGATGTAATAAATCTTGTACAGTTTTTTTATATAATATTATATTAACGAATAAAATTCATAAATATTTTTTCTTCTCTTTCTGGTGCTTTAATATTCTCTTTTCCGTTTTCAACAAGTTTCATAAGCCATGCCATATTCTTCCCAAGCACTCTCATAATTTGTACACCCTCTTCATCTTGTAAAACTTCACCAGGTGTTGTGCCATTAATGACATTCCAATAATTTGAGGTTGGAATTAACATTTCCGAATAATTAATATAGTTGTTTAACTGATTGAAGGTTGGAATCCCACCAGCACGTCTTACAGCAACAACAGTTGTGCCAACCTTATGTCTTAACATTGAATCATTATTACCTGCAACATAGAAAGCTCTATCTAAAAATGATTTCATAGTCCCTCCCATTGATGCGTAATGTACAGGGGATCCTAAAATTATTCCATCTGCTTCTTTCATTTTTTGAATCCACTCATTAACCTCATCACCAGGTAGCACACATTTTTCATTTTTATTCTTTGCACATTGATTACAAGCAATACATCCTCTTATGGACTTGTTTCCAACATGAATAATTTCCGTTTCTATTCCTTCTATTTCGAGCTCATTTGCAACCATTTTTAATGCATGATAAGTATTGCCCTGTTTATTTGGACTTCCGTTGAAAGCTACGACTTTCATTTGTAAAACCTCCTTTTATATTTGCCACTATTATACCTATAAGCAAATTCATTATTTTGTTATATCTTTTTATATATATTAATCACTGACTGACCTTCTTTTAGCTCTGCAAATTTGGGAACAATACTAGTAAAATGTTCTGAGGCATTATGAATTTTAACAGCATCGTCATTTTCCCACTCTTCTATAAATGCTAATATATTAGACTTATTAGCATCTTGATATAAATTGTAGGATATGTTTCCTTTTTCTTTTCTGCTTTCACTAATAAGTCTTTCTGCTAAAATTTTGAATTCCTCTACTTTTTCCTGTTTTATTGAATTTTTTGCCACTATAGTAATCATTAAAATTTTCACGCTCCTTTAAGCTATTTTAAATCAAATACATTTCTATTTTAAAGTATACGCCATTAGAAAATATAGAACAAGTATGCACTTTTTTGTAAGATACCTTGGGAAAGGTTATTTATTCTAAATCAAATATTTCTACATAGAAGCTATAACATTATAAACACCATCTTCGTTATTGCTTTCTGTTATAAAATTAGCATGTTTTTTCACTTCTTCTGGGGCATTCCTCATTGCATAACTATAATGTGCTGCTTTAAACATAGTTAAATCATTATAATAATCACCAAAAACCATTGTATTATTTTGATCTATTTTAAATTTTTCTTGTAGTATTTTTATAGCACTTCCTTTACTTATGCCTTTATTCATTATATCTATAAATTTACCTCCAGATACAACAAATTCAAGTTTCTCATCCAATTTTTCTTTCAAATGATTTATTATAGCGGAACTTACGCCACCTGCCATATAATAAGTAATCTTATATATTGGACTTTTTAATTCACTAAAAGATTTCAATTTTACCACAGGCACATCAACGCAGGTGAGCTCATGAAAAATAACTTTTGATGGATTTACTATAAATGCTTCATTTTCTCCAGCTAAAAACATTTCTTCTCCTAGTTGTGGATTTAAATTTATTACGTGTTCTATTTCTTCTTTGGCAATATTATTTGAATATAGCGTTTTTCCTTTGTTATTATACTTAATAAGAGCTCCATTATGTGCAATGAATATCATATCCGTATTTACCTTTTTAAAATTTAAGCTCAGTTGCGAATAAAATCTGCCACTCGCCGCCGCGAATTTTATATCCTTCTCATTCAAATCATGTATCAAACCAAATATTTTTTCATCTATATTCCCTTTATCATTTAATAAAGTTCCATCCATATCAGTTGCAATAAGTTTTATAATAAGTATTTCCCCCTTAGTAACGTTTAAGTAGATGTATTAACAAGTAATTCTTTAATAACAAAAATGGGCTATAAACGAACTAGTGTTCATTTATAGCTCATAAATTTCTTAAATTTTTATTGTTAATGCGTTTTTGTTATTTCATCACTTTACATATATTATTTGTAAATTCTACTGGATCATTAATTGGTAATCCTTCAATGAGTAGAGCTTGATTATATAATATATTAGTATATAAATCTAATTTGTCTTTATCTTTTTCAAAAGACTCCTTAAGTACTTTAAACATATCATTATTTATATTTATTTCTAAAACCTTGTCTGCTTTTACATTTTCGTTGTTAGGCATAGAATTTAATGTTTTTTCCATTTCTATTGTAAGGTCACCATCATTTGATAAACATACTGGGTAATTTTTAAGTCTTTTAGATGCTCTAACATCCTTAACTTTACCTGCTAAAGCAATTTTCATATGTTCAAATAATTCTTTATTATCTTTTTCATCAGTGCTAGAAGGATTTTCTTTTTCATCCACTTCTATTCCTAAATCACCACTTGATACGGATTTAAATTCCTTTTCTTTATACTTCATTATCATTCTTATAGCAAATTCGTCTACTTCATCAGTAAAATATAAAATTTCGAATCCTTTATCTGATACCATCTCAATTTGTGGTAATTTTTCAATTCTTTCATTTGATTCTCCAGAAGCATAATAAATATATTTTTGATCTTCTGGCATTCTAGAAACATATTCATCTAAAGTAACATTTTTTTTCTCCTTTGATGAATAAAACAACAATAAGTCTTGCAAAGTATCTTTATTACTACCAAAATCGCTATAAATACCATACTTTAGTTGTCTTCCAAATGATTTGTAGAATTCTTCATACTCTTGTCTTTCATTTTTAAGTAAATTATCTAACTCATTTTTAATTTTAGTTTTAATGTTTTTAGCTATAAGTTTAAGTTGCCTATCATGTTGTAATACTTCTCTAGATATATTAAGTGATAAGTCTTCTGAATCAACTATTCCTTTTACAAAACTAAAATAGTCAGGTAATAAATCTGCACACTTGTTCATAATTAATACACCACTTGAATATAGTTCTAAGCCTTTTTCATATTCCTTAGTATAGAAATCATAAGGTGTTTTTTCTGGTATATACAAAATTGAATTGTAACTTATAGTACCATCAACACTTATATGAATATGCCTCGCTGGTTTGTCAAAGCCATAGTGCTTTTCAGCATAGAAATTATTATAATCTTCATCAGTAAGTTCACTTTTGTTTTTTCTCCATATCGGAACCATGCTGTTTACAGTCTTTTCAACTATTATATCCTCGTATTCTGTTTCACTACCTTCTTTAAGTCTTGATTCACTTATATCCATTTTAATTGGATACCTAATAAAATCTGAGTATTTCTTTATAATAGATTGTAATCCGTGTTCATCAAGATATTTATCAAAATTATCATCTTCTGTATTCTCTTTTATTTTAAGTGAAATCTCTGTACCAACAGAATCTTTTACGCAAGGTTCTATAGTATATCCTTCTGCTCCAGTAGACTCCCACTTATAAGCCTTATCACTACCAAAAACTTTACTTATAACAGTAATATTATCTGCTACCATAAATGCTGAATAGAATCCTACTCCAAATTGACCAATTATATCATATCCATCTTTTATTTCATTTTCTTTTTTGAAATCCAAAGATCCACTTTTAGCTATAACTCCAAGGTTATCACTAAGCTCCTCCTCTGTCATTCCAATTCCAGTATCAGAAATTTTCACTGTTCTAGTTTTTTTATCAGTTGCTATTGTAATGTAGTAATTACTTTTCTCAAAATTTAATGAATCATCTGCTAATGTCTTATAATAAATTTTATCAATAGCATCACTTGCATTTGAGATAAGTTCTCTTAAAAAAATATCTCTATGAGTATATATTGAATTTACCATCATATCTAAAATTCTCTTAGACTCCGTTTTAAACTGCTTTTTTTCCAATTAAAATTTCCCCTTTCGTACCGTTATTCTTATTTTTTGGTTTTGTTAGCACTCTATGTGTTTGAGTGCTAACGATAATTATAAAATACACCTTTTTTTAAGATTTGTCAATGTGAGTAGTATCTTATTTTGCCATTATAAGTAGATCCTTCTTTAATATATGACTTACCAACCACTCATTTAAAAAAGTTAATATCCCCATTATGGCTTCATCTTGGTTTTCATCAATTTTACTTAAATCAACTTCATCCATCTTTTTAATGAAAAATGCATGGTCTATTTTTTGGGTAAATAATCTTTTATAATTTATACTTACCATATACTCTTCTTCAGCTTTAAAATGATAAACAGTATACTCTTTTAATTCTTCTATTACCCCTACTATTTTATCGTATTTATCAATATCATATGGATCTATAAGTAATTGATAAGCCCTTTCTCCTATTTCAAAAAGTCTTTCATGTTCTGCATCAATCTTTTGATTATAAGTTTTATATTTTTCCTTCATCTCAAACATTAATTAATCTCCTCCCCGCTTGAATTAATTTTAATATATTATATAGGTTATAGTTACTTCCTTAATAGCTATTAATATTATATCTTTATCTTACTTTGTTTTAATTTAATTTACAAGAATAATTAATCAAAATTTTCATTTACAATAAGTTCTCATTAATAAAATACATATTGACAAATATTAATTTACGATGTATAGTGTTAAACAATATCAATGAACAGGAAGAGTAGATAAGGGAGTTTAGTTTAAGCGAACCTGGAAAAGTGAAAGCTGGGTACTGTAACTCTTATTGAATGGGTCTGTGAGATGTGATGCGAACTAGTAGTAGCATTTACCGGAGTGTCTACCGTTACATGGACAGGGCAATCGAGAAATCCGTGCCTGACAAAGATAGTTATTTAGGTGGTAAAGCGAAATTTTACATTTCGTCCTTTAATAGGATGAGGTGTTTTTATTTTTTTGTATCATAATAACTAATATGGGTGGCACCGCGGTCACTTCGTCCCATTATACGGATGAAGTGTTTTTTGTTGTACAAAAAAATAAAGAGGTGGTAATAAAATGGTTAATTTAACTGCAAAAGAATTCGATGAGAAAAAATCTTTGAAAGTAATTTTTCCGATGTTTATTAAAATCAACGGCGATGAACTTACCCCAGTAAATATTTACTACAAATTAAAGGGAAAACATAAGTTTTTACTAGAAAGTGCTTCATCTTCTAAAGAGGAATCAAGGTACTCCTTTATGGGAAGTAATCCTTATATGGTATTAAGCAGCCGAGGTGAAAATGTAACTATAACAAAAGAAAATGAAATTAAAGAAAAAACAGGCAAAATATTAGACTATGCGCAGGGTCACTTACTTAAAAATTATGATAAATTAGACTTAGAACTACCTTTTATCGGAGGCGCAATTGGTTATATCGGTTACGACATAATAAGGCAATATGAAAACTTACCAGATAATAATCCAGATGAATTAAACCTCCCAGAGACTTGTTTGCTTTTTTACAAAGAATTTATATGTATTGATCACTTTAAAAACACAATTATGTTAATTTATAATGTATTTCCAGAAGAAGATGAAGATTATAATACTGTGATAAACAAACTAGATAATATGAAATCATTAATTAATGAAGAGCACATTACTCATAAATTTATTGAAGCATCGCAAAATGCAAAAGTAGTATCTAATTATACAAAGAAGGATTTTTGCAAAATGGTCACAAAAGGAAAGGACTATATAACTTCAGGTGATATTTTTCAAGTTGTCTTATCTCAAAGGTTGAAAATTGAAAATAGCAATGATCCTTTTGAGGTATATCGAAGGCTCAGGCGTAACAACCCATCACCTTATATGTTTTATATAGATTTTGAGGGCTTTGAAATTGCTGGGGCATCTCCTGAGAGTTTAGTTAAAGTTAAGGGAAATCAAGTAATGACGAATCCTATTGCTGGCACAAGACCTCGAGGTGGAACCCCAAAGGAGGACCAGAAGTTAAAAGAAGAATTATTAAATGATGAGAAGGAACTTGCAGAACATTTAATGCTTGTAGATTTAGGTAGGAATGACATAGGAAAAATATGTGAATTTGGGTCAGTAAAGCTAGATAAATTTATGGAAGTAGAATTCTTTTCTCATGTAATGCACATATGTTCAAAAGTGACTGGCACACTTAAGAGTGAATTAAATTGCTTTGATGCACTTAAGTCTTGTTTACCAGTCGGAACAGTTTCCGGTGCCCCAAAGGTAAGAGCTATGGAAATAATTGATGAACTAGAAAATGTCAGACGCGGTATATATTCAGGAGCCATTGGTAATTTTTCATATGGTGGAGATATGGATACTTGCATAGCCATAAGAACAATAGTATTTAAGGATAATTTTGCTTATGTTCAAGGTGGTGCTGGAATAGTTTATGACTCAGTGCCAGATACGGAATACACAGAAACCTTAAATAAAACTATGGCACTCCGGGAGGTATTATAATGATTTTAATTATTGATAATTATGATTCCTTTACTTATAATTTATATCAATATATAGGTGAATTATATAAAAACGTGAAAGTTGTTCGAAATGATAAATTCACAATTGAAGAATTAAAAACCCTGCCATTGAAAGGCATTATTATTTCTCCTGGGCCTGGTAGGCCTGAAAATGCTGGTTTAAGTATAAATGTTATAAAAGCCTTTGAAGGCATGCTTCCAATTATGGGTATATGTCTAGGGCATCAAGCTATAGGTTATGCTTATGGTGGAAAAGTTATAAGTGCACCAGAAATTAAACATGGAAAAACCTCTATTATTAATCATAATGGGAAAGGTTTATTTAGGGATTTAGAGGATAACTTAAAAGTAATGAGGTATCATTCTTTAATTGTTGAAAAATCTACACTACCAAAAGACTTAGAGATTACAGCTGTTACAAAAGATGGGATAATCATGGCAATTAAACATAAAAAATTTCAAACATATGGGCTTCAATTCCATCCTGAATCAATATTTACTGAAACAGGAAAAATGATAATAAAAAACTTTGTGGAGGTAATCTGTAATGTTAAAGATGGTGATTAGTAAAATTATAGCGAATCAGGATTTAACAGAGGATGAAGCTTATGCTTTTATGAATGGAATAATGATAGGAGAAGCCACGCAGTCTCAGATAGGAGCTTTCCTTGTTGGTTTAAGAATGAAGGGCGAGACCATTGAAGAAATAACAGGTTGTGCAAAAGCTATGAGAGATAATGCACAACGTATAAATTTAATTAGTGATTATGCTATTGACACATGTGGAACTGGTGGAGATGGTGGGAAAACTTTTAATATATCTAGCATTTGCGCAATAATAGCAGCATCCGGTGGAGTCAAGGTTGCAAAACATGGTAATCGTGCAGTTTCCAGTCAAAGTGGAAGTGCAGATGTCCTAACTGAACTTGGAATTAATATAAATGTAGACCCTAAAGATGCAGCGCAATTAATTGAGAAAAAAGGTATGGCCTTTCTATTTGCTCAAAGCTATCACTTAGCTATGAAGAATGTTGCAATGCCAAGACGTGAAATAGGAACTAGAACTATTTTTAATATTTTAGGGCCATTAACAAATCCAGCTTTTGTACGTGGCCAGTCACTTGGAGTTTTCAGTAAAGACTTAACCAATCCAGTTGCTCAGGTTTTAGGAAGGCTTGGATCAGAGAGAGCCCTTGTAGTTCACGGTGAGGATGGATTAGATGAAATAACAACAACGGGTTTTACCTATGTTAGTGAATTAAAAGATGGAATTGTATTTGATTATAAAATATATCCAGAAGATTATGGCATTAAAAGAACATTCCTTGAAAATATAAGTGGAGGTAATGCTAAAGATAATGCAGGTATTATACTCAATATTTTAAAAGGACAAAAAGGGCCTCAAAGGGATATTGTTGTAATAAATACAGCTGCAGCATTATATATAGGAAAAAAATGTGAAGCTTTAAAAGATGGAGTATTAATGGCCAAAAATTTAATTGATTCAGGTTATGCTTTGCGAAAACTTGAGGAGCTTAGATTATCATGAATATATTAGATGAAATAGTTGAAAATAAGGTGCACCAAATTACAGTGGAAAAAATTGATAAACCATTAGAAAACTTTATTAATATTGAAACTAGAGTAATAAGAGATTTTAGACAATCACTTACAGGAAATGGCCTATCAATAATTGCTGAAGTAAAAAAAGCTTCACCATCTAAAGGACTTATTGATCCAAATTTTGATCCTATTAAAACTGCTTTAAACTATGAAAAATATGGTGTTGACGCTATTTCGGTTCTAACTGAGAAAAAATATTTCTTAGGAGATGATAAAAATATAAGATTAGTTAAAGAAAAAACATCGAAACCTATTTTAAGAAAAGACTTCATTATAGATAAGTATCAGATATATCAATCCCATTTCCTTGGTTCTGATGCAATCTTGTTAATAACCTCTGTTCTTAAGGATAAACTTAAATCTTATTTCGAGCTTGCAACTTCCTTAGGACTTCATTGTTTGGTAGAGGTGCATAATAGAGTTGAAATAGAACTTGCCCTGGAATGTGGTTCAAAAATAATTGGCATAAATAATAGAGATTTAAATAATTTTAATGTCGATATTCATACTACTGAGAGCCTAATGAAGTATATACCAAAAGACAAGATTATAGTATCTGAGAGTGGCATAAGTTCTATAAGTGATGTTAAGTATTTAAAATCAAT
The DNA here is from genome assembly GCF_036569345.1 of Clostridium sp. Lineage (GTDB taxonomy): Bacteria > Bacillota > Clostridia > Clostridiales > Clostridiaceae > Clostridium_AD. The sequence goes on from NZ_DATCQT010000164.1 coordinate 11,134, forward strand.
AGAAGTGAATGCAGTACTAATTGGAGAATCCTTTATGAGAGACCCAGGTAGTGTGTCCTCTTTTCTTATGGCATGCCATGACTAAAATAAAGATTTGTGGAATAAGACGACTAGAGGACATAAAGTATCTTAACGAGCTCCTCCCAGAATACGCAGGTTTTGTTTTTGCTAAGAGCAAACGACAAGTAGATAAATATTATGCCTACCATTTAATAAATAATTTAAGGTGCGACATAAAAAAAGTTGGAGTTTTTGTTGATGAAGATCCATCCGTGGTATTCGACATTGCTGAAAAATTAAAACTTCAGGTTCTACAGTTTCATGGCCATGAAAGCCAGGAATATATAAATAAATTTAAGGGATATGAGATTTGGAAAGCACTTAAAATTAATAATATTGAAAGTATTTCTGAAATGAAAAATTACAAATGTTCAAAATTTCTTTTAGATAATAGTGTTGCAGGCTCCGGTGATAGCTTTAATTGGAACCTTGCAGAAAAAAAAGTTGATGGCAATATTATTATGCTAGCTGGTGGATTAAACTGCAAAAATATAAAACAAGCAATTATGAAGTTAAAACCATGCGGAGTTGATGTGTCCAGCGGAGTAGAAAGAGATGGATTTAAAGACTATGCATTAATAAAAGAATTTATTAAGAAAGTGAGGGAGTTATAATGAAAGGTAGATTTGGAAAATTTGGAGGTCAATATGCACCTGAGACAGTAATGAATGCAGTTATAATACTTGAGAAGGAATATGAAAAGGCAATGGAAGACCCTGAGTTTATAGCAAAATTTAAATATTATCTTAAGGACTATGCAGGCAGGGAAACTCCACTGTATTATGCTGAGCATCTTACAAAAAAATTAGGTGGAGCAAAAATATACTTAAAAAGAGAAGATCTAAACCATACTGGGGCTCATAAGATTAATAATGCATTAGGGCAAATACTCCTTGCAATAAGAATGGGAAAGAAAAGAATAATAGCAGAAACCGGAGCAGGTCAACATGGAGTTGCAACGGCTACCGTAGCTGCAATGTTTGGACTTGAGTGCGAAGTATTTATGGGCGAGGAAGATATAAAAAGGCAATCTCTAAATGTGTTTAAAATGAAAATGCTAGGGGCTAAGGTTACCTCAGTCACTACTGGCACCGGAACCTTAAAAGATGCCGTTAACGAAGCTATGAAAAATTGGGTCAGTAACGTGGATGATACTTTTTATGTTATAGGATCTACCGTAGGATTACATCCATATCCAACAATGGTGCGTGACTTTCAAAGAGTTATTGGAGATGAAGCTAGGAGACAGATATTAGATAAAGAATATAGATTACCAGATTACATAATAGCATGCGTTGGTGGTGGAAGTAACGCTATGGGGATTTTCTATCCTTTCATCGAAGATAAATCTGTAAAGCTTATTGGAGTTGAAGCAGCAGGAAAAGGGTTAAATACAGAGCAACATGCAGCTACTATAACTAAGGGGGATATAGGCATAATTCATGGAATGAAGACATACGTGCTTCAAGATGAAGATGGTCAGATAATGCCTGTATATTCTATCTCTGCAGGTCTTGATTACCCTGGAATAGGACCTGAACATGCTTATTTACATGACATTAATAGAGCACAGTATGTCTGTGCTACAGACGACGAATCCGTTGATGCCTTTATGGAACTCACAAGAGTTGAAGGAATAATCCCTGCTATAGAAAGTGCTCATGCCGTTAGCTATGCTATGAAACTCGCACCAACACTCACAAAAGATAAAATAATTATTGTTAACCTTTCAGGACGTGGTGATAAGGATATCAATACAATTGCACAAATAATGGGGGTAAAACTATGAATAGAATAGTTGAAAAGTTTAATTATCTTAAAACCAAAAACGAAAAAGCATTTATACCTTTTGTAACAGGAGGAGATCCCGATTTAGATACCACCTTAGAATTAGTTTTAACTCTTGAAAAAGCTGGAGCTGATATAGTAGAAATAGGTATTCCCTATTCTGATCCTATGGCTGATGGTCCTGTAATACAAGCATCCTCTACTAGAGCCTTATCTAATGGGATTAAAATAAATTCTATTATGGACAAGGTTTGCAAAATAAGAGAAAAAACACAAATCCCACTAGTATATCTACTTTATTATAATTCAATTTTCAAATATGGTGATATAAATTTTTTTAAGAAATGCAGTGAAGTTGGCATTGATGGATTAATAATTCCAGATCTCCCCTTGGAAGAGAGAGCTGAAGTAATAGCAATCGCAGATAAATATGACATATGCATAATACCAATGGTTGCCCCAACATCGCATGGTAGAATTAAAGCAATTACTAATCTGGGAAAGGGTTTTGTGTATTGTGTTTCAGTAAATGGTGTAACAGGTACAAGGCAAAATCTTAATACAGACATTAAAGAATATATGGATTTAATCAAAAGCTACACTGAGATGCCTAGAGGCCTGGGTTTTGGAATTTCTAATGCTGAAATGGCAAAGAAATATGCGCCCTATTGCGAAGCAATTATTGTTGGAAGTGCAATAATAAAATTGGTGGCTGAGGGTGGAGCTAGAGAAGAAATACTAAAAAAAGTCTATGATTTTGCATTAGAAATAAAAAATGCTATAAATTAAACTAAAAAAGCTATTGAATATGTACTTAAGTATTCAATAGCTTTACTTTGTTATATTATTTTGTTGTAGGTTAGACAACTATCGAGGTTATGATTTACCTTCAACATCGAGCTATACAACTTATTTATTAGTTTGTGTATGTATTTCTATAATATCATTCACCACATCATCAATACTACTAATGTTCATAACCTCATGGTCACAATATTTTTTGTACAAATCACATCTTTCCTCAAGTAATTTGTAAAGCTGAGATGGGTCCTTTGCAAGTAATGGACGAGCTACAACATCTATATCTTCCACTATATTTTCAATAGGTCGGTTTATATATATTATTATGCCAGTTTTCTTAAGGTTTAAGATATTTTCATACCTCTTAATTACTCCACCACCAGTCGCAATGACTGCAGGATTTTTTTTTGATAATTCCATAGCCGCAATAGATTCTATATCTCTAAACCCATCCTCACCATTCTCAAATAATTCAGCAATGGTATGATTTGTACTCTCCATAATATAAACATCTGCATCTATGAAAGTCATCTTTATTTTTTCTGAAATCATTTCCCCAATTGTACTTTTACCACAACCAGGCATTCCAATTAAAACTATACTTTTCATCATCTAATTCTCTACCTCCTTATTTAACTCTTCATAGATTTCATCAATTGTGCTCTTTGGAATTTTAATATCGTTCCAGATTTCCTGAGCGCATGTTGCCTGCCCAACTAGCATGTAAAGACCATTTACTGCTTTTAAACCCACTTCCTCTGCATACTTTAATAATAGAGTTTTTTTAGGATTGTAGATCATATCCACAGCGGCACCAAATTTACCGATAATTTTTTTTCCTATTAGTGAGCCATCCAAATTAGGATAAGTCCCAATTGGCGTACAGTTTACCACTATATCTGACTCTTTAATCCCTTGAATTTCATCATAAGAAATCAACTTACAATCATCAAATTTTCTAATCTCTTTAAGCTTTGCAGTATCCCTTGTGGCTACAGTGATTTCAGCTATTCCACTATCTAATAGATACTGAACCATAGTGACTGCTACCCCCCCATTTCCAAGTATTACTGCTTTTTTATTTTTAACTTTAATAGCATTTTTATCAAAAAGCATACCTATGCCAAAGTAATCCGTATTGTAACCAATAGTTTTGCCACTTGCAAATTTTAGAGTATTTACAGATCCTATCTCTTTTGCTCCAAGACTAAGCTCATCAACAAATTCCATAACCTTAATTTTATATGGAATGGTTACATTAATTCCTCTTGGTTTTATAACCTTAAAACCCTCCATTGCTGATTTAAGATCTTTACTTTTAAATTCAAATAAATGATAGTAACCTTTCATGTTCAATTTGTTAAAGATCATTGAATGTATTTGCGGAGAAACACTATATGATAGTTTTTCTCCAATTAAACCATATAACTCTGACATAAATCCCCACACCCCTTTTATAAAACTTATTCAATATCGACAATATCACGTCTATAATTACCCAGTATCTTAAAATAATGACTATTCTTTTTAATTAACTCAATTGTAGGTATAATCTTATTTTCATTTATATTTCCCTCAAAATCTATATAAAAGAAATATTCCCATGGCTTATCCTTAATTGGCCTAGATTCAATTTTCAATAGATTTATATTATTATCTGCAAAATGTTTTAAAACATGACATAGTGAACCTGCCTTATGGGTAGTAGATAAAACTAAGCTAGTTTTATTACATTCAATCGTCGACTCCATCTCCTTGCCAATGATAACAAACCTGGTCATGTTTGTTGTATTTGAATTTACATCCTTTTGAAGTATTTCAAGATCATATATTTCTGCGGCCTTAGTGCTACCTATCGCAGCCAGTGTTTTGTCCTGCTTATTTCTAACTAATTCTGCGCTTTTCGCAGTGCTTTGGTATGGAACTAACTTCCAATGTTTATATCCCTTTAAAAATTCCATACTTTGTTTTAGCCCTTGCGAGTGAGAATAAACCTCTTTAATATCATCTAAGGTTGAACCTCTCACTCCCATTAGATTTTGACTTATTTTGAGATATTTTTCTCCTGTTATATAAAAATTATATTTATTAAGAAGGTCATAAACCTCAGATATTGCTCCTGTTGAAGAATTTTCTATAGGAATAACACCATAATTTATTTTTCCATAGCTTAGTTCCAAAAATATATCTTCAAACTCACTTATTGCTTTTTTGTTTACTCCTTGACCAAAATACTCATTTAAAGCTTGCTCGCTGAATGATCCTGTAACACCGTAAAAACCAACAGTTACATTTTTAAAGTTTGTCAAAGCTTTCTTGCTATTTAAATTTTTGTTTTGAAAACCCCTACTTATTTCCATAATTGATTTGAAAAATTCTTCTACCTCTAAACATAGATCTTTATTTTTAACTAGGTCTATGTTTTTCTTTATAACTGCTTGTTCTCGCTTACTATTTAAAATTTTAACATTATTTTCCTTTTTATATTTAGCTACTTTTGCAACTATTTCCATACGATTTTCAAATAATGAAACAAGGCTAGAGTCAATTTCATCAATTTGATTTCTCAAATCATCTATGTCAAATCCTTCTAAATTACTCATTAAAACACATCCTTAAATAAAATCTAAAATACTCATTGCAGCGCAGGCCTCAATTACTGGTAGTGCTCTCAAGACTATGCAAGGATCATGTCTACCTTTAACTGATACTTCTGAATTCTCACCAGTTGCCATATCAATGGTATTTTGAAGTTTTGCGATGGAGGGTGTTGGTTTCATTGCAACTCTAAAAACTATTGGCATTCCATTAGTTATGCCCCCATTAATTCCACCATTATTATTAGTCTTAGTTAATACTCTTCCGTTATCCATATAAGGTACATCATTTGCCTGACTTCCCCTGATTTTTGTTATTTCAAATCCCAGTCCAAATTCAACGCCCTTTACTGCTGGAACGGAAAATAGTAATTGAGCTAAATTACTCTCTATAGAATCAAAGAATGGTTCTCCTAGTCCACAAGGCAAATTTAATATAGCAACTTCAATTATACCCCCAACTGAATCTGTTTCCTCCTTAGCCTTTAGAATAATATTCTTCATTTCTTTCCCTTTTAAATCATCAAGCACAGGGAAATCTTTTCTTAGAACATCTGCGAGTGTCTGTACTTTTAAATTAACTCCATCAAAATAACTGTCAGTTACATTTCCAATACTCAAAATATGACTTCCTATTACAATACCCTTATCGAAAAGTATTTGTTTTGCAACAGCACCTGCAAAAACAAGTGGTGCTGTAATCCTTCCTGAGAAATGACCTCCACCTCTATAGTCGTTAAAGCCTTCATATTTAATCTTTCCTGTGTAATCTGCATGGCCTGGTCTTGCTAAATTTTTTAATTTATCATAATCTTTTGAATTTTGATTTTCGTTAAAAATCATGCCACAAAGAGGTGTTCCTGTGGTATACCCATTAAAATATCCACTTAAAATTTCAACCTTGTCTCCCTCGAATCTTTTAGTTGAAAATTCATCGCGTCCAGGTGCACGTCTTTGCATTTCACCACTTATAAAATCCATATCAAGCTCTATTCCTGGTGGCAACCCATCAATAGTTATTCCTATCCCTCTTCCATGAGACTCTCCAAATATAGAATACTTTACTTTTTTACCCCATTGTCCGCTCATTAACTTTCCCTCCTAGACTCTTAAAATCTTCATAAAACTCTGGGTAAGATTTCTTAACAGCGCCGCTATCCTCAATTATGAGCTCTGAACTACATCTAATTGAAGCAATTGACATAGCCATAGCTATTCTATGATCATTCCAGCTGCTTACAACTCCGCCCTTAAGCCATGGTTTACCATGAATTATAAGTGAATCTTCTCTTTCAATAACCTCTGCTCCAATTTTGTTTAGCTCTGTTGCCATAGCTTTTAATCTATCCGATTCCTTAATCCTAACTCTACCAGCATTAATAATTTCTGTTGTACCCTCACTTAAAGCCGCAAGAACTGCAACTATTGGTACAAGGTCAGGGCATTGCGATGCATCAATAATAGTGCCTTTTAAATCTGATTTTGAAGCTTTTAATTTACCATCTTGAATAGTAATATTCCCACCCATATTTTTAATTATATCCACTATGACCCTATCCCCTTGAAGTGATTCCATGTTTAAATCATGACATTCAACCTCTCCACCTAAAACACCTGCAGCTAGGTAAAATGCAGCTTGTGAAAAATCGCCTTCAACTCTGTAATCTGTTTTTAAATAATGTTGATTACCTTTTATCTTAAATTCTCTATAATTATTATTTTCTATATTCACTCCAAATTTATTAAGTACATCTAAAGTTAAATCTATGTACCCAATAGATTCCATTTCTGTAGTAATTTTAATTATTGAATCTCCATCTAATAGAGGCAATGCGTAAATTAGACCAGTAACAAACTGTGAACTTACGTCTCCTCTAAGTTCAAAAAAACCAGGTTTAAGGCTCCCGTCTACTGTTAATGGAAGGTTACCATTGATAGTCGTGTACTTTATATTCTTCGTATCAAAAATTTCATAATAGGGTTTAAGCGTTCTTTGTACTAGTTTAGACTTACCTTTGAAAGTTATTTTTTCTCCAGTAAGCATTGCTATTGGAATTAAAAAACGTAGAGTTGATCCGCTTTCATTACATTGTAGATCGTTGCAAGCAATTTCATTACGGGCAATGAAATTGCTATTAACCCCACCGCATGTTAGTTGTAGTTTACCTTTTCCAGTTATTTTGAGATTTCCAGGAAATTGTTTTATCTTAACTCCAAGTTTCTCCATTATTTCGCAAGTAGCTATTATATCATCGGACATACTTATATTATCAATTAAACATTCTCCCTTACTTAATCCTGCAGCTATAACTGCTCTATGAGATAAAGATTTTGACGGTGGAATTTTCACTTTTCCATTTAAAGGGAAAGGATATATTACAACTGATTTCATCATACAACACCTCTACTTAATAATTTACTTAATAATTTTTTTAAGATAATCTTTTATCTTTGCTATATCAATCTTTTCAATAAAACTACTACCAATGGCTTCTATTAATATTAAATTCATTGAGTCACCAATATTTTTTTTATCATGATTAATTGCTTCAATTATATCTTCACTTCTTATTACAGGCAAGGTCCAGGGCAGATTATACTTTATTAAAATGTCCTTTATAGCAATAGATGTTCCAATTTTAGTTTTCCCTAGTTCTTCTCCAAGTTTCGCTATAGAATACATTCCCATTGATACTGCTTCTCCATGAGAGTACTTTGCATAGTTAAAGAGTTGCTCTATTGCGTGACCTATGGTATGACCATAGTTTAATAACATTCTATCCCCAGTATCCTTCTCATCAACTTCAACAATATCAGCCTTAATGCTACAACATGTATAAATAATTTTATCTATCTCCGTCATAAGTGCTTCTTTATTTTCATATTCCATTAAGTTATAAAATAGTTCACTATCTTTAATAGCTCCATATTTTATAACTTCACCCATTCCATCATTTAAGTACCTCTCTTTAAGTGTTCCGAGTAGCAATGGATCAATAAAAACTGCTTTTGGCATATAAAAGCTTCCCACAAGATTTTTTCCACGAGGAAGATCTACTGCAACCTTGCCTCCCACACTACTATCCACCTGTGCAAGTAGCGATGTTGGAATTTGTATTAGAGAAATTCCCCTTAAAAAAGTTGAGGCTGCAAACCCAGCCAAATCTCCCACAACTCCACCACCTAATGCAATTATAATATCTCCTCTGTTTATCTTGAAATCTAAAAGTTGGTCATACACCTCTAAAAGAGTTTGAAAGGATTTACTTTCTTCACCAGCTTTTACAACTATTTTAAATGTCTCAAATCCTACCGTCTTTAATGAACTAATAAGCCTACGTCCATAAAATTCATCAACGTTCGAATCTGTAACTATAGCTATTTTAAGTCCTTTATATATCTTCTTAATTTCTACTCCAATTTCCCCTAGTAACCCATTCTTAATGTATATTGGATAGGTTCCGTTAGAAGCTTTAACTTCTATACTGTACACCTTAATCTAGCTCCTTTCTCTTCTTCGTTGCATTGTCAAACTTTATCTTTAGAAAAGCTTCATCATGATTTATTATTGCATCTTTTATTTCTTTTATATTGTTTTCAAAGTCTTCTATTTTACTAATTATATTTTCTTTATTATATAAAAGTAATTCAGGCCACAATTCACAATTTATAGTAGCAACTCTAGTGGTGTCCTTAAAACTTCCTCCAATAAACTGAGATATTCCCATAATTGAACTATTACAATCTATTAACGACGCAGCTATAATATGTGGCAACTGACTTGTATACGCAATTATATCATCATGTTCCTCAGGTGTAAGGTGGACTACTCTATTACAGCCCATGCCTCTAGCAATCTCTGTTATTAAATTTATATTTTTATCTTTATTACCACTAACAGGTGTTAAAATGTAATTCGCATTTTCAAACATATCTTTGCTTGCAGCCTTAAGCCCTGACTCTTCTTTTCCAGCCATAGGATGTCCACCTATAAAATCTAAATCCTCACGAAGTATAGACATGATTTCTTTTACTAAATTACTTTTAATTCCAGCAGTATCTGTAATAACTGCATCACTTTTAAATAAATTCATATTGCTTTTAACAAATTCTATAGTCTTTAAAGGATAAAGTGCAAGTATCACAATATCAGAATTCCTTAGTGGTATTTCTGAACTTGTATATCCAATATCTATAATATTCATTTTTTCTGCTGAATCTAAAGTAGCTTTATCAATATCAATAGCCCAAAGATTTTTAGGTTTTAATTCTTTAAGTGCCATAGCAAAGGACCCACCTATAAGTCCTAAGCCTACAATTGTAATATTAAAGTCACTGCAATCCAAATTTACCATCCCCTAAACTATTCTATTTTGTGTTTTAGCAATTTCTCTTAGCTCATCTACAAGAGCAACAAATTTCTTTGGTTTTAAGGACTGCTGTCCATCACACAATGCATTAGTAGGATCGTTATGAACCTCAATTTCAAGACCATCTGCCCCAACCGCTATAGCAGCCTTTGCAAGTGGCTCTACTAACCACCATTTACCAGCAGCATGACTTGGGTCTACTATAACTGGCAAATGAGTAAGTTTTTTAAGCACAGGAATTGCACTTAAATCTAAAGTATTTCTTGTAAAAGTTTCAAATGTTCTAATTCCTCGCTCACACAAAACTACGTTTTCATTACCTTCTGACATTATATACTCCGCAGACATAAGAAGTTCTTCAATGGTAGCACTCATACCTCTTTTTAAAAGTATTGTCTTATTACATCTTCCTACTTCCTTTAAAAGATCAAAGTTTTGCATGTTTCTAGCACCAATTTGCAATACATCAGCATAACGAGATATTTTCTCAACTAGCTCAACGCTCATAACTTCAGTTACTATTGGAAGCCCTGTTATTTTTTTTGCTTCTAATAATAATTTTAGTCCTTCTTCCCCCATTCCTTGAAATGCATATGGGGAGGTTCTAGGTTTATAAGCCCCACCTCTTAGAAAATTAGCTCCTGCTAGCTTTACATCTTTTGCAATAGTTATCAGTTGCTCTTCACTTTCTACAGCGCAAGGTCCTGCGATTATTGCTAGTTTTTTCCCACCTATTGTTTGCTCGTCTACCTTTATTATTGAATCATCAGGATGAAAAAGTCTATTAGCTCTTTTATAAGGAGCTTGAACTCTCATAACCATATCAACACATTCCTCTGCTTCAATTTGACCTTCGTTAATTCTGCTTGTGTCTCCAACAATCCCTAAAACACAATGATTTTCTCCTTTGGAAACATGAACAATGCAACCCAATTCCTCTAGTTTTTTCTTAATGGCCCTAATTTGCTCTCCATTTGCATCTGATTTCATTACGATTATCATTTAAAATTCCCCCTAAATATTATTTTAACCTTAGTTTAAATAAAGTGTTTAACATACTATTTTTTATAAATGATTATAAAAAAAGGAAGACCCCTTATAATGGGTCTTCCTTTAAAAAAAGTAGAACCCTTATAATGAGTCCTCCTTGCGTACAGACTTAGTTTACTTTCTATAAATCAGCATAAGCCGGTATCATAGTTTTATTACTAAACTCATTATTTAAAGAAACCATATATATTTTTTTGCACAAAAAGTAACCAACGCTAAAATAACGATAGCCCCAGCTAAAATAAAAATATACTTTTTTAGTGATTTCTTTCATAATGATGTTTTTCATAATAATACCTCACAAAAGTTTAAATTAGTACCTATATTTTTTTAATATTAAAATATTATAACATGCTGGTTGTATTTGTCAAGAAGTATCTTTTCAAAATTAACATACTTTAAATTTTAGGCACAAAAATGCCCTATAGGCTAGACTTTTCTATGTCTACGCTATAGGGAACATTTTAGAGTTGATTTCCGTCCAATTTTTTAAATATTATTATGAAGTAACTCTATAGCTTTACGTAATTCTACTACAGAAATTTGACCTGGGGCTGAAACCTTCTTAGCTGCACCAAATGTTAATGCAGAACCAAATAATTCCCCTGATAATCTACTAATAATACCTTTACCTGCCATGGACATAGTAATAATAGGACCATTGGCATATTCTTCATTCATAATTCGCGTTGCATCAAGAAGTGTTATTACATCTGCTGCACATGTAGGCATAACTGCAATTTTTGGAAGATCTCCACCTAATTCAACTGCCTTACGTAACCTTGATATAATTTCTTCTTTTGCTGGGGTCTTGTGAAAATCATGATTAGATATAATAACAGCTACATCATTTTCATGAGCTACTTTAACTAATTTCTTCACATCTTTTTCATCGTTAAATAACTCAACATCTATAACTTCAACAAGTTTTGACTCTGCAATTGATTTATTTAGTTCAACATAAAATGCTGTACTAACTTGTTTTTGTCCACCCTCTTTAGCGCTACGGAAAGTAAAAACAATAGGTTTATTAGTTAGTACTTCCTTAATTGCTTTTAATGCTTCTTTAACCATTTCTATATTTGTAACATCTTTAAAAAAATCCACACGCCATTCTATAACATCAAAATCAAGTTCTTTTAAAAATTCAGCTTCGTCTATGAGCTCTTGAATAGTTTCTCCCACCATTGGCACACAAATTTTAGGTAGGCCTTCGCCAATTATTACGTCTTTAATTTTAACTACTTTCTTCATTATTACCCATCCTTTCAAATATATTAAAAACTTATTTGAACAACAATTCTCTAATATAATCTACTGGCATTTCTTGCCCTGTCCATAGTTCGGATGCAGCTGCACCTTGCCATAACATCATACCTATACCATTGACAGTTTTACAACCCTGTTCTCTAGCTAATTTAAGTAATTCTGTTTCGAGTGGTGCGTAAACAGTATCTGCAACTATTAAATCTGAGCGTAACATTGTAGTATCTGTAATTAAACTTTTACCTTGTAATGGTTTCATACCAACACCTGTTGCATTAGTGAAAATAACACTATCTAAAATTTCACGGCGCAAGCTTTCTTTGTCATCTATATCATATAAAGTTGCTTTGCAATCTGTTTTTTCATTTATAATAGCCACTGTTCTCTCAGCATTTTTATAGAAAGCATCTTTACGATTAAAAATAGATAATTCACTTACACCATCAAGAGCAGCCTGAATGCAAACAGCCGTTGCAGCACCACCTGCACCACATAGGGTCATTTTCTTTCCGATAATATCAACATCTGCTTGCTTTAGTCCAAGCATAAAACCAGTTCCATCAGTGATATGACCAGTTAGAATACCGTTATCATTGACAATAGTATTCACGGCTCCCACCATTTCAGCCGCCGGTGATAATTTATCTAAATACTTAATTACTGTTTGCTTGTTTGGCATAGATATATTTGATCCACGCATTCCAAGTGCTCGAATTGCTTTAATTCCATCCTCTAATTGTCCATCTCCTACTTCAAATGCAAGATAAGCATAGTCTAGTCCAAGTTTAGCGAAAGTCTCATTGTGCATTATTGGTGATAAGCTGTGCCTAATAGGTGTTGCCATTAATCCGATAAGTTCTGTATGTCCTGTAATTCTTTCTGCCATTTTAATTACTTCCCTTCGTTTAATTATTTTAGTAATACTAAAAATTCTTTTATATAATCCTTTTATAAAAAAATAACCCTTTTTATAAAGATATTAACGTAATATTTACATAGCCCCTATTTTTTCTAATATAAGAGTTAGTTCACTGCCTTCGCGGACACCATCCATTATTTTTCTTGCTCTAGCACTATCCCCAATATTAATTATTTCAACATTCTTTTCCGAGAAATATTCTTGTAATTCATTTAACCCTTCATTTACCGGTTTCATACCAAGGCATACAAATCCAAAATCGAAATCTATATTTTCTTCTTTTTCACCTTTTTTAACCTTGAAGTGGTCTGAAGCTACTTCTACAAGTGCTGTGCTCGTGTTAACATCTACATTATATTCTTTTATTATAGACATCATAGAAACTTTAGTAATCACGTCCAAATCACGTCCAAGCATTGGCATCATTTCAATTATGGATACTTTTGCTTTTCTCTCTGCAAAGAATTCTACAACATCAAGACCAACAGCTCCACCGCCAATAACTGCTATCTTTTTCCCTACAAGATCAAGCTTTTTAAATTCTTCTATTTTATCAAGCAATCCAAATATTGAATATAAGGTCTCACCTTCCTTATCAATACGCTCTAGAAGTCCTTTGATTGGTGGAAGTAAGGGAATAGATCCTGTGGCATTCACTATAATATCTGGGTTTAAATTTTCTATCATTTTAACATCTGGTTTTACATTTGTAAACGCTGTAAAGTTACTAAATTTTTTAATCTTGTTTAGGAGATAATCTGGAAAATAAGAAATTCTTTGTTTATCTGGTAATTTTGAAATTTCTCTTGCGAGTCCGCCTAAATATGGCTTTTGTTCAAACAAAAACGTTGTACATCCAAGCTCTGCTGCTGTACCTGCTGCCTCAAGTCCAGCAGTTCCACCACCAATAACCACTACATTTGTCTGCTTTTTCACCGTTCTATTTTTATAGGAATCTTCATTTATAATGTCTGGATTAACTGTGCATCTAATTGGTCTATTTAAACCTATTCTATAACCTGCACATCCTATATTACATGAAATACATTTTCTAATAACATCTTCATCACCATTTTTAACCTTTTCTACCCAATTAGGATCGGCTATAAGGCCACGTCCTATGCCAATTAAGTCAGCGTCTCCATCAGATAAGATCTTCTCAGCTATTTCTGGATTTCTGATGTTTCCTGTTGTTATTGTAGGTTTATTAAATTTGTTTCTTACGGCTTTTGACATATATGAACGCCATCCATCCTTAAGGCTCATGTTATCTATTTGGTATTGCAATGAATCATTTAAACCTGCGGACACGTCAAAAATATCAACTTCATCGTTTAAGTATTCTAATAGTTCTAAGGTATCTTCTAATGTATTACCGCCTTCTAAAAGTTCATCTGCACTTATTCTGAGCATTATAGGAAATTGTGGTCCAACTTCTGCTCGTACACTATCAATTATCATTCTCGCAAATTTTGTTCTATTTTTAACACTACCACCAAATTCATCTTCCCTTTTATTATAAATAGGTGATAAAAATTGACTAATTAAATATGAATGACCTGCGTGAATTTCAACTGCATCAAAGCCTGCTATTTGCACTCTTCTTGCTGCCTTACCATATTTTTCAACTATATCTAAAATTTCGCTCTTTTCTAGAGGCCTAGGAACTGCGCCCCCAGTTTTGGACGGAATATTGGAAGATGAAACTGGTTGGCAACCTATTCTTTCTGCCATTGCTGATGCTCCTGAATGGTTAATTTGTATAGCAACACATGCGCCATACTTGTGCAATCTTTCAGTAAGCTCATATAAAGATGGCATAAAACTATCAATATCTATTCTAAGTTGTGTTGTTCCATTAGATCCTAAAGGAAATTGAACACTAACATTTTCCACAATTATGAGTCCAGTTCCACCTTTAGCTCTTTGTTCGTAATATTTAATATGGTCTTCATTGATTTCACCATTCTGCCCTGCAAAGTTTGTACCCATTGGCGGCATAATAATTCTGTTTTTTATTGTCATATTTTTCACTTTTAGTGGACTAAAAATATTCTTGTATTTTATCATCTTGACCTCCTATATTCATTAATAATATAAAAACACACTTGAGTGTTTTGTAAACATTTCATTGTCCTGATTCATCTAATTGTGTCTCTCTAAGCTTGTTATACTTTTAACATAATATCGATTACAATTTCATTATACTCTTGCAGTAGTTATAAATCTAATTGATATTTAATGCTTAATCTATAGAATTTATCTATATGTTTTGGTATAATAATTAGTATGAATAATCAACAAATGCTAATCAATGATATGAAAGGATTGAAATTTAATGAATTTAAAACATCTTGAATATTTTCGTGTACTTGCAAGCCTAGAACACTACACACGTGCAGCTAATCAGTTATATATAACCCAACCAAGTTTAACTAATGCCATTTCAGTGCTCGAAAGAGAATTAGGAACTCAGTTATTTGAAAAGAAAGGTAGAAATACTCAATTAACAAAGTATGGACGCTTTTTTCTAACATACGTGAATACTGCATTAGACACATTAGAAAAAGGTGAAAAAGAACTAAGACAATTAACTAGTCCCTCACTCGGAACTATTGATTTTGCATTTATTTACACTTTAGGTCCTCATTTCGTACCAACAATTATTCAGGCTTTTTCAAGTGAATCAGGAAATGAGAATATCTCGTTTTCCTTTAATGAAGGAAACACAAAAAACATTGCCCAGGGACTTAAAGATGGAAAATTTGATTTGGCTTTCTGTTCTTTTTTAGAAGATGAACCAGATATTGATTTCATTCCTCTAGTACAACAAGAACTTGTCATCATAGTGCCAACCAACCACCCACTTGCAAATTGTGATTCAATTGATTTAAAAGACACTGCCTCCTACCCATTTGTCTTCTTTAACAATCAGAGTGGTGTTAGGCCTCTTATCGACAGTTTATTTGAAAAGGTTGGCGTCACCCCAAGAATAGTATGTGAAGTTGAAGAAGATAATTCTATGGCAGGTTTAGTATCTATAAACTACGGTATTGCCATTATCCCACGCATATGGTCACTAAATCATTTTGATGTAAAAATTTTACCAATACACACTCCATCTCATGAACGATTTATCTATATTGCTTCCATGAAAAATAAATATTTGAGCCCACCAATTCATCTATTTCGTGATTTTGCTATTAACTACAGTAAAGTTCATTCTTTAACTAAAGGTAATCATGTATAAAGAAAACAATTATGAAATTTTCTTTCACTGCATAAATTTTAATTCTAAGAATAGCGATAGACTTAGGATTAAAATTTATATTTAGATCAATCTTCACCACCTTAATAGGTGCTTAGCATTAACCTAATTAATCAGATATTACAATACGGGTAGGTTTTCCTATGATAAATATGTAGGAAAAAGCACCTACAATACCCATAGAAGACACAAAAACCAAAGCAGAAGAATAAGATCCAGTTCTTGCAATTAGATAACCAACTATGGCTGGTGATAATGCCCCCCCCAAATTGGCTATAAAGTTATAAGTTCCATATGATAAACCTAATAGTTCTTTCGGTGCTATCTCAGATAACAGAGCCCAGGAAATAGCTGATGCCATACCCTGTCCAAAAAATGCAATACACATAAATGTGATAATAATATTAACATCATTGGTATAGTTAGACCCAATCATCACAGAAGACAATATCAAACCCAAAATAACGGGGAGCTTACGTGAGATCCCTAGCCCATATCCTTTGGAAATCATCCGATCTGACCACTTGCCAGCAACTATAACTCCAGCAATTGCTGCAAAGTAAGGAAGTGAACCGTAAATTCCAACTTTTAATATACCCATGTGTTTTTCAGTTACAAGATAAGATGGAAACCATGTCATAAAAAAGAATAATATAGCGGCATTTGCAAAAGCCGTTATGTACATACCACCTAGTTGGCGGTTTATTAACAATTTTTTAATCTGTTTCCAAGTAAATTTCTTTTGTTCTACGATTGTATCAGAGAGACCACCACCATTTTTAATAAGATCAATCTCTGCTTTATTAACACCTTTAGATTTAGCCGGATCATTATAACTGAGAAACCAAATGACAGAAAATACAATGCCTAATAATCCAGTAGTGATAAATATAGATCTCCATCCAAAAGTTACTAGCAACCAAGTTAGTATAGGAGTGCATAGTGCAAGTCCTACATATTCAGAACCAGTATAAGCTCCAATGGCGAGTCCTCGTTCCTTAGATGGAAACCATGTAGTAACAATGCGAGTGTTTGCTGGAAAAGCAGGCGCTTCAAAAAATCCAAGGCCAAGACGACAAAAGATTGTACTAGTAAAATTATAAGTAAATCCCATAATCATTGTTAAAACCGACCATCCACAAAGTGCAACTCCATATACTATTTTAGATCCAATGCGATCAAGAAGCCAGCCACTAGGAATTTGCATTAAAGTATATGACCAACTTAAAGCAGAAAATATTAATCCCATCTTAGCAGGGCCTAATAGAAACTCCTTTGACAAAAAAGGAGCAGCCACCGCAAGATTAGCCCGATCTAGATAATTTATAAAAGTTATTGAACAAATCAAAAAAAGTATAAACCATCGTCTTTTGGTTGGTTTTTCTTGTAATTTTCCTAAATTTTTTTGTCCCATTATTCTCCCTCCAATTCTAATTAACCCTATACATACAAACTAATAATTAAGAATCTATCCTATAATTATTTCCCTTATATCAAACAATACACTAGGTACGAGGCTGAAGTTATTTCCATCATTTCCTCTACCTAGTGGCATTGTAATCTTTTGTGTAAATTTGTAATTGTTATTTTAAATTAATTGTCTAAAACCAATTATAAATTAGTGTAAATGTTATCTAAGCTATTACTTTTTTAGAATACTGTTTATTTACAAACACTGCAAGACAAATACCAATAACAGTAATTGATATGTTAAATAAAAGTATATATTTAGGTCCTTGTATCCCACCAGCTTTTGTAATAATACCCGCAATAGTTAAGATAATATAATTTGATAAACTAGAAGAAATCATAACTATGGATGTAATCTTACCTTTGTTTGTTGGGAACATTCCGTTTGCTGTTGATACAGCTAACTGAAGTACACCACCTGCTGCTGCGTATCCAATTACAAATCCACCTAATAATAGAATAGTTGGTGATTGTACGAAATATAGTATTAACAACATAATTGTAGAAATTACAGGGTAAATCACAAGAATTCTAACTGGTTTAACACCTTTTTTTATAAAAGCTGCAGTTACTAATATAGCAACCATTGATCCCATTGCATAAAATGATTGAATACTTCCTGGATTAGTCATACCATATAATTTACCTAATTCCTGATTACAGTTTAACCATAACTGGAATGTAGATGTAGCTGTAAATGCAATACAGATGATTGCAATACTGGTTGGTGTAAATTTCATTTTCTCTTTTTTAGGTTTTGCTGCACTTTTTTCACCCTGGATACTCACGTTCCTTGGTGGGAATGGCATGAATGCGATTAAAATACCATCAATAATAAGTAATACTGCTACTACGAAGAAAATAGTTTTATACGACATTTGGCTTGTTGCAACAAACCCAATCATAAATGGAAGTAAAAATTGTCCGATAGATATTGAAAATTTTGTAAACATATTGGCAACATCACCTGAATTTACGAAAATCTCTAAACATGATGGTGTAACGCATGTATCTAGGAAAGAATTAGCTACGCCTCCAAGCAATGCAAATCCATAAGCTACATACATGTTTGGTGCTAGTACTATACCAATAAAATAAGCAACGTAACAAGCTACGCCGATTAATCCAGAAACTCTTCGACCAAACTTATCTGAAATAGGTCCAGCAAATGGAAGTGTAATTAAACGACCTAAACCTAATGCGGCAATAACAGTGAGGACTATACTTACATCAATAGTACCATCAGCCAATTTTCCTGCACCCCAGGCACCTGCGAAGTTACTTTTATATTGTCCTAAAACTGATACCCCTATACCATGTATAAAATATGTGAAATATAATGCCAGTGCAGTTGGAATGTATTTTTTATTATTCATCTCTTTTTTCATTTTCTTTTCTCCTCCCATTGTCCCCTTTAGGGTAACATACTTATATTTACTAACTTTCTTTATCTATCCAATAAGAATAAATTTTCTTATTGATAATTTTCTGCCATTCTTGTTAAATACTTAACTATATGTCGCCGAATTCAGGGGTTAAATGTAAAATTCAACCCCTGACATACCTTGGATCCATAAATTAAAATGTACACCCTTATATTTTCATCGCTATTTCCATTGCCTCGGCTGTTGCATCAAGTGCTCTACGCGCTTTCATTGCATCACCAATAACATAAGTTTCTTTTACTATCTTCTTAACTTCTTCACTTATTGGATCGTAATTACGTGCTCCCATGGAAAGAACTACTGAATCAAAACCATCAAGAAGATGCTCCTCTCCTTCACAATCTGTATAAGCAACCCCGCCTTCAAAGAACTTGGCAACTTTTGCACCTGTAACAGTTTTAATGTTGTATTCTTCGAAATCCTTCATTAAGAATATTCTATGCTCAGACATTACATCTGCAGCCACCGCATCACGAAGTTCAATTACTGTAACGTCATGTCCATGCTCTCCTAAAAAATCAGCAGTTTCAGCTCCTACCATTCCGCCTCCTACAACAAGAACCTTTCTGCCGCAAGCGTCTTTTCCATCAAGAAGATCTACTGCATGTATTAATCCTGAATCATGGATTCCTGGGATATTAAGAACTAATGGTATGGAACCTGTAGAAATAATTACTACTTCCGGTGCCTGCGTTGATACCATTTCAGCCGTCACTGCTGTATTTAATTTAACTTTAACTCCATACATTTCACATTTTTTAACATAGCTTCTTACCATGTTTGTAAGATCGCCTTTTCCTGGTGGGAATGCTGCAAGACGCATTTGTCCACCAAGTGTATTTGATGATTCATATATTGTTACATCATGGCCTCTCTTAGTTGCCAATGCTGCTGCATATAAACCAGCTACTCCTCCGCCTACAACCATTACCTTCTTTGCTTTATACGTAGGCTTTATTTCACCTTCATGTCCAACCATTGGGTTTACAAGACATGTTATTGGTTTTCCCTGATACATGTTTGGAACGCATCCCTGAAGACATCCAATACATGGATTTAATTCGTCAAGCTTTCCAGCTGCAGCTTTATTTGGTGTATGTGGGTCAGCAATACTCTGACGTCCAAATGCAACTAGGTCAGCTCTTCCTTCACGAACCATAAGTTCTGCAAAATATGGCTCTGTGTAACGTCCAACTGTGATTACTGGAATGCTTACAGCACGTTTTATTTCTGAAACCTGCTCAGCATTGAATCCACCGTGAAGAACTGTAGGTGCCCACATGTACTGATCTTTGAGATGTACAGCACGTGAAACGTTAAGTCCGTCAACACCGCAGTCTTCTAAGTAAGCAGCAATTGCAGCACTGTCATGAACATCTAATCCACCGTCTACTTCGTCACAGCTGTTTATACGGCAAATGATTGCTATAGAGTTTCCAACTTTTTTACGTATGTTTTTAATGATCAATTTAGCAATTCTCATTCTGTTTTCAAAGCAGCCGCCAAATTCATCTACACGCTTGTTTGTCCTTGGTGAAAGGAAGCTGCTAATTAGATATCCATGTGCACAGTGAACTTCCACTGCATCAGCTCCTGCTTTTTTAGCACGAAGTGCCGCATCTCCGAAGAATTCAACAACTTCATGGATTTCTTCTGTTGTCATTGATTCTGGTGTATCTTTTCCTGATGCTGAAGCAATTGCAGAAGCAGCTTTTATTGGATATCCTGCAGCTGCTGCGTTTCCGTCAGGGCCTGCATGCTGAAGCTGTATGGATATTTTAGCGCCTTCTGCATGACAAGCATCGATTACTTTTTTGAAGCTTTCTATAGTGCTGTCATCAAATAAGCATGGCTTGCGAACTCCGCCTTTAGCTTTAGGAGATACAACAGTAGCCTCGAAAGTTATTAATCCGAATCCGCCTATTGCACGTTCACGGTAATAAGCAAGTGACCTTTCGCTCATAGTTCCATCTGTATTTGCATAATTGTTTCCCATAGGTGAAACTACAAAACGATTTGGAACTGTCATCGGACCAATTTGTATTGGTGTAAACATAGATTTAAATTTCATAAAACAAATCATCCTTTCCTAATTAGATTAATTTAAATATATTTTTTTATTATTTTGATTGTGGAGATACTTCAGGCCATGCTTTGTCTAGTACTTTTTTAGCATTGTCATATGTGAATTTAGCCGCTTGGGCAACACCTTCTGCTAAAATAGCATCGCTTATTACTTCAACACCGATACATAAAGGTTTGATGCCTTTTTCTTTTATCATTCGAACAAAGCCTTCTGTTGCATTGATTCCATTACCTGGTGCAAGTCTGTCATGCATTGATTCATCTCTTAAGGTAGATATTGCATAAGGTCTTTCATAAACATCGTTAATCTGAATAGATACAATCTTATCAGCTGGAATATCTTTTAATAATTTAACATCATTTTCCTGATTTGCTCTTACCCAATGCCATGTATCCAAGATAAGTTTAGCGTTATCACAACCAGAGCCTTTAACAACTGCCCAACCCTTTTTAACATCAGGAATACCGCTGTATGGCATGGGTTCTACACCGATGATGTATTTGCCTGCTCTTTGACATAATTCTTTTAACTTCTGTGCAGTATGTTCTACACTATAAGTTTCCATTAAGCCAATATTGATATGTTGAACATCGAATAATCCACACATATGGAAGCATAATTGTTCTTTATATTTTTGTTCATAAGAACGGTTATCTTCAGCCCAAAGTGTAATGTATTCAACTTCGGTAACCTTCATATCATATTTTTTAAGAATATCAAGAATATTTGAATCGAACAAACCTTCGTTTAATGCATCTACATATGTTTCAGCACGAAGACCTATTCCGTCATAGCCTGCCTCTTTTGCTGCTTTAACTCTTTCCTCAAATTTACACTGATCCCCTAATGTCCATGAACTAACTGTAATTGGAGGGCACTGATTTTCCTTATCCCCATTAGTATTTTTTATAAATTTTTCATTCATAATATATTCTCCCTTCCATCCTATAAATTAAAATCAGTTTCTAAATTCGGCTCAAAACTAACTGTTCTACCGGTAAGTTTGTTGCATCAAATATGTTTAATCATATTTTGTAATCGATTTTACATAGATTCTATAGGTTTATTATATTACATGAATTTTACAAATACCAATTGATAATATTCTAACAATCAATAGATTTTGTTTATACATATGATATAATTGGAATCAACAACATAGATGTATTATGAAAGTAGGTTATTAAATTGAATTTATATCATTTACGTTATTTTGTAACTCTAGCACATTTAGAGCATTATACAAAAGCTGCTGAGCAATTAATGATTACACAACCAAGTTTAAGTCATGCTATCTCACTGCTAGAAAAAGAACTAGGGGTTTTACTGTTTGAAAAGGAAGGTAGAAACATAGCCCTTACAAAGTACGGAAGAATTTTTTTATCTGATGTAACAAACTCTCTGGAAATACTTGATTCTGGTGTAAAAACATTTAAAATGATTAGTACTGGAGAAGGTAGAATTGACTTCGCATTTCTTCGTACATTAGGAACAGATTTTGTCCCAGATATATCACGAGGATTTTTGCAGGAGCATCCTGAAAAATCAATCGAATTTCACTTTAGCACAGGGGTAACTGTAGATATTATTCAGGGTCTTAAAGACAAGAAATACGATCTTGCTTTTTGTTCTAAAATGGAACATGAACAAAGTATTGAGTTTACACCAATTTCAAGTGAAGAACTAGTAGTAATTGTTCCTAATGACCATCCCCTAGCAAATAAAAATATAATAGATTTAATTGAGACTATTCCATATTCTCAAATCTTTTTTACACAAAAAAGTGGACTTAGGCCTATAATTGACGATTTGTTTAGACAAATCGGTCAGCAACCAAAAATCGCATATGAAGTTGAAGAAGATCAGGTAATTGCAGGATTAGTTGCTAAAAATTTTGGTATCGCAGTTATTCCTCTTATGCCTATTCTAAGTTCTATGAACCTTAAAGTTCTTAAGATTACGAACCCCCATATTGAAAGATTTTTTTATTTAGCAGTAATGAAAGACAGGTATTTAGCTCCAGTGGTTCAAAAATTTAAAAACTTCATTATTGAAAATTCACGTTTATAATTACATATTTTAATATAACAAACAAATATGTGAATTAACTCTACCCCTCGTAGAGTTAATTCACATTTTTTGTTGCTATAAATACAAGTACTCACATGGGATTTTCCACCACAACCAAATAAAAAAAGGCAAATAAATTTACCTTTTCTTGTTTATCAAAACATAATACAACTAAATAATATGAATATATCTACTCCTCCGATAAACTCCATAATTCTTGTTTTGACGTTGAAATTGCCATTGCCCCTGCACCAATTGCTTCCATTATATCCTTTTTGCTTTGAATTAACCCTCCTGCTATAATTGGAACTCTCACTGCAATCCCCATACTTTTAATTATTTTACTTGCAACTCCTGGCATAATTTCCACAGCATCAGGAAGTACAGATTGTATATTTCTTATTCCTGATTCTAATGACAGTGAATCTACTGCAAATATCCTCTGTATTACACAAAATCCTAATTTTTTTCCATTTTTTACATTAGTTGCCCTTGTAGTTATAATCCCATCTGGCTCTCCACATTGCTTTATAAAATGTAAACCTGTGTAATCACCCTTTAGACCTTCTATTAAATCAACATGAACAAATATTACTTTGCCAACCTCTTTAAGTCTCTCACATGTTTTCTTTAAATTTATTATGCTTCCATATAATACAAACACAATTAAAACATTACTAGAAAGTACTTTTTCTAAATCCTGCTCATTTCTAATGGCTGCAATAACTGGATTTTCTATTAATAATTTTTCTAAGTTTTGCAATTATTTTCCTCCAAAATTTTATTTAGACTAATTAGTTCAAGAGATATTATGCTTATCTCGTATTTAGAATTATATTAATCATACCCAGTTTAGCATAGTCTTATTTTTCATTCAATTAAATTTTAATTATAATATAATTCTTCCTATAAAAAATCAATCAGATATTCCTATGAATTAGTTTATCGCTACTTCAAGGGCATTAAAAGATATTGTATGAACTAATAATGTTAAAGTGGTATAATGATATTATCTTAACACTATATTAATATAGCTTACCTATTAATATAGAAAAAATATGATATTACTCAATTTAATATGTGTTTTTATAAACAATAAGTAAACGGTTACCAATAAAATTAATAAGGGGTGTAAAAAACTATGTCTCAGTATGTAATTGCACTAGACCAAGGAACAACAAGCTCAAGATGTATTTTATTTAACAAAGATGGACTTATTGCAAGTGTTGCTCAAAAAGAATTCACCCAAATATTTCCTAAACCAGGTTGGGTTGAGCATGATCCTATGGAAATTTGGGCTACTCAATTAGGTGTAACACAAGAAGCTATGGCGAAAATTGGAGCAACAGCACAGGATATTTCGGCGATCGGTATCACTAACCAAAGAGAAACTACAGTAGTTTGGAATAAAATTACTGGAGTTCCTGTATACAATGCAATTGTTTGGCAGTGCAGGAGAACAGCTGGTATATGTGATGATTTAAAAGCTACAGGCTTCGATAAAGTAGTAAGGGACAAAACTGGCCTTATACTTGATGCTTATTTTTCTGGTACAAAAGTAAAATGGATACTTGATAATGTTGCAGGTGCTCGGGTCGAGGCTGAAAAAGGAAATTTAATATTTGGTACTATTGATACATGGTTAATTTGGAAATTAACCAAAGGAAAAGTTCATGTAACAGATTATACAAATGCTTCGAGAACAATGTTATACAACATACATGAATTAAAATGGGATGATGAATTACTTAACACTTTAGATATACCTAAATCAATGCTTGCAGAGGTTAAACCGTCTAGTTGTGTTTATGGATATACTGATACTTCAATATTTGGTTCTCAAATAGCAATAGCTGGAGCAGCAGGTGATCAACAGGCTGCATTATTTGGACAAACCTGTTACCAAGCTGGAACCGCTAAAAACACTTATGGTACAGGTTGCTTCTTACTAATGAACACTGGAGAAAAAGCTGTGGAGTCCCATAATGGACTACTTACAACTATAGCTTATGGCATTAATGGCAAAGTTAACTACGCTCTCGAGGGAAGTGTATTTGTTGCAGGCGCTGCTATTCAATGGTTAAGAGATGAACTTCGAATGATAAGGACATCCCCTGAATCAGAAGCATATGCCACAGCTGTTGAAGATACAGCTGGCGTATATATGGTACCGGCATTCGTTGGACTTGGTGCACCATATTGGGATCCATACGCAAGAGGAACAATTGTTGGTATAACACGTGGAACAAAAAAAGAACACTTTATAAGAGCAGCACTTGAATCATTAGCCTATCAAACAAATGATGTATTAAAAGCTATGCAAGAAGATTCAGGCATTACACTTAAAGCCTTAAAGGTTGATGGTGGTGCATGTGCTAATAACTTCTTAATGCAGTTTCAATCTGATATATTAAATGTTCAAGTGGATAGACCAGACGTAATTGAGACAACAGCACTCGGTGCTGCATATTTAGCAGGTCTTGCAGTTGGATATTGGAAAGATCAAGAAGAAATCTCAAAAAATTGGGCACTATCGAGATCATTTGAACCAAAAATGGTAGAAGAAAAAAGGGTTAATCTTTTAAAAGGCTGGCATAAAGCTGTTGGTAGATCTAGAGATTGGGAAAAATAAATTAATTTAACTGGGTTATATTGTTATGATGATAATTTATATTCATTAATTTCATACTTGTATTTACTTAACTATTATGTTACTATTAAATTAATGAATAAAGGCGGAGAAAAGAGAGCCTTGGTTTGTGGGTGTGTTATGCCCATTAATCAAGGTTCTCTTTTTATTTGCGTTTATTGTTGATAATTTCAAAACATAACAAGAAACAAAGATAGTTTATTATTTACAGTTTAATTCTTCATTTATACTTAATCTTTATATCACTACTTGAAAACGCATACAAGAATGCAGCAAAAATTAGTCTTGCAACTATTAAGTGAAAGAAAGTATAAATCATGAAAAACTAATAAATTATTTTGATTTTGCAAATCATAATCAAAATTATCATTTTCAACAAGGAGGCAAAAAATATGTTTGATGTAACAATTATTGGTGCTGGTGTTATTGGGTGTTCAATATCAAGAGAGCTATCTAAATATAATTTAAAAACATGTGTACTTGAAAGATCTAGTGATGTTGCTTCTGGTACAACAAAGGCAAATAGCGCGATTGTACATGGAGGGTTTGATGCTAAGCCTGATACTCTTAAAGGTAAATTAAATGCAAAAGGCAATGCAATGTTTACTGACCTTGCAAAGGAATTAGATTTCCCATTTAAGAGGAATGGTTCATTGGTTCTTTGTTTCGACAAGAAGAGTATGGTAGATCTTACCCATTTACTAGAGCAAGGTAAAATAAATGGAGTACCTGATTTAGTTATTCTTGATGGAGATCAAGTTAGAAAAATGGAACCTAATGTAACTGATAAATGCGTTGGCGCACTATATTCTCCAACAGGTGGAATTGTTTGTCCATACGAAATGACTATTGCTATGGCTGAAAATTCATATAGTAATGGTGTTGAATTTAAGTTTAAAACCGAGGTTAAGAATATAGAAAAAAACTTAAATGGGTATATTATAAAAACTAATAATGGTGATATCGAAACAAAAATGATAATAAACGCAGCAGGTTTATATTCAGGTGAAATGAATAATATGGTTAGCAACAACAAAATAAATATAGTTCCAAGACGAGGAGAATACGTTTTATTTGACAGAGTCGCAGGAGCTTTAGTAAAAAAAACTATTTTCCAGCTTCCAACTAAACTTGGAAAAGGAGTTTTAGTTACCCCCACTGTAGATGGTAATCTTTTAATTGGACCAAATGCAGTTGATTTAGAAGATAAAACTAATCTTGATACAACTCGTGAAGGTATTGATGGTATTATTTCGAAGGCTCAATTAAGCATTCAAATTCCATTTCCTATGAATATGATTATAACTTCTTTCTCAGGAAATAGAGCCCATAGTGAGTCAGACGATTTTATAATTGAAGAAGCTGCCGATGCTAAAAACTTCATTAATGTTGCAGCAATTGCCTCTCCAGGATTAAGCAGTGCACCAAGTATTGCTGTAATGGTAGCTGATATGGTAACTTCAAAATTAGTTCCCGAAAAAAATGTGAAGTTTAACCCTATAAGAAAAGGTATAAGAAAGTTTAGGGAAATGTCCAATGAAGAGCGAAAAGATATAATTAAGGAAATACCTGAATATGGAACAGTTATTTGTAGGTGTGAAACTGTAACAGAAGGTGAAATCTTAGACTCTATAAGAAGGCCTCTTGGAGCAAAAACACTCGATGGTGTTAAACTTAGGACAAGAGCTGGAATGGGTAGATGCCAATCAGGTTTCTGTTCAACAAGAGTTGTAGATATTCTAGCAAAAGAACTTAATATACCTCGCTCTGAAGTTACAAAATCAGGTGGAAATTCTATTTTGCTAACAGGAAAGAATAAACAATCTTTATAAATTGGAGGAATAAATATGCAAGAATATGATTTAATCATAATTGGTGGCGGTCCAGCAGGACTTGCAGCTGCAGTTTCTGCAAAGGAAAAAGGAATAGACAGTATTTTAATTATAGAAAGAGATAATCAATTAGGTGGTATTTTAAATCAATGTATTCATAATGGCTTTGGATTGCACACCTTTAAGGAAGAACTTACTGGCCCTGAGTATTCGCAAAGATTTATTGACAAGGTTATTACACTTGGTATTGAGTATAAGCTAAATACCATGGTTTTGGATGTAAATGATAATAAACAGGTTACTGCTGTAAATGCAAAGGATGGTATTTTAGAACTTCAGGCAAAAGCAATTATACTTGCAATGGGATGTCGCGAGAGGCCACGGGGAGCTCTTAATATACCAGGTGCAAGATGTGCAGGTATTTACACAGCTGGAACTGCTCAAAAATATGTTAATGTTGAGGGTTTAATGCCAGGAACAGAGGTAGTAATACTTGGTTCTGGAGATATCGGCCTTATAATGGCTAGGAGAATGACCCTCGAGGGTGCAAAAGTAAAGGCTTGTGTAGAGTTAATGCCTCATTCAAGTGGACTTAAGAGAAATATCGTGCAGTGCTTAGACGATTTTAATATTCCACTAAAATTAAGCACAACAATAATAAATATACACGGACATGATAGACTTGAGGGAGTTACAATTGCAAAAGTTGATGAACACAGAAAACCAATTAAGGGAACTGAAGAATATATTGCTTGTGATACTTTACTCTTGTCAGTTGGACTGCTTCCAGAAAATGAACTTTCTAGGAAAGCAAATGTTAAACTTAATAAAGTTACAGGTGGCCCAATAGTCGATGAAAGTATGCAGACAAGCATTTCTGGAATATTTACCTGTGGTAATGTGCTTCATGTTCACGATCTAGTAGATAATGTAACAACTGAAAGCTATACTGCTGGCAGAAATGCTGCAGATTTTATAACTGGAATTCACCACCCTGGAAAAATTGTTGAGGTATTCGCAACAGATGGAGTTAGGTATACAGTGCCGAGTACTATTAATCCTGAAAATATAGGTGATGGAATAGATGTTAGATTTAGGGTTGGAGAAGTCCATAAAGCCGCCTATATTTCTGTTTATTTTGATGACGTTCGTGAAATGCATTTAAAGAAAAAAATTCTTACTCCAGGTGAAATGGAAAGCATCAAATTAACTAAAGCAATTTTTGACAAATATAAAGACTGCACTAAAATCACCATAAAAGTAGAAAAGGAGTAATAAATTATGAGTACAAGGGAACTTACGTGCATAGGATGTCCAATAGGTTGTGCTCTTGTTGTAGAACTTAAGGGCAAAGAAGTTATAAGTGTATCAGGAAATACTTGTAAGATTGGTGAAAATTATGGCAAGAAGGAATGCACTAATCCAACAAGGGTTGTTACCTCCTCAGTTTTAGTAACAGGCGGAGATATTTCAGTACTTCCTGTGAAAACTGAGAAAGATATACCAAAAGATTTGATTTATGATTGTGTAAGAGCATTAAAAAACATTGTAGTAAAGGCTCCCATAAGTATTGGGGATGTGGTTCTAAAAAATGTGCTTAACACAGGTGTAAATATTATTGCAACTAAAAATGTTAAATTAATATAATTGTTAACCTAACAGTGTGTTAGTATTAACTTTGAGCAACTAATAAAGAAGAATTCACGATATTATAATATTAATATCGTGTTTCTATAGAATTCCGGGTAAACGTTATCAAATAAAATGAAAAAGGAGTGTTCAAATAATGGCAAAGTATGTAATGGCACTAGACCAAGGAACAACAAGTTCAAGATGTATTTTATTTAACAAAGAAGGACTTATTGCAAGTGTTGCTCAAAAAGAATTCACACAAATATTCCCGAGTCCAGGTTGGGTTGAGCATGATCCTATGGAAATTTGGGCTACACAATTAGGTGTAGCTCAAGAAGCTATGGCGAAAATTGGTGTAACATCACAAGATATTTCTGCAATTGGTATCACTAATCAAAGAGAAACTACAGTTGTTTGGAATAAAAATACTGGAGTTCCTGTATACAATGCAATTGTTTGGCAGTGTAGGAGAACAGCTGGTGTGTGTGATGAATTAAAGGCTACAGGCTTTGATAAAGTAGTAAGAGATAAAACTGGTCTTATACTTGACGCTTATTTTTCTGGTACAAAAGTAAAATGGATACTTGATAATGTTGCTGGTGCTCGCATCGATGCCGAAAAAGGGAATTTAATATTTGGTACTATTGATACATGGTTAATTTGGAAACTAACAAAGGGAGAAGTTCATGTAACAGATTATACAAATGCTTCTAGAACAATGTTATACAACATACATGAATTGAAATGGGACGACGAATTACTTAACACTTTAGATATACCTAAATCAATGCTTGCACAGGTTAAACCATCAAGCTGTGTTTATGGTTATACTGATAATTCGATCTTTGGTTCTCCAATAGCAATAGCTGGCGCAGCAGGCGATCAGCAAGCTGCATTATTTGGACAAACCTGTTATCAAGCAGGAACTGCTAAAAACACTTATGGTACTGGATGCTTCTTATTAATGAACACTGGCGAAAAAGCAGTTGAATCACGCAACGGTCTACTTACAACTATAGCTTATGGCATTAATGGCAAAGTTAACTACGCTCTCGAGGGAAGTGTATTTGTTGCAGGCGCTGCTATTCAATGGTTAAGAGATGAACTTCGAATGATTAAGAATTCACCTGAATCAGAAGAATATGCTACTGCTGTTGAAGATACAGATGGTGTATATATGGTACCAGCATTCGTTGGACTTGGTGCACCATATTGGGATCCATATGCAAGAGGAACAATTGTTGGATTAACTCGTGGAACTAAAAAGGAACACTTTATAAGGGCAGCACTTGAATCCTTAGCTTACCAGACAAATGATGTATTAAAAGCTATGCAAGAAGATTCTGGTATCACACTTAAAGCTTTAAAGGTTGATGGTGGTGCATGTGCTAATAACTTCTTAATGCAGTTTCAATCTGATATACTAGATGTTCAAGTTGATAGACCAGAAGTTATCGAAACAACAGCACTTGGTGCTGCCTATTTAGCTGGCCTTGCAGTTGGATATTGGAAAGATGAAGAAGAAATCGCAAAAAATTGGGCACTTTCAAGATCATTTGAACCTAAAATGGAAGAAAAAAAGAGAGTTGAACTTTTAAAAGGATGGCATAAAGCTGTTGGTAGATCAAGGGACTGGGAAACCAAATAAAGCGTAATTTACAAAAATAAAATGTATTTAGCAGAAGTAGAATGCATAAAGCATTTTACTTCTGAATTAAATAAATAAATTATATAGGGGGAAAATATTATGTTACCATATTATGCTGAATTTTTCGGAACAGCACTACTCATTCTTCTTGGTGATGGTGTAGTTGCAAATGTAGTTTTAGCAAAGACAAAAGGACATGATTCTGGATGGATAGTTATAGCTTTTGGTTGGGCATTTGCAGTTGGTGTTCCAGCTTACATCTTTGGAACAGCTAGTGGAGCTTCATTTAATCCTGCACTTACAATAGCTCTAGCTGCGGTTGGTAAATTATCATGGACACTCGTACCTGGATATTGCGTAGCTGAGATACTCGGCGGAATATTTGGTGGAATTCTAGTATGGCTCATGTACTTTCCACATTGGGCAGTTACAGATGACAAAGTAGGAAAACTTGCTGTATTCTGTACTGCACCTGCAATTAAACATACTCCATCAAACTTTTTAGCAGAATTTATAGGAACATTTGTGTTAGTATTTGCGTTACTAGGAGTTGCTCAAACAAAATCAGCTCCTGGATTTGGTCCTCTTATTGCAGCATTTATAATTTTAGTAATCGGTTTAAGTTTAGGTGGCCCAACTGGATATGCTATTAACCCTGCAAGGGATTTAGGACCAAGAATAGCTCATGCAATATTACCGATAGCTGGTAAAGGAGATTCTGATTGGGGATATGCATGGATACCAGTAATAGCTCCAATTTGTGGTGGTATTGCGGGAGCACTCGCAGTAGTTGCTATGTTTGGTTAAATGTAATTTCCAATAGTTTCAAATAAATTTATTAATAGTATTTATCTTTAATAAAATAAAAACATCCAATTATATTTAAATATTGGATGTTTTTTTGCATTTAAATCGTTCTATTTTGCGTTTGTGCAATTACTTTTAGTTCATTTATCATAGCCTCAAATTTCTCTGGCTTTAAGGATTGTGGTCCATCACTAAATGCATTAGCAGGGTCATAGTGCACTTCAATTTCAAGACCATCTGCACCAACTGCTATAGCAGCTTTTGCAAGTGGTTCAACTAACCACCATTTACCCGCAGCATGACTTGGATCTACTATAACAGGCAAATGAGTAAGCTTTTTTAGCACTGGAATTGCACTTAAATCTAAAGTATTTCTTGTGAAAGTTTCAAAGGTTCTAATTCCTCTTTCACATAAAACTACATTCTGATTACCACCAGCCATTATATACTCTGCAGACATAAGCAGTTCTTCGATTGTTGCGCTCATACCTCTCTTTAAGAGTATTGTCTTATTACATCTTCCTACTTCCTTTAAAAGGTCAAAGTTTTGCATGTTTCTAGCACCAATTTGTAATACATCGGCATAACTAGATATTTTCTCAACCAGTTCTACGCTCATAACTTCAGTTACAATTGGAAGCCCTGTTATTTTTTTTGCTTCTAATAATATTCTTAGCCCTTCTTCCTCCATCCCTTGGAAACTGTATGGAGAAGTTCGTGGCTTGTAAGCTCC
Organism: Clostridium sp.; assembly: GCF_036569345.1. Taxonomy (GTDB): domain Bacteria; phylum Bacillota; class Clostridia; order Clostridiales; family Clostridiaceae; genus Clostridium_AD. The sequence continues at coordinate 43,626 of NZ_DATCQT010000164.1, forward strand.
TCCTCTTAGGAAATTAGCCCCTGCCTTCGCTACATCTTTTGCAATAGTTATTAGCTGTTTTTCACTTTCAACTGCGCAAGGCCCTGCAATTATTGCTAACTGTTTCCCACCAATTGTCCTATCATCTACCTTCATTATTGAATCATTAGGATGGAAAAGTCTATTAGCTCTTTTATAAGGGGCTTGAACCCTTACAACCTTATCAACACATTCTTCGGCTTCCAATTGTCCTATGCTTATTGCACTTGTATCTCCAACAAGTCCTAAAATACAGCAGTTTTCTCCCTGTGTAATATGAACGGCGCAACCTAACCTTTCTGATTTTTTCTTAATGACACCAACTTGTTCTTGTGTTGCATTTGCTTTCATTACGATAACCATCTAAAATTCCTCCTAAAATATTATTTTGTCGCGGTTTTTGTAAAATACTTATTCTTAAATTAATTTGTTATAAATAAATTTATTATAAAAAATTATAAAAAAAGGAAGACCCATTATAATGAGTCTTCCTTGTGTGTATCTTTAGTTTACCTATTAAATAGAAATATAAATTGGTATCCTAGTATTATTCTTTAACTCATTATTTAAAGAATCCTTATATATTTTTTTGCACAAATAATAACCCATGCTAAAATAATAATAGCTCAAGCTAAAATAAAAAAAATATACTTTTTTAGTAATTCCCTTAATAACGATGTTATTCATTAGAACACCTCACAAAATTTTAAAATGATATCTGATTTTTTTTTAATGTTAAAATATTATAACATACTTAAGCTATTTGTCAATGTATAACATTTTTCTAAAGTAGACGTTTTAAATCTCTTCCCTCTTTTGTTTTTTATTGTTTATCTTTTCACGTCTTGTTTCAAGTTCAGCTACAACATCCTCTACTTTTATTCCCTTTGCCACCATAAGTACTAAGGTGTGATAAAATAAATCTGATATTTCGCCTACAGTTTCCTTCTGGTCACTGTTTTTACTACTAATTATTACTTCCGCACTTTCTTCTCCTACTTTTTTCAGGATTTTATCAAGCCCTTCTTCAAACAGATAACTAGTGTATGAACCATTTGTAGGGTTTTCCTTTCTTTCTTTTATTACTTTATAAAGTTGATCTACTATATTATTTCCGCTCATTTTACAGTTCCCCTTCTCTATTTATTTATAATGCAATTTTAGTTATTGTTTGTTCTTATGTGACAAAAGCTCATATCGCATCCTATATTTTTTCTTCCCCTGTACTTTTATCACTAGTAATATCCCTGTAAAAACAACTTTTATTGCCAGTATGACAAGCTGCTCCAACTTGCTCTACCTGCAACAGCATTGTATCTCCATCACAATCAAAACTTATTTTTTTCACATATTGAAAATGTCCTGATGTTTCACCTTTGTTCCATAATTTTTTTCTAGATCTACTATAGAACCAAGTTGTTTTAGTCTCCATAGTTTTTTTAAAGGATTCTTCATTCATGTATGCAAGCATCAAAACCTCTCCACTACACTCCTCCTGCACTATTGCAGGAACTAATCCATTATTAAATTGAATTTCATTTATTTCATCCACAATAATCACCACATTTCTTTATTTTTCGTTAAATCCTAATTTCTACACCTTCACTTTTGAGGTACTCTTTTACTTGTTTGATTGATAGCTCTTTATAATGAAACAAAGAAGCTGCCAGTGCTGCATCCGCTCCACTTTTTTCAAAAACTTCATAAAAATCTTCTATTTTCCCACAGCCACCTGATGCAATTACAGGAATATTTACAATATCGGTAATTGCATTTATGAACTCTATATCATACCCTTTTTTTGTTCCATCTGCATCCATACTGGTTAAGAGTATTTCACCTGCGCCTAGCTCTTCTACCTGTTTTGCCCACTTCACTGCATCTAGCCCTGTATTTATTCTTCCACCATTTATAACCACATGCCACCCTAATCCGTCATCATTCTTTTTTCCATCTATAGCAACCACTACGCATTGACTTCCATATTTCGCTGCTGCCTCAGTTATAAGATCAGGCCTTCGAATTGCAGCGGAATTTACTGAGATCTTATCTGCTCCAGCTCTAAGAATTTCTTTAAAATCATCTATAGTTTTAATTCCTCCACCTACAGTCAGTGGAATAAATACCTTTTCAGCAGTCCTTTTTATTACATCTATCATTGTTTTTCTTCCCTCATGAGTAGCTGTTATATCAAGAAAAACAATTTCATCTGCCCCCTCTTTATTATAAAACTCTGCTATTTCTACGGGGTCTCCTACATCTTTTAAATTTATAAAGTTTATTCCTTTCATTACCCGTCCCATAGTTACATCTAAACAGGGAATGATTCTTTTAGTAAGCATTACTAACCCCTCCCTTCTAAAATTGCTTCCTCAAGAGATATATTGCCACTGTAAAGCGCTTTCCCTATAATAGCTCCATACATATTCATTTCCTTAAGTTTTTTTATATCTTCAATGCATTTCATACCGCCTGATGCAATAATATCACAAGTAACTTCATCATTCATTTTCCCAGTTGCTTCGAAATTAGGTCCAGTCAAAGTTCCATCACGACTTATATCTGTAAAAATTATAGTTTTTATTCCTATACTCTCCATTTGTTTTGCAAAATCTATATATTCCACTTTACTGCTTTTTTGCCAACCCTCTACTGCTACAAATCCATCTCTTGCGTCAATACCAATAGCAATTTTATCACTAAACTTTTTAACTGCTTCTTTTACTAGTGACGGATTGTTTAAAGCTGCAGTACCAAGTATTACTCTACTTAATCCCTTATTAATTAACATTTCTATAGTTTCTATACTTCTAATTCCACCGCCAAGTTGTATAGGGATTTTTAAATCTTTTATAATTTTGTTTATACTATTTAAATTTTCAATAGATCCTTTTAATGCTCCATCTAAATCTACCATATGTAGATATTCTGCACCCTTGTCCATAAAGTTTAGGGCAGTTTGTAGAGGATCTTCCCCTACAACTTTTGCTGACATAAATTCACCCTGAAAAAGTCTAACACATTTTCCACCCTTTAAATCTATTGCTGGAAATATCTTCATTATATTACCTCCACAAAGTTTTTAAGTAATTTTTGACCGAACTCACCACTTTTCTCTGGATGAAACTGCATACCAAATATATTTCCTTTACTTACAATCGCAGGTATCCTTTTCTCATAAGTGCTATATGCATTTACTATACCCTCTTCGCAATTTACCGCATAATAAGAGTGAACAAAATATACATATTGGTTTTCTTCTATGCCCCTTAGGAGTGGTGAAGGAGTTTCAAATGATAAACTATTCCAACCCATATGTGGAATTTTTATAGAGCCTTCGAGTTTTATTATATTTCCTTTTAATAATCCTAGTCCCTCGCATTTTTCAACTTCATCACTTTCTTCAAAAAAAAGTTGCATCCCTAGACATATTCCAAGTATTGGTTTTCCTTCCTTAGCCGCTGCTTTAATTACCTTATCTAGTCCTGAATTCTTCATATTTTCCATTGCATCTGGAAAGGCACCAACGCCCGGGACAATAATGCTTCTACATTTTGATATTTCCTCAGCGCTTGAGGATATTATGGACTTAATATTCATAGAATTAAGTGCATTTTGAACACTATTTAGATTTCCAACACCATAATCAACTATCCCTATCATAGTTTTCCTCCTTATAAAGATCCTTTTGTAGATAATACTCCTTTTATCCTTTTATCATAAGTTAAAGCCTCACTTAATGCTTTTCCTAAAGCTTTGAATAAAGCCTCCACCATATGATGGTTGTTTTTTCCGTAAATTACTCTTGCGTGAAGTGTTATTCCACCGTTTGTTGCAACGGCCCTAAAGAACTCTTCTACCATTTCTGTATCAAACCCACCAATTTTATCTACAGTAAACTCAACATCAAATACAAGATAAGGTCTTCCACTTAAATCTAGTGACACTGAAGCCAAAGTTTCATCCATAGGTACAAAACTTGTTCCGTACCGTTTTATTCCCTCTTTACCCTTTAGTGCCTCTTTAATAGCCATTCCCATTACTATTCCAACATCTTCAATTGTATGATGAGAATCCACAAATAAATCTCCTACAGCCTTAACTTGTAAATCGAGTAATCCATGTTTTGCAAAAAGGTTTAACATATGATCAAAGAAACCTATACCTGTATCACCTTCATAATTTCCGGACCCATCTAAGTTTATGTTAACCTCAATATTTGTTTCATTACTTTCTCTTGAAATTTTTGCTTTCCTCTCTATCATATAACTCTCTCCTTTTGTTTTGGACTAAAAATATGTTAACTCATCATCTTCGCTACTTCAATATTGCCTTGATTTTTATGTAATATTTTTTAATAAACAATCATTTTCTTGTCTACTTCCAATAGTTATTCTTAAACAATTTTTTAATGGACCAGAAGTAAAGCTTCGAACATTTATACTTCCTTCTAGAAGTCTTTTTTTGACCTCTAAAGCATTTGGAACCTCTACCAATATAAAATTTGCTTGTGCTCTATAAAGTTTTAAACCATCTATATTACTTAGTTTTTCCCATAAATATGCTCGCTCATGAATTATGTTTTTTACATTGTTATTTATTATTTCTGGATTCTTTAAAATAACAGACGTTATACTCTGCGTGATTGTATTTACATTATAAGGTGGTTTTACTTTTTTTAGTTCTTGCATTAAAACACCGCTAGTAATCATAAATCCAATTCTAATTGCTGCAAGTCCAATTTTCGAACAAGTTCTAAGTACAATCAAATTCTGGTATGTTTCTATTTTATCTACCACGGTCTCACCATAAAATTCAAAGTATGCTTCGTCAATAACTACAATGCATTTGCATCCTTCTATAATACTAATAATATCCTCTCTTTTAATAGTATTACCTGTAGGATTATTCGGATTAGATAAAAATACAATTTTAACCTTTTCACAATTAGCCATTGAAATAAAACCTTTTACATCTAACTCTAATTTTTTACTTAGTGGAAATTCAATTGGAACTCCTCCTGCAACTTTAGTATATAAACCATACATTGAAAAATCTGGACTTTGCATAGCGACCTTATCACCAGTATTTAAGAATGTATGTGCAATTATTTGTATGCACTCATCTGAACCATTTCCTGCCATTACATTTATATTTCTCACATTTGCATATAAAGAATAAAGATCACATACTTCTAAGGCATCTGCATCTGGATATCTATTATAAATAGAATTTTCTATTACCTTACTTATTTCGCGTCGAACCGCCTCTCCTAGGTTATCAAAACTTTCATTGGCATTTAACCTAACTTTATAATCAGTTTTACCTGCGTTATATGATTCAAAATCACTTAAGTCTTTTCTAAAAAAATCTTGTATCATTATTTAAACCTCACTTTAATCGAATTTCCGTGCGCAGAAAGTCCTTCAACTTCTGTTAGTTTTATAACCTCTTTTTTAACCTCACCTAGAGCTTCTTTGGTATAGTATATATAACTTGATTTTTTAATAAAATCATCTACAGATAATGGTGAAAAGAATTTTGCAGTTCCACTAGTTGGAAGAACATGATTTGGGCCTGCTACATAATCACCTAAAGGTTCTGGTGCATACTCACCCAAAAATATGGAACCTGCATTTTTTATATCTCCTAGGTAATTAAATGGGTCACGTAGCATAACTTCAAGATGTTCTGGTGCAATTTTATTTGCAAGATCTATAGACTCTTTTATATTTTGGGTTATTAAGATAACTCCATATTTTTCTAACGATTCCTTAATAATCTCGCATCTACTCATATCTTTTACCTGAGCTTCTAGCTCTTTCACTACCTTCTGCGCAAGTTCCCTTGAAGTTGTAATAAGCATAGCGGATGCAAGAACATCATGTTCTGCTTGAGACATTAAATCTGCAGCAATGAATTTTTCATTTGCAAGCTCATCTGCAATAATTAGAATTTCACTTGGACCTGCAATCATGTCTATGGCAACGTAGCCAAATACACTTTTCTTTGCCATAGCAACGTAAATATTCCCAGGTCCCACTATTTTATCAACTTTAGAAATCTTTTCTGTTCCATAAGCAAGCCCTGCAATTGCCTGAGCTCCACCAACTTTATAAATTTTATCAACACCTGCTATATCAGCTGAGACAAGAATATGTGGATTCACACTTCCGTCCTTAAGAGGTGGAGTTACCATCACTAGATTTTCAACTCCTGCTACCTTTGCTGGAATTGCATTCATAATAACTGAGCTTGGATAAGACGCTGTTCCACCAGGAACATATATTCCAACGCTATCAAGTCCCCTTACTGTTTGGCCTAAAATAACGCCCTTTTCTTTTGTCATCATCCAAGCATTTCTTTTTTGTTTTTCATGGAATTCTAAAACATTTTTTTTCGCCAGTGTAATTGCATCCAGAAAATCCTGATCTACCATTTTATATGCATTTTGAATTTCAACATCTGTTACCATAATATTTTCATTCGTAACAAATTTACTATCAAATCTTTGAGTGTACTCTATTATAGCATCATCACCTCTAGTTTTTACATCTGCTAGAATTTTGTCTACTATTATACTTACATCCTTTTGTACCTCTTCAGATCGTTTTTTTAAAAATTCTATATATTCTTTTCCTTCATTACTATTTGCCTCTGTAATTTTTATCATAGCGATGTCACCTCATTCTCATCAACATATTTTTGTACCTTTAATATTAGTTTGCTTATGTTTTCTTTTTTCATCTTCATACTGGCTCTATTTACTATCATTCTTGCACTTATATCACATATTTTTTCTATAATAATCAATCCATTTTCCTTTAGGGTGTCTCCTGTTTCTACCAAATCTACAATTGCATCGGATAACTCTAATATGGGAGCAAGTTCTACAGATCCATCAAGTTTAATGATTTCAACATCTTCATTATTTTTTTTAAAATATTCTTTTGCAACTGATGGATATTTGGTAGCTATCTTTTTACGATTATACCCATCATAACTTTTAAAACTTGGTAATGCTGCCACAGCAAACATACATTTTCCAACCTTCAAATCAACTACTTCATAAAATTCTTTATTCTGTTCCATTAAAGTATCTTTACCAACAATTCCAATATCTGCTGCTCCATGCTCTACATAAGTCAAAACATCTGTGGATTTAACAAGTACAAATTCTATATTATTTTTCTCATCTTTAAGAATTAATTTTCTCCCTTTGTTTTTAAGCTGCGTACAATCTATCCCAATCCCCTCAAACATTGAAATAGCATACTTTTCTAGTCTTCCTTTTGTTAATGCTATTCTTATTGCTTTCATTATAATTCCCCCAAACTTCTAATAAATTCCTCTGTTCTTGTCTTAAAGCTATTTTTATTTTTTATATCTATTATTTCAATATTTTCATCTTCAAGTATACAAATCATTTTATTTATCTTCTTTTGCTCTGCATAAATTAATGCCTTTTCCTTTTCTTCAAATAAGCTTAACTCGCAAGTAATGCCTTTTGCTCTAATTCGCGTTGCAAATTGATATACACTTCCTACTAATGAATCTTCATAATGTATGATGACTTTTTCATTTTCCTTCTCATTACTATTGCCTTGTTTTTCAAGGACAGATAGTATATTGTCCACATCAATTGCGAATCCAACTGCTGGCATAGATACACCAAATTTTGAAATTAGATTATCATATCTGCCCCCACTAATAATTGTAGTTCCAACTTCACTACTATACCCTCTAAAGGTTATACCTGTGTAATAGTCAATATGCTGTACCATACCTAAATCAATAGAAATATATTCACCAAGGCCTACACTTTCTATTCTCTGATAAATCTTTTCTATAGTATCTATTGCACTAAGTGCTCTTTCATTTTGAGTTAGCGTTCTTGCCTTTGCAAGTATTTCAATGCCCCCAAATAGCTCTGGCAGTTTTTTTAGTGCTTCAACATTTTTTATTCCAAACTTCTCTTCCTTTTCCTGTATAAACTCTCGAAGTGTTCCAAAGTTCTTGCTTTCTACAAGTCCTCTTAATTTTTCCATTTCAACTTCTGTAAGCTCTATGTCCTCAATTAGACCTTTAAAGAACTCAGCTTGACCAATTTCAAGTTCGAATTTTTGTACACCTATAGCAATAAGAGCCTGAATTGCAGTTATAATTACTTCTGCATCTGCCTTTGGACTTTCACTTCCTATTATTTCAATTCCAGATTGAGTCATTTCACTGACCTTTCCATTCCAATTTTCATTAATTCTAAATATATTTCCACTATAACAAATTCTTAGGGGGAACGCGGAATCTCTAAGCTTTGTTGCGGTAATTCTTGCTATAGGCATTGTCATATCTGGTCTTAGCACCAATATCCTTCCTGCACTATCAAAAAGTTTATACATTTTCTCTTGCTCTATAGATACATCATCTCCCTGAAACACATCATAAAATTCCAGTGTTGGAGATAACACTTCTAAATAACCAGCATCTATATTTAATTTCCTAAGTAAATCAATAATCTTTATTTTATTATTACAATCCTCAAAAAGTATATCTCTCGAACCTTCCGGTATATGTCTTTTCCAATTATTCAAAATTTCTCTCCTCCAGTTTTACTTCATTGCTTTATCGCTTTAGCGTTGTGACTTGTTAATATAATAAAATATTACCATTTTTTTTTAAGAAAGTCAATGGTTAATCTTCATTTTATCATTTAATTATAAATAAATTATATCACTCAATCATGTACACCTTCCATATAAAAAAACTTTTGGGAAATATATTTCAGATTATTGATATTTAAAAATTATTGTGATATTATTTTTTAGTTGTAATTTTTTTAAATAAGACATAATTATAAGTTTTAACAATTCTAATATGGATTGTATACTATAAATATATAATAAAAAAGGAGCTGTTACGGTGTGACAAAAAATGTTTTTGTTCAATTGTTAAATGTTTGTAAAAGTTTTGATCAAGATGAGGCTATCATTAAAAACTTAGATCTTGATATTAGGCAAGGGGAGTTTTTAACCTTACTTGGACCAAGTGGTTGTGGAAAAACCACTACATTAAGAATGATCGCTGGTTTTGAATTACCTACAAGTGGCTGCATTGTAATTGATGGAGAAAATATTACGGAAAAGCCACCATACCTTCGCAGTGTTAACACGGTATTTCAAAACTATGCCTTATTTCCTCATATGAATATTTATGATAATATCGCCTTTGGACTTAAAATGAAAAAGATGCCAAAGAAAGAAATCAAAAATAAAATAAATGAGATGTTAAAAATGGTTCAACTTGAAGGATATGAGAATAGAATGCCTTCTCAACTGAGTGGTGGACAGATGCAACGTGTTGCTATAGCAAGAGCCGTAGTTAACAGTCCAAAGGTTCTTCTTTTAGATGAACCACTAGGAGCACTTGATTTAAAACTTCGCAAACAAATGCAATTAGAGCTTAAACATCTTCAAAAAATTCTTGGTATAACCTTTGTGTTTGTAACCCACGATCAAGAAGAGGCATTAACAATGTCAGACAGGATTGTTGTTATGAACAAGGGAATTATTGAGCAAACTGGTACACCAGAAGAACTTTATGAGCACCCTAAAACTAAATTTGTAGCTGATTTTTTAGGAGAAACAAACATTTTAGAGGGAGAAGTATTTAAATTAAAAAAAGATGAAGTTTTGCTTAAACTTTATGAAGAAGAAGATATAATTAGAATTCCTAACCTAAGTTATAAGTTAGGGGATAAATTTATAGTCTCTGTTAGACCTGAGAGAATTAGAATAAAAAAAGACCCGCAGGAAGGAGATGTTTGGCTAGAGTGTAAATTCAAAGAACGAATTTACATCGGTTCAAATATTAAAGTTGTTATGATTCTTAAAAATGGCAAGGAAATTATAGTTAATGAACCCATTGGACAAAATTTTATATTTTCAGATGAAATTAAAAATTATTTCGTAACCTGGAATCCAAATCACACTATAGTTATTAAAGCATAAAGGTGGCGGAATAAATGAAAACTAAAAAATCAAAAAATCCCATTACAAAATATTTAACATCTGTTCTAAAATATTTGACAACAATTATGCCTGCTCTACTATGGATGGTTGTGTTTTTTGTTATACCCCTTATATTTATAGTTGTAGTTAGTTTTTCTACAAGAGGAGAGGTTGGAAATATAGTATATAAATTTACTCTATCTAACTATATAAATCTTTTAAATCCTCTTTATATTGATATTTTTATTAAATCAATTTTAATTGCTATATATACCACCGCTCTCTGTTTAATAATAGGATATCCATTTGCATTTATAATCGCTACATCACCTAAAAAATATAAACCATTCTTACTTTTACTTATAATACTCCCATTTTGGACTAACTCTTTGGTTAGAACCTATGCAATGATAGTGTTACTTCGAACAGAAGGAATAATAAATACGCTGCTACTACACTTGCATATAATAAATATACCCCTCCATTTAATGTATAACAATACAGCTGTTATGATTGGTATGTTATATATGATGTTTCCATTTATGGTACTTCCACTTTATACCTCTTTAGAAAAACTAGATAAGAGAATACTAGATGCTGCTTCAGACCTGGGCGCAGGACCAATTAATAGATTTTTAAAAGTTACCCTTCCGCTTACAAAGGGTGGAATTATATCAGGTTGTATTCTAGTATTTATTCCTACCTTAGGTCTTTTCTTTGTAACTGACCTTATGGGAGGTAGTAAAGTAATTCTTATGAGTAATCTTATTAAAAATCAATTCTTAACTGCAAGAGATTGGCCCTTCGGTTCGGCTATATCCGTTGTATTAATAATTGTTATGTTATCAGTTATTACCTTTAACTCAAGGACACCTGGAACTAAGGGGATGTTATGAATATGAAAATCAAAAAAACAAACTTAATGAAATTTCTATATTTACTTTTAATATTCATGTTTTTATATATACCAATTATGGTACTTATAGCCTTTTCCTTTAATCAATCAAAATTAAATGTAGTATGGACAGGTTTTACCTTTAAATGGTACCAAAGCCTTCTCCATAATGCTGGAATTTTAGATGCGGTTAAAAATTCCTTTATTATCGCTACAATAAGTACAATTATTTCAGTAATTATAGGAACTTTAGCAGCTATTGGAATGTATAGATATAAATTTAAAGGAAAAAGAATAGTTGACACAATTTTATATGTTCCTCTAGTTATTCCTGAAATAGTTATGGGTATATCATTGCTTGCCTTCTTTTCTATTGTAAAGATTCCTTTAGGAAAGGTATCTTTAATTATTGCTCATGTAACTTTCAGTATAGCGTACGTTGTTGCAGTAGTAAAAACTAGACTTGACGGCTTTGATAAATCCGTTGAAGAGGTAGCAATGGATCTCGGAGCAACATCGTTAAAAACATTTTTTTATGTAACACTTCCAATTATAATGCCAGGCGTTATCGCAGGTGCACTACTAGCCTTTACATTATCACTTGATGATGTAATAATTAGTTTTTTTGTTGCGGGTCCTGGTAGCGTAACTTTGCCTCTTAAAGTTTTTTCCATGGTAAAGTTCGGTGTTACCCCTGAAATTAACGCTCTTTCAACTTTGATAATACTTTTAACTGTTGTAGTATTGAGTTTTGCACTTATAATTCGAAATGTGAATATAAATATGAAGAAGATTGTAATAATACTAACATCAATTTTCCTTGTGGTGGCAAGTATTGGTGGTGGTATATATACTTATACTAAAAACAATGTAGCACCTAAGGAAGTTTTAAATGTTTTTAATTGGTCTGAATATCTACCGCAATCTGTTATAGATAAATTTGAACAAACATATAATATTAAAGTAAACTATAGTACCTTTTCTTCTAACGAGGAAATGCTGGCAAAGCTTATGGCAGGTGGTGGAAATTATGATCTAACAGTTGCAAGTGATTTTATGGTTGAGGTATTAAGTAAACAAGGCCTCATTCAGCAAATAAATAAAGAAAGTCTAACAAATCTTAAAAATATTGGACCACAGTTTTTAAACCTACCCTTTGATAAAGGAAATAAGTACAGTACCCCCTACATGTGGCTTGCAGGCATAATATCCTATGATAGTTCAAAAATTCCTGAAGGCACAATAAAGGGTTACAAAGACCTATGGAAACCAGAGTTTAAAAACTCTCTAACCGTCCTAGATGATGAAAGAGTTATAATTGGTATGACACTTAAGATGCTTGGCTATTCTCTAAATGAAACTAGTCCAGAAGCCCTTCAAAAGGCAAAAGAAGCATTAATAAAGCTTCAGCCTAACATTAAATCTTATGATAGTGATAGTCCAAAAACCAGTCTTATAAACGGAGAGGCGAAAGCAATATTTGCCTGGGGAGCAGAGGGAAGTTTGGCTAGTCGTGAAAATCCAAATATAAAATATGTAATACCTAGTGAGGGTCTATTCCTTCAACAAGATAACTTTGTAATTCCGAAAGCCGCAAAAAATATTAAAGCAGCCGAACTTTTTATGAATTTTATAATGGATCCAGAAATAAGTGCAGAAATTTCTCAAAGTTTCCCTTATGGAAATCCTAATACTTCAGCTTACAAATATATAGATAAAAAAATACTTGATGATAAAGCAGTTTACCCACCAGAAGAAGCAGTAAAAAAAGGTGAGTACTTAAGGGATATAGGAAACTCAGTAACAGATCTAGATAAGATATGGACTGAAGTTAAATAAGGTGTATTGGACCAAATAAAGTGGCTAAGATTATAAAAAATCTTAGCCACTTTATTTGGTTAAAATTCCTTTAACTATTCATCAATGTTTACATATAATTTTCCTCAAGGGATACACTATCACCTTCACATTATATTTAAAAATATAATGTAAAGGTGATATATATGAAAACTGAAAGTATTGATACTAAAATAAATAATATTATAAATGCCTTAGGACCATCAGCTCCCACTAAAGTTAAGAAGATATCAATTGGTAAAAATCCATCAATACAAGGCGCTATTATTTATATTGATGGTTTAGTAGATAAAAATATTATTAATCGTGATATTCTTAATCCTTTGATGATTCAAATACAAAGTTCCATAACAATTAAAAGTAACCCAGAGGGTTCAAAAATTCTATTTGATAGATACGTACTTTCACCTCTTATAGACAGATTGACTTATACACAAAATGCTATTTGTTATTCATTAATTGTGCAAACCTATTAATATTCTCTTCACTTATATTCAAAATATCTTTATTAACATCTATTTTAGATCCTTTATTTTCTTTTTTAGATACCATCTTAATTATAAATTTTTCAAAAAAATTCATTTTACTAAAAATGAAACCTCCTCCAAGATGTTCTTTAACTGTAGCCACAGAAATTAATTCATTAGAAAAACAACTGTCTAACTGTGTTATTGCCTTGTCACCTTCACTCATGCAACATACAAAAAGACCTATTTTTTTATTTCTTAATAAATCAACATTTTTTAAGCAAAATTCTGTTATATTCTTTTGAATTCTCCCTGCATATATTGACCCACCAATCACGATATTATCAAATGAATTCATATCAGGTAATATATCCTTTTTTATGTTTACAACTACAACTTCCCCATTAAGTTTTCCTTTTAAAACATTACTACATTTTTCTGTACAACCATGTTTAGACCCATAAACTATAAGTGTTTTCATAAATTTCCCACTCCTTTTGTAAATCAATACCATTATATCAATAAAGGGTTTATTAATCAAAGAAATAATTGTATTAAAGGTCATTAGATCTTTAATACAGCTGACTTTGGTTATAATAATTCGATATCTTCATGTTTAGAAAATTCATCTAAAATTTCTTCCACTAGGGAATGCTTTAAGTTTCTAAAATTTCTCGCCTTACAAATAAACCTTAAGTTTAAACATACCCTTCCAGGTTCCATTGATGTATATATTGTATGAGAAAGATTTTCGTAATAAATTGGAAGGGTTTTTGATGCGATTTTTAGTGCCTCTTTTGCCTCCCCTTCAATATCTCCTACTTTATTATTAGCAATAGATATTAATATATCTTTAGCTTTTTTCCAATTACTTTTAAGTGTAAGGTTTATTTCAAGCTCGTCCCAAGTAAAAGGAAAAGAATTTGTTTCATTTATGAGTTCTTCAGTAAGAACTTTAATATTTGGTATATAAATAATTCTTCCAGTGCTTTGTCCGTAAGTCTTGTCGTCATTTACTATAACCTCAATTATAGTAGTGTAAAACCAGTCCATGGCTATTACGTCACCAATACTTTTCCCAAGTTTTATTCTATCACCAATTTGAAATGGCTTTTGGGTGATAATTATTAACCATCCCAAAAAATTTGCTACAACATCACGAAATGCAAATGCTAGTCCAGCTGATAAAATCCCTAAAAATGTAAGTATATCCTTGGACTCATTCATCCATATTGGTATAATCACTATAACCAATAAAATATTTATGGATTGTGACGATATTTTTTTATATTTTATTATATCATTTGAATCAAAATTGGATTTATTAACAAATAAACAAATACTTTTCTTTAATAAATGAAATATAATAATTAAAAATAAGGTTATAATTATTCTTATAAGAACACTAACAGTGTCAAACTGTAAGCCTAGCTCTAACAAAAAATTTGCCACTATCCTTTTGCTCCTTTATATTGATTCTAATTATGTATATGTATTAGAATATGTAAAATAGACTATTAACCAATTTACTAATAAGACAATTTTTTAATAAAACATTGACTTTAACTAAAATTGTGTATAATATTTAGGGTGGAATATAAAAACTTCTAGCCACTTTTCAAAATTGGTTAGGGGTTTTTTTTGAAAAAACAATATAAAAAAGGCAAATAAATTTTGTCATGGAGGTAAAAATGGCTAAGAATAGAAGTGTTAAAGGTAATTTTGTATATAACAATATAGAGAAAATAGGTAAAAATTTTATGTATAAAAATCTTGAGAGAAGCAATTGTTATAATAGTGATTTTTCTAGTTCAAATTTTAATTATGTTAATTTTAGAGGGGCTCATTTTAAATCATGCGTTTTTTTTGAATGCACTTTTAAATGGGCAGAATTCATTGGAACAAATTTGAAAGACAGTGATTTTGAAAATGCTATATTTGAAAATGCTATATTTGATTCTGTGAATTTAGATGGAGCCAATTTCAAAGATGCAGAATTTAAAAACACTATATTTTTATCAACTGACGTTACAAAAGCAATTAATTTTGATATTAAAAGTTCAGGAATTAAGATTTTCAATGAAATGCCTTTATTTGAAATTAGTGAAGAGCTTAAAATAGCAGTTCTCAATGTAATGAAAAACAAATATGTAAAAGCTGCAAGGGTCCTTGATACAAAAGATGGTGGCATTAACTTAATAAATTTAATGGTATTACTAGAGAATTTTAATGAAGAAACATTAATTAAAGGATTAAATATGCTTAAAGATGAACTGAATTGTGAATTTTATACATTAAGTTATATTATTAAATTTTTAAAAAATAATATGTAATTAGATTTGTTTACAATTTAAAAAATGACATTAAAGCATATAAGGAGTACATAAGATGAATGGGCGATCACATCAAAAGATAGCAATGTTATCATATGCAATTGTAGCAACGATGCCTACAATTAATTCAATGATAATATTCAATAATAACTACATACATGTTCCAATGGGAATAAGCCTTGTAGGTCTTGGAACTGCATCTTTAGCAGGACTGCTAGTTGATGCTGACAGTCGAAATAGTAGGATAAATCACATGAATCCGCTTACATCTACAAGTAATAAAATAATAAATGACATAGAAAAATTCATAAAATTATTTCTGAGATTAGTGTTGTCTTTTGGATCCTGTGCACTAATATTATGGTATTCAAAACCAATTATAGTTCAATTAGCAAAGATAAAATATATAGGTAGATATGCAGATATATATCTATATTTTATTTCTTTTATTTTTATAGTTTTGGCATTAACTAATGAGCGGAATTATAAAAGAATTCCACTCATTGGTTTAATTTATAAGAAAATATCTTTTGAAATAAATAAGAGTTCAAATAATTTCAAAGGATTAACCATGTTTTTAACTTATACTGGTTGCAGCGTAATTTTAGCAATTTATAATTTTACTAATTTAAATGATATTTTTATTTATATTATTTGTATCTTGTTAATTTGTATAGCAATATTCCCCCATAGAACATTTTTACATTCAATAGAAGGAGTTATAATTTTTACAATTTCAGCCTCATATGTATTTAACAACTTAGGCTATGAATATTTAACAGGGTGTTTTTTTGTTGGATATATAAGTCATATTTATTGGGCTGATATATTTACAAAAGAGGGAGTGCCAGTACTTTCAATGCCAAGGTTTATAACGAAGTTATTAAAAAAGTTAGGTATCCATAATAAATTTGTTTATATATTAGAAAAAATAGGTAAATTTAAACTTAAATTCCCACCTTTCATTACCACAGGCTCTGATATGGGTAATTTATTTGAAGTAATTTATATTATAGTATTACTTATAGTAGCTGTAATAGGTTTCAATGTTTATGGTGGACAATTCAAGGTAATCTAAATAAAAAACAATATCATTTTAAGCATAGACATCAATTTTGGTATACAATTAAAGATATACAAATGTAAAAATAAAAGGAGAGATTTTATGAATTTTGTTGCTGATTTACATACCCATACTATAATTAGTAGCCATGCATATAGTACTTTAATGGAAAATGCAAAGTATGCTAGTGAGATAGGTCTTGGTATATTAGGAGTTACAGATCATGGCCCTAAAATGCCTGGTGCTCCCGATCTTTGGCATTTTGGAAATTTCAAAGTACTTCCAAGAGAATTGTTCGGAGTTAAAATGCTTTACGGATGTGAAGCAAATATAATTGATTACGAAGGTAATCTCGATATTCCAGAAGAGATCCAAAAAGGTCTTGATATTATGATTGTTAGTATGCATGAGCCTATAATGAAAGGTGGAAATAGTGTCGACTTAAATACAGTTACTATTTTGAAAGCTATGGATAATCCTAATGTTAATATTTTGGGGCATATAGGAAATCCTAGATTTCCTATATATGAGGAAGCGATAATTAAAAAAGCAAAAGAAAAAAATATATTAATAGAAATAAATAATAGTTCTCTCGTAAGTTCAAGAAAAGGAAGCGACAAAAATTGCAATAAAATAGCACAACTGTGCAAAGAACTTGGAGCACAAATTATTGTAAACAGTGATGCTCATTTCTGCTATTCTATAGGGAATTTTAGTGTTGCAGAAAAAATGCTTAAAGAGATAAACATGCCTGAAGAACTTATTATTAATTTAAATAAAGAAAGATTAATGACCTTTCTCAAAGAAAAAAATAAAAACATATTATAAAGTAACTAAAAGCAATGATAAATAAAGTTGATGTTGTAATTTTATTTGTTATTTAAAGAGCTTGACAGTTTTGCAGTCAAGCTCCTTTGCTTTTAATATCTTATTTAACTGTTAACTCATAACAACATTTCATAATATAAACGACTAAATTAAATATCAGTTTATAGCCACATTATCTTCCTCATCTTCCAAATCCTCAATTGCCTTTTCCATTGCGACTCCAACATCGCCTACGGATTTATTAGGTGCACTATTCAAAGTATCTTTAATTTCCTCTCTTTTTATATTTATCTCTTCATTATCTTCATTATCTTCATTATCTTCATTATAATCACTGTCTTTTGCATTGCTAACAATAATATCCTTTATTTCATCACAATACCTTCTGGCAAATAAACCCGCAATAGCACCTCCAATTGAAAGACCTAATACTGTGAAAACTACAAAACCCTTATTTGAGTCATTCTTTTTTTTTCTTTGTTTAGATTTTATGCCTTTTGCTATTTTGTGTAAATAATTCATAATAACCCTCCTTGTATAATTAATGGTCCTATAATATTAATTATATTGTTTCCCATTATTATAAAAAAATTCTATAATCCCTCATAATAAAATTATAATTATAAAGAATAAATACGAAATTATATACACAAACTAAATGTAAATGAGGTGTTATAATGGAAAAAAAACTAAGCCTTATAATGTTTAGTGGCGAATATGATAAAGCACTAGCTGGATTAATACTAGCAAATTCAGCTAAAGAATTGGGAATGGAAGTATCTATGTTTTTTGCCTTTTGGGGTCTACTTTTACTTAGAGATCCCGATGCGAAACCAAGCGAAGATAAATCTTCACTTGAGAGACTTATGGGCATCTTGACTCCAAAAGGTCCAGAAGAATTACCACTCTCTAACATGAACTTTAGTGGTTTTGGGAAGAAAATGCTACAAGCTATGATGAAGGAAGATGGAACACCAACCCTTTCAAAATTTCTAGAAGGCGCTGTAAAAAAAGGAGTTAAGTTCTACGGTTGTAAGCTTTCAATGGAAGTTATGGGGTTTAAAAAAGAAGAACTAATTCCAGAACTTGAGGTAATTGAAGCTAAGGATTACCTAAAGGATGCTCTTGAGTCGGATATTCAATTATTTATATGAGTGCAAGTGCAGAATTTCTGCACTTTTTTCAACTTTATAACTAAATTATTTTTATTATCTTTTTTATTCATATTTGTTATTATATTACACTTGTAGTTATAATACATTTTCGGTTATAATAACTTTAGTAGGTATAATTTGTTGGATTGTGTCTATAATTATCGTTTCAGAACGGAAAGAAGGTCTTTAGATGCAATTTATTTCATTAAGTTTTTTAATGTTTTTTTTATTTGTTTGTACTTTTTATTTTGTAATTCCTTTTAAATTTCAATGGGTTTGGCTTTTAATGTCCAGTTATTTCTTTTATATGATTGTGAACCCTAAATATGCAATACTAATAGCTACATCCACTATTATTACATATTTAAGTGGATTATTAATTGAAAATGCAAATAAAATAAGTAATAAAAAAAATGCTACCAGATTAAAAAAATTATATGTATTTGCAAGTTTTTCTAGTAATTTAGGTATCTTATTTTTATTTAAATATTATAATTTTTTCAATGATAGTCTAACACGAATACTAAATTTATTTAGCATTTCAATTCATATGCCCTTTTCTAAATATTTATTACCCTTAGGGATATCTTTTTATACTCTTCAAGCCCTAAGCTATACTATGGATGTTTATAGAAAAGATGTTTCAGCCGAGAAAAATTTAGGTAAATATGCACTGTTTGTTTCATTTTTTCCGCAAGTTGTTGCTGGTCCAATTGAAAAATCAAAGAATATGTTACATCAGTTTAACGAAAAGCATTTTTTCAATTATGATAGAATTAAAAATGGTCTATTATTAATGTTATGGGGTGTAATGGTAAAAATAGTAATAGCAGATAGATTAGCTATTATAGTTAAAACTGTCTACACAAACCCAAACAATTATAAAGGTTTTGCAACCACAATAGCTACGTTGTTTTTTACTTTTCAAATTTACTGTGATTTCTTGTCTTATTCAAACATAGCAAGAGGTGCAGCCGAGGTTTTAGGTTTTAAAGTAACTAATAATTTTCGTCAACCCTACTTATCAAAATCAATAAAAGAATTTTGGAGTTGTTGGCACATCTCACTTACTAGCTGGTTTAAGGATTACGTATACTTCCCTTTAGGGGGAAATAGACGTGGTAAATTAATAACATATTGTAACATCATGATTATTTTCTTAGTAAGTGGGTTATGGCATGGCGCTACATCTACTTTTGTTATATGGGGCGGTCTTCACGGGCTTTATCAGATTTCGGCGTATTTTCTTAAACCTGCCAAAGTAAATATCATAAAAACTTTTAAAATTAAAACAGAAATATTTAGTTTTAAGTTGCTTCAAGTTTTAATAACTTTTCTACTTGTTGATTTTGCTTGGATATTCTTTAGAGCTACTTCATTTCTAAATGCTATAACAATAATTAAAAACATTTTTTACTTTAATCCCTGGGTACTACTGGATGGTTCTATTTTTAAATTAGGACTCGATTCATTTGATTTTTCAGTTGCAATTATTGGTATTTTTTTAGTTTTAACAGTAGATATAATGGGTCGAACAAAAAATCTAAGGATTCAACTATCTAAACAAAATATAATTTTTAGATGGGGTGCATATATAGGTTCAGTTGTAGCTATTCTTGTCCTCGGAATGTACGGTCCAGGATATAGTTTGCAACAATTTATTTATTCACAATTTTAGGAGGACACCACATGGTTAAAAAGGCGTTTATAAAAGGGTCTATTTTTATTATTGTACTATTTCTTATAATTGTAACTCTTAACTCTCTTTTTGTTATAAAAACAAATCATCGCGCTAAACTAACAGAGGGATTATATACTAATACAGGAGATGCGTTCGATGTTGTATTATTGGGGTCAAGCCATATGGATGCACTAATAAATCCTAATACATTATGGAAGCAATATGGAATAACAAGCTTTGACTATTCCACTGGAGGTCAACCAATAGATGTGACATATTATTTGCTTAAAGAAATCTTGAAAAAGCATAAAAATCCAATTGTGGTAGTGGATTTATATTATTTAGGTTCAACTGATAAATTTGGTAATGAGGGTTATATAAGAACTGCTTTAGACAACATTAAATTTTCCTTAAATAAAGTAGATGCTATTATTAACTGCACACCGAAAAAACAATGGATCAACTATCTTTTCCCTATTTTTAAATACCATGATCGCTGGAAAGAGTTAACAGAAAGAGATTATACTTTTGATACCTCAGAGATTTACTATAAAAAAGGATTTGGTGCTAGTCATGATTTATATGGAAAAGAAAACACTTCAAATTCTTCAACGACAGACAAGGCGAACCTTCCACCTAAGACAGAAGAATATTTGAATAAAATTATTGATTTATCTAAAAAGGAAAGCTTCAAATTAATTTTCACCAATGCTCCTCATGATTATAATCAAACATCTGGTTCAAAATTTTGGACGACCGAACCTGCAAAGATGTTTAACAAGGTAGCAGCGATTTCTAAAGCCAATAACATACCCTTCATCAATTATAACAAAATGCTAGATGAATTGGAGTTTAATTTTAAGACAGATATGGTTAATATAGGACACTTGAATATTAATGGCGCTAATAAAGTTTCATTAAATTTTGGTGAATATCTAATAGAAAATTATAAATTAATAGATCATCGTAATGATCCAAATTATGCAAATTGGAATTCTGATTATATTCTTAATTCTCACGCCGAAGCAGCCATTGACATTACTAGTGAAACTGATTTTAAAAAATATACTACCTTAATAAATAATAAAGATTACATTATAGTTGCTAGTTCTAATGATGATAAGATTTTAGAAAATACAGCTTTAAAATCTTCATTATCTCAATTTGGATTAAAACTTGATTCTAAGAATAATGTCGGGTCTAATTACCTAGCGGTTATCAATGATAATAAAGTACAATCTGAAACGCTTAGCAGTTCTAAATTATCAAAGACATTTAAATTTGATAAAGATATTAATTTGCAGGTCTCAACTAGCAGTGATGATAACGCTATGCCAAGTATTATTTTAAATGGAGTCGAATCTATAAATAAACAAAATGGGACAAATATTGTGGTTTATGATAAACTATTAAAAAAAGTTATAGATAATATTTATCTAGATACCAATAATACAATTAAAAGATAACAATTTTATTGGTATTGTTTATAGAAGGGCAAGTTCAGAAATTCTGTACTTGCCCTTCTATTTTATAATTAAATTATTATATGTTATTATAATAGCCTTGTAATTATAATACATTTTCGGTTATAATAAATTGCAGATATAATTTGTATAATTATGTCTATAATTATCGTTTTACAACGGAAAGAAGGTCTATAGATGCAATTTATCTCATTAAGTTTTTTATTGTTTTTTTTAGTAATTTCAATTTTTTATTTTATCATTCCTTATAAATTTCAATGGGCTTGGCTTTTAATATGTAGTTATTTCTTTTATACGACTGTTAATCCCAAATATGCCCTGTTAATAGCAACCTCTACTATTATTACATATTTAAGCGGATTATTAATTGAAAATGCAGATAAAATAAATAATAAAAAAAAATCTACAAAATTAAAGAAGTTATTGGTACTTGCAAGCTTTTCTAGTAACTTAGGTATCTTATTTTTATTTAAATATTATAATTTTTTTAATGATAGTTTAACGCGTATACTAAATTTATTTAACATTTCAATTCATATGCCAGCTTTTAAATATTTGTTACCCTTAGGGATATCTTTTTATACCCTTCAATCCCTAAGCTATACTATGGATGTTTATAGAAAAGATGTTGCAGCCGAGAAAAATTTAGGTAAATATGCACTGTTTGTTTCATTCTTTCCTCAAGTTGTAGCTGGTCCAATTGAAAAATCAAAGAATATGTTACATCAGTTTAACGAAAAGCATTTTTTTAACTATGATAGGGTTAAAAATGGTCTATTATTAATGTTATGGGGTGTAATGGTAAAAATAGTAATAGCAGATAGATTAGCTATTATAGTTAAAACTGTCTACACAAACCCAAACAATTATAAAGGTTTTG
>NZ_DATCQT010000165.1:0-8129 GCF_036569345.1 Clostridium sp.
GTTCCACATTTCCCCTGCTGCTTCCTTCAGACCCTACCGTTACCAGTAGCGCCCTTGCTCTCAGGTTGTCTTCCCGTTGGTTAGGTGACATAGGCTTCTTTCAGCCTATCGGCTCAGCGAACATGCTGGACGTACAAAAAACAAGCACTACAATACGTAGTGCTTGTCAAAATGTGTTTTTATTTATTCACGGTTTAGTAAACTTCTCATCAAAACTTCCGCTGTACCTAAATTTGTGGCAAGTGGAACACAATGAACATCGCATAATCTAAGGAGTGCTGAAATATCAGGCTCATGAGGTTGAGGAGTTAGTGGATCTCTTAAAAAAATTATCATATCCATTTCACCTTGTGCAAGTTTCGCACCTATTTGCTGGTCGCCTCCAAGAGGTCCTGATAAAAATCTAGTAACAGAAAGTCCCACTTCTTCAATTAATAATTTTCCGGTTGTTCCTGTTGCATATAAATCATGTTTCACCAAAACATCCTTATAACGTTTTGCAAAGTCAATCATATCATCCTTTTTTTTATCATGGGCAACTAGTGCTATTCTCATATTTTTCCCCCTATGTAATATAAGATAGTGTAAACACCATCTTTCTAAATATTTTAAAAGTTTATTTTTTTTCTTCTCATTCCTACATTAAGCACAAGTCCAAGTGCCATAAAACTTGTTAAAAGTGAGCTTCCACCATAACTCATAAATGGGAGAGTAATTCCGGTAATAGGCATAAGCCCCATTGTCATACCGATATTTTGCATTATTGAAAACAATAAATTTGAAATAAATCCTACACATATTACAGTTCCGAAAACATCCTTAGACCCCTTTGCAATTTTTATTAATTTATATATAAGAATACCATATAATAATATTAATATTAATGCACCAATAAGTCCCCATTCTTCTCCTAAAACAGAAAAAATAAAATCCGTATGATTTTCTGGAACTGAATTAAATTGCACTCCTTTTTCAAAACCACGACCAAATATTCCACCCGAACCTATAGCAAGTTTTGATTGAATAAGTTGAAGTCCAGAACCTTGTTGATTTAGCTCAGGATGTAAAAAAGACGTGAGTCTTGCTTTCCAATAAGGTTTCATAATTGGCGAATTCCATACACCTACAACTAATAATACAATTGAAGTTATTCCTCCAATTATCACTTTAGAATCAAGTCCTATACAATAAAATATACCTAAAACAATAAAAAAACTAACCATAGTCATTCCCATATCTGGTTGAATAATAATTAAAAGCATTGGCACTGCTGCATAAAACATTAAATGGAACAAATTTTTAGGATTATTAATTTTCCCTTCCATTTCATCCAACTTCTTAGCGAGCATTATTATCATTCCAATTTTAGCAAATTCCGATGGTTGCAGCCCAGCGCCACCAATTCTTATCCAAGAAGTCGCACCATTGGCAGTAGATCCAAAAATATCATTAATTACTAGCAATATAATACCTGCCCAATATATTATCACGGCGTAATTTTCTATTAACATATAATCAAAAACTAAAAGAACATACACTGCAATAAGACTTAATATCAACCACACAATTTGCATTTTAGCGTAGTAATTTCCGTAATCCTTGTTAGTAGCACTATAAATATTTATACCTCCAAAAATTACAATACAAATTGCCAATATAATCACACTATAATCCAATTCTCTTAAAAGTTTTTTATTGATTTTTAGGTTTTGTAAAATCTTCATGGTTTAACATACCTCCATCTGCGTGCTGCTTCGCAGCTCGTACCAAATATGATTATATCATATTAAAAAGAAAAAGCTATGCATAAGTTATTAATTATACGTAGCTTTTGGAAACCTATCTCTTTATTTTTTTAATTGGTATATTTGCTATTAATGCTGGTGAATTTCCTTCGTATTCTTCTGTTGTTGTTAATCTAACTTCAATTTCCCCAGGTTCTATTTCAGCATATTTTGAAATCACCTTTAGTATGTCAGCCTTGATCAATTCAAGAAAATCTGGTGATAAGTCTGCTCTATCATGTATTAAAATTAGCTTTAATCTGTCACTTGCAATATTTTTGGAGAAAATTTTATTAGAAAACATTTTAAATAAATTCATTAATGTCCCCCCCTATAATCCTTTAAATATTCTTTTTAAAGAAGCAAAAAATCCTGTTTCACTTGATGATCCGTCTAGTGAAGCATAAGGGACTTCCTCTCCCATTATTCTTCTTGCAATGTTTTTAAAAGCTATACCTGCTAGCGACTTATCATCTAAAACGATTGGTTCCCCTTTATTTGTAGAAATTGTAACCTTTCTATCATTTGGAACAACCCCTATTAATTTAATTGCCAAGCACTCTATAATATCATCTACTGATAACATGTCTCCATTTTTCGTCATCTCATAATCCATTCTATTTATTATAACCTCATGTCTATCAATACCTTTAGAATCTAATTTTCCTATAACCCTATCTGCATCTCTAACAGACGTGAGTTCTGGATTAACCACTATAATTGCTCTATCAGCTCCTACAATGGCATTTTCAAATCCTTGTTCAATACCAGCAGGGCAGTCTATAATAACGTAATCAAAGTCCTCTTTTAACTCATTTACCACCATTAGCATATCTTTTATATTAATGTCATTTTTATCTCTTGTTTGAGCTGTTGGCAACAAATACAAATTGTTAAATCTTTTATCTTTAATTAGTGCCTGCTTCAATCTGCATCTTTTTTCAATAACATCTACTAATGTAAACACTACTCTATTCTCAAGTCCCATTAAAACATCAAGGTTACGAAGTCCTGTGTCTCCATCAATAACTACTACCTTTTTGTCCATTGATGCAATAGCTGTTCCAATATTTGCTGTGGTAGTTGTTTTACCCACGCCACCTTTACCCGAAGTTATAACTATAGATTCTCCCATGCTTAATTTCCCTCCATTAAATATATTTATTAGCTAAATACGGTTCTACAATAATACTACCATTTTTAATTTTTGCCACCTCAGGATATTGAGGTTTGATTTCATCCTCTGGGGATCTTGTAACAAGGTTTCCAATCTGAAGTATTTGAGGTTCCAGCTTAACTGCAGCAATAATAGCTTTTTCATTACCATTAGTACCTGCATGCGCAAGGCCCCTTAATGTGCCAAGCACAATTATGTTTCCTCCTGCATATATTTCAGCTCCGGGATTCACATCACCAATTATAACTACATTCCCTGGATAATTTATACTTTGTCCACTTCTTATGGTTTTTCTTAAAAATTTGGTTTTTCCCTCATATATGCCAGTAAATACTTTCACTGTAGAATCTTCAATGTCTTGAAAAATGCAATCACTAATTAGAAACTCATCAAATAATATTTCCTTTAATTTTCTACTTTCTCGCTCATTTATGTATTTAAGTTCAGTAGTAATCTTAAGTGTGCTACCTTTGTAGAATTTTCTTCCTTGTGATAGCTTTTCAACTAAAGATTCTAACATATCATCAAAATCACTAAAATGATTCATATTTATAACTACATTCAATCCCTCTTTATTTCCCTTAATGATTATTTTATCTGTAATCATAATTTTAACCTCCTAGTTCTCATCTGGACTATAATTGATATTCAAATAAATAACACATCATATGAGATAAATATTTATTTCAATATTCCTAAAGCAATTATTAATTGTTTTGTTCCATAATTGAACTTAAGCTATTATTTCAACATAATATCAGTAAATTCCTGCTTAATTTCAATATTTTTTTTTATTTTCTCTATATTTTTTAATAATTAAAGAAACCCTAACAAACAAATTTGTCAGGGCTTATTTTAAATTCTAATTTTTATGTTCACAAGCCTTTAATAATCAACGTAACTTACTAAATCAAAACTTCCACTCTGTCTTCATATATTCTTTTCTAGAAAGTTTATATGTAAATTTATACATAAAAATAGAAACTACTAAATTATATATTCCATGATATAAAATTACCTCTATATATGTATATTGTTTTATCAAAAACAATAGAGAAAATACTATTAAACCTTTTACTAAACTTAACACAAAAGATGATATTATTGGCAAAAATGATTTTTCAATAAATATATTTTTACCAATATTAGCAGCTACTACACACATAAGCATATTGCTTATCATATTGATTCCAAGTCCATTACCAAAATATACATCCTGCAATGCACCAGTTAAAACCCCAATAATAACTGCGTCTTTTGGAGAACTAACAATTGAATAACACAGTGCAAAAGTAAATAATAAACTTGGATATACTTCTTTTATCTTAAGCAAAGGCATCAAGGTATTATCTAATATTAGAAATAGAATACATAAAAATACAACCGTTAATATTCTCTTCATTAGACAGCTCCTAATATTTTATTTCCCTAGTATCTTTTGGCACCACAATAAAAACCTCTTCAATCTTTGCAAAATCAACATATGGCTCTATTATAGCACTTTTCATTACTTCACCTTTGTCCTCATGCACACTTAACACACTTCCTATTCTAATTCCAGATGGATATATTTCACCTAGCCCTGATGTCACTATTACATCACCTTTTTTTACCTTTGAATCTATAGAAAGACGTTGTATTTGTGCAAGTAATTTATTATTCTCATCTTTATATCCTTTAACTATACCATTATTATCTGATGTGCTTTGGACAAGTGCTGCCACCGCAATATTTTCATTAGATAAACATTGAACTATCGCCCAGTTACTACCAACAGAAGTAACCTGACCTACGAGCCCCTCTCCAGTAATAGCTACCATTCTTTTTTTTATGCCTTTATTTTCACCTTCGCTTATAGTAAAACCATTTGAAAAACTATTTCCAACTATTCCAATTATGTCAGCCCCTACATAATTATATTGATCTCTTTGTTTTTCAAAATTAAGCATTTTTCTTAATCTTACATTTTCTTTTAATGAAGTATCATATTCTAAGGCTTTGCTTTGGAGATCGCTATTAGTTTTTAGAAGTTGTTCATTTTGCGCCTTAACCTTTGAAATATTTGTTATAAACTTAAAAGAGTTTTTAAGTTTATCAAATCCACCATAAAATACACCTTGCACTGAATTTATCGTTATTCCCACACCATTCTTAACGAAAGACATTTTTTCTTGATTAGCGCTATACCCTATTAAAGATAAAAAGGTAACTGACAATAGTATAATAACTATTGCCAGTTTATTCTTTGCAAATTTCATATTATCTTCTCTTACTCATAACGTCAATATTACCCAAAGCTTTACCTGCCCCTATAGCAACACAATCAAGTGGATTTTCAGCTATGTGTACTGGCATATGTGTTTCACGGTTTATAAGCGCATCTATTCCTTTAAGAAGCGCTCCACCTCCAGTTAACATAATTCCTTTCTCCATTATATCTGATGCAAGCTCTGGTGGGGTTTTCTCGAGAGTTGTTATTATTGCTTCAATTATTGATTGAACTGGTTCACTGAGTGCTTCTCTCACTTCTTTTTGTGTCACTTCTATAACTTTTGGTAATCCTGTTATTAAATCACGTCCAGTTATTTCCATACTCATTTCGTCATCTTCTTGTACAAACACTGAACCAAGCTCCATTTTGATATTTTCTGCAGTTCTCTCACCTATCATAAGACTGTACTGCTTCTTTACAAAAGCTATTATTGATTGATCAAACTCATCCCCTGCAACTCTTAGAGACTTGCATGTTACAATACCACCTAATGATATTATTGCAACCTCTGTAGTTCCGCCTCCAATGTCCACTATCATGCTTCCGGTTGGCTCATTTACAGGAAGTCCAGCTCCAATAGCTGCCGCCATTGGTTCTTCCATTAGATATGCATCTCTTGCACCTGCTCTTTTACTTGCTTCCTCTATTGCTCTTTTTTCAACCTCAGTTACTCCAGATGGAAATCCAACTACAA
Organism: Clostridium sp.; assembly: GCF_036569345.1. Lineage (GTDB taxonomy): Bacteria > Bacillota > Clostridia > Clostridiales > Clostridiaceae > Clostridium_AD. The sequence continues at coordinate 5,928 of NZ_DATCQT010000165.1, forward strand.
TTCTTGGACTTGTGAAACCTTTTGGACAAACTTTACTTATAAAGTGTTTAAGCATTTTTTCAGTTATCTCAAAATCTGCAATTACACCATCCTTCATAGGGCGAATGGCAACAATGTTACCTGGAGTTCTACCTATCATCTGCTTAGCTTCTTCACCGACTGCTAAGACCTTATTAGTATTTATATTTATAGCTACAACAGAAGGTTCTCTTAGTACAATACCTTTCCCCTTCAAGTAAATTAAAGTATTTGCTGTTCCTAAATCTATTCCCATGTCACGAGATGTTCCAAATATTCCCATTATAATTTCTCCTTTCGTATCTAAAGAATTCCTTTTTCTTTTAAGCTCGTATAAGTTCCATTACCAATAATTATATGATCAAGCACTTCTATTCCTAATAATTTACCACATTCTTTAAGCCTTATAGTAATGCTTATATCTTCCTTGCTAGGAGTTGGATCTCCTGAGGGATGATTATGACAAATAACCACAGAAGCACTACATTTCTTAATAGCTTCGTAAAAAACTTCTCTTGGATGAACTATTGAAGAATTTAAATTTCCAATTGAAATGTCCTTTATGCTTATAATTACATTCTTTGTATTTAACATAACTAATTTAAGATATTCTTTTTTTAAATATCTCATTTCCTCCATAAGATACTGTGCAATATCTTTTGGTGAAGTGATTTTGTACTCTTCTCCAGATTTAAAGCTTCTAAATCTTTTTGAAATTTCTATAAGCGCTAAAAGTTGTGTTGCTTTCGCACTCCCAACGCCTTTCAAATTCATAAACTCCTCTGCACTTGAACTTAAGAGTCCATTTAGTCCACCACACTCAGAAATTATTCTGCCACAAAGGCTTATAATATTTTCTTGTTTTGAGCCAATTCTAAGTATTATAGCTAATAGTTCATCATTAGATAAAGTTTCTGCACCGTATCTTAATAACTTTTCTCTTGGTCTTTCATTTTGAGGCAAATCCATGATTTTTAAAGTCATACCCATAAACAACTCCTTTATAGATTGACCCCCATCTCCCTTAACATAAAATATAATTTATTTACTGGTAGCCCCACCACACTATAGTAGCAGCCCTTTATTTCTTTAACAAATAAAGATGCTGCTCCTTGTATCGCATAAGCTCCAGCCTTTCCAATTGGCTCTCCTGTTTCTATGTAATTGTTTATTTCTATCTTAGATATTTTTGAAAATTTCACCTGTGTACAAACATATTCAGTGGAAATTTCTTGAGTCTCAGTGTTTATTAATGCAATCCCTGTATATACCTCATGTGTACTATCACTTAAATCACTAAGCATTTGAAAAGCCTCATTAGTATTTTTAGGTTTACCTAGTACTTTGCCTTTAAGATAGACAATAGTATCACATCCTATAATAACAGCTACTTTATTTACACTACTGCAAATATCCATTGCCTTTCCTTTTGCTAAGGCCATAACGTAATCTCCACAATTTCCAGAAAATAATATGTCACTTTCTTCAAAATCACTTACCATTATCTCAAAATTACTAGTTATTTTTTTTAAAAGTTCAGCCCTACGTGGCGACGCAGAAGCTAGAATAATATCCACTATATCACTCCTAATACTTTCTATATAACATTATTGCCAAAACAATGCCAATAATAGACATAATATTAATATTAAAATTTATACCGAAAGTTACTGCGAGTACTTTGAAATCTATAAGCATAGGAGTACTCATACCTATTGTGTATGTACTTTTTAAAAATTTGAGTGCAATTATATTGTCTCCTAATAGTTCACCAATAAAACTTCCAGAAATAGCTCCTATCAGTATAAAAAAAATAAAATACGGATTTCTTCTTTCTGAACTTTTCAAATTGTACCCCCCACCTTACATATACATCTTATACATCTTATACATCTTATACATCTTAACATTTAATAAATTCATACACAAGTGTATAAAATTATAATTCAAAAAAAGTTAATAATTTAACACGATTGAATTTAAAAAATATATATTAGTAGTTTAGAACGAAAAAAAATAGAAATAGATAAAAAAATCTATTTCTCAGACTGTTGACAAACATAAAATGTAAAACACTCTAATAAATTGGAGTGTTTTTTTTGTAGGCAAAAAGGATTTTGGACCATCAATGTCGAATATATAGAGTATACAAACTTTGTAACTCGGAGGTCTTAATTATGATTA
>NZ_DATCQT010000166.1:0-17733 GCF_036569345.1 Clostridium sp.
ATTCTAGGTCGGTAGCTTAATTAAATTTTAATTAATTACTAAATTTACCATCATTCGTGTTTCGAAATGGTCTTTTTGTTATGCCTTAAAATTAGTAAGCACTTTTTAAAATTTATAGTTGACTTTAATTAGCTGGTCTATATAATTCCTCTAATCTCACTTAAATCCTTAATGCCCTCTTTTATCATATACTTCTTTATACCTTCGATTATATCATTGCAAATGTCTGGTTTTATAAAATTAGCAGTTCCAACTTGGACAGCTAGTGCTCCCACCATTATAAACTCTATAGCATCTTCATAACAGGTTATGCCACCCATACCTACTACTGGAATGTTTACGGCCTTGCATACTTCATGCACCATTCTAAGTGCCATAGGTTTTATAGCAGGCCCTGACACTCCCGCATATATATTATTAAAGATTGGTTTGCGTTTATGTATATCAACTGCCATGCCTTTAAATGTATTTATTAAAGATAATGCGTCCGCTCCAGCGTCGCAGCATTTGTATGCCATATCCACAATATCCTCTGCATTAGGTGATAATTTAACCATAAGAGGTTTCTTGCAAATACCCTTAATTTCCTTTACTACCTCATACGCTACCTTTGATTTAATTCCAAAAGCCATACCCCCACATTTTACGTTAGGGCAGGATATGTTTAATTCAACAATATCTATGGGCTCATTATTTAATCTTTCTATTGCTGCAACATATTCTCGAATACTGCTACCACCAACATTTGCAATTATAGCCGTATTATATTGTAACATTCTCGGAAGTTCTTTAGATATAAAATTTTCAATGCCTGGATTTTGAAGACCTACGCTATTAAGCATTCCGCCTCTGGATTCATACATTCGTACTCCATCATTGCCTTGTTTTTCATTGATAGTAAGACCTTTTCCCGATATGCCCCCAAGTCTTCCAATATCGAAATATTCCTTATATTCCTCGCCAAATCCGAAAGTTCCAGATGCAGCAATAACAGGATTTTTTAAACTTACACCACATAATTCTACTTTAGTCATTAAATCATCTCCTTGGTCGCAGTACTGACCACTTCTGAAATATCGTTAAAAATCAAATCCTTCCCGTTAAAAACTGGACCATCTTTACATGTCCTTTTATTTCCACCCTTAGTTTTACAAGTACAGACAAGACATGCACCTATTCCACAAGCCATATGATTTTCCATAGAAACATATACTGGCACTTTAGCGTCCAAACACATTTTTACAACTTTTTTCATCATAATTTCCGGTCCACAGCAAATGACAGTTTGATATTCTTGTGGATTTATTATATCTGTTACATATCCCTTATGACCAATTTTACCACTTTCTGTGGATAAGTTTATTTTTTTTACATATTTTTCCACAGAATCCACAGAATAATCCACAGTTTTAAACCCTGCATACAAATCTATTTCACAATTCGTAAGTTTTTTAATCAAATAAGTAAGTGGAGCTAAACCAATTCCCCCAGATACCACAGCAATTTTCCCTTTTATTTTATCTACATCAAATCCATTTCCCAGTGGTCCCATTATCTGAAGTTCGTCATTTTCTTTAAGTTTACTAAGATATTTTGTACCTAACCCAACTATTTGGTATAAAAAACTTATTTTCTCATCATCCACATCATACACACTTATGGGTCTCGGTAATAATGGTTCTAAGTCTCCTACCTTTAACATAAAAAATTGTCCAGGTTTTACGTCAAACTTGCCTTTTATAGAAAGTTTGTAAATTCCCTCACTTATTTCAATGTTTTCATATGTTTTTTCTACTGAGCATATCAAATAAATCCCTCCAGTATTTTAATAAGGATCATGGATCATTTTATTTATTAGCTGCCTTTCTTATAGCATCTCTCATTTTTATGACTTCTTCCCTAGCACACTTTTCAAAATGTTTTTCTCCATTTTCGCTCTTTTTATAAGCAAGCAAAATACTTCTAGAGGCATTTACCACTCCGCCATTTCCATTTTTTAAATATATGGCTACATCATCTGCTGCACCGCCTTGTGCTCCATAACCTGGTATTAAGAAAAACATTTTTTCAAGGTTTTTTCTCATCTTTAATCCTTCATCTATATGTGTACATCCAACAACTCCACCTATTGAGCTATATCCACATTCCCCAATAAATTCACTTCCGATTTTTAATAACTTTTCACCTACAACATCATAAACCTTTTTATTTTCTTTATTCTCTATATACTCTATATCTTCTGCACCTTTATTCGAGGTTCTTACTAATGAAAATAGCCCTTTTTCTTTATTTTTTACATAAGGTAGATATGGTTCTATACTGTCCATGCCCATATATGGATTTATAGTAATAAAATCACTTTCGAAATCTCCTTCAAAATGAGCTTTAGCATACATTTGCGCAGTTTTTGCAATGTCTCCCCTTTTAACATCTGCAATTACCATACACCCTTTACTTTTTATGTAACTCAAAGTATCTTTATATACCTTTAAACCTTTTAAACCAAGAGCCTCGTAATATGCTATTTGAACCTTATAACAAGCTGATACATCATATGTTGCATCAATTATCATCTGATTAAATCTATATAACGCATGTTCCTCATGTGCAAACTTATTTCTAAATTCCTCAGGTAAATATTCCAAATCTGTATCAAGTCCTACGCATACATGACCATTTTTTTCTACACTTTTAAATAATCTATCTATAATCAATTATTACCCCACCTTTGCTATTTTTTTTAATCTAACCCTTATTAGAATTTTCCGCGACTTTATAAACTATTCTCCCTGCCTTTATGGTGCACATTACTTTTCCTATAACACTTTTTCCTTCAAAAGGAGAATTGTGTCCTTTAGATAAAAACCTTGATGTATCAATATTATATTTAGTTTTAGTATCCAAGAGCACCAGGTCACCATCATATCCTATCTTGATTTCACCTTTGTTTAACCCCATAATTTTAGCTGGATTTTTTGACATAATCTCAGAAAGTTTATTTAGTGTAATATGCCCCTCCCCTACAAGTTTTGTGAAACATATAGGGAACGAAGTTTCAAGGCCTGAAATACCAGGGGCTCCATTTATTTTATCTTGGGCGCTATGTGGTGCATGGTCCGTAGCTATAACATCAACATACCCATCTTTTATAGCCTTGATTAAAAAATTCACATCCGCACTTTCCCTTATAGGTGGGTTAACCCTATATTTAGTTTCCGATGTTAAGCCTATATGATGTGGAGTAACTTCACAAGTTATTCGTCCTCCCTGCTCTTTACCCTCTATAACATCTTTCATAGCTTCTTTTGTGCTAACATGAGCTAAGTGAAGTCTGCAACCAGTAAATTTTGAAAGGGCTATATCTCTCCAGGTCATCATATTCTCTGCAAGCCTTGTATCAATTTCTACTAATTCTTCATTTTCAGCATGAGATATTATTGTTAAATTCTTTTCTTTAGCTACGACCATTGCCTCTAGCATTACTCGACTATTTGAAACTCCCTTGCCATCATCTGATATAAATCTTACTACATTGCTCAGCTTTCTTAAGTGATCTATAGATTCTCCTAAAAGATTTTCCGTAATAGATGCACATTGATGAATATCTACAAGATTTATTTCCCTAGATCTTTTTAGAACCATATCTATTGTGTCCATAGAACTACATACTGGTTTTGTATTTGCCATAAGGTTTACCGCAGTATAACCACCACGAACCGCTGCCTTGCTTCCTGATAATAAATCCTCTTTATAAGTATACCCCGGTTCTCTAAAATGACTGTGAAGATCTATAAATGAAGGGGCTAAAATATATCCCTCTCCACTTATTATCTCACAGTCTTTTTCTAATTTTTTTCCTATTTCGTTTATTAATCCTTTATTTATATAAACATCGCCAATAAAATCCTGCGATGAATCAACTACTCTAACATTTTTAATTAATAACTCCATAAAACTACCATCCCTTCACACTATATTAGGCTCTGTTACGTGTTTTATTATGATACATTATTGTTGTTATTAACCTCATCACAGTACATACACCTATATTCGCCATTTTCTCTATTAGATAAATAGAAGCTATGTTGAATTTCTTGTTCAGTCGACGTAATACACCTTGGATTATTACATTTTATAACATTTTCAATTTTATCTGGTAGTTTTAATTTAACTTTACTCTTAATTATTTCTCCAGTTATTATATTTATTGTTATGTTAGGGTCTATAAATCCTAATACTGTAAAATCTATATCAATTTCATTTTCTATTTTAATTATATCTTTTCTACCATTTTTTTCGCTAGGTGCATTCATAATAAGTGCAACTGTGAATTCCGCTTTATCAAGCCCTAAATAATTGAATATTTTAAGTCCTACTCCTGCTTTAATATGATCTATTACTATCCCTCTTTTTATACTATTTATTGTTACCATTATTTATCCGCCCCCAAAAGTTTAGCAATAAGTGCCATTCTTGCATACATACCATATTTTGCTTGTCTAAAGTAACATGCCCTTGGATCCTTATCAATTTCCACAGCTATTTCATTTACTCTAGGAAGTGGATGCATAATTATCATATCTTTTTTAGCTTTTAGCATTTTCTCTTTATCTAGTATATAACTATCTTTAAGTCTTACATAATCTTCTTCGTTAAAAAATCTTTCCTTTTGAACTCTAGTCATATATAAAATATCTAGATCTTCAATAACATCTTCTAATTTTTCAACTTCAATGAACTCTATTTTATTTTTTTCTAACACTTCTACTTTAATATATTTAGGAATTGTTAATTCATTTGGCGCTATTAATATGAATTTTATGTTTTCATATCTTGACATGGCTTTTATTAACGAATGAACCGTTCTACCAAACTTTAAATCCCCACAAATTCCTATTGTTAAGTTTGATAATGTTCCTTTAATGCTTCTTATAGTTAAAAGATCTGTAAGTGTTTGAGTTGGATGTTGATGTCCACCATCACCGGCATTTATTACTGACATTTGAGAATTCATTGCTGCAACCTTAGCTGCTCCTTCTTTTGGATGCCTTATTGCTGCAATATCCGCATAACATTCTACTGTCCTTATTGTATCAGCTACACTTTCTCCTTTTGCAGCTGAACTCGAATTGGCCTCAGAAAATCCTAATACCTGACCTCCAAGTCTTAACATTGCTGCTTCAAAGCTTAATCTTGTTCGTGTGCTTGGTTCGTAAAACAATGTTGCTAAAATTTTCCCATCACATATATGAGAGAATTTTTTAGGATTTTCAATTATTTCATCTGCATAATTAAAAATTTCCTCAAGCTCCTGTAATGTAAAATCCATTGGATCAATTAAGTTTCTTCCTTTTAACATATAACATCCACTCCTTCTCAGCCTCTCTGGACCAAATTTAAAGGTACTACAGTAATTTTAATATTATGTCTATTTACTACTTATTATATGATTTTTTTCAAAATAAAAACGCCATCTCTATTTTGAGAAGGCGTAGTAATATCATTATAAAACATCTACTTCCTTCTCGGTCTCTCGGGCCAAATTAAAGGTAATTAATTTTTTATTCTTCATTTATACTACTATATATTTAAGTTTCTGTCAACTTAATTGTGCCTATCTTAGTTTTCCATTTTTATTTATATAACCGTAATGCAATATATATTGTTAAGCAATTATAAACTTAATTAGAATAGGGAAAAGCGCAATTATGAAAACATATCTTACAAGCTGAAGTATGGCAACTTTTGGTGCATCTCCACCCAGATCTTTCGCGATGATAGCCATATCTGATACTCCCCCAGGTGCACTTGCGAGTAATGAAGTGGTTAGTTCTAGTTTACTAACTCTGCTTATTAAGAAACCTATACAAAGATTAACAGCAATAATACCTATTAGAAGTATAAAAGCTGGAAATAGGACACTTCTAAGCGCTATTAAGTCCGAGTACATCATTCTCTCCCCTATAAGTACTCCCGCAAACACTTGTGTCGCACGCCTTATATTAATTGGCATGTACCCTTTATTAAAAATTACATTTAATGCTCCAACTGATAACATAGAAAAAGTCATTGCTCCTGCAGGTATTTTTGAAATATACCCTATAAAACCAGCTACTAAAGCGACTCCTATTGTTATCATTAAATTAATACATTTTTCCTTTAGGGACAAATCAATTTCAGCACACTCACCAATAAGATCATTCTCATTATTCTTTTTAGGAGTATTATATTTTCTATCTGCAAATTTTATAATTACTGGAAATAGAATCATTACGCTCATAAGTCTTACTAGCTGTAATATTGCTACTTTTGATGCATCCGCACCCATATCATTACTAATAAGTGACATATCTACAATCCCACCTGGAGCAGAAGCAAAAAGACAAGTTACTAAGCTAATCCCCGTTGCCTTATACATTATGAATCCCATTAGTAAATCTAGAGATATCATAAATGAAATCATTAAAGCTGCAGGTTTTATCATTGTTTTAAGATCCATTACATCCTTTCTTTTGATCCCTGATCCAATAAATGCACCAGCAGCAATCTGCGTAACTACCCTTACATCCTGAGGTAAAAATGCATTTCCCGTTACTATATTATACAATGCTACTGACAGCATAGCTCCTATCATAGCACCAGCAGGCACCTTAAATTTCAATGCTGTTAACCCGCCACTAAATCCAATTAATAAAGTTATAATTAATTTCATGATTATGCAACCTTCCTGTGATTGATTATTTTCACATATTTCGCCTTGTTTTATACTTTATTATATTGTATCATTTAGCATATACTAAACCAAATACTATAATCTTTATAAAACATATAGTCATTTACCTATATGTTAATAAAAATCGTTAGGAGTAAAATATGGATTTTCGTCAACTTCAATATATGTTAAAAGTATCAGAAGAAAAAAGTTTTTCAAAAGCTGCTCAAAAATTATATATAGCACAACCTTCTTTAAGCCAGTATATTCAAAAATTAGAACAACAATTGGGAGTTCAATTATTTGATAGATCTAGTAATCCACTAAAGCTTACATATGCAGGAGAGCTGTACGCGCAGACAGCTAAAAACATTTTAGATTTGAAAGACCAACTCTCAAATCAGATGGAGGATATATCAAATTTTAAAAGAGGTCGTCTTACTATAGGACTTTCCACTTTTAGAAGTACATATATAATGCCAAAGATCCTTCCACTGTTTCATGAAAAATTTCCTGGTATTGACGTGGTTTTAGTGGAAGGCAATTCTGTTAAAATAGCGGATCTAGCTATTAAAGGCACCACCGATATTTCACTAATGACTTTGCCAATAAAAGAGAATCTTTTCTCTTACGAACCTATACTAAAAGAAAAAATTCTTTTGGCAATTCCTCCGTCACATCCTGTTGCTAAAAAAATAGGAACTGAAATAGCTCTTAATGAACTATGGGATGAACCTTTTATTTTATTAAAACAACATCAAAAATTGCACCAAATTGCGGTTTCACTTTGCAAACAAGCTGGATTCAAACCTAAAATCATACTCGAAAGTGAAAGTATTGAGGCCACCCAGTCTTTCGTATCTTTTGGTATGGGTATTTCTTTTGTTCCTGATACTATTACCTTACTTCCACAGGCCCCTACTACTCCCATTTATTTTCAAATAAAAGATTTAGATGCTTCTAGAACTTTAGTAGTCTCCTACATAAAAAAAAGATATCTTTCAAAAGTTGCTCAAGAATTTATTAATATCATGAAAGATGTATTAAAAACAACATAAAAGCCTTACAAACTTAATGTTTGTAAGGCTTTTATGTTTTGAGATTAATTTTCAAGATTATATTATCATTTTAATTGAAAGGTGTTTTCACTAAATTTCCGTCACTTAATGAAGTTATACCAGCACTATATAATTGAAGAAATGTACCTTTATAAGTTGTTTGTTTCCCTGTCTGAACCTCTTTTAAAGTACTTTTTGTAACATCATTTACATAAATTTTCCCACTAGTCGTGACTAATAAGTTAGCTTTGTTTACGGGTGTACTTAATGGAATTGACTTCCAGTCACCGTTTAATGTGCCATAATATATCTTATCAATATTATCATTGCTATCTACATCTCCAACATAAGCCATATCATTGTTATCTATGGCAAGTAGGCTTGATTTTGTAGAATCAATAAAACTCAAAGCTTGATCTGATCCAGTTCCATAAATCTTGTTATTATTTAAATCTTCGTATAACATCTTATCCTCATGTGGTAATACTTGAATATTCCCTATATATTTAGATTGAGTATAAATTTTCTTTATTGATTTCATTATATCTACCCAATATATAGAATAATTTTTATAACCATTTTTTACTTTTATATAAATTACATTTGTTAAAGGTGATGCTTCAATATCCTGTACAAAAGACTCTGAACTAACCATTAAAATATCAGTTACTTTGCTCTTTTGTGATTGAGTAACATCATAATATGATAATGAAAGATTTCTATCACTAGTTTCTACAATAAGCATTCTATTTCTATCTGGGAGCCATTTATAAAAAGAAATTTTAACTCCATCAGAGGAACTTACATTAACACTCTTACCTGTTGTAGTATTAACTACATTTAGCTCATCATTTAAAAAATAGGAAACATAACTTGCATCATAAGAAACATTTATTTTTGTAGCATCAGTGGGTACCTTAACTTTAGAAACAGAGGCCTTATTAGAATCTGTAACCTTTTGAGACTTTACATTACCATTTGAAGTAAGAAGGAAGTTGTTCAAATAGAAAAGCCCACTAATCTGTATGATTAATGAAATTATAATACACATTATCATTTTTTTATATACTTTTTTCATAGATTCTTCTCCTATCAGTTAAGGTTTAACGATAAAAGCGGATGGAACTGCTCTTTCGCCAAGTGCATCACAAGGGTTATTAATGACACTACCATTATTGAACATTGTAGTTGATGAACCGCCATCTAAATTAGAAGCATTATATGCTCCATATTGAAGCATTATATTTTGTACTTCTTTGAGTGATGATCCTAGGCTTTTAGTTGTTCTTCCATCAATAGCAAGTAATATTATAGCACCATCACTGCGCTGCCCTATAGCAGTTCTCGGTGCAATTCCCCAACCTCCATCTCCGGATTTTATTGTTCCTTTGCCGTTAACCACGAGTGCAGGACCAAAGGATACTGCATCGGTAACGCCAAGCTTCTTTAAATCATTCAAACTGTGAGGTCCTACAAGAAGTTGAGCTTTACTTGTAATTGCTGTAACATCACCTTTTTTGTCAGGATCCTTTATATCATTAAATTTAATGTTTCCATTACTCATAATAATACCATTTGGTTTTCCACCTGTACCAGTCCATTTCGTACTAGCTGAGGATGAGTCAGAAAAACCTCCTGCATTAATAGCAGCGACTGCACCATTATCCTGTGCTATCTGACTTGTTAGTTCCCCTTGGGTTCCTAGTTTGTTACTATAACCAATTTTAACTCTTGTTGGGTCTTTAATAATAAGTAGATAACCAGTAAATTTTATTCCATTTGAAATTTTATATCTTTCAATACTATTATCATGGCTATTAACAAACTTAATAAGGTTATTACTTCCTTGCTGAACATTTTGAACTGTATCTTCACTTCGAATTTTTAGAATTTCAGCATCAGATAAAAACATCTTTGCAATCCATTGGTGACTAAGTGTAGTCATCGAAGCATCTACAATGGTTTTTTCCACATTAGTAAATGGTCCATGAAATATAATTAATGGAGCAGTAACTCCAGTAAATATTAATCCGAAAATCAGATATAATATAAAACTTCTTAATTTGTGTTTTTTTCGTCTTGATATATTCTTTCGTCTTGATGTATTCTTTGATCCCATTTTTTCCTCCTATGTTTTTCAAGATTTTATCGCACAATATAATATGTTTTAATAAAATTAACTATTTATTGATAAAATATAGAATGTTTTTATTTAAGTGTATTAAAAGAATAGCCTTGAGATTTTAAATATTCAATAACTTGTGGTAATGCTTGAACCGTTGTTTGCTTATCAGGTGCATCATGCATTAAAATAACCACATGTTCTTTTCCTTTAGTATTCTTTTTAATATTATTTAATAATTTGTTTACTGGTATATTTTGTCCCTCTGCATCACCAGTTAAATCATTCCAGTCAATATAATGGTATCCAGCCTTTTTAATTGCTACCCTAAAAGGTGCTTCTTTAGCACCAAATGATCCACCTGGGAATCTTAATATCTTACTATTATAACCACCAATTATTGATTTTAACACAGTATCACACTTATTAACATCTTTTATAAATGTATTTGTATTAGAATAAATATATTTATATTCATGAGAATAGGTGTGATTTCCTATAGATTGCCCATCTTCAGCTTCCATTTTCACTAAATCAGGTCTTATTATTGCCCTACTACCAACAATAAAAAAAGTTGCCTTTATCTTATAGTTATCTAAAATCTTTAAAATCCCTGGGGTAGTTTTAGGCGAAGGTCCATCATCAAATGTAAGATAAGCTATTTTGTGACCATCTGAATTATAAACATTTGTAGTTGAAGAATGTGTAAATGGCTCTTTAAGATTCACTTTACTTTCTCTTGAATTCATATGAGCATTTGTAAAAGGTTTAGCTATCGTTTCTTTAGTATTATTTTTAGTAATAGCTATAGTCTTACTGTAAAATTTATCATTAATATAAAAAGATAAACTTAATAAGATAACTAACATTACAAATAATAAAGAAGCTTTTCCTTTTGTGATTATTAGTTCTCTTTTATTATTAAGTTTCAATATATCATCTCCACTATAACTTATATTGTGTTTAAATGAAGTTTTATATATTCATATAATACCTCTCTTAAATTAAAAAAAAATAAAGATCAGATTAAAATCAGATTAAATAATGACTGTACTATTAAGTACAGTCATTATTTACAATTCCAGTATAATTTTTTATTATACTATAGATTTAAAACTGATTATAGATATAAGTAATTTTCACATTCTGCTGAAATATAAATATATAACTGCAACCTAAAATTACAATGGTATAAATAATTATCATAAAAATTAAATTAGATTTTATTTTTGTTATAATATTTAGAAATGTTTTCATTAACATATACCCAACCTTTCCAGCCTAAATGAGAACTATCCATTAGAAAGTATTTTTCATTTTCGTGTTTTGATAAATCTGCAACTTGAAATCCATAAGAATTAACCATAGTATCTATCTTTTTATAATAAGCTAGCCTATCACTTTTATTAAATCCGGCATAGTCATACCACTTTCCATTTACAGGAATATTTAAAATTAGTGGTTTAATTCCTTCATCCCTGCATACATCTAATAGTAATTTAAAATCCTCATATTCTGGAGATACTTTATAAGAGTCCTTCTTCATAGACCCCTTCGTTTTTTGAAGATTTGTTTTAAATGAATGGTTATACGCAATATTATCTATACCAAATCTATTATTATTTGACTTCGACTTAGCAATTTTTGTAGCTTTTTTCAACTCAACGTTCCAATTAATATTTGTATGTCGAGGCTTAATGTATTTTGCATACTGAGGCTTAAGATAGTTATTGCTATTTATATCGTCTTTTAAAATCAATAACTCATATCTTATCCAAAAATAAGGAGTTAGTAAATACCTCTTAGATGTACTTATTAAACCCTTATCACTATAAGAAGAGCAAAATTCCTTCATAATAGCAAAGTTTTTATCGGATTTTTGGTAATTAATTGATATTATTCTTTTAGAAAATTCTTGTTTTGTATTTAAACTTATATCCTTATTAAACAGAAATCCATATATCTGTAGTTCAGAAGATTTGGCTTCGAGTGTATTTCCATCAATCCCCTTCTTTAAAAACCATTGTGGGGAAAGTTCAAAAACTACCTTTTGACCTGTAAGTTCCTTGCCAAGTGCTCCAAAATCAGCAGCATGTACTAAACATCTATAACCTGCGCTTCCTATAAGATTAACTTGGAACCCATCCTTTTTACCTTTGAAAAATTTAATGGGCTGAGTAGAATATCCAGTAGTGTGTTCAAATTCTGAGGAGCCGAACATCAAAAGATTATCACCTTGCCTTGCTCCCATGCTCTGAAGTATTATACTCTTAAATTTATGTTCAGTTAAATTTTCTCCAAATTGATCATAATATTTTTTTGTAATAAAACCTTCAAAATAGCTTTGATAACAAAATAAAAAACCAATACTAATAATAATAGAACAAGCAAAAGCAATTATTTTTTTCATTCCATTTTACTGTTAGAGGAAGTTTTATGATCTAACATATTTTGAAGGAATTCAATAATTTTGTTTGGAGTTTCTATTTGTTTTCTTTCCATAACCGCAGGATCAAGTTTAAAATTAAAGTTATCTTCTATTGCTACAATAAGTTCAATTATCCCTAATGAATCCAGTCTTCCAGTATCAAATAAATTCTCATCACCCTCTTCTCGTAAATCCTCACCAGTAATTTCTTCTAGTATATTATAAATTGTTTCTTTCATATAAATTCCTCCTTTTATTTAAATAAATATCCTGAAAATATTAAAAAACTAAAACATATCAAATTAAAGGTCACAACAGTTGAAGCAATTGTGAAATAAGTCTTTTTTCTGTTCTTTTTATAAAATGATTTTCTCTGAAAATAATCTGTAACTACTATTAAAATCCCATGATAGGCACCGTAGACAATATAATTTAATTGAATGCCATGCCACAAACCCATGGTTGTCATTGTTATCATGTACCCAATATATGACGCTGTATATTTACTCTTGAACCACTTTTTCTTAAGTGCACTCATTACAAATCTATTATAAATAAAATCTCTAAACCAAAACGATAAACTCATGTGCCATCTATTCCAAAAATCTTTTATATCCTTACTTATAAAAGGAAGATTAAAATTTTCTGGCGTTCTTATTCCCATAATATAACTTACTCCTATTGCAATTAAACTATAGCCTGCAAAATCAAAAAACAAATAAAAGCTATAAGAATACATATATTTAATTGAATTTAATAAAGTGTGCTGCCCTGTTAAAATTGTATTTATAAAATGTTGTTGTATATAATATCCTATTAAAAATTTATATCCTACTCCCTGTAAAATTTTAAATATTCCGTCACCTAGGTATTCAACATATTGTCTAGGTTTTAAAGCCTTATTGCTTTGTTCCATGAATCTAATTGAGCGGTCAACGGGTCCAGAACTTAAGGTTGGAAAAAACAATATAAAATATGCGAGATCAAAAATATTTACTTTTGTAATATATCCATCAAAAATTTGTATTAACATCTGAATAACTTTGAAAGTCATATACGAAATTCCTAAAAATCCAAGCTCTTTGTGTATAAATATATTGCTAAGCTTTGCGTAGATTAAAGGTGATAGACCTATTAATATCATTATCCAAAGTAACCATCTCTGTTTAAGATATTTCACTATATAGCTATAAAAAATAATTATTAAACATTCCATTATAAAAAATATTATTAAATATTCAGCTTGTTGTTTCGATTTACAAAAAATCAAATAAATCATAAATATACTTGCTGGTAGTCCATACCATTTTATCCTTTTGCCAAGTAACCCAACAACAATAGCCGGAATTAGTGCCAAAATCATTAAATAGAAATATAAAAAATCCCCATAAGGAAGCATCTAAAATTCCTCCATTATCTTTTTTCTATCTATTTTACCATTTACATTCATGGGTAAACTCTCTACTACCTTTACTTTACGAGGTATCATATATGAAGGCAATAAGTCCTTCAAGAAATTTTTAACTGAACTAGTTATATTCCCTTCAAATTTATCATTTAGTACTATTTCTGTTACTAAATATTTAATTTTACCTTGTTCCTTAAGAGGTAACACCACTGCATTTTTTATTAAAGGATGCCTTCTTATATTGTTTTCAATGTCTTCTATTTCCACCCTATAACCATGAAGTTTAATTTGATTATCTATTCGTCCCTCATAATATAATAGACCATTAACCATAAAACCAGTATCTCCTGTCCTGTATCCCCTCTTTTTTACACCTTGAATTTCTTTTTCAAAAAATATTTTTTCTGTTAAAATAGGATCAGCAAAGTAACCTATACTTACGCTGTCACCTACTATCAATATTTCATTTGTATTTTCTTCTATAATTAATTCACAGTCTTTTTTGACATATCCAACTGGAAGACTTTCTTTACTTAAAAGCATTTCTTTTTTTATTTCAATTGCAGTTACTGCCACTGTTGCTTCTGTTGGCCCATAGAAATTTATTATTTTAACATTAGGAAATCTTTCAAATAATTTTTCCACGCAAACTTTGGAAAGTGTTTCGCCACAGAATAACATCTGCCTCAATTCAGGTAATAAATATCCATTAAATAACTCACTTTGCAAACACATTTCTGCAAATGACGGAGTAGAAACCCAAGTTGTAATTCCTGAAGACTTAAAATTTATAAAAAGCTCAGGTAAATTAGCTATCATCTCTTTATCAATACTATATAACACTGAACCAGAAGCCAATGACAAATAAGTATCCATAACGGATAAATCAAAAGAAAATGGTGCTTGATTCATAAATATTTTATCTTTTTTATCTATTAATTCTAAACTCCAATCAATGAAGCTTTGAATACAATTTTTGGTTATCTGCACTCCCTTTGGTTTACCAGTACTTCCTGAAGTATATATAATGTAATAAACATCTTCATCCTTAATTCTATAACTGATATTTGGTATTTTATTCTCATATTGTAATACATTTTCTTCTATTTCTTTCTTATTTAATATTGTATCTACATGAATATCAATTAAATCATCTGATATGTTTATAATCAATTTAACACCAGAAATTAATAAAATAGCCTTAAGCCTTGTATATGGAGTTGAGCTATCCACTGGAATATATGCATGTCCACTTTTTACACAAGCTAAAAAACAAATAAGCATTAAGTGATCCTTATGTCCAAAAACTATTATAGGAGTTTTGTCTTCCCCAAATAACTCTATGATCTTTACAGCAAGTGAATCGGAATTTGTTTTTAACTCTCTATAAGTTAAATTGCTATTTCTATAAATATGAGCTACTTTATTTGTAGGAGAATAGCTTTCGATTATATCAATAAAATCCATATATTTCCCATCCTCTCTATAATATGTTATATGTGAAGTTTTAAATTAATTATTGCAAATGATTCGCATTTATAATATAAGTCTAAATTCAATCTTTGTCAATGATATTTAAATCCAAAATTGGCACACATTAGATTTTTTATTAATTATGAATATTCTCAAATTGAATTTTAATCTATTCTTAATATTTAGAGTATATAATGTGGTATTAGTATTATAAAATCTACTTATATTATAATTAAATAAAACTGGGTAATGAAGATATTATATTTAGGAGATGATAAATTGTGTTAAATATTAGCAATAAGGCTTTGAATTATGTTCAGGGTAAAAATTTATGTTTTGTTGTAGACATAGAAACCATACCCATAGATTGTGATTGTTGTCATACTAATCTTAAAACTATTAAAACTAATGTTTTATTAGAAACTGAATTATTAAATAAAGAAAGTTATGATGTTTATGAATATAATAGTGTCAATGTTTATGTTTTAAAAGATTTAAAGGTTGTTGGAAATATGAAAGTTTATCAAAAGTCGAGAATACTTTCCAAGGAATTTAAGTTTGGAATTAAAGGTATCACAACTTAAAAGATTGTGTTACATTTCATTTATTCTTAATCTGAATAATATTTTTATAGATTTGTATTAATTTATAAAATAGAGCAATAATAAATATATAAGGTTTTAAAAAAAGAGGTGGAAATTATGGGGTTACCCGCAATTTTAGGTTTATTAATTGTTATAGGAAGTTTAGTATGTTTATTTTACTTTGTACCGATAGAGAAATAATACGGTTTGATGATTATTGTTATGGTTATGTATTCAAAAATGTGAAAGTAAAGCCTTACAAACTTAATGTTTGTAAGGCTTTACTTTACATCCTAAGGGAAATAAAAGTAACTTGCAAAAACAACGTTTATATAGTTTTCTCATATCTCGAAATTATATTTTCTCCACTACTAACATCACAATTGTAATTTTTAATATAATCATAAAACCATTTAAAAATATCTTTAGAATGAATATTATATTCCTTTGATATTGCAGAGTTATGCCATAATAAAACAAAAATTCCCTTGTGAATCTCAACTTTTCCGACCAATTCCTTAATGTACTCTATTGATCTTTCAAAGTCTAGCTGCATGTATTGCATTAAAGACCCATCCATAACTATCAAAGGTATTTCCCATATGTCAATAATTCTGTTATTCTTTAAATCATATGGTTTATAAGGTAAACAGTACCCCACCTTAAACCCCGCTTGTTCTGGGAAACATAAAGTAGTATCATAATTTATACCATTTTTTTCTTGAATGGACCAAGTTTTCTGAGCATTAAAGCTTAAATAATGCTGCCTAATCCCTATTTTATCAGTTCCATTGAATTCTTTTCTAAATAATGTTATTTCTTTATTGAATAAGTTTTCATCATGATCTGTACCAAGGCCTGGATGAAATCCAATTTCGTTGTTAGCACTTGTAACCCGCTTTATAATTCCTCTTACCCTTTTATTTTTAGCACTATATCCTTTACCATCTACCATAAAATAAAAGCTAGAATTATATCCCTTGTCTTTTTCCATATCTAAAATCATATCAAAAGTATCACAAGGATCTTGCTGAAATCTGCATAACTTCGTAACTACATATCCCTTTATCCTTTTTAAAACCTCTAAGGGTTTTCTGTTTATCAGTAAAATACTTATTTGAAGTCTTATTTCCCTCAGAAAAGACAAGTACTTAGTTATCACATCTACATCATGTGACAATAATACTTGAAAGTTTTTGTCCTCCCATAAGTTCTTCTTCTTAATGTTCAAACCATAGCTCTCATTTAAAGTATTTACGAACCATTGAATGCTTTCGTTAACAACAGGCCTGTTAAGTAAATTGTATTTAAACAATGTGCTTTTTTTAATATTAAACCTACCATATTTATCATATTCATCTATAATAAATTCTTCATAACAAGTTAAAAAGAAAAAACTTGTTTGAATAATATCTACATTAAGAATAATTTTCCCTGACATATTTTCTTTAAAATAATTATTATCTTTATTCTTAAAAAACACAGGCACCCCTTCATAGAACTCTATATTTGTAGGAATAGATTTTACAGTTAAATATTCATTTGAGAATAAAGGGCCTTCTAATAACATCATATTAACATCATTACTATCTGTAATATTTCCGTAAGCTATGACAAGATCAAATTCCTGTTTTAAAGACTTAAAAGTTCTACAGTTAATTATGGATACATCTACTTCATAATCCTGAAATATAGTATTAACTGTATATTCTATTTGAACTTTAAATTTTTCATTAAAATATACAAATGCTATCTTCTTCACTTAATGTCATCACTACCTTTTTCTTATTAATGGTTATTTAGCGTAATAATTTTCACTACCTAATTTATTTATAGACTAATAAATCTAAATTAGATTATTATTTTAAATATTAACCATTAATCTATTTATATATTCAATATTTGGAATTATACTCTTAAGGTATAAATTAATTAATATATAATATAT
>NZ_DATCQT010000167.1:0-1865 GCF_036569345.1 Clostridium sp.
TCTGCTTGATATACTTCATATTATAACTATTTTGCTTGGAAAATAGTACATATAAACGTTTTTTTATTAAAAAATTTTTTCAACTTTTTTTACAGTGGAAGTTAACTCTACAAAGTGGAAGTTAACTTTTCAATTCACCTATAATACATAAGTCGCATAGAAATTATATAGGAGTGATTAAGGTGGATAAAGAAAGATTATGGACTAAAGATTTTATTAGTATAACGAGTATCAGTTTTTTTATTTTTTTAGCTTTTTATGTAGTACTTTCAGTTCTACCTTTGTATTTAGTAGAAAATCTTCAGGCTGGTACCGATAAAGTTGGCTTAGTAATTACATTATTTTTATTAGCAGCTATTATTATTAGACCTTTCGCGGGTCAGTGGATGAGCAAAGGTTCTCAGAAAAAAATTCTTGTGTATTCATCCATTGCGTTTTTTATCTGTACGCTTCTTTATCCTATGGCAACGGATATTTGGGCACTACTTGTTCTACGTGTTGCACATGGTATAACTTTTGGTATTATCACAACGGTAAAAGGAACCATCTGTGCTGAAATTATTCCGATTTCAAGACGTGGAGAAGGATTAAGTTATTTCTCAATGGCTATGGGTTTAGCTATGGTGTTTGGACCATATATTGGGCTTAAATTTGCCAATATAAATGCTTATAATACAGCCTTTATTACTTGTATGATTATTTCCGCCGTAAATATCATTCTTGCTTTATTTATGAAAGTTCCTGAAACAAAGGAAAAAGTGAATGTGACTTTAGAGAAAATCAAATTTTCATGGAATAATATATTTGATAAAAATGCCGTACCATATGCACTTGCTACCTTTATTTTAGCATGTGCATATTCAGGTATTTCAGGCTTTTTAGCTTTGTATGCAAAAGATATAGATTTGGCAACAACAGCAAGTTCTTTCTTTCTTATTTATGCTGTATTTGTTTTGATTACTCGTCCATTTACAGGGCGCTGGTCTGATCAATTTGGTACAAAAGTTATTATTTATCCTTCCTTGATTGTTTTCGCAGTGGGAATGCTTTTGTTAAACCAAACTCGCTTTAGTGGCATGATGTTGATTGCTGGAGCTTTTATTGGTGTAGGTTATGGTTCGATAACCCCTATATTTCAAACACAAACTATTAGTTCAGTGGAACCTCATCGAGTTGGAATCGCTAATTCTTTGTTCTTTAACTCCATGGATGCGGGAATGGCTATTGGTGCATATGTTTTAGGAATCGTAGCAAGTGCTGCTGGTTATCGCAGCATTTATTTGATTGGAGTAGTTTTGATTGTAGCTACTGGACTTTTATATTTTGTATTAACAAAAAAGAAAGAAGAGTCCGATTTCTATGTAGAGAATGAGTATGAAGAAATTGTATAACAGTTGTATCGAATGTAACATATCGTTTTTTGTCAATTGAATATTATACGAGGAGGACTGAAAGTATGAAATTAGGATTTATTATTCCCTATTATTCTGGTGAAAAAAGAGTTGCATTATTGCCTGCGCATGTAAATAATTTTGAAAATGACATTGTGATTGAATTGAGTATACCTCAAACAATAACAAATCAATCTTCTGCAAAGTGGCATTATATGGTGACGAAAAAGCTTAAAAAGAGTTCGTTAAATTTATTGATTTCAAACGAACTGATATATGTTATAAGTGACTTAACTATTTCTTAATAATTTTTTAAGTGTTACAGAGGAAGCCTAAAACTATATTGACATTATATAATTATGTTGGTACAATGTGTTAAAGAGTGATGACTAAGGTCACACGAAGGGGTACACCACCACGGGTGTAGGTCTTCGTGTGACCTTTTTTGTTGTATCCAAATTTTGGGGGGTGGAA
>NZ_DATCQT010000168.1:0-40169 GCF_036569345.1 Clostridium sp.
TAATAGTATCATAGCAATAGCCGCTATTGATTCAGTTACAGTTTTCATAACTTCAGGCATCTTTTTACCCCTGTTTAGTCCAAAAGTGAATATAGCTAAAAGTACAGCTATAAGCAATGCTATTACTGGATCACCTAAAAAGTTAGTGTAATTTAAAATGGGTGAACCTTTTGGTAAATTAATAGTAGCAATAGCCCTTGCAGCCATTAATAATACTGGAACTAAAGCTGTAAACACACTTATTACAAAACTAGGCATTTCTTTATCCGTAAATATCTTAGGATTATATAAACCCTTTGGTATATCATGTTCCATATGTTTCAAGAATTTTGTAAGTACAGGACCCGCAAGAATTACTGCTGGTATAGCACAAACAATACCATAAATTAAAGTTTTACCTAAATCTGCTTTATAAATAGCAGCTATAGCCGTAGGGCCTGGATGTGGTGGTAAAAATCCATGGGTAGCTGAAAGTGCTGCTGCCATTGGAACCCCTATATATAAAAGTGGAATATCAGCAGCTGCTGCTATTGAAAATACTAGTGGAAGTAAAAGTACAAAACCTATTTCATAAAATAAAGCTATACCAACTATAAAGCCGGTTATAATAACTGCTAATTGTATATGTTTTTTCCCGAATTTTTCAATTAGTGTAAGAGCTATTCTTTGAGCTCCACCACTATCTGCCATCAGCTTGCCAAGCATAGCACCAAATCCAAGTACCAATGCAAGTGTGCCTAATGTACCACCAACACCCTTGGTAATGGAAGTTACAACCGCAGGCAATGGCATGCCTTCCAAAATACCTACTGAAAGTGCAACAAGAATTAATGACAAAAATCCATTTAATTTAAACGCTATCATAAGAACTAATAATAATATAACTCCCAAAGCAACAATTAATAATGGCATAATAAAATCCCCCTTTTATTTTTGTAATAAACCAATATTTACAAACTCATCTTTTAATTTAACGTACAATCTTTCGTAAATTTCAAAAGTTTTCATGTAAACGTCATGATTTTTTATATCTGGCTTAAATGTTTTAGAAATAGGAACTAATTTTTCTACTTC
Source organism: Clostridium sp. (assembly GCF_036569345.1). Taxonomy (GTDB): domain Bacteria; phylum Bacillota; class Clostridia; order Clostridiales; family Clostridiaceae; genus Clostridium_AD. The sequence continues at coordinate 1,075 of NZ_DATCQT010000168.1, forward strand.
TTCGATATTATTTATAAGTCCTATTGCCTTCATGCCAAGTACTACTGCTCCCAAACATGAACTTTCATAACTTTCTGCTATTACTACCTTTTTATTAAATACATCTGCAAGCATTTGAACCCAAAGCTCAGATCTAACAAACCCCCCAGTAGCATAGATTGTATCAATGTTGCCAGTTGTTTCTTCTAAAGCTTTTCCCACACTATAAACTCCAAATATTACGCCTTCTAGAAGTGCTCTTAGAAAATGTTCCCTTTTATGTGTAATATTTATTCCAAAGAAAACACCCTTAGAGTTTGCATCCCAATGTGGTGCTCTTTCTCCAAGCAGATAAGGCAAAAATATAAGTCCATTTGATCCTGCCGATACCTTAGACGCCTCCTTTGTTAATAATTCATAAGTATCTATACCTAATTTTTCAGCCTCTCCTAATTCTATTTGTGAAAAATTGTCCCTGAACCATCTGAAAATAATGCCTCCATTATTAACAGGCCCGCCTAGGACAAAATGATCTTCAGTAAGAATGTAACTAAAAATTCTTTCGCTCTTATCATTTTTGGGTTTATCGGCTATTATTCTGATAGCTCCACTAGTTCCGATTGTAACTGCAGCATCTCCAGGTTTTACAGCATTAGCACCAAGGTTAGCAAGGCAACCATCACTTCCTCCAATTACAAACGGAGTTTCTATATCAATTCCCATTAAATCTGCATATTTTTTATCCATATTTTTAAATATTTTCGTTGGGGATACTGGTATAGATAACTTGTCCTCACTTATACCTGCAACTTCTAATGAATTTTTATTCCATTGAAGTTCATAAATATCAAACAAGCCTGTAGCAGATGCAATTGAATAATCCACAACATACTTACCGAACAGTTTAAAGAAAACATATTCTTTAATTGAAATAAATTTACTTGTATTTGTAAATACTTCCTTCAAATTATCCCTCATCCATGCCAATTTACATAATGGTGACATTGGATGAATCGGAGTGCCTGTTTTCATATAAATTTCATGACCTAATTTACTATTTTTTATTCGATCTGAATATTCTGTGCTTCTTGTATCTGCCCAAATAATACAATCTGTTAATTTGTCTCCATTTTTATTTACAGCAATTAACCCGTGCATAGCAGCGCTGAAACTAACCCCCAGAAGTTTATTTCCCTCTTTAGTGTTTTCATTTACTACACATTTAATGGAATTAATAACCGCCTCAAACATTTCCTCAGGAGATTGCTCACTCCAAGAAGGTTTAGGGTTTAAAATAGGATAACCTATATTGCACTTTGAAATTACATTTCCCAACATATCAAACGCAATTGCTTTAGTGCTGCTTGTTCCAATATCTAGTCCAATTAAATATTCCATAACATCCCCCTTTGAAATAAATTTTCTTTATTCTATATATTATTCTCTTAACTAATACTTTATGAAAATTTTTCTCTTTTTTATTATTATATTATACTGTAAAGGTTTAATCAATAGTTTTTTGAAAATATTTTTCATTTTTGCATAAAAAAATACACTCTTAACGAGTGTATGAAAATTATTTCAATATCTTTTGTTCGCGATAGCTTCTCTTATTTGTCCTAAAACCCTATAATAATTATCTTGATCCTTTAAACAGGTACCAACAAACATGCAGTCTATAAGAGATAATGCACTAATCCTTGATTCCATTGCCTCACTTTTCGACAGATTTTCTTTACCATATGATACCAGAACCACATCTGATACCTTTGATATTGGAGATTTATAGTTTGAAGTTATAGATATAATTTTTACACCTTTCTCTTTGCCAATTCTTACATTTTCTACTAATTCTTTATTGCTTCCAGTATTAGAAATAGCTATTATACAGTCATTTTCATCATACATGGAGCTTACCATAGCTTGAAAATGTGAATCATCATGAAATATACAGTACTTGCCTGTTCTCATAAACTTATGATATGCATCAAGGGCTATTGCCGCAGACCCACCCATACCAAAGAAAGCTATTCTTTTTGCATTATGAATATACCCTATAGCTTTATCTAATTCCTTACTGTCATTTATCCTTAAAGTTTCATTAAGAGAGCTTATTGTGGAATTAAATATCTTTTGCATCAAAACCAAGGTATCATCATTTTCTTTTATTTCCTCATGTATATTTACAAGTGGTTTTACAATTTCACTAGCTATACTTATCTTTAAATCCTGATATCCTTTAAATCCTAACTTTTTACTAAGTCTAAATACTGTAGCTTCACCACAGCTACAATTTTCAGCTAGCTCAGTTATAGATGAATGGATAATATCCTTTGGATTTTTAAGTATGTATTCACCAACCCTTTTTTCCGTTCCTTTAAGTTCTGAATATATATTTCTTAATCTTTGTATACCACCTATGTCATTCATTACATTACCACCTAACAGTTTTTTTTCTTTATTACCTATTTAAACTCACAAACTCTTCCATAATTTCTATTATACTATATATTATTCAATTACATAAGCAAAATAAACGATATTCTGCCTTTTAAAACAGAATGCGTTTATTTAAATTAGTGGTATTTAATGAATAATTATAAAAGCTGCATTTAAAATATACAATGCAGCTTTCTTAAAAAATGGAATAGTCTATTACTTAATACTATTATATGATATTCTTTTTCAAATAATTTTTAAACTTTTCAACCATCCTAGTTTACTATCCAATCAGAAGTACCATTATTGTCTATAGCGTGTTTTAATTCATTTAACAATATATAAGGAGTCATACGGAATGTATCATTAGTTGCACCTGCCAAATGTGGAGTAATTGTTACATTATCCATTTTTAGTAATGGATGATTTTCCGCTATTGGTTCAGTCCAAAATACATCTATAGCAGCTCCACCAATTCGGTGTTCTTGTAAAGCTTCCACCAAAGCACCTTCATCTATTAATCCAGCTCTTGCAGTATTAATAAGATATGCAGTTGGTTTCATCCAGCAAAGAGCCTCCTTACCAATTAGTCCTTCTGTTTCCTTGCTCAACCTAGCATGAATACTAACAAAATCGGATTTATTACACAATTCTTTTAAAGAAACTGATTCTGCACCAAATTCTTTTAACATTTCAGCCTTAACAAATGGATCATATATTAATAGTTTAACATTAAATCCAGATAATTTTTTAGCAACAAGACGTCCAATATAGCCAAAGCCTACTAAACCTATAGTCTTATTACGCATATCCCCCATAAAAGCAGAATTAGCATACTTCTTTTTCCATTTTCCAGAAGTAAGCGCAGCATGTCCTCTCGCTAAATTCCTCAATTCTGATAACATTAATGCAATTGTAAAATCAGAAACAGCTTCTGCATTACGGCCCATTGTCTTCATAGCCTTTATGCCTTTATCTGTTGCTGCTTTAACATCTATATTTTCTGTACCAGCACGGCAAATGCAAACATAAGATGCATTACTATTCTTTATAACTTCCTTATTAATAGGTGTATGATGTGTTATAATCACATCAACGTCTTTAGCTGCTTCTTCTAATTCAACTGGTGGCTTCCCTGCATCAGGACCGTTTTTTTCCACTTGACTACGTAAATGCCAAAACTCTTCTTCACTTTCTGGTTGCCAATCTACACATTTGACTTCTATTTTTGCACCAAATACATCATGTACTGCCTCTGCGAGAACTTTAGATGGTAACATCGGATCTCCCACTACTAAAAATTTCATTAGACTATTCCTCCTAATTTTATCATATCATCTATTTTATAATTCATTTCTTTCAATGCTGGAAAAATATTTTTATATACATTTTCAAATATAGTATTGTACTTCTCATGTTTTTTAAAATCTGGTGTATATATCTTTGTTTCACGTCTCGTTTTAAATACAGCATCGGCAGAATCTTTATAAACCCCAGCACCTATACCAGCTAACATAGCTACTCCTAAGGTAACTGCTTCAGATTCATCTATACAACGAACAGGTATTCCTAAAATATCAGCCTTCATTTGCATCCAAAACTGAGATTTTGTAGCACCACCTATAACGTTTACTTCCTTAACTTCATTTCCCGTAACTTCTTGTAAGCCATTAATTATTACTTTTGATTCATAACAAAGACCCTCAAGAATTGCTCTTGCCAAATCCCCTCTAGTATGTGAGGTAGTTAATCCGACGAATGCCCCCTTAGCTCTAGAGTCTGCTCCTGGGGCATATTTACCACGAAAATATGGCAACAATAGCACGCCTTTAGCACCTAAAGGAGATTTTTCTGCTTCTTGAATTAGAGTTGACAAATCTTCTCTAGCCACCTCTGTATGAAACCAATCCATAATAACTCCTGATGAAATAAGCTGACCTTGAATGTAATACTTATCATTTACAACATAATTTACGCAAGTAAAATTTGTATCTATATGTTCTATTTTATTAGCTGGTTCATCAGTAACCATAAGAATCTGCTCACTGGTTCCTATAGCACTTAGAACTTGCCCACTTTCCACCAATCCACAGGCAAATGCACCACACACATAATCCATTCCGCCTGTATATACAAGAGTGCCTTCAGCAATATCAGTTAGTTCAGATGCTTTTTTTGTTACTTTTCCAGCCAATTCCCCGGGTTTTTTAAGCTTTGAGCAAATTTCCTCCGGAATTCGGGCATGATCTAAAATATCTTTAGACCAACAACGATTTTTCAAATCTACTGCCATAGTTCTGCAAGCTACTGAAAAATCCACAACAGCCTCTCCAGTTAAGCGATAAACAATATAATCCTGCATAGATAACCAATGCTTAACTTTTTTAAATTGATTAGGCTTATTATCGCGAATCCATTGTACTTTAGTAATACCTGCTATTGGATTGGGAGCAAACCCAGTAATTTCATACACTTGTTCTCTGCCCATGGTATCATTCCACCATTCAGCAATACTTTCTGTACGTGTATCAAACCAAGCTATTGACCTATTTATCCATTCATCGTTTTCAGTAAGAAGCACACCCGCGGAACCCATACTAGCCACCGCAATTCCATCTATTTTCTCTCCACTCAGTTGTTTTATTATATCCTTTAGTGAACCTTGTATAGCCTCCCATATCTGATCAGGATTGAATTCAGCCCAATTATTTTCTAAATAATGAGTAATAGTTGGCCGACTAGCCATAGCTTTAAGTATCCCACTTTCACTATATGCTGCAGCTTTACAATTTGTAGTTCCTACATCAATACCAATTAAACAAGCCATGATTTAACCCCTTCGCCCTTTAATAAATTACTAAAGTTTATTCAATCACTTTTAACCCAGGATGACGTTCAATCTCATCCCTAATTTCATCTATACATGGAGATACACTTACGCGAAAAGCATCCCTATTATCAACTAAATCCATTCCTTCTCTGATTTTATCTAATGACACCAAATGAGTCAAAATCTTTTCTACAGATACCTTACCACTACGTATCATTTCTAAAGCAAGTGCGTTATGTCTAGGTGCTGAAGAAAAAGCACCAAAAACAGCTATTTGACGATAATGCACGTAATTCGCGTCCATTTCAATTTTAGGCTGATTCTTAGGTAAACCCGCGAAAAGACAAACTTTCCCCATTTTACTTGCCATTGATATACCTAAATTTTGAGCATCTCCACTTCCTGCAGTTACTATTACTACATTTGCACCCATTCCTCCCGTTAAATCCATAACTGCTTTCAGACCGTCAGTAGAACTTAAATCAATATATGCATCAAAATTAAATTGTTTAGTTGCTTCTAAACGTTTAGCACTACGATTAATCATAAATACCTTTCCTGCTCCTCTTCCCCTAGCAACTTCTGCATGCATACATCCAATTGGTCCAGCCCCTATAACGGCTACTGTATCTCCTAAACCTATATTCATTACTTCCTGGGCATTTAAAACGCAAGCAAGTGGCTCAGCTAATGATGCAGAAAGATATGTTACTTCCGTTGGAATACGATTAATATTCCCTGCACGTACTGCTCCTGCTGGTATTAACATATATTCTGCGAAACCACCATTATAATGATGGGCAATGGTTTTGCGGGTATAACACATGTTCTGCCAGCCTGATAAGCAATATGAACATGTCCCACAACCAATCGCAGGTGCAACTATTATTCGTTCACCCACTGAATAATTTTTAACATCTGTAGCTACTTCTACTATCTCTCCAGCAACTTCGTGGCCTAACACCATAGGTGGTTTTATTTGGTCGTGACCAAACCTGAAAGTTCTTAAATCTCCACCACAAATTGCGCAAGCCTTCACCTTAAGCAAAATAGTTCCCGGTTCAACCTTAGGTTTTGCTAAATTTTCAACTGTCATATTATTAATTCCGTGATAAACTGCTGCTATCATACTCATCCTCCATTTTAACTTTAGAATTAAAAATAGCCTTTTATCTTTTATTTCTATTTGTAAATCTAGATAATTATTTTCATTTTTTATATATTTTTTAAAAACTATTTTCATATTTATTGTATTACCAAATTTATTAAAAGTCAATACTCCTAGACAGAAAATTAAGAAAATTCAAATGCTTTTAAATAGTTAAAAATAAAAGTATTTACATTTTAAACATAACTATATACAATATAGTTATGTTTATTAAGAAAATTCTGCTCTTTACCTGAAAGGTGGTTTTTATGAAAGCTCACGAGGTCAAGCAAAATTCCTGTATAGTATTAATACACAGTATGTCACATTCCTTAACAAAAAAAGAAGGCAAAGTGGCTGAATACATATTAGCTAACCCATCTGAAGTTATCCATATGACTATCACCCAACTTGCTGAAAATATTGGGATTTCTGAGGCAACCATTACGAGATTTTGCAAGAAGCTAGACCTTTCCGGTTTTCAAAGTCTTAAGATTGGATTGGCAAGCGATTTATATGATCCACTTGAATCTGTATATAATGAAGTACACACAGAGGATTCAATAGATGTAATTGCTAATAAAATCTTTCAAGATATTCATGAAGCTTTACAAGATACTTTGAAAATAATTAATCCAAAGGCTTTAGAACAGGCTATAACAGCTGTCCTAGCAGCAAAATGCATAGTTGCATATGGTACAGGTGGATCAGCCTCAGTAGCCTCTGAAGTTGAACATCGATTTATTCGTTTTGGTATTTCAGTTAGAGCTTACGCAGATCAAGACATGCAAGTGATTTCTGCTTCTCTTCTACACTCAGGCGATGTTGTAATTGCTATATCTCATACTGGTTCCAATCAGGCAGTTTTAGAAGCTGTTAAAATTGCAAAAGAGAACGGAGCTACCATAATTGGTATTACAAGTTATATTAAATCACCACTTAGTAATGTCTCAGATATCATACTTAACGGTATGGGCCGCGAAATTAATTTTCGTTCTGAATCAATGTCTTCAAGAATGACCCATTTAGCAATCATTGATGTTCTATATGTAGGCGCTATGCTAAGACAACCCGATAGAATAATGAATAATATGGAAAAAATACGTGAAGCTATAGCAAAAAAAAGATTTTAATTATAATTAATTAAAAAACAAACCTGCAGTCTAAAATAAACTGCAGGTTTTAATATTTACTATTTTTCATTAACATTTCCTCTAATTATGGAGTAAGAAGTGTTCCATCCATATCTACCGCAATAAGCTTATACTCCATAACTTATCCCCTCAATTCATTTATAATTTTAAATACTTCTTCATCAGTAACTTGCTTAAAATCCTCATAATATGAACCTACTGCATAAAATTCATTTGGTATATATAGACATACTACCTCATCTACAAGCTCTTTAAATTCTTCAATAGTTTCCCTTTGACCTACAGGAATTGCTAAAATAATTTTTTTAGCTCCTTGCTTTTTAACAGCCTTTATTACAGCTAGGATTGTAAAACCCGTAGCAATACCATCGTCCATAATTATAACCGTTTTACCTTTAACTTCAGGAAACGTATCTTTTCCACGGTACTCCTTCATTCTTCTTTTTATTTCATTTATTTGCTCCGATACTTCCTTGTCGATGTACTCTTGTGATATATTGAGCATTTCCACATATTGATTGTTTATAAAATAGCTACCATCCACAGACACAACGCCTATAGCTACCTCTTTGTTATGTGGTGCACCAATCTTTCTTGGAATAATCAGATCCCATTTAAACCCAAACCTTTTTATTGTATCAAATGCTATTTGGAGTCCACCTCTTGGCACAGCAAGTACAATCACATCTTCATCCTTAAATTTTTCAAGACTATCGGTTAACTTTTCCCCTGCGTCTTTTCTATCTAAAAACATCATCTTAATTCACCACACTTATTAAGTTTATTTTACTAATAAAGATTTTTATTTTAGGGATACTCTATATCTATACTTCCAAACATTGAGATAAATTATCCCTAAATTTATTTGAATGTGCCTTATAAGTATTATTCTGCACTTTTAAGTGATTCTATCATATCTATTTTACCAAATTCTTTGTACATGGCTAAATTTACAATTACAGAAAAAGAAATTGTAAGTAAAACTGAATATAGGAAATAAATAGGAGATATATTTCTCATAAACATCATTATATTGGTTTCTGAGCTAGCAATTACATAATTGTTAAGCAATATTCCAACAGCTATTCCTGTTAAACTTCCTATTACCGTTAATATTATGTTTTCACGGTATATATATAAAGCAAGTTCACTATCATAAAACCCTAAAAGCTTTATTGTAGACAATTCTCTTTTTCTTTCATTGATATTTATATTTGTGAGATTGTATATTACAACAAAGGCAAGAACCCCTGCAGATACTATTAACACTAGCACAACTGAATTTATGCTTTTTGTGGTTTTATTAAAATCAAATTGTGTTTTGTTTTTGTAATTTACAGATCCTATATTATCTATTGTTGTTAATACCTTTGTGGTTTTATCTTCTGAACTATCTGTAATGCTTTTTAAAAGTCCATAAAATCCATTAAATTTGATATTTTCTCCGGTTATTTTCGCGTAATAATCAGGACTCATATAAATATAATGTTGCAAATAATGCTCCGTTATACCGGAAATATTCGCTTTTACCACTTTACCATCCATGGTTATTGGGAACGTGTCTCCAACTTTTTTATTCATGAGTTTTGATAGTTTTTCAGTAATAATTACACCATTCTCGTCAAGTTTCAAATCATTACCTTTCATTGTAAGATTAATATACTTATTAATCTCATTTTTATTTTCTGTAACTACTACATAAGCATCTTCACGTCCAGATTTATAAAGATCCACCGTTGCATTTTTTGTATATGAAAATAAAACTGATTTCATATTTTTTGTTTCTATTATTTTATCTTTCATAGTATTTTTTTCTTTTACATCTATGTCTTTTCTAAGTGTTGACAACATGTTATATCTATATATATTGGTAAATTGACTTTCCGTAGCGCCTATGATTCCTGACTTAAGTCCAAACCCCGTTATCATAAGACCCGTACACACAGCTATTCCTATAACAGTCATAAAAAATCTTTGTTTATATCTAAATATATTTCTTGCAGTAACTTTATTTGTAAAACTTAACCTTTTCCATATAAATGTTATTTTTTCTAGTAATATAGTTTTTCCAGCCTTTGGTGGTTTTGGTCTCATTAAAGATGCTGGTGCTTCCCTTAATTCTTCAAGTGATGCTGCAACCGCTGCAAGAGTTGTAAATATTACAGCTATTAAAGAAGCTTGTAATGCAAGACCCCCGTTAAAAGGTGTTAAAGAGATTGGGAGAGAATAAAGCGAACTATAGGCATTCATAATAAGTGGAGGAAAAAGCCTAAAACCAAAGGATATACCTAAAAGCGTCCCAGTTAAACTAGCCAAAAGTGCATATATCAAATAGTGCGTAGTTATGGAAACTCTTGAATATCCTAAAGCCTTTAAAGTTCCTATTTCAATTCTATTTTCTTGAACCATTCTTGTCATGGTTGTAAGGCTAACCAATGCTGCCACTAAAAAAAATATAAGTGGGAATGCCTTACCTATATTGTCTATTCTGTCACTATCTTGTCTATATGTTTCATATCCAAGATTAGCGCTTCGTCCTAGGACATACCACTCTGGGTACTTAATATCCTTAATTTTATCTTTATTTTCCTGGATTTTTAATAAACCATCTTTTATTTTGACATTCGCCTTTTTTTCTTCTGACTTTAATTTTAGCGTACTGTCGTTTATTTGTTTTTCTCCATCTTCAAGCTTTATTCTTGCTGCTGCAATATCTAATTCGCCTTGCTTAAGCAATTTTTCTTGTTGAATTAACAGCTCATTTCCCGAATCAATTTTTGCTTTTGACGTTTCGAAATTATTTTTTAACAACTCTATATCAAAATAAGGCTTCATTTGTGTCAAAAAACCATTATCCTTCAATGAAGTGTACATATTGTCAAAATCTTTTCCATTAATGCTTTTAAGATAAATCTGATTTATACCATTGTACTGAGAAATAAAAACTTCATTATTAGGATCTGAATCTAATTGTTTTTTTGCATCAATCACTTTTAATGCTATTGATGATGAAATATTAGATGCTGCTTGTTGTTTTCCTAAATTAAGTTTTTTCTCACTATCAAGAAGTTTATTTTTACCCAAAACAATTTGCAACTCTCCTTGTGATTTTTTTTCATTAAAAATTATTTCATTTTTTTGGAGCTCTATTTTGCCATTGTCAATATTAATTTTTGCATCATTTAATTTTATGTAACCTTCCTTAAATTTATCCGCTGCTTCTTTTTTCGACTTATTTAATTTGACTTCAGCTATATTTATTTTACTATTTGCATCAGATATTATTTGTGAATATCGTATTTTGCTTCTTATAACTCCAATAGCCTTAAGATTTTTCTCCATATCAGCTGAGACTTTTTTATACTCTTCATTAGATATAAGACTATCTTTTGATAGGTCACTACTTAGTTTCATATATATTTCTGTATAAACATCACTTTTAAATACATCAGGTTGAATATAAATAAACCCTTTAACGGATCCATTTCCTACAGAACTTAACTGTCTTTGAGCTGATAAATATAAGGGTGACAATGCTTCTCCAACTATTTTGAATTTACTAATTTTTAAGTGATCCCCCATTATTGTATCGTCCCCTGATTTAAGTTCGATTTCATCACCTAATTTAAATTTATTTGCTTTTAAAAATCCTTTTTCAACTACAACTTCATTATTAGCTTTTGCTATTCTTCCTGTTACAATTTTCATCTGATTTATTCCATTTTTTAATGGAATAGAATTAACATTAAGAACCAGTGAATGTTTGTCTTTTTCAACTACAACATCTATTGAAAAAGAACCCTCCACATTTTTTACACCCTTTAATTTTTGAATTACAGTTAAATCATCCTTTGCAAGTCCAAGGGTTGAAATTAGTTTAAAATCCATAAATCCAGTTTGATTAAAATAAGCATCTGCAGATTTTTTCATATCAGGGCTTGTAGCTCTAACTCCTGCATAAAAAGCTACTCCGATTGCGATAATTATTACAATAGATAAAAACCTTGAAAAAGTCTTTTTTATATCCCTAAATAGATTCTTGAAAAACGTCTTTCTCATTTCTACCACTCCAAACTTTCAATGGCCATTGGATTATCGTTTTTCAAGACGCTTTCAACTTTCCCATTTTTCACTGTTATTATCTTATCCGCAATAGGTGTTATAGCAGAATTATGCGTAATGACTATTACAGTCATTCCATCTTTTTTAGATGTATCCGATAATAACTTAAGTATTGACTTACCCGTGTTGTAATCCAGTGCTCCCGTAGGCTCATCACAAAGAAGTAACTTAGGATTTTTTGCAAGTGCCCTTGCTATTGAAACTCTCTGCTGTTCTCCACCTGAAAGTTGCGACGGAAAATTTTGCATTCTATTTTCAAGACCTACATTTTTAAGTACTTCTACAGGATTCATTGGGTTTTTACATATTTCAACTGCAAGCTCTACATTTTCAATTGCATTTAGATTTTGTACTAAATTATAAAATTGAAATACAAATCCTATTTCATCACGTCTATATTTTGTAAGCTTTTTTTTATTATATTCACTTATATCATTACCATCTACAATAATCTTTCCAGTTGTAACTTGATCCATACCTCCCAAAAGATTAAGTATTGTTGTTTTGCCTGCACCACTAGCGCCAATAACCACAACAAATTCACCTTTTTCTATAGAAAATGAAACATCATCTACGGCTTTAATGATAACCTCTCCTGTAGTATAAGTCTTTTTTACATTTTTTAGTTGTATAAAATTCTTCATTATAATCTCCTAACTTATATTCTCGCAATCTAACTTGCTTCTAATATTATTATAAAATATATCTATTATATCTAGGATAAGTTTTCTAACCAACATCCCATCCTCTTTTTCTCTTAATATTATGGAAATACTCTCCACAAGGTTATATGATACAAGGTAAATAATAAAATTATTTTTAAGTCTTTTGCCCTGCAATGATAATTCATATTCCATTTTCTGTGTAACTATTCTAGTTACAAAATCTACAAAGGTTTTTTTACAATTTTCATACTTTGACCCTTCACTTTTGTTAAGTAATATTGTAAGTTCTGTACTACTTTCTTTAAATATCTCCAGTATTTTTTCCATTAATTCATAGAAAATATCATCTGCCTTTTCGTTTACAATCACTTTATTAAATTGATTGATATAATCCATTAATCTATCATATACAGGCATTATTAAATGCTCATATAAATCATCTTTACCATGATAATATTTGTAAAAATTACCAACTGATGTATCAGAGTTTTTAGCTATGTTTCTTATCGATGTGCCCTTGTATCCAACTTCTTTAAATTGTTTTAGAGCTTCTTCCACTATATTTTTTCTGACTTCCTCTTTTAAATATTGCATTAGAAAACCTCCGTTCTCTTTTACATTATACTCTATTTCTAAAATAACTCAACTAGATTTCAAAATAAAAAAATAATTGCTATTGACGTAAATATACTTACGTCAATAGCAATTATTTTCTTGTATTATATTCTTGCTTTATTCCTCCAATATGTAATTATTTATGGCATATGCTATGCCAGATTCATTATTAGACTTAGTTATGTATTTCGCCTGTAATTTAATTTCTTCTACGGAATTTTCCATAGCAATAGGCATCCCTGCAGACTTAAACATTTCTATATCATTATAATTATCTCCAAAAACAATGACTTCATTTAAGTCTACTCCTAATTTCTGCGATAATAATTTTAATGCATTTCCTTTAGAAATATTTGATGCCATAATATCTAAAAGACCTATTGCTGAACTCACAACAGTAAGGTTATCATATTTCAAAAAATGTTTTTCTAAAAAAATAACCTCTTCATGTTTTTCACAAACTAATAGTACTTTCAAAGCATCAATATCATTAATATTTTCAATTATATTATTATCAATATATTTAATAGGTACCCTTATATCTTCTGATAATAGTTTATTACGATCTTCATATTTTTTACCTAGAGGATTATTTTTGCTAGAATATACTATATCAACAGTATATATAATGAAATGTACATTATTTTTCATACAATAAGTGATAATCTCTTTTACAGAAATTTTATCCATTATCTTTGAATAAAGAATCTCTCCAGTTCCAATGTTTCTAATTAGTCCACCATTACACGAAATAACAGGACCTTTTAAGTCCAATTGCTTAATATAAACTTTCACCATAAGATCAATTCTTCCTGTAGCAATAATCACCTGAAGTCCCATCTTTTTAAGCTTCTTTAATGCAACTTCATTTTCATTTGTTATCACATTATCTGAATTTAATAATGTCCCATCCATATCACATACACACCATTTATATTTAATCATATATAGATTCTCCTTTGTTTATCTAGCGTTATCACATATTATCAAACTCTGTGATTACCCTATGCTTCCATTTATATTCTCTACAACTATAGTTGAGATTATAACACAGTCGGAGGTTATTATTTCAAATATTCATTAAAAGTGCTGTTATTTTTCTAAAATTTCTTGTTCATGTTCTAAAAGCCATTTCTTTCTATTAAGTCCACCTGCATATCCTGTCAGGCTCTTATCAGATCCAATTACTCTATGGCAAGGTATAATTATACTAATAATGTTCTTACCGTTAGCATTACCAACGGCTCTTGTTGCCTTTTCATTACCAATTGCGATAGCTATTTGCTTATAAGATAAAGTTACTCCGTAAGGTATTTTCATTAAAACTTTCCAAACTTTTTTTTGAAATTCAGTCCCTGTAATTTCACATTTTATATCAAAATCTTTTCTTGTTCCTCTAAAGTATTCATCGAATTGCTTAATAACTTCCTTTAAAATTGGTGGTTCTTCTGTGTTTTCCTTTCCCTCCTCTAAAAACATAACTGAAATTACTGCATTATCAGAAGTTATTATTTCTAATATCCCAATAGGTGAATTATAATATCCATAATATTTTTTAATCATTTAGCCACCTCCAGTCTATTTTTCTAACCTATATACTACCATATGATAAACTCTATTACTAAATTGGCCTTCATCGTCAACCCTATTTATCTCATTAAAATTACATCTTTCTAAAAGATTAATTGATTTACTATTATATTCCAAATACAAATTGTACCGATAACCTTCTTTGATTGCTTGTGCTGAATTGCCCAAATAATCCATTTATTATCATCAACACCTTTATTCATCTTATCAACATAAATTTCTGTTTCATCAGTATTTGCTTCTAATTTTGTATCAATATAAACGTTCATTCGTGAGTCTTTTCTCATCTCAAACAAATCATTAATATCATTATAATTCATTTTTCTTAATATTAAACTTTTAGTCTCAATATTTGGAAAAGGCATAAAATTAATCATCTTTAGCGCCTCTTTTCTGAAAAATTAATTACCGTTATTACTGTCATAATTATAACAGTAATAACGGTAATTTGGGATTAGTAATATCATATTAGTAAACTCAGTTGTTATATTTTTTCTATTACAATTTGATCATCTTTGGCATCTACACCAATGATAGAACCATCATTTATATCGCCCTTAATAATTTTCTTTGCAATAGATGTTTCTAATACATTCTCAATATATCTCTTTAATGGTCGTGCTCCATAAATCGGATCGTAGCCCTCTTCAGCCATTAGCTTTTTAGCAGCAGCGGTTACTTTCATTGATATATTTTTCTCTTTAAGCCTATTTTGAATATCTGCTAAGAATATATCTACTATACCTTCTATTTCCTTTGTTTCTAATGGTTTAAATAATATAATATCATCTAACCTATTTAGAAATTCAGGTTTAAATTTGGTCTTAAGTTCGCTCATAACTCTATCTCTGATATTTTTTTCTATACCTCCACTTTCTTTGTTTTCTAAGAGATAGTTGCTTCCAATATTAGACGTCATGATTATTATGCAGTTTTTAAAGTTTACAATCTTGCCTTGATTATCTGTAAGCCTTCCATCATCTAATATTTGAAGGAATATATTAAATACATCTTCATGAGCTTTTTCTATTTCATCAAATAATACTACGCTATAAGGTTTTCGCCTAACAGCCTCAGTAAGCTGACCACCCTCTTCATAACCTACATATCCTGGTGGAGCTCCTATAAGCCTTGACACAGAATATTTCTCCATATATTCTGACATGTCTATTCTTATTATATTTTCACTAGACTCAAATAAAGTTTCAGCTAGCGTTTTAGCAAGTTCGGTTTTTCCAACACCAGTAGGTCCAAGAAATATAAATGAACCAATAGGTCTTTTAGGATCCTTCATGCCTGCTCTTGCCCTAATAACTGCATTTGAAACTGCAGTAACTGCTTCTTTTTGGCCAATTACCCGTTTAGTTAGTTCATCTTCAAGTCTTAAGAGCTTTTGCCTTTCACCTTCTTCAAGATTAGTTACTGGTATACCAGTCCACTTTGATACTATCTGTGAAATCTCTTTTTCGGTTACCTCTTCTTTAAGCATAGCTGTTTCATTATTTTGATGTATTTCTTCTTCTTTTTGTTTTATCAACGCTTCTAGTTTTGGAATTACTCCATATTTAAGTTCTGCAACTTTATTTAAATCATATTCTCTTTCTGATTTTTCTATGTCACCTCTTGCAACATCTAACCCGGCTTTCAAATTTCTAATTTCAACTATCTTAGATTTTTCTTTTTCATATTTTGCTGTCATTTCATTATCTTTATCTTTTAAATTACTAAGCTCTTTCTCAAGTGTTATTAGTCTTTTCTTTGAAGCCTCATCATTTTCTTTAGATAATGCTTTTTTTTCAATTTCTAACTGAAATACCTTTCGTTTTATCATGTCCATCTCAGTTGGCATACTATCAATATCAGTCCTTATCATAGCACATGCTTCATCTATAAGATCTATTGCCTTATCTGGGAGAAATCTTGCTGTTATATATCTATCTGATAGTTTCGCTGCTGCAACAATTGCCGAATCATGAATTCTTATACCATGGTATATCTCAAATTTTTCTTTAAGACCCCTAAGTATAGACACAGCATCTTCTACTGTAGGCTCCTCAATGGTTACTGGCTGGAACCTTCTCTCTAGAGCTTTATCCTTCTCTAAATATTTTCTATATTCATCAAAGGTAGTTGCCCCAATACAATGAAGACTTCCTCTTGCTAGAAGTGGTTTAATCATGTTTCCAGCATCCATAGAACCCTCTGATTTACCTGCTCCTACTATATTATGAATTTCATCTATAAATAAAATTATATTTCCTTCACTATTTTCTACTTCTTTGAGCACTGCTTTAAGTCTTTCTTCAAACTCACCTTTAAATTTGGCACCAGCTATAAGAGCTCCCATATCTAAAGAAAATATTATTTTATTTTTAAGTCCTTCTGGTACGTCTCCCTTTACAATTCTTTGGGCAAGCCCCTCAACTATAGCAGTTTTACCTACTCCTGGTTCTCCTATAAGTACTGGATTATTTTTAGTTCTTCTAGAAAGTATTCTTATAACCCTTCTTATTTCCTCATCTCGTCCTATTACAGGATCCAGTTTATGCTTTTTAGCTTGCTCCACAAGATTCGATCCATATTTAACCAATGCCTCGTAAGTTCCCTCTGGATCAGCATTTTCTACCCTCTGATTCCCACGAACTGTGGAAAGCACATTTAAAAATGCTTCTTTAGTTATATTGAATTTTTTTAATATATTAGTAATCTCTTTAGTATTTACATCCATAAGTCCAAGCATTACATGTTCAACACTTATAAAAGAATCTTTAAATTTTTTAGCTTCATCCTCTGCTTTCACAAAAACTTCGTCAAACCTTCTAGTCGCATAGACAGATCCACTATCTGCACCACTGCCTGTTACTTTTGGCATCTTATCTAAATCTTTTTTAATGTCCTCATTAAGCTTTGTTATATCCACTCCCATTTTACTAAATATATTGGGAATGAGCCCATCCTCTTGAGCTATAAGGGCTGCAAATAAATGAATTGTATCTATCTGCTGATGATTATTTTTTACAGCTAATAATTGAGCCTCATTTAATGACTGTTGAACCTTTATTGTTAATTTTTCTACATCCATGTAAATAACCTCCCTTTAGTTTATTAAATAAATACTGTTATACATTTTCACTTTGTTATATTTTAAAGGTATAAATTAATCACGATAACCGCTTAATCATCTCCTGCAGAGCCACATTAAGTTTCTATCGTGATTATAATTTAATCAATAATAAATAATTTGTTATTTACAAATTAATTTTACACTATCTAAGCAACGCCTGTGTTATTCTGACAAGTTGCTCTTTACTTAAAGCTTCGAGATACCTTTGACGTTCACCAAATGAGCACTCTTCTAAAAGTTTTCTTACCCTAGGGGTTTCTATATAAATACCTGAAAGCATTAAATCTTTACCATGAGAATCCATGTAATGTCTCTTCCAAATGTTATAATATTTTGTTGCGGTGACCTCAGTATAGCCTTTATTTATTAATTTCATAATTCCCGCTTTTCTATCTTGTTTTTCAAAACATTCACAAAGTTTATATATTTTTTGAAGCATTATCATCTTACTTTTCCTTCCTTCATGGGTGGCCAGGAAACATACAAATACAAGTTTCTTGTTATTTTATTCATCTATTCACAATTACTATTTATCTTATATTATACCATAACATATACAAAATAACCGGTTTCTATATACGAAATTCACCTTTATTTAATAAATATCAAAAAAAACCAACGATTCCTTATAAATCGATGGTTTTTACTTTATAAATTTTCAAATCTTTATACTTTTATTTAATACTTTTAATAGCCTTTTCTGCCCAACTAGAGTCCTTATATATAGCCCTAGCTACACCAATAAGATCAGCTTTTCCAGAAGATAAGAGTTCCTCTGCAGCAGGAACTTGCGTAATTCCACCAGTAAGTAAAACTGGAACTGAAACAACTTCCTTTATAGCCTGAGTGAGCGATGAGAAATACCCTTGACTAGTATTTCCTGGAACGGTATATCCACAAAATCCCCCAGAAATATCAAGAATATCCACCCCTGCTTTTTCAAAAGCTAATGATGCAATTTTACTATCTTCAATAGTAATTCCACCATCCATATAATCACAAGCACCTAATCTAAGAAGAATTGGAAATTCTTCACCAACAACCTCACGTACTACTTTAATAATTTCTAAATGAATTTTTATTCTTCCTAGTAAATCTCCACCATATTCGTCAGTCCTTTTATTAGTAAGAGGTGACAAAAATTGATTTAGAAGATACCCATGGGCAGAATGAATCTCTACGCCATCAAACCCAGCTTCTTTAACACGCCTTGCGGCATCCTTAAATCCTAAAATTATGTCTCTAATCTCTTCTTTTGTAAGTTCCTTTGGAACATTACCTAAACGCGGATTTGAAATTGCTGAAGGTCCTACTGGATCATATCCTGTAACTTTTTTAGTTGCAGCACTTCCAGCATGATTAATTTGCATTACTGTTTTAGATCCATTTTTATGAATAATATTTGCTAGTTCCCTTATACCTTCCACAATTCTATCATCTGCCACAGAAAGTTGTCTATCACTAGCCTTTCCTTTTTGTGTTATAAAACTATGTTCTATAATAATAAGTGAGATATATCCACCTCTTGATTTTTCATCATAATAATCTAATATATCTTTACTTACCTTTCCATCTTCATTGGATTTTGAAGTAGCCATGGGTGGCATAACTAATCTGTTATTTAAAGTTAACTTACAATTTTCTAAAGGTTTAAGCAAATATGACATTTTATTACCTCCTTGCAATTAATTACATTTACCAATGTTTAGCTGTAGCTTCTTTATTCGAAACGTTATCTTTTTTACTTAACATTAAACATAATGCATCCAAAACTATATGAAGACTTTGGTCAAATAATGTACTTAATAACTGAACAGATTTTCTTTGCTCTCCACTATCACCTTTTGTAGTACCAGGTACAATAATTAAAATATCTGCCAAAGATCCAATACTAGATTCTTTTTTACTTGTAATTGCTATTATCTTGCAACCTTTTCCTTTTGCACCTTTAGTATTTAAAACTACGTTACCACTTTCTCCAGAACCTGAAATAGAAACGTAAATGTCTTTTTTAAGCACAGCTGGGGTTATAGTCTCACCCACTGAATAAACAGTATAACCTAAATGCATAAGCCTCATAGCAAAACCTTTTCCCATAAGACCAGAGCGGCCTTCTCCATCTATAAATATTCGTGTTTCTTTACTAATATATGCTACGACCTCTTCAATTTGTTTACTATCTACCTTTGATAAGACTGAACTTATCTCATCAATTATGATATTTAAAGTATCCAAATTATATCATCTCCTTAAATTTTTTAGCTGCAGTTCCAATATACGTCGCCTTAGTTATTGCGCTTCCTATTATTACAATGTCGACACTAGCTTCTTTTATAACCATTACAGTATCATAATTCACTGAACCCGCAACAGCAACTTTATTTATTTGAGGAAATTTTTCTTTAAATTCTTTTAGAAGAGATGTAAGAGTATATTCTCCACCATCTGAAGGCGCATGTATGCAGAATATTGCTTCAGTAAAACCCAAAAGCATATTAATTTTCTCATATCCTATTTCTAGAAGATCTATCATCATAATTTTTCCAAAGTCTTGTGATACTTTATAGCAAGCATTCAGTGTATTAATGGACGCTGCGCCCATAACCGTAGCTATGTGTGCACCACTATTAAATGCTGCCTCAAACTCATAAGCACCTTCATCTATTGTTTTGATATCAGCTAAGATAGTTTTATTTGGGAAAGCTTTTTTTATTTCTTTTATTGAAACAACTCCATAGTCTTTTATTAATGATGTTCCAACTTCAATTATATCTATATAAGGGCTGGCTTCTTTTAATATTTCCTTAGCTTTATCAATTGTAACTCTATCAATTGCAAGTTGTATCTTCATATTATCGTATCTCTTTATCTTGAATATATGCGTTTAGTTTTTCCCGATTAGGTAATCCTTCATTATCACTCGATACCATTACTTGCATAGAACCTATAGCATTTCCTCTTGATACTGCATCTTTAAGTGATAAATTTTCTAAAATTCCACTTATCACACCAACAGCAAATCCATCACCAGCTCCAACAGTATCTACTATCTTCTCAACCTTAAAACCTGGTACTGTGAATGATTCATTATGAGTTTTTACAAAGGCTCCACTATCTCCAACTTTAACTATTACGCTTTTAACTCCGATTTTTAAATAGAAATCTGCAATTATATTTGGGTCATCACTTCCTGTTAATATTAAACCTTCGGAAACACCAGGAAGAACCATATCACATTTCGATGCAATATCATTAATTACTCTAACCATCTCTTCTTTATTATCCCAAAGCGTTGGTCTTAAATTTGGATCAAAGGTTATAAATAATCCTTTTTCTTTTGCTTTACTTATCATTTCATAAGTTGCTTCTCTGCAGCTTTTAGATAAAGCCGGTGGTATCCCGGTAAGATGAATATGTTTTACCCCATTTAAATCTATTTCCTTAATGTCGGATACCGAGATATGTGATGCTGCACTACCTCTTCTAAAGTATGCAACCTCAGGATCTCCAAGCATAGTTTTACCTTTCATCTGAAAACCAGTAGGAAACCTAGCATCTAAACTTACATAACTTGTATCAATATCTTCTTTATCTAAAAAATTCTTTATATATTTCC
The DNA here is from genome assembly GCF_036569345.1 of Clostridium sp. GTDB lineage: Bacteria > Bacillota > Clostridia > Clostridiales > Clostridiaceae > Clostridium_AD. The sequence goes on from NZ_DATCQT010000168.1 coordinate 22,356, forward strand.
CAAATGGATCTACTCCAAGCTTTGTAACATAACTAACATCATAACCCAATCTTTTGAGGCCTATGGAAACATTAACCTCAGCCCCTGCAAGAGACCTTGTGAAGTTTTCAACATCTTCTAGTCTTCCGGTATCGCTTGCTATAAACATAGCCATAGGTTCACCAATTAATATAATTTCAGGCATTAATATCAGCTCCTTTTACGTCATTAATTTCATCATATAGCATTTTTGCTTTTTTCTCATCATGAGGATATAATAGTAGAACATCAAATAGGTTAGGATTATACGAGAGGTTAAGTAACTCTTTGGCGAAAGCCATAGCTGCAATTTCTCCTAATGCTATAAGTCTCGATGTATACTTTATAGGTCCTAATTTCCAGAGCATTATTTTCGCGTTACTTGTATACATTTCTTTGTTTTGACCTTCAATAAAGTGAAACATTTCATGAGCTATTAATACCTCTTCTATGTCAACTTCATCAATTAAAATATTCATATTTTCTGCACTAACTAATTCATTAACCTTTTTAACATTGTTTATATTAATAAAAATGTTGTTTGGAGAGTTAAATTTGGCAAATAAAATGTAGTCATCAGCATTTTTTTCATCTATTTCTGATATTGTTAACCCAAGCTGCTTTGCATATTGATGACAAGTCATTATACCATATTTATAAATAAGTCCTATAGCCTCTTGCCTTCCACACTCATTGGCCTTCTTAATCATTTCTATTTTCTCAGAGTCAGTTAATTTATTGCATATAGGATCTCTCCTAAAAGTGTATAAACCCCATATGTTATCATCTACAGCTAAGAGTTCTCTTATTAACTCCTTTATCATAAGTCATTCTTTGCTCCAACAATTATAACACTTTCGTCTGGCTCTAAAAGTGCAGTCTCTGTTTCAATAATCATATATAATTGTTCTGTGCTCGTCATTCCTGAGTAATCCAGTACTTTTCCGCCAATACATAAGTAAACATCTGGTGTAAGCCTCATATCACTTTTATAAACTGAAAGATCGTCCCACATTTCATCTATAACACTCTTTATATCCTGCACTGTGCACATAACGCCTTGGCCATCGCCTCTTTGGATTTTGATAAACCCCTTTTTGTCAACAACCCTAATCTGTACTTTTTCTGACTTTTTATCCTTTACTCCAGAGAAAACATAAAATACATTATTTTTACATTCAAGTTTCACATCGTTAGCTGGTAAACCGATAGATTTAGCTGCAAGTTCTTTAGCTTCCTCCTCAGTACATTTTTTTAGTAAATCTGTAGTTTGAACTTCTGTAGATCCGAGTGCAATAGCTGTTACTTTTGAAGTTTGAGGATCTATTTCAATCTGAACCTCTATAGAATCTGGAACAGCACCACTTGCAATTGCAAGTTCTGATACTTCCTTTTTAATATCCGCAATATCTTTACTTGTTGGACTTGGTATAACTCTTTCAACAACATCACGAATCATAGCAAGAGCAACTCCTATTGAAGATATTACTTCTGCATTTTCAGGTATACTATATTCTAAGTCCATATGCTCAGCTGTATATGGAAGTAATGCTGCTGCACCTCCACCAACACCAACTAATGAAATTTGGTCTTTTTCAAGTTTATATTTTTCTGCGAGACCTTCAATGACTGGCTTAATCTTTTCAAAGGATTTTGCAAGTATTTGTTTTGCAACTTCTTCAACTGATAATCCAAGATGTTTTGCAAGTGGCTCCATAGCCTTTACAGCTGATTTAACAATTCCATATGAATAATCCTCAGGTTTTACAATTCCTAATACATTTGCTGCACAGCTATTAGTAATTGTTATTCTTTTACCGCTCTTTAATTTTATAGCTACATAATCAGCTGGATCACCTTTTTTAGGTGAAAAAAATTCTAATTGTGGATCAACAATCTCTTCATATGGAGTATACACAGAATATTCCATACCTGCTATATGAGCACTTCTTGGGCCTACATCTACTATTCCAGTGGTATTAGCTCTTACCATACTACCTCCAGCAATACCAAGAACCCGTACATCAAGAGAGCTAATATACGTAGAATGTCCTCCAACGATAGAATAATCAACGGCAGGTCTACCATTTTTAATAACACCAATATTTGTGCTTGTTCCTCCTACTTCAAAATAAACACCGTTTGATGCTCTTAAATACATAAGGGCTCCAACAACGCTTGCTGCTGGTCCAGATAACATTGTAAGTACTGGACGTTTTTTCATCTCTGAAATATCCATAACTCCACCGTCTCCACGCATTATCATAAGTGGAACTTTTATTCCAGCCTTTCTAACACTACTTTCTGTACTTGTAGCAGTTTCTAGCATTTTAGGAAGAATACTTGCGTTAATAGCTGCAGTTCTTGTTCTTCGTGTTAAACCATAAAGTTTACTTATTTCTGATGCAACAGACACCGGTACATTCATAGTTTCAGCAACGTCTTGAACTTGTTGTTCCTCACTAATATCGTCAACTCCAAAAGCCTTCGACGCAACAATAACACTAGAACCTTTACTCATAAGTTCTTTAATAGCATTTGTTATAGTTTCAGTATTTATTATCTTTTTTTTCAAATATGTATGGTAAACTTTAATGATCTTACCTGTTCCTAAATCAATATCATCAATCTTTGTTTGTTTTTTAGATAAGTATCCCTCAAGTCCCCCTGCTCCCATGCCTATAATTCCAACATCTGCGACGTCTCCTTCTAGTAATGCGTTAGTTGCTTGAGTTGTACTATGAGCTATAAAAATAACTTCATCCGGAGATATATTGTTAGCATTAAGCAATATTTCAAAACATTCTACAACACCTGCAGAAACCCCTAATTCATTATCATGAGATGTCATAACTGATGATTTTCCAATAATTTCATGAGTATCATTATCTATAGCGACTGCCTTTGTGTGTGTACCTCCTACGTCAATTCCAACTCTAACTAATCTTTTTGTCATATTAAATTCCTCCTAAGCTTTTAATTTAAAAATTAATCTGCAGAATCTCTTCTGCAGATTAGTTACATATTACAAATTGTTTATTAAGCTCCAAACATTGCAAATGCGATCATGGTGTTTATAATACATATTAGCCATGCCCATATAACCCCTGACTTTAGGAAATCTTTAACATTAACCTTTGAATAATTCAATGCCCATAAATTCCAAGATTGTGTTGGACAAGCCGAAATATTCATTGTAATTGTTGGTATGTAGATTAGTGGGAACAACAATGCTGGGCTAAATACCCCAGTTGTATTTAAGATTACAAGTGTTGCAGCTCCAGCTCCAAACACAGTTAATGGTCCTCTAAACAATCCAAGTGGTGCAACAACTGCGAATAATACACAAAGCAAAACTACACTAGTTGGCATTACGTTACCTAATAATGATTGGAAAAATATACCATCTAATCCAGCTACTTTAGTAAACATTGGAAGGATAAATAAGAATCCAAGTAATGACGCAACGTCTAGAACGCCATCATAAAAAGTCTTAGTAACTATCTTTTCTGTAAGTTTAAAGGATTTAAGCTTTCCACAAACAAACAATGCATAGAATATAGCAACTATAAATGCAGGTATAGACTGCCAATTAAACGCTATAGTTAAAACAACTGGGATAATTGGTGTTATTAGCGCTAATGCTGGCACATGGTTAGTTGCGCTTTTGCTCGTGTTTTGTGCTGCCCAAGCATGATTAACAGTGCTTTTACGAAGTCTTACAGCAAGCATAACTATTACAACTAATAGCTGAACTGCCATTGCAGCAAAACCAAATTTCAAATAATGGCCATCATATTTGAACCCTTCGAAAATTCCTTGCATTTGTTTAAATAAAACTAAGTTTACATACATACCAGAACCAACTGACATCAAATAAGAACTAACCGCAAGTGTCTTTGGTACACCTAGTGATAAAAGAATTGGTAATACTATAACACCAATTGCAACAACAGCACCTGCACCGAAAGTACTAGTAAAGATTACACCCGTTACTACTGATAATAATATTGTTGTAACAAGAGGTTTATCTCCTCCAAGTTCAACAGTTTTCCTTATGATAGTGGATGCAATTCCAGTTTCAACTAAAATTCTACCGAACCAACTACCAAATATAACTATAACGGCTGTTGCACCCCAACTTTCAGGTCCGCCTTGGAAAACTTTAGTCTGTGCTATGTCCCAAGTAATCTGTCCCCCTATCATACCTAGTACTACCCATAAGATAGCCATTATTAAAAATCCTAGCATAAGATTGCCACCCTTAGCAGCAAAATAAATCAATCCAAAATAAGATAATAGTAGTAAAATTCCAATAATCACTGGTAAAGTCATTTTAATATTCCTCCTTTTATAAACTTTTATTTTTATTATTAAATGAACATATTTATTTTCTTAATATTTTTAATAATATATATTAAGAATGTTTGTTCACATTTTCAACTTATCTACTTCTTTTTTAAGCATTACTAGGGTATCTGGGTAACATGGGTATTCTATAGCTATCGGTACATTAATATTGAATACATCAAGTATACTTTTCCAAGGTATTATCCCTCCATCTAATGATGTTGCTTCTAATTTTTCTTTCATATATACATCTTTTAAATGTACATATGTAACATACGGTTTTAATATATACGCATTTTCTTTTGGATCTTCTTTCTGCCAAAGCCAATTGCCTATGTCAAAGGTGCAGCTAATACTCATGTGAAGTTTTTCTGCTGCTTTTAAAAACTCTTTAATCTTTTGAACCTGACCGTTTTCTTTTGTTTGATCATTTTCTATAGTAAGCTTTATTGAATACCTATCGCAGAGTGTATTAATCATATAAACGTTTTCGGAAGTTATATGTTTATAGTCACCAATATTGAATTTAACATATCTGCAGTTCATTTTATAAGCTTCTTTGAAAGATAACTCAATTTCGCAAGTATTTAACTTACCACCCACATACAAATATCCAGGAACCGAATAATAAATTTCCATTTGTAATCTTTCTGAAATATCTCTTATCTCCTTAAGTTCTGTTTCAAAATTCTTTATAAACTCTCGCCTTATCTCAACCTTATTTACTCCTAAACTATGAATATCTTCTAATAAATCTGATTGTTTTACTCCATTATTCAAATCTTCTAGAAATACTAATGTATTTATTACAACAATTTGCCCAGCCATATTAATCCCCCAATATATCTTTAATTAATGAACTATTTTGAGTCTCCTATTATAAGTTTAGATTCTATTTCTTTATACTTTGGCTTGCCTTTACTTTTCCCATTGATTCTTTTAATAAGCATTTTAGCTGATTCAACACCAACTTCATAAGAATGATGAGATATAACTGGCATCTCAGAATATACGAGTGTTGCCCAACCCCAATCCTCATAACCACATACATAAAAATCTTCTGGTATTCTATATTTACACTTATTTATTCCTTGTAACACATTTAATAATGTAACACCATTAACAGTAAAAATAGCCTTAAGTTCGTTCTTATATAAATCATTAAAATTCTTAATTGCTTTAATTGAAGTTTCTCTGTCTCCTGCATCAATTGTGTATATTAAATTATTTGCATCTATATTTAATAAATCTCGCATAGCATCTAAATATCCATTACGCCTAAGATGCCTGGCACTATTTTTGCAAGGATCCTCAGTAAAGAATGCAATATTTAGGTAACCATTTTGAATTAAACGTTTTATTGTATCATAAGTTATTGCATAGTTATTGGTAGCAACGGAGTCAATTTTAAGCTCCTTCATAGTTCTATCAGCTAGTACTAGTGGTACCCTTGTTTCATTAATGTCAACTAAAAACTCATCATTATATCCAGTAGTATTTACAATAATACCTTCAACCCTATTATCCATTAAAGACTCAATATATTCTCTTTCTTTACTTGCATCATTATCTACATTAGATATAACAACTTGGTAACCATGTGCTTTGCATGTATCTCCAATTCCTTTAAGTAATATTGAAGAAAACTGACTTCCTATATCTGCTATTATTACTCCAATTAATCCACTTTTATTTGACTTCAAGGTCTTTGCAACATTGCTCGGTCTGTATTTAAGTTGTTCTATAATACTTTGTATTCGTTTTCTTGTATCATCTGACATATACTCATATTTACCATTTAAATATCTTGAAATAGTAGTTTTTGATACCTTTGATGCCATTGCCACATCATTTATTGTTGTTAAATGCTTATCATTTCGCATAATATCTCCTTATAGTAATCAATTAACTAAACCGGTTAACAAAACTAGTAAACCGATACACATAAATACTATAAATAAATAATATACCAAACATTACAGAAAATCAAGGACTTTTTATTATTTTGCAATTTATTTGGTAACCTTTTCATATAAACTATCATAAGTTCATAAAATGAATGGCTATTAAAAAAATAATCCCCCCAAACTCTTAGTTTGAGGGGATAGGAATTTGCTTTTATTAAAAGTAAAAAAGACAGACCTAAAAAAGTCTGTCCTAATTTTTATAAATTTTCTTTGATTTTGCTAATTATAGAATCATATTCATCAGCAGTTAGTAAAATTTTGTTTTGAGGAGACATTTCAAAAGTTCCTCCAAAGTTAGGTCCATTTTTATATTTAGGAACTATATGAAAATGAAGATGAGTCATAGTATCAGCGTAAGCACCATAATTTATTTTATTAGGTGAGAATGCTTTGTTTAAAGCACCCGCTACCCTTGATACATCTTTCATATAACTTGAGCGCTGCTCATCAGTTAACTCAAAGATCTCACTTTTATGATCATTATAAGCTACAATACATCTTCCCTTATAAGTCTGTTCTTTGAATAGATATAAAGTTGAACTATCTAATTTACATATTTCAATCATTATATCACTAAGTCGTTCATCCTTTGTGCAGTAAAAACAATCCTTATTAAAACTCATATAAAATTTCTCCTTTTACGTTATATAATATTAAAAGATTCTAGATAACTATATTGTGCTTTTATGAATTTCTTTTTCTAAGTTCACTTGCTATTTCAAGATATTTTTTATCTGAAAGATTGTATAATGTAGTTATTATTACTATTGCAACTGCTAAAGCAATTGCAGGGTATAAAAGTAATAATCCTTTTATTCCTATTAACGAACCTGCTGTTTGTGCTACCTTTGGAACATATCCTATTAATGCTAAACCAATTCCAGAAGCAAATCCAGCTACTGACTGAGCTATTTTTCTTGAGAAATTAAATACTGAATAAGTAATAGCCCCTCTTTTTTCTCCAGTTTTCCATTCACCATAATCTATAGCATCAGAAACTAATGCCCAAGTCATTCCATTTGGAATACTTAGTCCAAAATATCCTATACTTTGTAATATAATAAATGTAACTAAATGTAGTGGGATTATAAAGTTTATTACATCTGCAATAATACTAATTGCAAAACCAATTATAACAGTATTTTTCTTTCCGAATTTCTTTGATAATATAGGCATAGCGACTACTCCGAGTAACGAGCATCCTATACTTGCAAAACTTACATATGGCAATAACATCATATTACCAAGATTATATTGACAGAAATATATTAACAGAAATATATTAACATTGCTGATCTAAGATTAAATGCTGAAATTGAGAATATTGTCATGAAAATTATAACTAACAACGGTCTGTTTGTAGCTACTGTTTTTACTATATCTTTGAAATTTATTTTTTCTGTTTTGTTTTCAGTTTTACTAATTGTGGGTACTTGTTCGTGGCAATTTTTATAAGTTACATAAAATGCACCAACACCAATTAATGCCATAATTCCAATAGCAACGGGGTAACCAATGCCTTCATTTGGGAATCTTGTAACCATAGGTATAACAAATAAACTTGATATTAATAATGCCATAGTACTACCTAGTTGCCTAAAAGCTGCAAGTGACGTTCTCTCTTGAGGATCTTGAGTCATTGTAGCTGCCAAGGTTCCATAAGGAATATTTGTAAAAGAGTATGCAACACCCCATGCCATATAAGAAACATATGCATATATTATTTTACCCTCTAGGGAAAAATTGGGGGTTAAGAATACGAATACAGATAAAATAGCGAGTACAATACTAGAAATCATCATAACTGGCTTATATTTACTTGAGCCTGGTTTGATATTTCTTGACTCAATAAATGTTCCAACTATTGGATCAACTATTGCATCAAATAATTTTGTTATTAAAAATATGCCTCCACCAACTGCTGCTGGAATACCTGCAACGTCAGTAAAAAATTTAAGTAAATACAGTTGACCCATGTCAAACATAAATCCATTTCCTAAGTCACCAAAACCATAAGTCACTTTTTCTCTTAATGTTAATTTTTTCATTTTATGCTCCCTCTTATAATTAATATTATATTTTTTGAAACATTTACATCTATGATATTATTTACGCCAATAAAATTTATATTCAAATAATTAAATAATAAATAAAATACCAAAACATCTTTATGCACACGTTAACATTTTTTACAAAAAATTTAAATTAAGCTTTTTTTAGGATATCTCATTACTTAATTTATTGAATTAATACTATTTTCTTTATAGATTTTCATTAATTCACTCCAAAGATTTTTACACAAAACGGTTTCACTAATTACCCCCTCTTATACCTTCAAATTTATTTATGTTAACGTAACCAATCACCTTAGATTCATTATACCTTTATTTTTTTAAAAAATCAACTGGTAATTGTTAACGTTAACATATTATTTTTATATAATATTAAATTTGTATTTAAATTATATAAAAATGTAGTTTATAAACTTTATTATTTTAATTATAGTGTTACTCCACTCTTGAAAATGGCTAATTCTCTAAAATTATTCTTTTCATTGTTAACTAATTCTCCACTTGCTACTTTAATTATATATTCTATAAATTCTTCAGTTAAAACTTCTAAAGATTTATCCTCTACTAATGTTCCAGCATTAAAATCAATCCAATGAGGTTTTAATTTATATATTTGAGTATTCGTTGAAATCTTCATTGTTGGTACAAAACTTCCAAATGGAGTTCCTCTTCCAGTTGTGAAAAGTACCATTTGACACCCTGATGCTGCGAGTGCTGATGCTGCAACTAAGTCATTACCTGGTGCACTTAGTAAATTAAGTCCTTTAACTCTAAGTACTTCACCATATTTAAGAACATCAACTATTGTGGCGCTCCCAGCCTTTTGTGTGCACCCTAGAGATTTGTCTTCAAGCGTAGTAATACCACCTGCTTTATTTCCTGGGGATGGGTTCTCATATACTGGCTGATCATACTTCATAAAATATTCTTTAAAGTCATTTATTAAATGAACTGTTTTGTTGAATACCTCTTCGTTTTTAGCCCTAGCCATTAGAAGCGTCTCTGCACCAAACATTTCAGGCACTTCTGTTAATATTGTAGTTCCACCTTGAGCTACTAGAAAATCCGAAAATTTACCAACAAGAGGGTTACCAGTTATACCTGAGAATCCATCAGAACCTCCACATTTAAGGCCTATTTTAAGTTCTGATAAGCTACAAGGCTCCCGTGTATCTAGTTTCATTATTTCATAAAGCTCTAGGAGTAAATTAGCACCTTCTTGGATTTCATCAGATACTTCTTGAGAAATTAAGAACTTCACCCTTTTTTCGTTGAATTTTCCTAAAGACTTTTTAAAATCCAGCATAACATTATTTTCACATCCAAGTCCTAAAACTAAAACTCCACCGTTATTAGGATGTTTAACTGCATCTCCGAGTATCGTTTTTGTAGTTATATGGTCCTCTCCAAGCTGTGAGCACCCATAATTATGTTTTAGTACTAAAACGTTATCTATAGTTATATTTCCAGCCATTTCTTTAAACCTATCAATAATTCTATCTGCTATTCCATTTACGCAACCAACAGTCGGAACTATCCAAAGTTCATTTCTTACACCTACATTCCCATTTCGTCTTTTATACCCATAAAATGTTAAATTTCTATTTGTAAAACAATTTTCTATAAGCTTTTGATTAAAAGTATATTCTTTTATTCCGTCTAGATTTGTTTTTATATTATGAGTATGAACCCATTGTCCTTTAAGTACGTCTATAATTGAATGTCCTATAGGAAATCCGTACTTAATAATGTTTCCACCTATATTAATATCACTAGCTGCTATTTTATGTCCTCTTTTAACATCTTCCTTTAACGTTACTTCTTTATTACCTATATAAATAACTTCATCCTTAGATAAATCTGTTAACGCTACTACTATATTATCATTTTCATTTATCTGTATTATATTTTTCATGAGTATTTCCTCACTTTCATTAAATCAAGTATTTATCCCCCACTCACATAAGTAGGGGATTTTTTGTTAAATATTGTTAAAGGACTTCTTTAATCGCTTCTTTTATTCCGATTTTCTCAATGTTAATTAAATAATGTGATACTGCATCTGTTAAACCTTGGACTTCATTTAAATCCATCTTCCAAACCCTTTTGAACTTAAGTACTATAGTCACTAGATTTTTAATAGCTGGCTCTGTTCCATCACATCTGCTCCATAACTCTTTGTAAAGTTCTAAAACATCTACATCATCAGATAAATTAATTATTTCTTCTCCTCTTTTGCCTTTATAAAATTCTATAAGTGCAGCAAGTGAGAATACTAATCTTTTAGGTAATTCACCCTTTGTTTTTACATATTGCAATAATGAAGGTAGATCTCTTGTTTCATATTTTGACATTGAATTCAAAGATATACTCATTAAATAATGTTTAACATAAGGATTCATAAATCTTTCAAGAACAACTTTTGCATAATATGATAATTCTTCCTGTGGAAGAGCAAGCGTAGGAATTATTTCTTCATATATTGTATCTTTAATAAATTTCCCCATCACTTCATGCTCAACTGATTCTGCAACCGTATCCAAACCATAAAGGTATGATACTGGTACAAGTGATGTATGTGACCCATTAAGTATTCTTACTTTTCTCGTTCTGTAAGGTGTCATATCATCAACAAATTTGACATTAAGACCAGCTTTTGTAGCTGGGAATTCATTCTCAATCCATTTTGGTCCTTCAATTATGAAAAGGTGAAAATGCTCTCCAACATTAACTAAATTATCAACGTATCCAAGTTCCTTAGTTATCTCTTTTATAGTATCTCTAGGATATCCTGGAACTATTCTATCAACAAGCGTTGAGCAAAAAGTATTAGCTTCATTTATCCAAGTAGCAAAACCTTTTTCTAAATTCCAAAGTTTCGCATACTTAAGAATTATTTCTTTAAGCTTATCACCATTTCTATCTATAAGTTCACAAGGCACTATTATTAATCCCTTATTCTTTTGTCCATTAAAAGTAATAAACCTATGATACAAAAGTGCTGTAAATTTCCCTGGAAAACTCTTCTGAGGTTTATCTTCAAGCTTATCATTTTCATCATATGCAATTCCTGCTTCAGTGGTATTTGAGAAAACAAATCTTAATTCTGGATTTTCTGCTATCTTCAAGTATTCTGCATGCTGAGTATAAGGATTTATTCCTCGGCTTATACTATTTATAACTGAATGCTCAGCTATTGCTTTTCCATCATTCATTCCTTGTAAATATAAAGTATACAAGCCATCTTGCTCATTTAATTTATCTACTAAGCCAAACTCAATAGGCTGAACTACTACTACACTACCATTAAAACCTGCTTCTTTATTCATTTTATCAATTTGCCAATCCACGAAAGCTCTTAAGAAATTACCTTCTCCAAATTGAAGTACTTTTTCTGGATATGTTTTATATTCTTTATATGTTTCTTTATTTAAAATCATTTTAACACTCCTTATCTTTCGATTGTTTTTGTCTTTCCAATAAAATCCATCAATTGATCTATATTAGGATAACCTTCCATGTCTCCCTTTACTAGAACTGCCATAGCTCCAACTCCGTTTGCATACTCTGCGCACTCTCTTAGTTCTAGTTTGTTTAACATTCCCGAGAGAAAACCTGCTGAAAATCCGTCTCCTGCACCAACTGTATCCTGTGGGTTTTCTACTTGATATGAATTTACATATAGTTTATTTGCTTTATCAGTTACATAACAGCCTTCTTTTCCAAGTTTAACTGCCACAACACTACATCCCATGTTCATAAAACTATCTGCTATATCCTCAGGTTTTGTTAAACCAAGGAGCATTTCCCCTTCATCTACACCTGGAAAAATAATATCTGATAGTTTTGCAATTTCAAGTAGCACCGGTATTGCTTCTTCCTTGGTCCACAATTTAAGTCTAATATTTGGATCAAAAGAAACTAAAACATTATTAGCTTTTGCAATTTCTATAGCCTTAAATAATGTTTTTCTGCAAGACTCAGATAGTGCAGGTGTGATGCCCGTTATATGAAGTATTTTTGCAGATTTAATATATGCTTCATCTAATTCTTCTGGTTTTAATGTACTAGCTGCTGAATCTTTTCTATAATAATATACACTTGGATTGTTGTGTATAAATCTTTCCTTAAATAATATACCTGTACTTTTTTCAGGCGTTAAAATGGTTCTAGATACATCTACACCTTCGCCCCTAATTGTTGCTTGTATGTACTTCCCAAATTCGTCATCTCCAAGCTTTGAAAACCAACCAACTTGATGTCCAAGTTTTGATAATGCAATTGCAACATTTGACTCTGCCCCTGCAAGTGACTTGTTAAAATTTTGAACATATCTTAATGGTCCTGAGGAATCTGGGCCAAATAAAACCATAGACTCTCCAAAAGTTACTACATCCATATATAATTTCCTCCTGTAAACTGAGTACATACCATGGGTATGTACTCTAATTGATATGTGTTTTTTTATACTCTTGCTTTTCTAACTGCTTCAACAAACTTAGCAGCTGTTTCAGTTACTAATTTGTAATCTCCAGTTTTAGCTCCTCTAGTTAAGTCTCCACCAGTTCCTACAGCTATTGCACCTGCCTTAATCCAATCCTTAACATTATCAAGTGATACTCCACCAGTTGGCATGAAATTAGCCTGTGGTAGTGGTCCTTTTAAAGAACTTATTATTGATGGTCCAAAAGCATTTCCCGGGAATACCTTTAATACTTCAACTCCGAGTTCTAGTGCCTCGAGAGCTTCTTTTACTGTCATAATTCCTGGCATAACAGCAATTCTATATCTATTACATAACTTTACAGTTTCAGGATTTAAACTTGGACTTACTATATATTTTGCTCCAGCTAAGATGCAGGCTCTTGCAGTTTCAGGATCAAGAACAGTTCCTGCTCCTATAAGTACTTCTTTATTATCTTTATATATTTCAGTTAATTCTTTTATTACATCTATTGCACCTGGCACTGTCATTGTAACTTCAATTGCATTAATTCCACCTTTTGTAACTGCTTCTACAATCTTTACGCCCTCTTCTTTTGATGTTGCCCTAATAACTGCTACTATTCCATATTCGCTTATTTTTTGTATCATTCTAAGTCTTTTCATAATTTGCACCTCTTTCGTTAAATTTTGATCATAATATTATAATATATCTTAGTTAATGCCTACATGCCATATCAGTAATACTTAAATCTTAAAATAAATTAAATAATAAAGTTCATTTGTTCACGTTAACAATTCTCTCCATTTTATAAGTTAATAACAAAATCATTTTAGCTTTGCTACTGAATCTCTTTCAACAAGTTCTGTATTAATATATATTTTTTCCCCTATTGTACTTCCACTTTCTATAATTTTCAAAAGTTTTTCTGCACCTTTTGTGCTTATCTCAATAATAGGTCTTCGTACTGTAGTTAAAGCTGGTGTTAAATAATCACCTAACGTACTACCATCAAATCCCATAATTGAAATATCAGCAGGGACATTAAATCCGGCTTCAATTGTAGCTTTCATTGCTCCTACCGCCATGTCATCATTTGAACAAAATACTGCTGTTGGAATTTTGCTCAAATTTAATAGCTTTTTCATGGCACTATACCCACTTTCAATAGTATAATTACCTTCAACCATATATTCACTATTTATTTGTAGATTATTTTCAATAAGTGCCTTTAAAAACCCATTTTTTCTCTCAACCGTAGAATTAAATCCCTTTGCACCTTCTATTATAGCTATTTCCTTATGTCCGTTTTGTATCAGATATGATATAGCCTCATGAACTCCTTTTTTGTCTGAAGATAATATATTAACAATAGAACTTTCATCTATATCTCTATTTAATACAACAAGTGGTATCTTTTGCTCTAGTAAATAGTATATAAACGAATTATCACTATTACTTTGACTCATAAGTATTATACCGTCAAATCTTTTGTTATTAACAAATGTAAAATCTTTATAATCATCAATTCCTCTAACAACTAGATTATAACTTTCTTTTATGGCACTATTAACTCCACTTACAGTTTCATAAAAAAAGCTTGATGAAGTTACTTCGCTTATAGTCGTAAAAATGAGTCCTATGTTATAGGACCTATTCATCACCAAGCTTCTAGCACTATAATTTGGTACATAATTAAGTTCCTTTGCTATTGTCTTTATTTTAGCTTTTGTAACTCCATTTATAAAGGGACTGTCATTAAGCGCCCTTGAAACAGTAGTATGTGAAACATTTGCAATTCTAGCTATATCTTTTATTGTTACTCCCATTTACAACACCCCTATGTCACTAATAAATACTTATATGATACCATATCATTAGCGACATTCCTAATAAATAACAAACTTATATTAACAGTCTATCCCGAAATATTCTTTTGCATTGTTGTAACATATTCCTCTAACAATACTTCCTAGAAGTTCCATATCATTTGGAAACTCTCCGTTCTCTACCCATTCTCCTATTAAGTTGCATAATATTCTTCTGAAGTATTCATGCCTTGTATAAGATAAGAAACTTCTTGAATCAGTTAACATTCCTACGAAACGGCTTAATAATCCAGTATTAGCTAAAACTTTCATCTGTTCTATCATACCTTCTTTACTATCTAAGAACCACCACGCTGCTCCAAGCTGCACCTTTCCAGGAACCTCAGTTCCTTGGAAGTTTCCAAGCATGGTGCCAAGTACATAATTATCTTTCGGATTTAAAGTATATAAGATAGTTTTAGGAAGAGAATTATTGATTTCTAATGAATCTAATAATCTTGATAAAGGATATGCTATTTCTTCATCATTAATAGAATCAAATCCAGTATCTGGTCCTAATTGTTTAAGCATTTTTGAATTGTTATTTCTTTGCGCTGCAAGGTGAAGTTGCATCGTCCATTTAAGTTCTGAATATAATTTGCCTAAAAATTGCAATGTAGATGTTCTATATTTAGTTTCTTCATCACAAGTTGTTTTTTCTCCTTTTAATACCTTTATAAATATATTAGATAATTCTTTTTTTGAAGCTTCCATATATTTTATGCTATCTAATGCATGATCCGATATTCTACATCCAACTTCATGAAAAAATCTAACTCTTGATTCTAGAGCTTTTAAGAATTCATCATAACTTTTAATATTAATATTTGATACTTCTTCTAGCTTCTTAAGCCATGGAATGAAGGCATCTTTATTTATTTGAAGTCCTTTGTCAGGTCTGAAAGCAGGTAAAACCTTTACAACAAATTTCGTGTCTTCCTTTAGTTTTATATGATATTCTAATGAATCTATTGGATCGTCTGTTGTACATAAAGCTTTAACATTAGACTTTTCAATTAAATCTCTTGCTCCAAAACCTTCGCAAGCGAGTAACTTATTTACCTTCTCCCAAATAGCTGGAGCAGTCTTTTCGTTTAAAACATCGTGTACTCCAAAATATCTTTGAAGTTCTAAGTGTGTCCAATGGTATAAAGGATTACCTATAGCCATTGGCATTGTTTTTGACCATGCCATAAATTTTTCAAGATCGCTTGCATTTCCAGTAATGTATTTTTCATCTATGCCATTACTTCTCATAGCTCTCCATTTATAATGATCTCCATATAACCAAGCTTCAGTTATATTATTAAATTTTTTATTTTCATAGATTTCTTTTGGACTTAGATGACAATGATAATCAATAATAGGCATATCTTTCGCATAATCATTAAATAAATTGATTGCTGTATTGTTAGATAATAAAAAGTTTTCATCCATAAATTTTTTCATAAACTCACCTTTCCTTAATAGATTATAAGCCAATGTTCACGTTAACAATAACTAATAATATTATTATAAGGCATTATATTTTATAATGCAATGGTGAAATTTTCAACATTTTATATTAGTTGTCAAATAAACTGCAGTTTAGAAATTTGAAAGATAAATTATGTACTAATATATGCTGTAACCTTATTATTTTTATTATACCCAATAAATCATATATAATCTTTAAAAATGTTTTTTTAAAGATTATACTTTAAAACAATCAATATAGTCATAGAAACAAAATATATAACTAGTGGAATATATTGTTTTTTATTTGCGATTGTAATTTTTTCATCCTTAACTACAGGTTGTTCTCTATTTAATTCTTCTTTGTATTCTTTCAATTCCCTTAAATTTGTAAATAATATAGCGCCTCCGATAAGAAAAAATATTGATGCTCTAAGTATTGCTACAGTGAAGCTAACATTCATTGCCTGCGCTGTGGCAGCTGCGTTTGAAGAATCTATCACACCCTTACCAATCCCAGTATTATTTAGGTTCATGTAATTCATCACCACTTTACTTATGATAAAAGATATTGCATTATTTGTAGCATGAAGTGTCATACTGCCTACTAATGAACCTGTATATTCCCTTACCTTAAGAAGAATGTACCCCAAAAACATTACATATATAATTTGCATCACATTGCCATGAAAGGTTGCAAAAATTGATGTTATTATAAAATATTTCATTTTTTTATTTAACCCTTCATAAGCATCTAAAAAAATCCCTCTGAAAAATACTTCTTCAAAAAAAGCTGGAATTAAAATCACCACAAAAAGTCCTAATAATGTTGAGCTACTACTTAGCAATTTTGATATTACCGAACTATCTTTTATTACAATTGGAAATAACTTCATGCTTATTGAATTAATGCCAACTGCAAATATGTAAGTCCCAACTGCTACAGACATAATTAAAAAAACTTGTTTTATAGAGATTTTCTTTATTACCATTACCTTGCTAAATCTTCTTTTAGTAATTCTGCAATAAAAAAATGCAATTCCTCCAAGTACTACAATTGTAGTCCCCCCAGAAAGCATAAGTGAAGTATTACCACTTATAGAACCATGTAATTTAAGTAACCTACTTGCCATAATGGGGATTAAAGTAAATGCTAATAACGCTATCAATAATAAATTATTAGCTAATAGTATTTTTTTATTTCTCATAATTTTTCTCCTTAAAATATATAGTTTCTCGAAATAATGTCCTTTTATTTAAGATTGTTATGTATAAAACCAATTTGAGTTTTTATACATTTTAATTATATAACAATAATCCATATTATTCTATTATTTAATAATTATATTATATAGTCCAATTTGATTGTAACACTCGTTTTACGCTGTTTACTGGGACTATTTTCTTGTATCCTATATTGGTAATGGTAAATGTAAGCACTAAATATTTGCAAGATTACATTACAAAAGTACCACAATCATTTTTATGATATGTGGTACTTCTTAAGTAAACACAGGCGTTACCGCCCATGCTCCTCGACGGAACCGTACTTGCCCTATTAAGGCATACGGCTCTTCACATCATATTTGAATCACCTATAGAACAAACTAACATTAATAGTTGGTTCTAATAATGGAAAA
>NZ_DATCQT010000169.1:0-17541 GCF_036569345.1 Clostridium sp.
AGCCTACGGCTTTTTTAAAATAGAGTGTAAAAAAGCCTTTTTGTCATGCCTATAATTAATTTGAATGTAACTTTTTATAGAAATAATCACTTTCTTTCCTAAAACGTGGCAATTGTTAATTATTGTTTTCTGACTATACTACTAGTTTAGATTAAAATGACATAATTTCATTTGAATATTATATTTATTTAATTTTTATTAGATATAATAATGTTAGTAGTCAGTTACACTATTGCTTTTAATTATATTTTTCAGAGTTATACCATATTTAGATTTAGTATACAATAATCAAAATAGTATTACAATATAGTTATTTTTTTAACAAAAAGTGTAAAAATTAGACTATTTTTTAAGAAATTAAACAAATTTTTTTAAAATGTTAAATTTCCTTAAAGTTAAATTAAAAACAAACGAATATATTGTTAAGTTAGTAAAAGTATAATTGTAAATATTAATATGGTACAAAAGATGAAAAGTAATATTTTATTTGGGGAGTGAAGATTAATGAAATGGTTTAATAACTTAAAAATGATTCAGAAACTAGTCTCTGCATTTGTCCTAGTTGCATTGTTTATAGGGATTGTTGGGTTTATTGGGATGATTAATATTAATAATATTGATACAAATCTTAAAAATATTTATAATATAGATTTGGTTGGTGTAAATGATATTGCTAATCTCAAATCAAATTTATCAGAAATAAGAGGAGATTTATTGTTAATTCTTGATCCTATAAACAAAGGTGATTTGCAAAAAAATAAAGACAGCATAACAGGTCTTATGGCCCTTAATAATAAATTTATTGTAGAATACAAAACAACTATTACAACTGATTTAGATAGGCAACAATTTGCAGAATTTGAAAAATTAAATACTGAATATACTACAGCCAGAGATATTTTAATTAAACAAGCAGAATGGGGGGACTTTAGAAAAGCAAGTGGACTTGCTTCAGGTCTTACTAAAATCAGATTGGATATGTTTACAGTTCTAGAAAAAGAGAGAAAATTAACTATGGATATGGCTAAAGTGGATTATGATAATAGCCAAACATCATTTAATAGTGCCTCGAAGGAAAGTACACTAGTAACTATTATAGGATTATTGGTAGCTATTGCCTTAGGTTTATTAATTGCAATTTCAATTTCAAAGGAGATAAAAAAGGTTGTACTCATTGCTGAAGCACTTTCAGAAAATGATTTATCAAAAGTTGTTGATATTGACAACAAGAGTGAAATTGGAATTTTAGCAAAAGCTTTAAATAAAGCAATAATAAACATAAAAACCTTAATCAGTGAAATATCAGAAAGTGCAACAGATATTAGTTCTACTAGCGAAGAACTGTCTGCTACAACAGAGGAAATAGCAGCACAAATGGATATTGTTAATGAATCAGTGAGACAAGTATCCATTGGCACAGAACAGTTAAGTGCCACAACGCAGGAAATAAATGCAACAACAGAAAATATTGCGGAAAATGTGGCTGATGTGACTTTAAGAGCGAATAACGGGAAAAATCTTGCAAGTGATATAGAAGTAAAAACAATTCAAATTAGAAAAGGTGCTGAAGATAACCTTAGTGTTACAGATAAAATATATATGGAGAAGCAAGAAAAAATATTAAAGGCAATTGAAGAAGGCAAGGTTGTAAGTGAAGTTAAGATAATGGCTGATGAAATAGGGGATATAGCAAGTCAGACAAATCTTCTTGCACTTAATGCAGCAATTGAAGCAGCAAGAGCAGGAGAACAGGGCAAGGGCTTTGCAGTGGTTGCTGATGAAGTTAGAAAATTAGCTGAAGAGTCAGAAATGGCAGTTCAAAGGATTCAAGAAGTAACTGAGAAAGTTGAAAAAGCATTCCAAAATCTTTCAATCAACGCTAAAGATGTATTGAGTTTTATGGATAATAAAGTTAAACCAGATTATGCCTTACTTCTAGACATAAGTAAACAATATAATGAGGATGCTGTAGTTTTTAATAAAATTTCCTCTGATATTGGGGCTTCAATGGATATAGTTAATGGAACTGTATCAGAAATTAAAAAAGCAATTGAAAGTGTATCCTCTACAGCAGAGGAATCGGTTGCAAGTTCTGAGGAAATACTTGCAAGTGTTAATGAATCTACTATGGCAATAGGAGAAATAACAAAAGCATCTCAAAGCCAATCAATACTCGCAGAGAAGCTGAATGGTATGGTTAACAAATTTAAGCTGTAAAATAGATTTGCAGAGTATGATTAACAGCTTTAAAAAAGATGATTTAACAGCTTTATAAAAGATGATTAACAGATTCACAGAATATGATTAACCGATAAGATTTTATAAATCTTGTCGGTTTTTTTAAAATAAACTTTTACTTGGAATTGTAAAAAAACTAATTTTATATATAAACTTCATACAAGAAAACGTTTATATATAAATAACCTTTGCTATGATCTAATTTAATGCATTATGAAATTGTAATTATTATGTAAGTGTGTATATAATGTATATAAAGGATAGAGTTCAAACATTACAAGGAGGAAACATACCATGGATAAAATTGAAAATAGTACATTAATGAATGTGGAGCAACATTCAGGCAAGATAAAAATGTTTACTCCTATAAAGAACACTAAAGTTTATGAACAGGTAATTGAGCAAATAAAAGATATGATTGATAAAGGTACCCTTAAAAAGGGAGATAAACTTCCATCGGAGAGAAATCTAGTACAGCAATTAGAGGTAAGTAGAGCTTCTATTCGTGAAGCACTTAGGGCATTAGAAGTTATTGGGCTTATTGAGTGCAGATCTGGAGAGGGTAGTTATATAAAATCAAGTTTTAAAGATAATTTATTTGAACCTTTATCTATTATGTTTATGTTAGAGGGACGAGACCCAGAAGCGATATGGGAGCTTAGAAAGATTCTAGAGGTGGAGGCTTCAGGTCTTGCTGCGAAGAGAATAAGTAGCGAACAACTAATGGATTTAAATGATATTACTCAAAGATTTCTGAATTGTCAGGATGAAAATCTTACTGCTCAGATTGACAAGGAGTTTCATTATAAGATTGCAGAGTGCTCAGGTAATGTTTTAATATTTAATATTCTTTCAACAGTATCAACTCTTGTAGATCATTTCATTAAGGATGCAAGAAAATTAATATTAGAACACGAAGGAAATAGGGAAATACTCCTTTTTCAACATAAAGAAATATATCTATCCATTGAAAAGCGCAGTTCTGCAGATGCAAGGCAAGCAATGAGGGTACATTTAGATTTTGCAAATAAGTATAAAATCGAAATGAAATAATTTAAAAATATAGGATTTTATGTAAATAATAAGGAGACAGTAATATAAAATATTACTGTCTCCTTATTATTCTTTATATGGAATTAAAAAAAAGATTGTTAACTACTTAACAACAGTAGCAATATTCAAAATAGTATGGTATTATGAATTTAGAAAGTGGTCAGACCATCTTACCAATAATAATTTATCGAATTTTATCTCAAAATGTAGGAGGAGAATATATGGAAATATTAGTTTGTATAAAACAAGTTCCAGGAACTTCAAATGTTGAAGTGGATCCAGTTACAGGAGTTTTAAAAAGAGACGGCGTAGATTCAAAAATGAATCCTTTTGATTTGTTCGCATTGGAAACAGCACTTAAAATCAAAGAACAACAAGGTGGATTAATTAAAGTTATAACTATGGGACCACCTCAGGCAAAGGATGTTATTCGAGAAGCATTTATGATGGGTGCAGATGAAGGAGCATTAATTTCTGATAGAAAGTTTGCTGGTGCGGATGTTCTTGCTACATCTTATACTATATCTCAAGGTGTAAGAAAAATGGGTGAATTTGATCTTATATTATGTGGAAAGCAGACTACTGACGGTGACACTGCTCAAGTCGGACCAGAAATGGCTGAATACTTAGCTATTCCCCACATTGCAAACGTTTTAAAGATAATAGAAATAAAAGAAAAATCAATTGTTGTAGAAATGGATATGGCAGATACTATAGAAGTAGCCGAAATTCAATTTCCATGTCTTCTAACTGTAGATAAAGATATATATCAACCAAGACTTCCATCTTATAGAAAAAAAATAGCTACAAAAGATAGAGAGATAAAAATGATATCATTAAATGATTTTGAAGATAAAGATGAAAAAAAATATGGACTTAATGGTTCACCAACTCAGGTTGAGAGAATATTCCCACCAGATGTAAATAATGATCGTGAAACATGGACAGGCACTGGTGCAGAGCTTAGTTTAAAAATGGCTTCAAAACTTAAAGAATTAAAATTTGTATAAAGAAGGGTGGAATTCTAATGAGTAAATTAATTTGTAAC
Organism: Clostridium sp.; assembly: GCF_036569345.1. GTDB lineage: Bacteria > Bacillota > Clostridia > Clostridiales > Clostridiaceae > Clostridium_AD. Next base: position 4,340 of record NZ_DATCQT010000169.1, read on the forward strand.
CAAGAGAAAGTAAACGATTCAAATGTCCAAGAATTAATAAAGGTTTGCCCTTTTGGTGCTATAGAATACAATGATGGAAAAATTGAAATTAATGCAGGTTGTAAAATGTGTAAGATTTGCGTTAAAAAAGGTCCGACCGGAGTAATGGAATTTATTGAAACAAAGGGAATACAAGTTGATAAGAGTTTATGGAAGGGTATAGGAGTATATGTTGACCATGTTGAAGGGGTAATACATCCTGTAACACTTGAATTAATAGGAAAAGCAAGAGAACTTGCTGCAGTTGTTAATTTCCCTGTGTATTGTGTGTTCATTGGGCACGATATAAAGGAAAAGGCAAAAGAATTACTTAACTATGGAGTAGATGAAGTTTTTGTTTATGATTATGAAGAATTAAAGGATTTTAGAATAGAACCTTATACAGCAGCATTTGAAGATTTTGTAAATAAAGTAAAACCATCTTCTTTACTTGTTGGTGCTACAACTATTGGTAGATCACTTGCTCCTAGAGTTGCAGCAAGATTTAGAACAGGACTCACAGCTGATTGTACAATACTTAAAATGAAAGAAAATACAGACCTTGTACAGATAAGACCTGCTTTTGGCGGTAACATTATGGCACAAATCATTTGCCCAAATAATAGACCACAGATGTCGACAGTAAGATATAAAGTTATGAATGCTCCTGAAAAACTATGTGCTCCACAAGGTAAAATTACGATTTGTGAAATGGATATAGCAAAACTTAAATCAAACATTGAAGTTTTAAAAGTTACACAAAAAGAGATTGAAGAAAACATTTCAGATGCAGAAGTAATCATTGCAGTTGGAAGAGCATTGAAATCTGAAAAAGATTTGGCTATGATTCAAGAACTTGCAGATCTTCTAGATGCTCAAATTGCTGGTACAAGACCAACAATTGAAGCAGGTTGGATTGATGCTAAAAAACAAATTGGTCTTTCTGGTAGAACAGTTAAACCTAAATTAATAATAGCTCTTGGAATTTCTGGGGCAGTTCAATTTACTGCAGGAATGAACAGTTCAGAACGTATATTTGCAGTAAATAAAGATGCAAATGCTTCTATATTCAATGTAGCTCATTATGGAATAGTAGGAGACATATATGAAATAGTTCCTCAATTAATCGAAAATATTAAAAATTCAGGAGCGGAGTATTGTGTACGTTAATATTACAGTAGCGAAGATTAAAATTAAACGGCACAGATAAAGAAATAAGGAAGATAGTGTTATACAAACTAAGTTCACTAGATAGATAATCGAGGAGGTAATCTTATGGATTATAAAAAGCTTGATGCTAAGGATATAGAATTTTTAGTGTCAATATTAGATAAAGATAGGGTTTTTACAGGAGAAGCAATAAACGATGATTTCAGTCATGATGAAATGGGTGGAATAAGCAAAATGCCAGAAGTATTAGTTGAAGTTCTTACAACTGATGAAGTATCAAAGATTATGAAATACGCAAGTAAAAATTTAATTCCAGTTGTTGCAAGAGGTTCAGGAACAGGACTAGTTGGAGCATCAGTTCCAATTTACGGTGGGATTATGATAAATATGTGCAAAATGAATAAGATAATTGAAATTGATGAAGAAAATCTAATGTTAACTCTTGAACCGGGAGTACTTTTAATGGAGATAAGTAAATTCGTGGAAGAACATGATTTATTTTATCCACCAGATCCAGGTGAAAAATCTGCAACAATTGCTGGTAATATAAATACAAATGCAGGTGGAATGAGAGCTGTAAAGTACGGAGTTACTAGAGATTATATAAGAGGACTTGAAGTAGTACTTCCAAGTGGAGAAATACTTGAAGTTGGAGGAAAAGTAGTTAAAAATTCTACTGGATATAGCATAAAAGACTTAATTTGTGGGTCTGAAGGAACGCTTGGAATAATCACAAAAATAATATTAAGACTTTTACCATTACCAAAGAAAGCTGTATCACTTTTAATACCTTTTCCAAATCTAGATATAGCAATAAATACAGTCCCACTAATAGTTAAATCAAAGGCAGCACCAACTGCTATAGAATTTATGCAAAGAGAAGTTATTCTTGCCGCTGAAGAATTCCTAGGGAAAAAATTCCCGGATAATTCATCAGATGCATACCTTTTATTAACTTTTGATGGTAATACTATAGAAGAAATAGAAAAAGCATATGAAGGTGTAGCTAACATTTGCCTTGAACAAGGTGCTCTTGATGTATTTATAACTGATACAGATGAGAGAAAAGAGGCTGTTTGGTCTGCAAGAGGAGCTTTCCTTGAAGCTGTTAAAGCAACAACAACTTATATGGATGAATGTGACGTTGTTGTTCCTAGAAATAAAGTTGCTGAATTTATTAAATATACAAATGACTTACAAAAGGAATTTGATATAAGAATAAGAAGTTTTGGCCATGCAGGAGATGGTAATTTACATGTATATGTGTTAAAGGATGAGCTAACAGATGAAGCATGGGACATAAAGATTGCGGACGTGTTTGAAGCAATGTATAGCAAATCAAGGGAGCTCAAAGGTTTAGTATCAGGAGAACATGGAATTGGATTTGCTAAGAAAGCATATATGTTAGAACAGTACGGCCCTGTATATGTAGAACTAATGAAAAATATAAAATTAGCATTTGATCCTAAAAGTATACTGAATCCAGGTAAGGTCTGTCAATAAAAATACTACATCGCCAATGTCTTTTAAAGATGTTGGCGATATATAATCTTTTTTGTATTCGATTTCAAATGGACTAATATTACGAAGTAAAGGAGAGAATAAAATATGAACGAATATTTATTATTTTTCATAGCCCTTATCCCTATTGTATGGCTCATGGTATCATTAGGTGTTTTAAAAATGCCAGGACACAAAACTTGTTCAATTACCCTTGTAATTACGATAGTACTTGCAATCCTAATTTGGAAAATGCCCATTAGCCAAGCTCTTACAGCAACGCTTGAAGGTGCAGCAATGGCAATATGGCCAATAATTGTTGTAATAATAGCAGCGGTGTTTACCTACAATCTTTCTATTCATACAAAAAGTATGGACGTAATAAAGGATATGATGACAGGGATAACAACTGATAGGAGAATTTTAGTTTTAATTGTTGCTTGGGGTTTCGGTGGATTTCTTGAAGCAATTGCAGGATTTGGTACAGCAGTAGCAATACCTGCAAGTATACTAGCTGCACTTGGATTTGATCCAATATTTGCAGCGATAATATGTCTTATTGCAAATACAACACCAACAGCTTTTGGAGCAATAGGGTTACCAGTAACCACACTTGCAAAGGTTGCGTCAATTGATCCGGTAACCTTAAGTTATGCAGTTGGCCTTCAATTATTTGTATTAATAGTAATTTTACCATTAATACTCGTAATGCTAACAGGTAAAAGCATAAAGGCAATAAAGGGAGTTGTGTTTATTTGTATTGCGTCAGGCTTAGCTTTTGCAATACCAGAGCTTCTTATAGCAAAATATTTAGGTGCTGAACTTCCAGCATTAATTGGATCAATAGTATGTATTATTGTAACAGTTACAATAGCTAAAGTATTTTATAAAAAAACTGCAGCTAAAGATAAAGTTAATGTATCAGTAAAACAAGGTATAATTGCTTGTGTACCATATATTTTAATTCTAGCTTTTATATTAATTACAAGTTCTCTAGTTCCAGCAATTAATAAACCATTATCAGCTATTAAGACTTCTGTTCAAATATTTACTGGTCCACATGCAAAACTTAGTACTTTTACATGGATTGCAAATCCTGGTACTCTTATAATTATTGCTGCATTTATAGGCGGGCTTGTACAAGGAGCTAAGTCTAGCGAAATAGTAAAAGTATTTACTAATACTTGCAAGCAAATGAGTAAAACGGCGATTACAATAGTTGCAATAGTAGCACTTGCAAAGGTAATGAGTTATAGTGGAATGATAACATCTATTGCGGTAGTAGTAGTTGCAGTAACAGGAAGCTATTATCCATTAATTGCTCCAATAATAGGTGCATTAGGAACTTTTGTAACAGGTAGTGATACATCCGCTAATGTATTGTTTGGACCGCTTCAAGTTGAAGTTGCAAGAAATCTTCATATGAGTCCCTATTGGTTAGCAGCAGCTAATACTGGCGGAGCCACAGCAGGTAAAATGATTTCACCTCAAAGTATTGCAGTTGCAACAGCAGCAACTGGACTTGTAGGAGCTGAAGGTAAGATATTAAAGGCGACACTTAAATTCTGCCTTGCGTATGTAGTGATATTAGGATTAATTACGTACTTCGGAGCAAGATTCTTTACAATGTAGGAGGGAATAGTTATGACAAAAATAAAAATTCCATATTCCAAACGGTTTTTGGAAATTGAAATACCAGATAAAAATTTGGTTGCAATACTCGAATCAAAAGCTCATGCGTACAAAGTAGAAAATACTCAGCAGGAAATTGTAAATAATGCATTAGACAATCCTATTGGAAGTGCAAAATTAGAAGAACTAGTTAAAGGTAAAAAAAACTTAGTTTTAATAACTAGTGATCATACAAGACCGGTACCAAGTAAAGTAACACTACCAATATTACTTTCTAGAATCAGAAAGGTGAATCCAGAAATCGATATAACAATATTAATTGCCACTGGGTTCCATAGACCAACTACAAGGGAAGAAATGATCAATAAATTTGGTCAGGAAATTGTAGATAATGAAGTTATAATAAATCATGTATCAGAGGATTATGATAGTATGGTACGAGTAGGTACGCTTCCCTCAGGTGGAGAACTATTGCTTAATAAGATAGCAATGGAAGCTGAGCTTTTAATTTCAGAAGGATTTATAGAACCACATTTCTTTGCAGGATTTTCTGGAGGACGTAAAAGTGTCCTTCCTGGAGTGGCATCAGCAAAGACAGTTATGGCAAATCATTGCTCTGAATTTATAGCAAGTGAGTATGCACGCTCTGGAGTTATTGAAAATAATCCAATTCATAGAGATATGTTATATGCTGCGAAGCAAGCTAAGCTAGCTTTCATACTAAATGTTGTTATTGACAGTGAGAAAAATGTTATAAATGCATTTGCAGGAGATAGTGTACTTGCACATGAGCAGGGGTGCAAATTTGTGATGGAGCTTGCATCTGTGAAAGCAGTTAAAGCGGATATAGCCATTTCAACTAATGGGGGATATCCACTAGATCAAAATATATATCAATCTGTAAAAGGTATGACGGCCGCTGAAGCAACTTGCAAGGATGGCGGAGTTATAATCATGGTGTCCGCTTGTAATGATGGACATGGTGGTCAGTCATTCTATGACAATATTGCGAATGCAAGTAGCCCACGTGAGGTTCTCGATAGAGTAATTAAAGTAGGAAGAAATGAGACAGCACCAGATCAATGGGAATTTCAGATTCTTGCACGTATACTCGATAAGTTTACTGTGATTTTTGTTACAGATATGTGTGATCCTGAAATGATAAAAAAAATGCATATGCAACATGCATTTACATTTGAAGAAGCGCTTAAAAGGGCTTTTGAAATTAAGGGACATGATGCAACAATATCAGTAATACCAGATGGGGTTTCAGTTGTGGTAAGGTAACTTCAAATAATTCAATATATAATAAGCGTTAGTTAGATAAGATTTACATTATCTAACTAACGCTTTTGTTTTATATAAAAGAATTAGTTAGATTGATATATAATTAACACAATACAAGAAATTAATAATAAAGTAAGAAATTTTGAAAAAAATATAACGTGTTAATATGATAACAATGGGAAATGATAAAAATAATGTATGTTAATTAAATATCAATTATATAAATATTCAAAAAAGTGTGATAAAATGTGTTTATAAGATGGTATGACCACCATTGGTCATACCACATATTTAACAGTTTAAACATATCTGTAAGATTATTTATGGACTTTTTATTTCTTTATTTTAATAAAAGGGGTTGAATATCCAGTTCATGTAAAGGTTTAGATTACATTTCAAGTGTCTTATTGCTTAAACGTAATTAACGTTCACATGAAATAAATCCACCACTTGCAGAGCATGGATTATTCTATGCTGGATATCCAATGAGCCTGGAAACATGTTATATAAGCGGAAACATAGCTGAAAATACTGGAGGCGGTAAGGCAGTTAAATACGGAGTTACTGGAAGATATATTATGGGTATGGAAATTGTAATTCCAACAGGAGAAATAGTTGAACTAGGTGGAAAGTTAGTTAAAGATATTTCTAATTTTACTAAGTAAAGGAGAGAATAAAAGATGAATATTTATTTGTTATTTTTCATAGCACTCATCCCTATTGTATGGCTCATGGTTTCATTAGGTGTTTTAAAAATGCCAGGGCATAAAACATGTTCAATTACACTCGTAATTACAATAATACTTGCAGTTCTAGTGTGGAAAATGCCAATTAGTCAGGCTCTTACAGCAACACTTGAAGGTGCATTAATGGCAATCTGGCCAATAATTGCTGTAATAATAGCAGCAGTGTTTACCTACAACCTTTCTATTCATACAAAAAGTATGGATGTAATAAAGGATATGATGACGGGGATTACAACTGATAGAAGAATATTAGTTTTAATTGTTGCTTGGGGTTTTGGTGGATTTCTTGAAGCAATTGCAGGATTTGGTACAGCAGTTGCAATACCTGCCAGTATTTTAGCTGCACTTGGCTTTGATCCTATATTTGCAGCAATAATATGTCTTATTGCAAATACAACACCAACAGCGTTTGGAGCAATAGGTTTACCTGTAACGACACTCGCAAAGGTTGCAGGAATTGATCCGGTTATTTTAAGTTATGCAGTTGGACTTCAATTATTTGTATTAATTGTAATATTACCATTAGTACTTGTAATGTTAACTGGTAAAAGCGTAAAGGCGATAAAGGGAGTTGTACTAATTTGTATTGCCTCAGGCCTATCATTTGCACTACCAGAACTTTTAGTAGCAAAAACTATGGGTGCTGAACTTCCGGCATTAATAGGTTCGATAGTATGTATTATTGTAACAGTTACAATAGCTAAAGTATTTTATAAAAAAACTGCAGCTACAGATAAAGTTATTATATCTATAAAACAAGCATTTATAGCATGGATTCCATTTATTTTAATTTTAACTTTAATATTAATAACAAGTTCTTTAGTTCCAGCAATAAATAAACCATTATCAGCTATAAAATCTTCTTTTAAAATATATAATGGTCCAGGTGCAACTGCTAGTTCCTTTGCTTGGATTGTAAATCCAGGAACACTTATATTTATAGCAACCTTTATAGGAGGACTTATTCAGGGAGCTAAGGTTCGCGAAATATTAAAAGTATTTGCTGATACTTGTAAGCAAATGAGTAAAACAGCAATTACAATAGTTGCCATTGTATCTCTTGCAAAGGTAATGAGTCATAGTGGAATGATAACATCTATTGCGGTGGTACTTGTCGCAGCAACAGGGGGATTTTATCCATTATTTGCTCCAATTATAGGTGCTCTAGGTACCTTCGTAACTGGTAGTGATACTTCAGCAAACGTATTATTTGGACCACTTCAAGTTGAAGTTGCAAGAAATTTGCATATGAGTCCTTATTGGTTAGCAGCTGCTAATACTGGCGGTGCCACTGCTGGTAAAATGATTTCTCCTCAAAGTATTGCAGTTGCCACAGCGGCTACAGGACTTGTAGGAGCAGAAGGTAAGATATTAAAGGCAACTTTGAAATTCTGCTTAGGATATGTAGTGATTTTAGGACTAATTACGTATTTTGGAGCAAGATTCTTTACAATGTAGGGAGGAATATAAATGACAAAAGTCAAAATACCATATTCAAAAAGGTTTTTGGAAATTGAATTACCCGACAAAAATTTGGTGGCAATATTAGAATCAAAAGCTCATACTTTCAAAGTAGAAAGTACTCAGCAGGAAATTGTTAATAAGGCACTTGATAATCCTATTGGAAGTGTAAAATTAGAAGAGTTAGTTAAAGGTAAGAAAAATTTAGTAATAATAACAAGTGATCACACAAGACCTGTACCAAGTAAAATAACAATGCCAATTCTTCTTAAAAGAATAAGAAATGTGAATCCTAATATTGATATAACAATATTAATTGCGACTGGTTTTCATAGACCAACAACACAAGAAGAAATGATTAATAAATTTGGACAGGAAATTGTAGATAATGAGAAAATTGTAATTCATGTATCAACAGATTATAGTACTGTTGTACATGTTGGAACTCTTCCATCTGGTGGAGAATTATTGCTTAATAAGATAGCGATGGAAGCAGAGTTATTAATATCAGAAGGATTTATAGAACCACATTTCTTCGCAGGATTTTCTGGAGGACGTAAGAGTGTCCTTCCTGGAGTGGCATCTGCAAAGACAGTGATGGCAAATCATTGCTCCGAATTTATAGCAAGTGAGTTTGCTCGCTCTGGAGTTATTGAAAATAACCCAATCCATATAGATATGTTATATGCTGCAAAGCAAGCAAAACTTGTCTTCATACTAAATGTTGTTATTGACAGCGAGAAAAATATTATTAATGCATTTGCGGGAGATAGTGAACTTGCACATGTTAAAGGATGTAAATTTGTAATGGAACTTGCATCTGTAAAAGCTGTTAAAGCAGATATTGCTATATCAACTAATGGAGGCTACCCTCTAGACCAAAATTTATATCAGTCAGTAAAAGGTATGACAGCAGCTGAAGCAACTTGCAAAGATGGAGGAGTTATTATCATGGTGTCCGCTTGTAATGATGGACATGGTGGTCAATCCTTTTATGACAATATTGCAAATGCAAGTAGCCCACGTGAAGTTCTTGACAAAGTAATTAAAGTAGGAAGAAATGAAACTGCACCCGATCAATGGGAATTCCAGATTCTTGCACGTATACTTGATAAGTTTACTGTAATTCTTGTTTCAGATTTGTGTGACCCTGAAATGATAAAGAAAATGCATATGAAACATGCATTTACATTTGAAGAAGCACTTAAAAAAGCTTTTGAGATAAAGGGTAAAGATGCAACAATAACAGTAATACCAGATGGGGTTTCAGTTGTGGTAAGATAATATAATATATTAAAAAGGCAAAACTTAAGTGAAGGAGAGGAGTATTCTTCTTCATTTGAGTTTTGCCTTTTAAGTTATTACTTAAGGTAAAGTTTGTTTGGTTCACTATTGTAATAAATAAATTTTAAGTTATAAAAACGAAACGTCATTGAAATGATAGCAGAAATGGAATACAATTAATTTAATATGATGAAGCGGACAATAGGAGGTTTAAATTATGATTGAGGATATAATACTTGAACTCATTGACAATGAAGATAAGAAGATACCATTAACAGACGATGATATTGCAAAAAAAGTAAATACCACAAGAGCATATATAACTCAATTTAGAAAAGAAAAGAAATTACCTAATTCTCATAAAAGAAGAGAAGAAATTTTACATAATGACATTAATAAAATTATTACTGATAATAATTTAATTTCAGACAATATGTTATGTAAAAGGTTATCTGAAATTGGATATGACATTTCAAGATATTCTGTTACTCAAATAAGGAAAAGAGTTGTTGAAAATGTTACTAAGAATATTGTTGAAAATGTAACTGAATATAAAACAACTAAAGATGTTGTTGAAAATGTAACTAAAAATAATGTAGGTAATATTGAAAATGTAAGTTTTAATAAATTAAAAAATAAAAAGAAGCTGCATAAAAATAGCCCTAATAATGAAAAGAATAACCTAAGAGAAATTATAGGATACCATGGATCATTAAGAAACCAAATAAGGCAAGCAGAGGCAGCAATTTTATATCCTCCTCATGGACTTCATACTCTGATACTTGGTCCTTCAGGAGTAGGTAAAAGTTTTTTTGCAGAGGCTATGTATAAGTTTGCGGTAAATTCTTCGAATTTTAAAAATAATGCTCCTTTCATAGTCTTCAATTGTGCAGATTATGCAGAGAATCCACAATTACTTCTATCTCAACTATTTGGATATGTAAAGGGTGCATTTACTGGTGCGAGTGCTGATAAGATTGGCATAGTTGAGAAGGCTAATGATGGCATATTGTTTTTAGATGAGGTTCATAGACTTCCTAGTGAAGGACAAGAAATTTTATTTCATTTATTGGATAAAGGACAGTATAGGAGACTTGGAGAATCTGAAAATACCAGAATTGCTAACGTTATGATAACTGCAGCAACGACAGAGGATCCAGAATCAGCTCTGTTATTAACATTTAGAAGAAGGATACCTATGATAATTGATCTTCCATCTATTAATGATAGACCAATTAATGAAAGATATATATTAATTGATAATTTCTTTTCTCAAGAAGCTGAAAGGGTTGGAAAAGAGATTACTATTAGGTTCGATGTTATAAGATCCTTGTTACTATACGATTGCCCAGGTAATATTGGCCAATTAAGAAGTGACATACAAGTAGCATGCGCTAAGGGGTTTTTAAATTCCTTAAGTAATGATTTAACTGTAGTTATTATTGAAATAACGGATTTACCTGATCATGTGCCACTCGGAGTATTAAGCGTTGCTAGCAGAAATTCAATGTCAGATGATATATTTAATGATGATTTGGTTGTTAATCCTGGAAATGTAAGTACACATAAACTAAAAGATGACAGGTATATATTACCTGATGAAATATATAGTAATATACAAAAAAAATATTATCAACTTGAAAATCAAGGTCTTAAAAAAGATGAAATAAACAAAATCATATGGAATAAGATGAAATTTGATTTAAATAGATTTGCAAAAAATATTGAGTCAAATATATTTTTTCCTAAGGAGGAATTGAAGAATATAATTGATGAAAAGATATTAAAGGTCGTAGAAAATGTAACTAATATAGCAAAGAGTTACATAGATAATATTAAAGAAAATTTTTATTATTGTGTGGCAGTGCACTTAAACTCTACTTTTGAAAGGTTAAAGCAGGGGAAAGTAATTAAAAATTCTCAATTAGATTATATTAAAAGTGAATATTATAATGAATACAGAGTTGCTAAAATATTGACTAAAGAGATAAACAAAAGCTTAGGTATAGATTTGCCAGATGACGAAATTGGTTTTTTAGCGATGTATATAAAAACGTTTTCTTCAATGGATCAAAATATAAGCCGTGTGAATGTTATTGTATTAAGTCATGGGCACGTAGCATGTGCAATGGCAGATGTAGCAAATAAATTATTAGGTACGAACCTCGCAATTGGAATTGAAATGTCACTTGACGAGAGCCCTCAAACCTTACTTAAAAAAACTATAGAAACAGTAAAAAAGGTGCATGAAGGGAAAGGGTGTTTGCTTCTAGTTGATATGGGCTCCCTTGTAACGTTTGGTGAAATTATTACTAAACAAACAGGAATCCCTACAAGAATTATTGGTAGAGTTGATACTGTAATGGTTCTAGAAGCAGTAAGAAGAGCGCTTGTAACCAGTGATTTAGATGAAATAGCTGATGCCCTTGATGGAGATAAATCCTATGTTGGAAAAGTGGAAGGTGTTAAGAAATACACTAAGACCATAATTACTGTATGTATAACTGGTGAAGGTACAGCACTCAAAATAAAAAAGTATATTGAAGATATAATGAATATTTCAAATGAAAATATAACCGTAATCCCAATTGGTATTATGGACAGAGATAATGCTCAGAATAAAATTCGTAAGATTAACGAAGATCATAATGTAATTGCAATAATAGGAACTATTAATCCTGAAATTTACGATATTCCATTCATTTCGTTTCAGAGCGTTTTGAAAGAAGATGGTCGTCGTATGCTAAAAAATTTAATAGGAATAAAAGTAATTAACCCTTTAAAGTCTGTAATTAATGAAGAAAATATACAAATAAGAGATGATCTATTTTCCAAAGGTGACGTAATTGATGTTATGTGTTCATTACTACAAAAAAAAGGTGATGTTAAGGAAGGGTTTGCAATGAGTGTTTATAAAAGAGAAATGATGGGAGGCACAATAGCTCCTGGTAATGTTGCAATACCACATGGGTCACCTGAGTATGTTGAGAAATCTTCACTTACTATTTTTAAACTTAATCATTTTATTATTTGGGAGAATGAAACTGAAACTGATACAATAATTATGCTTGCGCTTAAGGAAGATGATAAGGAAATAGTTTTAAAATTGTTTGATTTATTAACAAAGGCAGAGATAATTGAGAAAATAAATGGGGCCATTTCAGTTAAAGAAATTGCTAATATATTTTTAAATGAGTAATAATTCATATTTAAGAAACCTGTTTAAGATAAAAGCTAAATAAGCTTTTATCTTTTTTTTTATGGAAAACAAATCTATAACATTTTCAACAGGTTTATGGCACGACAATTGCTCTATATAGTTATATAGAAAGTGTAAGTACAGCTTATGTTTTTTACAGAAGAATAAATTGTTGCATTTTCAACAAGTGTTTGGCACAACAATTGCTTCTACAAATATGTAGAAAGTATAAAAAAAATGGGTAATGGATTAAAAATAATATGAAAAGGGAGGAAGCTGATGACATTGAGTATTAATGAATATTTAAATAAAGACCTAATAATAAACAACCTTGAAGCCGATACAGTAGATGATATTTTTTATTCTTTGTCTGAAATGTTGTTAAAATCAAATTTTGTAAAGGATTCCTTTTATGATGGCTTAGTCAAAAGAGAAAGTAAATTTCCTACGGGATTAACACTGGGAAAATACAATGTAGCAATACCACATACTGATGCAATTCATGTAATAAAACCTGCAATAGCAATTGCAACATTAAAGCACCCAGTAACATTCAATAATATGGATGGAGATGGTCAAGTAGATGTAAACGTTGTATTTGTTATGGTTCTAAAGGAACCTCATAGTCAGATAATGATGTTGCAGCAATTAATGCTTTTAATTCAAAATGAAGATATTTTAAAGAGTATGCATGATGCAAAAGATAGCGAGGAATTGTATGAGATAATATCAAAATTCGATTGTAATTTAGTCTAAAACAATATGGAGACCAGCTAATTAAAGTCAAGCACAAATTTTAAAAAGCAGTTGATGATTTTGTTGCACAACAAAAAGACCATTTCGAAACACGAACAATGGATAATTTAGGTATTCTTTTATTCTAAATTATGCTACTTCCCTAGAAT
>NZ_DATCQT010000170.1:0-77298 GCF_036569345.1 Clostridium sp.
AGTTCAAGTAGGCCAAACAGGAAAAACTGTAAGACCAACAGTATATATAGCTTGTGGTATTTCAGGAGCAATTCAGCATTTAGCTGGTATGCAAGATTCTGATTTTATAATAGCTATAAATAAAGATGCAACAGCACCTATAATGAAGGTTGCAGATATTGCAATAGCTGGAGATTATAGTAAGGTAATTCCAGAAATGATAGCTCAAATCAATACTTTAAAAAATAAATAATTTAATTTTTAATACTATTTAAAAATAAGGTTAAAATTTTTTAATAAAGTAATTTGATGTATAATTACATTAAATTGCTTTATTTTTTTTGAAATTATGGATTAATATACCAAATATTCATAAAAAAAGTACAAATTTTTTCATTAAATATATATAATACTGTAAATCTACTTTTCAAATCCATTAAAATAAACTAAAATAGTAATATTAGAGTACCCTTTTAGACACAATACATATGTGGGAGCTGATATTATAATGGATCTTAAAAAAGATGCTTATGAAATATTAAAAACGATTATAAATAATGATAGTGATGGCCTTCTCATTATAGATGAAAATTCAGTTATAACTATGATTAGCAAATCATATTCTGACTTTCTAGGAATGTCACAAGAAAATGCTATTGGAAAACATGTTACGGAAGTTATAGAAAATACAAGAATGCACATGGTAATTGAAACAAGGGAGCCAGAAACTGCTCAACTACAAAAAATAAAAGGAAGCTACATGATTGCAAGTAGGACTCCTATAATTAAAAATGGAAAATTAATTGGTGCATTTGGTAAGGTCTTATTCAGAAATGTAAAAGATCTAAGCAATCTTAATAATAAAATTAAAAACATGGAAAAGGAACTTCAAACATATAAAACTCATTTAACGCAGTTAAATGTTGCAAGTTATTCCTTTGATGACATTATAGGTTCAAGTGAAACAATCTCCGTTGCTAAATCTATAGGACGAAAGGCCGCTCAAACGCATTCTAATGTGCTTATACTTGGTGAGAGTGGTACTGGAAAGGAACTCTTTGCCCATGCGATACACTTAGCAAGTGAGCGTTCGTATGCACCATTTGTAAAAGTAAACTGTGGAGCTATTCCTTCTGGTTTATTAGAATCTGAGCTTTTCGGTTACGAAGGTGGTGCCTTTACAGGTGCTAAAAAAGAAGGTAAAATGGGTAAATTTGAATTAGCTAATGGTGGAACTATATTTTTAGATGAGATTGGAGATATGCCCCTTCATATGCAAGTAAAACTGTTAAGGGCAATTCAAGAAAAAGAAGTTGATAAGATCGGTTCAATTGGAAGTAAAAAAATTGATGTTAGAATAATTGCTGCTACTAATAAAAATCTTGAGAAATCTATGCACGATGGCAACTTTAGGCAAGATCTTTATTATAGATTAAATGTTGTAACTATTTATATTCCAGCTCTTCGGGAGCGAAAAGATGATATTTTACTTATTGCAAATCACCTTATTAAAAAGCTTTCTAAAGATCTAAATAAAAACGTAATTGGTATATCTAAAGATTCAGAATATTTTTTAAAAAATTATCATTGGGAAGGAAATATACGTGAACTTGAAAATATATTAGAAAGAGCTATTAATATAATAGAAGATAGTAATATTATATCAACTATAGATTTACCAAAAAAAATCACAGGTATAAAAGAAAAAATAATTATTAAAAGTCTTGAGGAAACTATGGCAGCATCAGAAAAGCAAGCTATTATAGATGCACTTAAATCTGCAGATGGAAATAAAACTAGAACTGCCAAAAATCTTGAAATTGGAAGAACAAGTTTATATGAAAAACTTTTAAAATATGATATACCTTTGTAATTGTAGGTATTTGTGAACAATATTTTAAACATTTAGAAATATTGTTGTAATTTTTGAACTAACTGTTAATGTTCTCAATATTCATGTTCTTTTTTCCGTACGATATTTTGTATTAAATATACAGAATACCGTATAAAAGCACGAAATTTTACCGATTATCTGTTTTTTTGCATTGTTTTGTTGGCATGATATTTGCTTGTTATATAAATAACAAGTTTCATTAATATAGGGAGGTAATAAAATGGGAAAAATTATATCTAGTGATGAAGCAATCGCTTTAATAAAAAATGGAGACACAGTTGCAATTGGGGGATTTTTGGGTTCCGCTCACCCTGAGGAATTGACCATAAAAATTAACGAATCTTTTCTAACAAAAGGAATCCCTAATGATTTAACTTTGGTATTCGCAGCTGGACAAGGCGACGGAAAAGAAAAAGGTTTAAATCATCTTGGTGAAGAAGGTTTAGTTTCAAAGGTAATAGGTGGTCACTGGGGACTCGCACCAAGACTTTCAAAATTAGCCCTAGAAAATAAAATTCAGGCTTATAATCTTCCTCAAGGAGTAGTATCTCACCTTTATAGAGATATTGCAGCAGGCAAACCTGGAACTATAACTCATGTTGGTTTAAAAACTTTTATAGATCCTAGAATTGAGGGTGGTAAGTTAAACGATATCACAAAAGAAGATATAGTTAAGGTAATTAAAATTGAAGACAAAGAATATTTGCTTTATAAAGCTTTTCCTATAAATGTTTCAATTATTAGAGCTACATATGCTGATGAGAGTGGAAATGCCACTATGGAAAGAGAAGCTGTAACACTTGATGGTTTATCTATGGCCCAAGCAGCTAAAAATTCTGGAGGAATCGTAATACTTCAAGTTGAAAAAATTGTAGCGAATGGTACTCTTGATCCAAGATTGGTTAAAATTCCTGGAATACTTGTAGATGCTATTGTAATTTCAAAACCTGAAAATCATATGCAAACTTTTGGTGAACAATTCAATCCATCTTATAATGGAGACATAAAAATGTCAGTAGATGGTCTTAAGCCGCTGAAACTTAATGAGAGAAAAGTAATAGCAAGAAGAGCAGCTATGGAACTTGTCCCTAATACATGTACTAACCTCGGTATAGGCGTTCCTGAAGGAATATCCATGGTAGCGAACGAAGAAGGCATTGGTAACGAGATGACACTTACTTTGGAATCAGGTGGAATTGGTGGAATTCCTGCTGGTGGCTTAAGCTTTGGTGCTGCAATAAATCCTGAAATCATACAAGATCAAAGTAGTCAATTTGATTTCTATGATGGAGGAGGTCTTGATGTAGCTTTCCTTGGTCTTGCTCAATGTGACGAAAAAGGAAATATTAATGTAAGTAAATTCGGACCTAAAATTGCAGGTTGTGGCGGTTTTATTAATATAACCCAGAACTCTAAAAAAGTTGTTTATTGTGGAACTTTTACAGCAGGTGGTTTAAAAGTTGAAGTAAAAGATGGAGAATTAAACATAATTAAAGAAGGTAAATCCAACAAATTTATTAAAACTGTTGAACAAATTACTTTTAGTGGTGAGTATGCTATGGATGTATCTCAACCAGTATTGTATATTACTGAAAGAGCAGTTTTTGAACTTACTAATAAAGGCCTAGTGCTTACCGAAATAGCTCCAGGAATGAATCTTGAAAAAGATATTTTAGCTCATATGGATTTCAAACCAATAGTTTCAAAAGACTTGAAGCTTATGGATAAAAGAATTTTTGAAGATAAAGTTATGGGATTGAAATTATAAATTTCATTCTTAATAATTTTAATTTGTAGATAACATGTTTGCATCTATGGGAGTTCTATAATAAGTAAAATTAAATATTATACCAATGATGCAAAATTTATGATCTTAATATGGTGGTATACTTTAATACACCATTAACAGATATCTTTAATAAAATAATAAGGAGGAATTATTAATGAAAGGTTTAACAATGAAACAACTAAACATAGGCGATAAAGACTCTTTTGAAAAAACTATAAGTGAATCTGATGTATATCTATATGCAGGAATAACTGGTGATTTAAATCCCGCTCATATAAACCAACGTCATGCAGAAACAACCATGTTTAAAGGAAGAATTGCACATGGTATGTTAACTGCTGGTTTGGTATCAGCAGTACTAGGAATGAAATTACCTGGACCAGGCACCATTTATCTAGGTCAAGAGCTTAAATTTACAGCTCCAGTTAGATTTGGAGATACAATAAAAGCTGAAGTTGAAGTTATTGAAAAGAAAGAAGAAAAAAACATCATGAAATTAAGCACAACATGTACTAATCAAGATGGAGTTGTTGTTCTTAAAGGTGTTGCAACCGTTATGCCTCCAAAATAACAAACAAATTTTTACAATATAACAGCTAAATTAAGAACGATATTCTTTAAATTAAGAATATCGTTCTTTTTTATGAACACATTGTTAATCTATCCCTTTTTATTGTTCAATTTTTAATACATATATTCATTTTTTAAATATTTATAGTTCATTAAACCGTACATAATTCTAAACTAAAAATACAAATTCATAGATAATAACAAATAAATTACAAAAATAGCCTGTTTAGAGGTGTTTTTAGGAGTTTTTTTTTTTGGCATAATGTTTGCTAGTTATAATTTTGAGAAACTTGATTAATATTTTTATAGGAGGCAAAAAAATGAAAAAAATTATGTCTAGTTCTGACGCGATTGCTTTAATCAAAAATGGTGACACTGTTGCAATTGGAGGATTTATCGGGTGCGGTCACCCCGAAGAATTAACCATAAAAATTAATGAGTGTTTTCTTGAAAAGGGAGTTCCTAATAAATTGACTTTGGTATATGCTGCAGGCCAAGGAGACTCGAAAGAAAAAGGCTTAAATCATCTTGGTGAAGAGGGTTTAGTTTCAAAAGTAATAGGCGGTCACTGGGGACTTGCACCAAGGCTTGCAAAACTAGCTATTGAAAACAAAATTCAGGCTTATAATCTTCCTCAAGGAGTAATTTCTCACCTATATCGTGATATTGCAGCAGGTAAACCAGGAACTATTACTCATGTTGGTTTAAAAACTTTTGTAGATCCTAGAATTGAGGGCGGTAAGTTAAACGATATCACAAAAGAAGATATTGTTAAATTAATTGAAATTGAAGGCAAAGAATACTTGCTTTACAAAGCTTTCCCTATAAATGTTTCAATTATCAGAGCTACATATGCTGATGAGAGTGGAAATGCTACTATGGAAAGAGAAGCTGTTACTTTGGATGGTCTAGCTATGGCACAAGCAGCTAAAAATTCTGGAGGAATAGTAATACTTCAGGTTGAAAAAGTTGTAGCTAATGGCACTCTTGATCCAAGAATGGTTAAAATTCCAGGAATACTTGTAGATGCTATTGTAATTGCAAAACCTGAAAATCATATGCAAACTTTTGCTGAATCATTCAATCCATCTTACAATGGCGAAATAAAAATGGTAGTAGATGGTCTTAAGGCTTTGAAACTTAATGAGAGAAAAGTAATTGCTAGAAGAGCTGCAATGGAGCTTGTTCCTAGTTCCGCTACTAACCTTGGAATAGGAGTACCTGAAGGAATAGCCATGGTAGCAAATGAAGAAGGTATTGGTAACGATATGATACTTACTTTGGAATCAGGCCCAATTGGTGGAATTCCTGCTGGCGGTTTAAGCTTTGGCGCTGCAATAAATCCTGAAATCATACAAGACCAAAGTAGTCAATTTGATTTTTATGATGGTGGAGGTCTTAATGTAGCTTTCCTTGGACTTGCTCAATGTGATGAAAAGGGTAATATTAATGTAAGTAAATTTGGACCTAAAATTGCAGGTTGTGGTGGTTTTATAAATATAACTCAGAACTCTAAAAAAGTTGTTTACTGTGGAACTTTTACAGCGGGGGGGTTAAAAGTTGAAATAAAAGATGGAAAACTAAATATAATTCAAGAAGGTAAATCTAATAAATTTATAAAGACTGTTGAGCAAATCACCTTTAGTGGTGAATATGCTGTTGATGTAGACCAACCAGTATTGTATATTACAGAAAGAGCAGTTTTCAGACTAACTAAAGATGGTGTTACTTTAGAAGAAATTGCACCAGGAGTTGATCTTGAAAAAGACATTTTAGCACATATGGATTTTAAACCAATAGTTTCAAAGAACTTGAAACTTATGGATGAAAGAATTTTCAACGAAAAATTAATGGGCTTGAAATTTTAAAAATATTTAATAACTATTAAATATTAAATAATCATAATTAATATATTTTTAATTATGATTATTTGTATCTATAAATGCCTCATAATAATCAAAAATTAAAGTTACCCTTAATGAACTTTTGTAAAATAAAAAGGAGGAATTATTAATGAAAGGTTTAACTATGAAAGAACTAAATATTGGGGACAAAGATTCATTTGAAAAAACTATAAGTGAATCTGATGTGTATCTTTATGCAGGGATAACCGGTGACTTAAATCCCGCTCATATAAATGAGCGTGAAGCAGCGACAACAATGTTCAAAGGAAGAATTGCACATGGAATGTTAACTGCCGGTTTAGTATCAGCAGTACTTGGCATGAAATTACCTGGAGCGGGAACGATCTATTTAGGACAAGAACTTAAATTCACAGCTCCAGTTAAATTTGGAGATACAATAAAAGCTGAAGTTGAAGTTATTGAAAAGAAGGAAGATAAAAATATTATAAAATTAAGTACAACATGTACTAATCAAGATGGAGTTATTGTTCTTAAGGGTGTAGCAACTGTTATGCCACCTAAATAATAATTTAACAAAGTTTTATAATATAATGGCTAACTCTAAAGAACGATATTCTTAAAATTGAGAATATCGTTCTTTTTTATAAACATTTTGTTAATATATGTTCTTATTTTGTTCCATTAAATAAACACTTAGTCATTATTTTTATATTTTCCGTTCTTGAATCCGTACATACTTCGATATTAAAAATACAAATTAGCTTATAAAGCCACAAATCAGCTTATAAAAACCCTACAATGACAATAATAATTTGTTTTTTTGTTGTTTTATGCCTTTTATTTTGGCATAATATTTGCTACTTATAGTTATGAGACACTTACTTAATATTTTTATAGGAGGTGAAAAACAAAAAAAGGTTTAAATTATCTTGGTGAAGAGGATTTAATTTCAAATCTAATAGAACGTCATGGGTACTTACAGCAAGACTTTCAAAATTAACTTTTGAGACAAAATTCAATCTAATAATCTTCCTAAGGAAGTAATCTCTCACCTTTATAGAGATATTACTGTAGTAAACCTTAAATTATAACTCATGTTGGTTTTAAAACTTTTGTAGATCCTAGAATTGATAGAGGTAATTTATACGATATACAGAAAGAACATATCGTTAAGATAATCGAAATCGAAGTCTAAGAAATATATATTTTGGTTGTATTGTCAGACTTCAGTTTGAAAACGTTGTCTCAAATGCCACTCTACATTGAAGAATTCAAACTTCTAAAGTACTTGTGGATACTATTGTAATTTCAAATCCTGAAAGGCATATGCATAAATATACAATCCATCATACTTGGAAAATAAAAATGGTAGTAAATAATCTTAAAAGTTTTGACCTAAATGAAAGATAAGTAATTACAAGAAAGACGAACAAGGAAATATTAATGTAAGTAAATTTATCTAAACACAGTCTTTGTAGTCATAATGTTATTAACTTAATTTTTAGTAAAATAATAAAATATAACTATATTAATGGAGGTTTTTTAAATGTTAGGAGTTATCGGAATTTTATTGGCCTTATGCCTATTAATGTTTATGGCATATAAAGGTTTCTCAGTTATTGTTTTCGCCCCTATTTTCGCAATCTTAGCTGCTATATTTTCTGGAATGGCTATTTTGCCAACGTATACAGAAATATTCTTACCCAATCTTGGTCATTATGTAACAATTTATTTTCCGTTCTTCCTTTTGGGAGCAATATTCGGAAAAACAATGGAACAATCTGGCGCTGCAAAATCCATCGCCAAGGCTATCGTAGAAAAATTAGGAAAAGAAAGAGCAATACTATCAGTAGTGTTATCAGCAGTTATCCTTACTTATGGTGGGGTAAGCCTTTTCGTTGTAGCATTTGCAGTTTACCCATTTGCTGCATCCATTTTTAAGGAAGCAGATATTCCAAAAAGACTTGTTCCAGGCACAATTGCACTTGGTGCTTTCACATTTACAATGGATTCTCTTCCTGGAACACCACAGATTCAAAACTCAATCCCAATGAAATTTTTTAATACAGATCTTTATGCCGCACCTGTTATGGGAATACTCGGAGCAATTATTATTATGACATGTGGTATCGCCTATTTAGAGTGGCGTAAGCGTACAGCTCAAGCAGCTGGAGAAGGATATGGTGAAAACCATACTAATGAACCTATTATGGTAGATGATGATAGTTTGCCAAATCCATTTTTATCAGCAATACCATTGATTGCAGTGCTAGTTGTCACACTTATTCTTCAAAAATTAGTTTTCCCACATTGGGATATTATGGCTTTAGTAACTAAGGAACCTTACAATATGTTGTCAACAGGCGTTGTAGGAACCATGAATAACTGGGCACTAATGATTTCACTTATCGTAGGAATTCTTCTTGCAATGTTAATTAATCCTAAACGTATGCAAGGCAATTTAGCTAAGGCTATAAATGCTGGTGCTATAGGATCACTGTTAGCTGTTTTAAATACAGCATCTGAAGTTGGTTTTGGTAATGTTATAAAAACACTTCCAGGATTTCAATCTATAGCACATGCTTTAACAAATATAAATCCTCATGGTAGTCCTCTATTGTCTGAAGCAGTTACAGTCAATGTTCTATCTGGTGTAACCGGATCAGCTTCAGGTGGAATGAGTATCGCTTTGGATACTTTTGGTAAGCACTACTTAGCTTGGGCAGCAAATACAGGTATAAGCCCTGAATTGCTTCATCGTGTTGCTGCTATGGCATCTGGTGGAATGGACACATTACCTCATAATGGAGCAGTTATTACACTACTCGGAATTGCAGGTTTAACACATAAACAAGCATATAAAGATATATTTGCAATTACACTCCTAAAGACAGGAACATGTTTCCTTTTAATTGGATTACAATCAATTTTTCATTTTGTTTAAATTCAAAAAAAATATTCTTATATCAAGATGGAGTTCTTATTCTTAAAAGTATTGAAACAGTTTAGAAAATTTTTTTCTATATAAACATGTAATTTAAAGAACGGTATTCTTAAACTTATGAATACCGTTCTTTTATTTGTACACAATGTTAATATGTGTATTTATTGTGTTCGTAAAAACTATCACTTTGGTATATTTTGTATTAATAATGTACGCAATTTAATACATATTTCTGTATATAATATGTAAAGTTGTATACGAAAACATATAAATTGCAATAATAGTCTATTTTTTTAGTATTTTTTTATATATTATTTTTGGCATAATATTTGCTAATTATTATTTTGCAACCGTAATTAAATACTAAGAGGAGGTAAATAAATTAAAAAAATAATATCTAGTTACGATGCAATTAGCTTAATTAAAAAATGAATACACCATTGTAGTGGGTGGATTTATAGATAATTCTGCTAGTAACCCTGGAACTATACCTCAGGTTTGTCTAATGACTTTGTGGATACTAGCGTTAAGGGTGGATAGTTAAACGGTTTCAAAAATATATTGTTAAAGTTATTGAAATTGATAGTGAAAAAAATTCTAATGGAATAATACTACTACAAGTCGAGAAAGTTTTAACTGCTATAGTGATTTCAAAATCAAAAAATCACATGCAGACTTTGCCAAAGAATATAATTCAATATTATTTGGCAAACTAAAAAGTATAAAAATTCTGTATTTTATAACATGATATATTAATATAATTTATTAAATGTGTAAATGTTTCAAAAAAGACAGGATAAAATTTAAATTAATGGAGGTTTTATAAATGTTAGGAGTTATCGGTATCTTATTAGCATTATGCCTATTAATGTTTATGGCATATAAGGGTTTCTCAGTAATTGTCTTTGCCCCTATTTTTGCACTTCTCGCTGCCATATTTTCTGGAATGGCTATTTTGCCAACATATACAGAAATATTCTTGCCGAACCTTGGTCATTATGTAACAATTTATTTTCCGTTCTTCCTATTGGGAGCAATATTCGGAAAAACAATGGAACAATCTGGCGCTGCAAAATCCATCGCCAAAGCTATCGTAGAAAAATTAGGAAAAGAAAGAGCAATGCTATCTGTAGTATTATCTGCAGCTATACTTACTTATGGTGGTGTAAGCCTTTTCGTAGTAGCATTTGCAGTGTACCCATTTGCTGCATCCATTTTTAAAGAAGCAGACATTCCAAAAAGACTTGTTCCAGGCACAATTGCACTTGGTGCTTTTACATTTACAATGGATTCTCTTCCTGGAACACCTCAAATTCAAAACTCAATCCCAATGAAATTTTTTAATACTGATCTTTATGCTGCACCTGTTATGGGCATACTCGGAGCAATTATTATTATGACATGTGGTATCGCCTATTTAGAATGGCGTAAGCGTACAGCTCAAGCAGCTGGAGAAGGATATGGTGAAAACCATACTAATGAACCTATTATGGTTGAAGATGATAGTTTACCAAATCCAATTTTATCAGCACTACCATTAATTTCAGTGCTAATTGTAACACTTATTCTTCAAAAATTAGTTTTCCCACATTGGGATATTATGGCTTTGGTAACTAAGGCACCTTACAATATGCTTTCAACAGGCGTTGTAGGAACCATGAATAACTGGGCACTTATGATCTCACTTATCGTAGGAATTCTTCTTGCAATGTTAATCAATCCTAAACGTATGCAAGGCAATTTAGCTAAGGCTATAAATGCTGGTGCTATAGGATCCCTTTTAGCTGTTTTAAATACAGCATCTGAAGTTGGTTTTGGTAATGTTATAAAAACACTACCAGGATTTCAATCAATAGCACATGCTTTAACAAATATTAATCCTCATGGTAGTCCACTATTATCTGAAGCAGTTACAGTAAATGTTTTAGCAGGTGTAACTGGGTCAGCTTCTGGTGGAATGAGTATCGCTTTGGATACTTTTGGTAAACACTACTTAGCTTGGGCAGCAAACACAGGTATAAGCCCTCAATTACTTCATCGTGTTGCTGCTATGGCATCTGGTGGAATGGACACATTACCTCATAATGGAGCAGTTATTACACTACTCGGAATTGCAGGCTTAACACATAAGCAAGCATATAAAGATATATTTGCAATTACAATCCTTAAAACATCAACATGTTTCCTTTTAATTGGATTGCAATCAATTTTCCATTTTGTTTAATTAATAAAGTTAAATATGTTTATAAAGAAAGGTATTCTTAAACCTTAAGAATACCTTTCTTTTTTTAATTAAATACTAATTATTTTAAAAAACGCTAATTATATTAAAAACTTTGTTCTTTTTACCCTATATTTAAATATACTGAATATGTAAAGTAATTAAATATATTTAATTACTTTTGTAAACGCTTAAAGCAGAAGGATCGATCATTATTCTGCCACTTCATTTTGTTAGCAATTATCATATTGTTTTTTTGAAATTGCTATTCTATTAGTATTTAACACAGAAAAGGAGGTTGGTTAGACGTTTTTACAAGAGATAATTTAGTTAACATAATATGAATTTAGAGTCAACCCGATTGTTGAAAATTATTGGTATTATTTCTTAATCATTATTGATATATAAAATCTAAATTAATGGAGGTTTTATAAATGCTAGGAGTTTTCGGGATCTTATTGGCCTTATGCCTATTAATGTTTATGGCATATAAGGGTTTCTCAGTAATTGTCTTTGCCCCTATTTTCGCACTGCTCGCTGCCATATTTTCTGGAATGGCTATTTTGCCAACGTATACAGAAATATTCTTACCGAACCTTGGTAAATATGTTACAATCTATTTTCCATTCTTCCTATTGGGAGCAATATTCGGAAAAACAATGGAGCAATCTGGCGCTGCAAAATCCATCGCCAAAGCTATCGTAGAAAAATTAGGAAAAGAAAGAGCAATACTATCTGTAGTATTATCAGCAGCTATCCTTACTTATGGCGGGGTAAGCCTTTTCGTTGTTGCATTCGCAGTGTACCCATTTGCAGCATCTATTTTTAAAGAAGCAGACATCCCAAAACGACTTGTTCCAGGCACAATTGCACTTGGTGCCTTTACATTTACAATGGATTCACTTCCTGGAACACCACAAATTCAAAACTCAATCCCAATGAAATTTTTTAATACTGATCTTTATGCCGCACCTGTAATGGGAATACTCGGAGCAATAATTATTATGGTAGGCGGTATTTCCTATTTAGAGTGGCGTAAGCGAAAAGCACAAGCAGCCGGAGAAGGATATGGCCAAAACCATACTAATGAACCTATTATGGTAGATGATGATAGTTTACCAAATGCATTTTTATCAGCATTACCACTTATCGCAGTGCTAGTTGTCACTCTTATTTTACAAAAATTAGTTTTCCCACATTGGGATATTATGTCTTGGGTAACTAAGAAACCTTACAATATGCTTTCAACCGGTGTTGTAGGAACCATGAATAACTGGGCACTCATGATTTCACTTATCGTAGGAATCCTTCTTGCCATGTTAATCAATCCTAAGCGTATGCAAGGCAATTTAGCTAAGGCTATCAACGCTGGTGCTATAGGGTCCCTCTTAGCCGTTCTTAATACAGCATCTGAAGTTGGTTTTGGTAATGTTATAAAAACACTTCCAGGATTTCAGTCCATAGCTCATGCTTTGACAAATATAAATCCTCATGGTAGCCCACTATTATCTGAAGCAGTTACAGTAAATGTTTTAGCAGGAGTAACTGGATCCGCTTCTGGTGGAATGAGTATCGCTTTGGATACTTTTGGTAAACACTACTTAGCTTGGGCAGCAAACACAGGTATAAGCCCTGAATTACTTCATCGTGTTGCTGCTATGGCATCTGGTGGAATGGACACATTACCCCACAATGGAGCTGTTATTACCCTACTCGGAATTGCAGGTTTAACACATAAACAGGCATATAAAGATATATTTGCAATCACTCTCCTAAAGACATCAACATGTTTTCTTCTAATTGGATTACAAGCAATTTTCCATTTTGTTTAATTTATGAAATTAAGTACAAAAGGCGCTAATCAAGATAGGATTGTTGTTCTTAAAGGTGTTATGACTGTGATGCACTATAAATAATAATTAGAGAGTTTTTCTAATTTAAATATTCAAAAAAAGAACGGTATTCTTAAACTTAAGAATACCGTTCTTTTTCAAACTAAATGCTAATATTCATATAAAAACTCAGCGTCATTGTATTGCTTCACCCTATTTTTTTTCTATATCTCTTTGCAGAAAATATGAAAGCACTTCAACACGCTCCTTTTGCTTAATTTCTAGTTCTTCAGGTGCCCAATTATAAAATCCTTTTCCACTTTTACACCCTAAGTTACCATCCTCAACTTTACTTTGCAATAACTTAGAAGGTTTTGCGTCATTACATAAATCTTTAAATAAATACGTGGATATATTATTAAAAATGTCTAATCCACCCAAATCTGCGCTACATAATGGCCCTGTAACAGGTAATCTCCTTCCATGTCCATATTCGATAGCTTTATCAACTTCTTCAGGTTTTGCCCATCCTTGTTCAACTATATACATAGCTTCGCGAAGAAGTGCAAGTTGCAAGCGGTTTCCTATAAACCCTAAACATTCCTTTTCCATTTTTACTGCTTTCTTACCAATAAATTCAATCCATTCCATAGTTATATCTATTGTATCTTTAGAAGTTTTTTTACCAGGAACAACTTCTACTAGAGGAATTAAATATGGTGGATTCCAAAAATGAGCAATAACTACTCTCTCTGGAGATTTTACATTTTTGGCTATATCTGTTGGGCTAAGTCCTGAAGTATTGGAAGCTAATATTATATTTTTTTCAGAAATTTCATCTAACTGTTTAAATATGCTCTGCTTAAGTTCCAAATCTTCAGCTAAAGACTCTATTATAAAGTCAGCGTCTTTAGCTGCTTCTTCAATGGTTTTAACTCCTTTTATCTTACTTAAGATTTCCGCACATTTACTCTCATCTAATTTCCCTTCTGCTTTTAAAAGATTTAAACTAGATTTTATACTGTTAAATCCTCTCTCCAAACTTGCATCAGATCTACCATACATAACAACGTTTAAGCCCGCTTTTGCAGATAACATTGCTATTCCATGTCCCATTGTTCCAGTACCTAAAACTGCTATATTTTTTATGTTCATTATTTATCATCCTTTCAATATAATAAATTATTATTTACATCTTAACTATAAACATGAAATTTCCTATCATGTTTACATCTGTTTATATGAAATCAGCTATTGTTACATTGCCTACATAATAATTATCATTTTGCATATTTATACTCCAATGGTTCTACTTAATACTTTCTAATAAAAACATTTACAAAGCTATATCAGTTATCACAACTGATATAACCTCTTCTAATGTCAATTAGAGAATTGCATAAATTAAATATCATTTATTATATTCTAAGTTGTATTCCTCTATTTTCTTATATAAACCTACCCTACTTATCCCTAATATTTTAGAAGTTTTATTTTTATTCCATTGATTTAATTTTAAGCAATTATAAATAACCTCTTTTTCAACATCTTTTAGAATACATTTTAAGGATTCATTCTCGGTATTGTATTGGCGTTTAAATTTATTTTCTATAAATTTTTCAGGAAGATGTTTTGGCTTTATAATTAAATCTGCATCTAAATAGTTAATAGCTCTTTCAATTACATTTTCTAATTCACGAATATTTCCAGGCCAATCATAATTAGTCAAACACACAATAGCTTCTTTAGATATACCTTCTGTATATATATCAAGTCTATTAGCCACCTTACTTCTTAGTGTATTTGCTATTTCTGGGATATCTTCCTTTCTTTCTCTTAGAGGTGGCAATACTACCCTTATTACATTAAGCCTATAATATAAATCTTCTCTAAAAGTACCATTTTTTACGCCATCCTCAAGGTTTTTATTTGTTGACGCAATAATTCTTACATCTATTTTCTTAATTACCGTCCCCCCTACACGTTCTATTTCTTTTTCTTGAAGCACTCTTAACAGCTTAACCTGCATGCTTAACGGCATGTCCCCTATTTCATCGAGCAATATAGTACCACCGTTTGCTATTTCAAACTTACCCATTTTGCCACTTTTTTTAGCTCCTGTAAATGCTCCTTCTTCATATCCAAACAGTTCTGATTCAATCAATTCTTGAGGAATAGCGGCACAGTTAATTTTTACAAATGGTAATAAGCACCTATCACTTGCATTATGAATAGCATTTGCAAATAGTTCTTTCCCCGTTCCGCTTTCTCCGATTAATAGGACATTTGAATTTGTATTTGCTGTACGCATCGCGATTTCTTTCGATAGTTTAGATTTTACAGAGCTACCAATAATATGTTCAAATGAATATTTAGCTTTACTTTCGTTATCAGATTCTATTTTATAGAATTCTAATTCCTTTTGTAGGTTATTTATTTTTTTGCTTAAGAAAAGGAAATCATGTATATCCTTAAAGGCTGCTTTTCCTACAGCTCCGACAACCTTTCCTTCCTCGGTTATTGGAATTCTCATTGCAATCACTTTATTACCCTTTATATCCTGGATATCCCCTATCTCCATTTTTCCTATTTCCAGAACCTTTGTCATTCTAGTGTTTTCTATTATTTCTTCCACATGTTTTCCCTCAGGATTTTCACAATTAAGGAACTCCTTATAAGCTTTACTCATCATAGTAATAATGCCTTTTCCATTCACTACAACTACCCATTCATTTGCTGTATTCATAATAGTATTCAAAATATCGATATAAAGTTTATTAGCATCCATTTCATTTTTCATACTTTTTATTATAGTTATATCTTGAAAAACTGCAAAAGCACCTAAAACATTACCGTTCCTAGTTATTGGAATTCGGTTTGTTTCAAACTCCCGCCCATTAGAAATAAAATTCTGTTTAACTTCACCTATTCCAGTTCTTAAAGTATTTATAAGATTAGTATGTGGCAATACTTTCTCTATAGGTTTTCCTAAAACGTTTTCACGACTGGTGCCAAGTAAATCTTCGGCAATTTTATTAATTAATACTATATTTCCATCATTACTAATAGCAATAACAGCCTCACTTATGTTATTTATTAAACTTGTAAACGTTTTGTTGAAAATCACAAATACCACTCCTAAATATAGATAATTATATTAATATACAAATTCTTATAATATTAACTTTATTATACTCTAGATATGTCTAAATTCAAATTAATATTATTATAGTAAAAACAAATTAGTCTCATAAAAAATCTATGAGACTAATTTGTTTTCTATTTAATACATATTAAGAAATTTATCTTTCAATTACTATTGCTGTTCCTTGCCCACCACCTATACATAATGTGGCTAACCCTTTTTTCGCATCCCTTTTGATCATTTCATGAATTAACGTTACTAATATTCTTCCTCCAGAACCTCCTAGAGCATGTCCGAGTGCTATTGCTCCACCATTAACATTCACCTTTTCCATATCCAAGTTTAAGTCTTTAGCAACAGCTAAGCTTTGTGCTGCAAATGCCTCATTTAACTCAATTAAGTCCATATCCTCTACCTTTAAGTTAGCCTTTTCCAATGCAGCTCTAGTTGAAACAACTGGACCATATCCCATAATTGCTGGGTCTAGTCCTTTAGATGCAAAAGAAACAATTTTTGCTAAAGGTTTAATTCCTAATTGCTTTGCTTTATCAGCACTCATTATTACAAATGCTGCTGCTCCATCATTTATTCCAGACGAATTTCCAGCAGTTACTGTTCCATCCTTTTTAAAAGCTGGTTTTAACTTAGTTAAGTTTTCTATGTGAGATCCAAATTTAGGATATTCATCTTGCTCAAAAATTATCGCATCTCCTTTTTTTTGTGGAATACTAATAGGGACTATTTCATCTTTAAATTTACCTTCTAAAATTGCTTTTTCTGTTTTAAGTTGAGAATTCAGAG
This sequence comes from Clostridium sp., assembly GCF_036569345.1. GTDB lineage: Bacteria > Bacillota > Clostridia > Clostridiales > Clostridiaceae > Clostridium_AD. The sequence goes on from NZ_DATCQT010000170.1 coordinate 17,041, forward strand.
AAAAGTTATCTTGCATTTCCCTAGTAATATTCCATCTCTGCGCTATATTCTCAGCAGTAACTCCCATATGATAATCAAGGAATGGATCTATAAGGGCATCTTTAAATATCGCATCTTTAATTTTTCCATCACCCATTCTCTGACCCCATCTATTTTCTGTCAAAAGGTACGGGGACATTGACATGTTTTCCATACCACCTGCAACAACAATGTCACTATCTCCTGATAAAATCATTTGATAAGCTAAAGATACGGCTCTTAATCCTGATCCACAGAGTTTATTAATCGTAAAAGATGGAACCTCATAAGGTATTCCTGCTTTTATAGCTGCTTGTCTACTAGGATTTGGTCCACCGTCTCCTTGGAGTACATTACCCATAACTACTTCATCAATAATTTCAGGTTTTATACCTGCTCTAATAATAGCCTCTTTAATTACTGCAGCTCCTAACTTAACCGCTGAAACATTTTTAAGACTCCCTCCAAAGGATCCTACTGCTGATCTTACCGCACTAACTATAACTACTTCTTTCATAACGATGCCTCCTAAATTAGTATGATGAATTTCTTTTATTTTGCGTATTCAAAAAAACCTTTTCCAGTCTTTCTACCAAGCAATTTTCCACTTACCATTTTTTTAAGCAGTGGATTTGGTCTGTACTTTGGATCACCAACATCTAGTGTAAACACTATCTTTGTTTTATTTGTATAATAAGCATATATCATACCAAGTATAATATAATATGTGATTATTTATTTAATCATTCCCAATCTAGCTTATTACTATATCGTAAGGCTCCATTTGTTATCCCCTACGTAATTGTACTTATAAATTATAGATAATAAAATTGTACATTATATTTACACTTTTTTTTGTTTTCTATCTAAACTAAATAGATTCCTTGAAAACAAATACTGTATATTTTATTTACATGTTATCATTTTTTAAAATAAAAGCATTGCTGTTAAATGCAGCAATGCTAATGGTCCTTATGTTAACAATTAAACTTACGTACTCACTGTATCATTATCAAAATATATCTGAAAGTTCAACTTGCAAGTCTTCTTTTTTATTTCTAATTGTATTACTAATAAATATATTTTCTTCATTAACTTTTCTTGTAGGAAGGTAAACTGTAAACGTACTTCCTTTTCCAATCTCACTTTCAACATGTATACTTCCCTGATGCAATTCAACAATTGCTTTAACCAAACTTAGGCCTATCCCTGTCCCTTCAGCATTTCTTGATAACGATTTGTTTACCTGCCTAAATCTATTAAATATCATATCTAATTCATTACGTTCAATACCTATGCCATTATCCCTTACCGAGATTTCAATTAATTCGTTTTTATCTTTAACATTAACAAAGATTTTATTTTCCTCATCAGAAAATTTAATTGCATTTGATATAAGATTTAATAAAATCCTCTCTATCTTTTCTGGATCACAAGCAATAATTTTTTCTTCTATATCTGTATCAAAAATTATATCTAAACCCTTAACATCAGTGTATGCTGCAACTGAATTCACTATTTCCTCTACAATTTCCACTATGTTGTAGTTTGATAAGTTAAGTTCAAAAAATCCTGCTTCAATTTTTGATAAATCCACTATGTTATTAATGAGTTTAGATAATCTATAACAATTTTGCATCATTGAGTTAATGTATTTAAAGATAGATTCCTTATTTTTATCTAAGGATCCATTCTTACAATACATATTAAATAATTGTATTGTTGAATATATCACATTCAATGGCGTTTTAAGTTCATGAGATATATTAGCTAAAAATTCTTCTTGAGACTCCAATGCTTTTTCCATTATTTTATTAGATTTTATTTCAGTTGTAATATCGATTATTAGCATAAGTATTTCTTGTATTTCTCCATTTAGTTCAAACACTGGCTCAAATATAACATTCCAATATATCTCATCCCCATTAATTAGATGAATTTTTTTATTTATATACTTTATTTTCTTCTCTGTAATAACTTCATTAATTTTCTGCAAGTATTCATCATCTAAAAAGTTCGTAATTATATCTGAAATTTTAGTATCCCTTATTTGCTTTGCTGATTCTATATGTGGCATAAATTTTTTTATAATATTTAGTGCCCTTTGGTTTATTTGTAAAATCTTTAAATCTGGCGAAGATAGGCTTATTACAGGCAATTCAAGATTATATATAAGTCTATCCAAAAATTCATTTCTACTTTCTACAATTTCTATTATTGCTTCTAATTCTTTTTTCTGTTCTTCAATTTTCTTAGTTTTACTAAGCATGATTTGGTTCATTATATTAAGTTTGTCATTTTGATTTCTTAACAATAATTCACGTTCGATTGCATCAACTACAGTAGTTAATGTCAGTAAGAAAAATGGATTGTGAAGTATTACGGAAGTCATAATACATATACTCCCTAGTATATTATTAATATCTGTATAATGAAATGGAACTCCATAGCAAGCACTATTATGTAAAAATGTATGAAAATGGTTAGTGCCAATTAACTGTACTGGATGATTTTGTTTTAGTGTTAAACTAACAACATTTGTACCCATGTCATCTTCGCTAAATTGAATACCAGTCCTAATTCCTAATTTAGTCATAGTCGATTTTATTGTTTCATCACCTAGAGTATCCAATAAATAACCGTTTTCGTCTGAAATAACAATTATTATAGGAGTACCTTCTAATGATTTTATTATTTTTTCACTAAAGAATTTTACAACCTCTAAGATGTCCTTATAAGTTTCTTTCTTTTCTGTAAGTTTTAGCTCTGACATAATATTTTTAGGTGACTTAGATTCATTAGGATTCATACCTAATTCGAAGCACCTTTTTTTAGATTCTATAATATAAGTTGGCTCTTGCTGATAATCTTGCTGCAGCATATGTTGCATTCCTCCTATGAATCTGAAAGTAGGTATATGTTCGTTTTATAATTAATACTATAATAATTATACCTTTTACTTTTTATTATAATAATTATACCCTATATTTCTATATTAATTCGCAAACTTTGTCAATTTTTATATAAAATTGTAATTAAATTTTAACATATCTCTCTTTCAGAGACAATACATTGATTTATATTAAATACAATAAAACCCTAGACTAAATAATTAGTCTAGGGTTATTAAAAGTTCATTTGTACCTTTTTTTATGGCTAATGAACTTCCTTTTATAATTTCATTTCCCCCATTCGTTATAAAATCTTATTTTATTGGTTAAGGTTTTCTGAAAGCTGTAAAAGTTTTAAAGATAATTCATTTAATTTTCCACTATTAATAGCTATTTGCTCCGCTTGCATAGATTGTTGCTCAGTTGTAGCCGTATATTCATTAATAAAGATAATAAGATTATTTATGTCTTCTTTTATCTTAGTTAAAGTTCCATTTATTTGATTAGCTGAGTCTTTACTGTTGGATGCAAGTTTTCTGATCTCTCCTGACACTACGGAGAAAGTTCTTCCATGTTCACCTGCTCTCGCAGCCTCAATAGCAGCATTAAGGCCTAGTAGATTAGTTGTATCTGAAATTGTTTTAATATATTTAAGTACCCCATCCATATTTGCAATACCCACTTTAGTACCATCAACTAAGCGGCTAACATTTTGAGTGTTGGCAAACATCTCTTCAGTAGAACTTGCTAATTCCTGAGAAGATGCTGCTAACTCTTGTGAAAAATTACTAAGCTCATTAGCCATCTCTATTACTGTGCTTTCTTTTTCTAATGAGACTGCATAGGTTAAAGTACCCACTGCATTTCCTGTATTATCATTAACTAAAGGTACGCTATAAACTCTAATTGGAAAACCATATACTTCCTTTGGGTATTTTGCCTCTTGTTTTTGTTTAGTTCTTGCAGCCCTTGCTGCAGCGCTATTTTCAAGCAGATTCACACCTACTTTAACATTTAGCTCAAAAGTTTTAGCCGGATGTATTAATACATATTTCTCTTTATCTGTAAGAAAAATTGTATTATCAGAAATAAAAAGGTCAGGTAATATATTGAATATAGTTTTAAATATAGAAAAATATTCTTCATCTTCTACAATCATTTTAACTTCTCCTTTTTCCTAAAATATTATTAATTGGCTTTATAACTTTAGAAATATATTATTATAAAAAAATAGTTAAATATGTATTATATTAATAATATACCATAAAATAAGGAAAATGAAAACAGTATTGGAATTCTAAAAATAGAAAACGCCATGTATTAGTTATTACAACTAGTACATGGCGTTTTCTCTCTTTTTTCACTTCAAAATAAGTAATAATTTTATGTAACTGGCTCGCCGTAAATTGGGATTGCTCTTGTCCAACCCTTCATTTTTCCATACTTCAGATATTTATCGTAATACTCTAACTCCGAATCAAGGATACCGGTCCATAACTTACGCAATTCCTCGTTCCTAATTGTCTCAATAATTGCTCTGAGATGAGCATCTAAGGATGATAATTGCCAGCTTAAAATAATTCGGTACATAAACTTATCCGTGATCATTTCAGGATCTATTGGTGTCTTTACTGGCAGTGCCGATCTGTTAGGTAACGGTATATTAAGCTTTAGTGCTAAATCCTCTAGCTTTTTAACCTGCTTGTTATAAATATATAACCCATGTTGAAGTATTACCTTAAACTCAGTATCATGAGCAAAACCCCCGAATATACCTATGAGTTCAATTTGTTCATATCTCATAACAATATGATCCCAAATATGAAATGCTTCTGACGTGGAAAGCGCTTCTTTTTCTTGTAGAATAGCTGTCTTATATGTAGGATACGTCTCCTCCCAGCCCTTTAATTTACCAAACTTATAAAGGGTATCAAAATCCTGAAAATGAGTTTTTAAATCTTGTATGATAATACTTCTTAAATTATCATTCGTACTAGTTGAGCGAACTGCATGGCTAAGAGACATCAACTGCGCTACAAGGTCATGGTATATCTTTTTATAGATATAATCATCTGTTATATCATTAAGACGGGTTGCAAACTTAACGTCCACCGGAGGTCTGTTTGGCATTATGATACGAAATTTTTCACCTAATTTCTCTAAATTATTTATTCGATTTTCAAAATTTTTCTGAAATCCATTTAGGACTACTTCCCAACCTATGTCATGAACAAAGTTCTTAAATAATTGAACTGTTTGAGTACTAACATATCTTGCTCTTAGAAGACTATATATATTATATGCCTCCTGGATATCTATAACGTCTTCTCTCTTTTTAACTTTCTTTATTAATGAAACTATATCCAATCTTTCACCCCTCAATTGTAAATATTGTTATTATTATGTGTAGAATAACTTTTATATATACAATTAGGGATAAAATACTTAGGGGCATGAAAATAAATAACCAGTCAAAGTATGACGCAAAATAGACCCCCATACTCACTTGTTATTTACTTGAATGTCCCTTAAAACTTACTTATGCGACCCTTCCTTAGAAGCAGCGACTTCTCTTTGACCCTTTTGTACTTCACCTAGCAACTTGTTATTTGCCAGTAATAGTTCGTGCTTCAAATCCAATTTTGATTTACTGAGCTTCGCCTCTAGCTCTTTGGATTTAGTTATATCTACAAAAGTTATGACAACACCATCAACTTCGCCTTCTAACGTTTGGTAAGGAAGAATACGGGCATTAAACCAACTTCCATCGCGAGACATAACCTGTTTTTCAACAATAATCAACGTATGTTGCACAGATCTAACATCCTCTGTAAGTTCAGGATAAATAAGATCTGATGCAATATCGGTTATTGGCCTTCCCACGTCACTTGCAATAAGCCTTGAGACTACAGTCATTTGGCTTGTGAATCGCTTAACGAGCAACGTGTTATCTAAAAACAAAATGGCAATCTTCGTGCTGTCCATCAGATTCATCATATCGCTTGTGACTAGTGACAGATTTTCTAACTTTACCTGTTGTTGAAAATTAATCGTCTTTAACTCTTCATTTGAGGACTGTACTTCTTCCTTAGTTGTTGTCAGTTCCTCATTTGTCGACTGAAGTTCTTCGTTACATGACTGCAATTCCTCATTGCTGGCTTTAAATTCTTCTTGCGATATCTGCATTTCTGCACCAGCAACTTGCCACATTTGACGAGTTTGTAGTAGTTCTTGCTCTAGTTCCTCTTCCCGCTTATTACTTGCGGGAATTTGTCCGGTTTGCCTTACTACGTCGCATTCAATAGGGATGGTCACGTCAGTAAAAATAATCATTACCAGCCCTCGCAGCTCCTCCGGCTCTTTGAGAGGATTTACTGAGATATCAACCATCAGTGTTCCACCTTCGTTCAGTACAACAGCATTCTTGGAAGTAATTTCCTTATTCTGTCGTACAGCCTTGTAGAAGGTATCATTAAGTTTATAGTTTAACCCTTCACGTGCCATGGCAAAAATATTCCAATTAACCTTACCAGCAGCCGGTTCCAAGTACTTACCCGTTCTCCCAGTAATGTAGAGGATATCACCTTTACCATTGACGAGCAAAGTTGCAGGTGAGTAATATTGCAAAATCAGTTTATCCGCTAGCGACTGCATGTTCTGAACCTCAGCTGACGGCTGGTTAACTTCAGGCTTATACGGTGCAAAGGAGTTAGGAAACTCTATAGGCGAACTCTGAATTAGAGGTCGCAGCCTCTGATAGATCCGTGATTTTAGATCAAGTGGTTTAAAAAGCTCTGTAAAGTTCCCAACTGACTCTGCGCTTCCTAAAAACAAAAATCCGCCACTATTAAGACTGTAGTGAAAAAGTGGAATGAGCTTTTTCTGGATTTCTGGTGTTAGGTAAATAAGCAGGTTTCGGCAGATCATTATATCGATTTTTGTAAATGGTGGATCCTTAATCATGTTTTGCTGAGCAAAGATGACCATATCCCGAATCTCTGCTGCAACCTGGTATCCACGATCCACTTTGATAAAATACTTATTCAGGCGCTCAGCGGACATATCTTTTGCTATATTAGCTGAGAAAACTCCCTCCCGAGCTTTATCAATAGCTTCACTATCAAGATCAGTAGCAAAAATCTGAATAGAAAAGCCTTTGGAATTTTTTAACTTATCTATCACATCTTTAAAGACAATCGCTAAGGAGTAAGCCTCCTCACCAGTGGAACAACCAGATATCCAAACTCGAACCGTTTCATTTGGCGATCGCTGCGCTAAGAGTGCAGGTATTACTTTGTCCTTTAGAAGTTCCCACTCCGCCTGCTCGCGAAAGAAACTGGTAACCCCAATTAAAAATTCTTTAAATAACAAATTCAGTTCCTGAGGATTATCCTTTAAAAAATGGACGTAAGCGGCTATATCATCAATTTTATGAATGCCCATACACCACTCAATCCTACGTTGAATAGTATTTTTTTTATATGAAGAGAAATCATGCCCTGTATGTGATCGTAACATTCCTATAATATTGTCGAAGTAGTTCTTGAGTTTATCTGCACTATGTTTATCTTCTATAACCATAGGTGGCTTGTGCTCGAGATAGGAAATAATTTTTAAAGGCATTGTCTTTACCGTGGATATAACATCTGCAAGACCTGCATCAATGGCACTTTGAGGCATGTCTCCATATTTAGCAGAGGATGGTTCTTGAATAAAGGTGCTTCCTCCTTTTTCCTTAATTTCTCTTAGTCCTACTGTACCATCTTTACCCATACCTGAGAGTATGACGCCGATACTCCTATCCTGCTTATCCTTCGCCAGGGAGCAAAAGAAGAAATCTATGGGCTTACGCAGATTGTGAGGCTCAATAAATTCAGAAATATGTATCACATTATTTTTAATAGACATATTCTTGTTTGGTGGAATTACATAGACAAAATCCGGCTCAACAGATATGTTCTCATAGGCCTGTACAACTTTCATACTAGTATCACTTTTAAGTAACTCCACCAAAATCTTCTTACTATTCTTCTCCATGTGCTGAACAATAACAAAAGCCAATCCACTATTTTCAGGCACATTACTGAGGAAATCTGACAAAGCATTCAATCCTCCTGCGGAAGCTCCTATGCCAACTATTGAAAAATCTGTTTTTGCGGTATCAATTTTGGGAGCATTACCACCAGAATTTTTAGTAATTACGTTTGTTTCAATGTTCTTATCCTCTTTCATCATACCCCTCCATTTATAGATAGATCGATTCACACATCACTTTATCTTATTATAACAAATTGTTTGCACAAGAGTATAATAGTTTTTATATTATTTCTTTTATCAATCTATTTTTACTATTTAAGAAGTAGAATCTCCCACTTATATAGGTTAGGGGATAACAATTGATAATTGTTATCCCCTAATAGGCCTGCAATGTGATCATACTATAAAATATATTCCATTCTATCTAATTTAAGGAATAGATATCAGAAAACTCAACATGTATTCTCTCAATTCTTTCCTGTAATTCAGCTTCAAATATTCCACCTATACTGCTTTCTTTAGGATGTACTATTACTGGAAACACAATGATAAACTCTGTCCCTTTGCCATATTCACTAAATACAGAAATTGTGCCTTTATGTAGCTCCACAAGTGATTTTACTATAGAAAGTCCTATACCACTACCCTCCTGTTTTCGAGTAAGTGACCTATCTACCTGCCTAAATCGATCAAAGATAATATCTAACTTATCACTTGGAATACCTATGCCTGTATCTTTTATTGATATTATAATATTTTCTCCCTTATCATACATATTTACTTTCATACTCCCCCCTGGTTTTGTGAATTTTATTGAATTAGAAAGAAGATTTAGTATTACCCTTTCTATCTTTTCTGGATCACATGACATTATACAATCCTCTATATCAGTATCAAAAATTAATTCAATGGATTTAATTTTAATATATTCAGATACTGACATAGTAACACTCTCAACAACATGGACAATATTACAGTTCTGCAGATTTAACTCAAAATAACCTGAATCAAGTTTTGTAATATCAATCATATTATTAACCAGGCGTAATTGTCTGTAACAATTCTGTTTCATTATCTTACTATACTTTTTAAATTTTATTTCTTTATCATTAACATCACTGCTACTTTCATATTTATCCAAAAGCTGTAATGCACTTAAAATTACATTTAGGGGCGTTCGGAGTTCATGAGAAAGGTTAGTAAAAAACTCTGTCTTTAAAGTTTCTGATAAAATCGATTCATTTAGTAATTTCTTGTTTGTTATATCCACAAGAGATAAGACGACTCCTTTAATTGAATTTTCAATTGTACAATACGGCGTACATTTCATTAAATACCAGGTTCCATTTTTGCTTTGAATTTCCTTCTCATACGGCATATGATTTCTTAATACTTCACTTGCACCCATATTTAAATCATCATTTTTGAGATTACTTACTATGTGATGCATTGGACGCCCAATATCCTGTGCCTTAAGGTTTATCTCTTTAGTAATGCTTGGTGTAAACTTTCTTATACAAAGATTTTCATCAAGAAAAATAGTTCCAATATCAGTACTGTTTAAATAGTTTGTCATATCACTGTACAAATCAGCCAATTCTTGATTTTTATATTGAAACTGGGTGTTGATTTTTAGTAATTCATTATTAACTAATTGATATTCTTCGTTTGCACTCAAGAGTTCTTCATTGTAAACAAGATGTTCCTCATTTGATAACTGGAGGCATTCCTTGGTATGCTGTAGCTCCTGTTCAAGTTGTATAATTTTCTCATTTAACTTTATTTCAGAATCATATTTACCTATATACTCATTATTATCATTCTTATAATTCAAACCTATACTTGGCATTATATTTTTAATAATGCACATCTCCTTTTGTTTAATTACTCAAATTTATTTAATAATATTATTAATTATTCTATTACTCTATATACTTTTATTATAGTTACATTCTATATATATCCATAACTTCCCTTTAATTATAGTGCGTTTATCATTATATTTCACTCGCAACTTTCGTCAAACTCTGCACATAGAAAAACAAGAGATTTCTCCTGCTTAAAAACCATAAAATCAATGATGTTTATGTTTGGGAAAAAACACAAAAATACTGTATCAGTTGCTTCAACAATACAGCATTTAGTTCTGAAAATACATTAAAGTATATATACTATTATATACTTTAATGTAAGATAATTATCATTCTTATAAATTATAAATTAAAAGACTCTATATATTTTCTTACCAATGTTAAGTTATGTTAAGCTATGTTAAGCTATGTTAAGTTATGTTAATTATGTTAATACAACATTGTGCTTTGTTAAGTAATATCATATAATTAGGGGTGTACTGTTTTAAACATATTTAATTATTTATTCTGTATTAATGGTTTTATTATACAGCATAATTTTATTTATCAAAGGAGGAACAATATGTTCAATTTCAAACCAAAAGACAAGGTATTTTTCGAACTTTTTTCTAAGGGGGCCGATGTTTTTAATGATTCAGCAAAAGAACTACAATTCCTAATGAATGAACTTGATAATCCAACGGGGAGATTAGATAAATTAGTAAACCTTGAGCATGAAGGAGACGTAATAACTCATGAATTAATTGAGTATACTAAAAAAATGTTTATAACTCCGCTAGATAGGGAGGACATATTCAATATAACAAAAGGAATAGACACTATTACTGATAATATCGAATCAACAGCTAATTTATTCTACATGTATAATGTGACTACTGCTACACCAGAATCAATAGAACTTGTTGACAAACTTATAACTGTTACTTCTGTTCTTGTTAATGTTATTTCAGAATTAAAATATCTTAGTAAAAGTACAATATTAGTAAAAAAAATAATTGAAGTAAACACTATAGAGAACGAAGCAGATTTGATCTATAGAAAGGCTATGAGAAAACTTTTTAAAAACCCAGAAGATATTCTAACTGTCTTGAAATGGAAAGACTTATACCAACATTTAGAGGATAGCATTGATGCTTGTGAAACACTTGCAAATGAAATTCGAGGAGTTGGCATGAAATATGCTTAATTCTACCATTATAATAATTGTTATACTATTAGCGCTTAGCTTTGATTTTATAAACGGCTTTCACGATACGGCTAACTCTATTGCTACTTCAATTGGAACTAAAGTACTTACACCTATGAAGGCATTGTTAATGGCTGCTGCTTTAAATTTCCTTGGTGCTATGTTAAATACGGAGGTTGCGAAAACTATAGGAACAGGAATAATTAATAATGGTATAGCTACTCCCAAAATTATAGCTATAGCTCTAATAGGAGCCATTACCTGGAACCTAATAACTTGGTATTTTGCTATACCTAGTTCCTCTTCCCATGCACTTATTGGTGGACTTTTAGGTGCTTCCATAACTTCACATAGACTTGATTTTTCTGTTGTCAATTGGAAAGGTTTTTTTGATAAAATAATAATTCCACTTATATCTTCACCAATATTTGGACTTATATTTGGATTTTTATTTATGTTTATACTTACATGGCTGTTTCATAAAGCAACACATAAAAAAGTCACTGGAGTATTTAAAAAATTACAAATTTGTTCTGCTGCTTTAATGTCATATAGTCATGGTTCAAATGATGCTCAAAAATCTATGGGTGTTATAACTATGGCTCTAATTGCAGGAGGATTTTTAAATGGAAATAACTTTGATATACCATTGTGGGTGAAAATTGCCTGTGCATTAGCAATGGCATTAGGTACAATGACCGGTGGATGGAAAATAATAAAAACTATGGGTGTTAATATGATAAAACTAGAACCGATAGATGGATTTGCCGCTGAAACTGCAGCTGCACTTACTATTCAAGTTGCTACAGCACTAGGTGCACCAGTAAGTACTACTCACGTAATAAGTAGTGCAATAATGGGTGTTGGGTCTTGTAAAAGGCTTACCGCCGTTAGATGGGGCCTTGCGAGAACTATACTTATGGCATGGGTTTTAACTATTCCTTGCAGCGCAATTATAGCATCAATAATTTCGCTTGTGTTTTACAGATAAATAGATAAAACTTTGTTTTTATCTTTACGATTTTAATTAAAAAGAAATCAACCCTCATCTCCATGTTTCCCTGTGTATAGAAGGAAATATGAGATGGGGGTTGATTAATTTAATTGTTCTATATACTTATTTAACTGGTATTGTTACTGTAACACGATTCGCATAGGCACTTTTAATTGCACCTAAGAAATCTCCATGAGCATCACTAAGTGACATAGTAGCACCTGTTACAACATCTGCAAGACCAGCCTTTTCTGTAGCAGTAAGTTTATTATATTTAGCAAGATCTGTTACATTTGTTGTTGTAGCTTTTATTGGACGACCAGCTGTAGTTGTATATTTTGCAAACCAAGCGTCTAATTCAGCGACAGTTTTACCAACAAAGAATTTTTGGTAGAAATTCATTTGCTTGTACCACTCATTAGTTGCATTCATTCCATAAGCATCTCCACGTTGACGTTTAGTTTTCCATGCACTTACTTCAGCAGTTGCTTTATCCAATGTATTTTTAGGTCCCACCGTAACTACTCCTGTAACAGGATCAGTTATATTATATCCAGGAGTACCAGGCCATCCTGAAAACTCTGGCATTGATGCCCCATCATAATTTGGAGTGGCAACTTCATAGGCATCTAAATATGCATTTAGGATTCTTCCATTCGCATCAAAGCTAACATCCGCCATAGCAGTGGTAATACTGTAAACTGGCATACCTGTGGTATCAGCTCCAGGACCATTTCTAAATACTGTAGTATTTCCTAATCCTTCAGAAATCTTTACAGATGTAGGAGTTACTACTACTGGTGGTGTCACAACTGGAGTTTTTAGTGCTGCTAATTGTACATTTATTCTTGACAAAGTACCTCTACCTGCTACTCCATCCATATTAATACCATATTTCCATTGAAAGTTCTTTACGGCTGCCTCAGTAGCTTTCCCAAAGACACCATCAGCTGTAAGATTGTATGCACGAATTGCGTTAAGTGCAACTTGTAATCGTTTAACATCACTACTGTTTGAGCCGTATGTAACTGCCCAAGTTGTGCTTAATGGAGCCACAGACATTGTTTGTGCTGAAACAACACCCACACCACCTAAATTACCCAGTCCTGAACTCCCTGCAGCAAATGAAAGTGTCATTGCCACTGTTAATGCATAAGCAACCGTTGTTAATGTTTTTTTCATTATTTTTCCCCCTTTAATATGTTTTTAAAAGTAAAAATATATTGTTGTAAGATTAAGAACTAACAACTTAGTTTGTTAATTATCAAACCATAAAAAAATATTTGTTTCCTAAAATCTTACATCTTTATTATACAAAAAAATAATGGTAAATACAAGTATATTTGTTATATTCTTTTGAAAAAGATTGTTTATTTAAAATATTCTCATAATTTCTTTAATATTTTTCATTATAAATACATTTATTCTATATTGTGTATATATATTTAATTAATTCCATCTAGATTCAGAATTAATAAGACTTATTCTATTGAACGTTTTAGATTTATGGATTTAGTAAAAGGTTTCAGCTCAATATTAAGAACATTAAAACCCTTAAATTTATTACACTGACCGTTATAAATAAAATCGGATTTTTTTAACGCTAGTTTGATAAATATAGCATTAATATTGTCGATAAACAATTAACAAACTATCTACTTCTATTTTTACTTCGGCGTGTAAAGTCATCCTCAATCTCTGCTTTCCAACTCTTTGTAATTGCTCTACTTGCACGAAGTTCAGATACAACATGACTAACTGCATCATAATTCAATCTCGTGCCCTCTCCATCAGCATTATAATTGGCTGCTCTGTCTGAGCTAATACCAACTTTTGCTGCTGTTGAAATAGCGTCAATATTAGCTCCTATGAAAATGAATTCCCATCCGTATTTTTCTTTCTGCCATTCAACCATTTTTTTTATTTTTTCATAATTGTACTCTTTGCTAGCATTTTCCATTCCATCAGTAGTGATTACGAACATCACCTTATCTGCACGCTCTTGCTCACTAGTATTTCTCTGTACATTCCCAATCTTATTAATCGTCTTTCCAATAGCATCCAAAAGTGCAGTGCACCCACAAACAAAATATTCTTTTTCTGTCATAGGACGAATACCTTTAACATTTATTCTGTCATGTAATAATTCATAATTGTCATCGAAAAGCACTGTGGTGATAATTGCGTCTCCTGGCTCTTCCCTTTGTTTTTTGAGTAATGAATTGTAGCCTCCTATAGTGTCCCTCTCAAGTCCTGACATAGAACCGCTCCTATCAAGTATAAATACCAATTCCGTTAAATTTGTTTTCATCTTGTTAACCCCCTTACTTAATAATTAAAGGATAACAAAATTACGATTCTAATTGGTCGCTTTCAAAGCGACAATTATACGCCAAGTAGAACTTGCTCAAAGGCAAACAATGCCTCATTTATCTCGTAGATGTTGTAATTGCCTTCTTCTATGAAATACTCAATAATTACATCAAATTTATTGCTGTGAGACAATGTGTATCCAGCTTTATTTAGCAAATCACGTGTTTCATCCAAACTCAACCTAATAGCTATGGCAAAGGCTATTGATGTAACTTTACTAGGGTTGTAGCCTTTACAACTTCGGATTTTAGAAAACAACTTTCGGTCTATATTTGCCTTCTTATAAGTTTCAACATCTGTCATTCCTTTTTCATCAATAAGCCTCAACAACATTTTTGAAAAAGATTCATCGAGTTGACTTATTACCTCCTCAAGACTACGTTTTCCATTTATTTGTGGCAGAGGATCACAAACATCACCTTCTAAATAATTCTCATGAATATCTTCAAATTGATGATATTCGTAAGGCTCTATATTCCTTTGGCGTTCGCTATGTTGGTGCTCCTCAACATAGTTATCATCAATATATTTTTCAATTGCAGAAAAAAGTTTTCCACTCAAAACAAAGGCTTTCTTATCATAGACTACTAGATAAACCGTCATCTCATGGTTTATTAGAAATTCGCCTATTGCAGAAATTGCTATCTGTAATGCCTTATCTTTCGGGTAGCCATAGATTCCGGATGATATCAACGGGAAGGCGATAGATTTGCACTTATATTTCAAAGCAAGTTTTAGTGAATTAATGTAACAATTATGTAGCGAATTTGCCTCACCCGAGTTACCACCGTCCCATATAGGACCAACTGTATGAATAATGTACTTTGCTGGAAGGCTATAACCACTTGTGATGACTGCTTGACCAACATTGCACTTTCCGAGTGCATCGCATTCCTCTTGAAGCTTTTCAGCCCCGGCGCCAGAGAATATTGCTCCACATACTCCACCCCCCATTTTTAGTGCCGTATTTGCAGCATTTACAATTATATCTATTTTCATTTTTGTTATATCATTTCGGATTATTATCATGGGCATATTAGCTTTTCTCCCTTCAAGAAATTTCTTGCTGTATCTCTTCATTTATTTAATTTAATTACTCACCATTTATTATAATAATTCTATATACATTTATAATTATCCTTTTAAATCTACACAAAAATCAGAACTCCAAAATTACTCTTAGAGTATATTAACTAATCTTTAATTTTATAGGATTGATTTAATTACACTTCTTTCAAACTGATACACTCAATATATTCAACAATTATCAAAATAAAAAAAAGTGCTTTCCAGCACTTCTTAATTTTCTTATTAAACTGTTTGATTGTAATCCGTAATATTATACATTTATATGCCGAAGTAACACTACTACTATGTTCTCCCATTTATAAAAACCTGTTATTAAAGGAAATATAGCTTTGCCATCAACAGTAGAATATATTATGTCTCAAAATATTTTAACGCTATGCACATATACCGTCAGGAAAATGATTTCAAAAAGCTGAGAGTATTTCCAAGTCAAACTATGGCTAATTGTGTTATAAGATGTGCTAATTTTTTAGCCTTCCAGTGATGTCTTTACGATTATTTCAAATTTTAATGTGCCTCAATAAAGTCTTCCATCTGTTTGTGCCAACCCTGAGTTTCATAATTATCTATTAGTGTATCTTCTCTAAACAATAAATCAATAATAAATCGTGGTTTTTTGCCCCCAATATGCATAGATTTGACACAGGAAACACAAGAAACCACAACTTCCTCACAAGGCATTTGTTGTGCACGTTTTTTCATCAGTTCATTGACCTGTTCTACCGGCAGATTCCCATAAAAATGGTCTCCGCAACAAATTGCTTTGGTTCGTGTTAACTCAGGCTCAATAACCCTTATATTCATCCTTGCTAATAATTTACGGATGGCATTCTGGTAACTCTCATCTGTGCGGCTGTAGCAAGTATCTTGTATAGCCATTTCTATGCCCTTATAGTCAGGGAAATTAAAAGTTTCACTATCGGCCAATACCTCCCAAAATAATACCGTTGCGATCCCTTCGTATAATTCTCTATAACTTTTGTCACAGGCTGAACATACTGTAATTACCCGTGTGCCGTGCTCCAATTTAGAATCGTGAAAGCAACAAGTCAAAAGTGTAGGCATTTCGCCAAACTCTGAGACTATAAGCGTTTTAAGTTTATCTACAAGCTCCGGTTTGTACAACATTAAAGTGCAACCTGGTGCAAATACTTGATTCATAATTTTGTCCTCCCTTAGTGTTTATGTGTAGCTTGTACCTTTACATTTATATCATACTTAATAATTAACTTATTACCCTTTTGAAAGAAGTATTAATCCCTTTGCTATAAGAAGAAAAATTTTTCTATTTGATGATACTAATGTGTAAATGACCTTAATTTGTTTAAATTACTATCACCATAGGTAAATATTACTAATGAATGTTAAATAAATGAGAAAGATTGAAAATAAGCAGTAGATAACTATCAATTTGATTAGTTATTTACCGCTTACTTATCTAAAAACAAGTTTTTTCTCAATTATATTATTATGCATTAAAGCAACTATGATAATTTAACCCTTATATGCATGCCAATATGCTTATGACATGTCTTTAAAGAATTCTTCATTATTATCACATGGCTTATCAGCAATTGCCCCTAACAATTTTGCCGATGGAGGTGGTGCTAAATAAGTACCTATGATAAGACCGACCATCCCTGCAAGTACACCAATAACACAATATCCCAATAAAGTACTAGCTAATGCACCCTTTCCAAATATCCAGTCAAATACAGGCATATTATAAGAAAATTTCCATACCTTGTATTCTAAAATGAAAAATATAAAAGTGCCTAATGCTCCACATATTCCACCTGTCATTACACCTCTAAGGTTAGCACGTTTCCAAAACATAGAATATAACATAATGGCAACTGCAGCACTTAATAATCCTGATGATAAGAAGTAAGCATCATTAAGTGAAGACCCAAATGACGGAATGTTATAAAGCCAAGCCAATCCCATATTTAAAATTATAATTAACACTGTAATAATACGAGACCATTTTATAATTTTCTCATCACTCCAATTTCTTTTCTTATAAATCAGAGGTTGTAAAACATCGTAAGACAAATTCATAGAACAAACATTACTATAATTTGCTACTGTTGACATACTATGTGCTGAGAGAAGAAAGATTAAAAAAGACTTAAGCAATGGAGACATATAGTTATTAATATAAACTGATATTAAATCATAACCACCTTTATCTCCCAAAGCAACTGCAGCAGCTAAAACTCCATGATTCAATACTGGCTTAAAAATTATAAGTCCAAATAACCCTATAAGTGAGGAAGGAATTACTATTACAAATGCATTGAAAAATAAGCTATATATACCTCCCTTAATAGCAGCCTTTGTAGAAATAGCAGACTGAGCTTTTAACCAAAAATCTTCTGCCCCACCCCATCCTGGAAGGAGTCCAAACATAACAACTAGTGGTAATGCTATTGAAGTGTATCCAAAAAGACTTGTTGCTGGCTTTACAGAATTATATGGATATCCAGCACCATTAATTACATTTTGATGACCCAACATTGTCCATATTGTTGTGCCGTTACCACTTGCAATTCCTCTAGCTGCAGAGTACATTGAAATTACAACCACAAGTAGAATAGTTGCTCCCATGAAAAACTGAAGTATATTTGCGTTTATTACAGATCTAAAACCACCTAAACACAGATATATAGCGATAGGTACCGCATAAATTACAATCATCCAAAATACGGAAATATGTAATGCTGGCGCCATTATAAGTGATGCAGCATACAACTCAGCAGCGGACCAAATTGTATAAGAGAAAATATTTATGAATGCTGAAAAAACACGTGCAGACATACCAAAACGATTTTGCAACATTTGGCATTGAGAAATAGCTTTGATTCTCCTTATAAAAGGTACCATACAAATTTGAATAACCATTGATAACAACCATGGAATAGCCACAAGCCATAAGCCCGCCAAACCTTGATCATAAGTTGCCCATGTCATCCAGGTAATCATACCTATTAACATCCAACCAGATGCAATAGACATACCTACCATATATGCAGGCTGACTACGACCAGTAATCCAGTAATCGTTACTTTCAGCCTCGGCATTTTTACTTTTTTTCTGTTGAATATAAGCCCTAGAACCTAAATAAATACAAAAGCCTAAATAAACAAACAAAACTAACCAAGACCATATTGGATTAACATTTCCATATTTCATAATCCTTCACTACCTCCCTGTAAAATCTTTAGTTAATAGTTATTTCGATTATGGCACTCTACTAAACAAAACAATATAAACCGTTTTCATTAACAATATATTGCCGCCTGGAACTACTATTTCACTCTATGTTAATTGTAACTGAATAAGAGATTTTTTTATGGCATAAATTTCAGTGTTTTACTGCATTATATCCGCTAGCTTTTTGAAGTTTTTGTACTATCAGTACTTTATTGCACTAATAGTATTAAATATTATTTTTTAATCAATACATTATAAGAGAAAATTAATTCTCTTAGGTACCTATTAGATTATAAGCATGTTGTGTGAACTGAAAAAGAGGCCATGCCGTGTTTCAGGCATGACCTCCGGATTTTGAAATTTTATATGTAGAATTCTCAATTCACATCAAAACACACCTTCTCCACCAACCGTTATGGATCCCTAATTCTCTACCATATCGGAAATGGAATAATCTGATGAAACAGTGATTGCCTTTACATTCTTTTGAAAGCGTTCGTATCTGGCGCAGCAATAGTCTAAGAAATCATCGCCACTGTAGTGTCTAATCATTGCCCATACCATCCAAAGCAAGTCCTGCGCTACCATAAAGCATTTTATTTTTAATAATTCTTCAGGTGTCAGAGATTGACCATAGTAGTCAAAAAGAAAATATTGAATTGCCTCTCCAGTCAATCTGGATTCAAGAATATACGCGGCCACATCCCAGCTTGGATCGTTCATACCAGAGTATTCCCAGTCTACAAGGTAAGTTCTGCCATTGTCATCTGCGACAAAGTTTTCAGGCACTGTGTCATTATGACATGGGACAGAAATTATATTTTTTATATTCTTTTGCATAAAATCAATCAATTGTTTTTTCAAATCAGCGTAGTCAAAGAAAAAACCGCCATTAAGCTCTTGAATAATCTGTTCATATTTATTCAACTCCGTTTGCCAATCGAAGGTATTAGGAAACTGCTTTGGGTTGGCATGAGTTTTTTTCAAAAGACCAGAAACAGCTCTCAGGTTTGTAATACTACATGGATCAGTAAGCGCAATGTTTTTGCTGTTTTTAATGTATACACTGAATTTAATTCCACTGTCCTCATCAAAATAAACGCATTCACAATTCAAACCGACCTCTGTTGCGATACAATTGTTAATTTTTTCAATTTTACGGTCGATCATCTCATTAGTCATGCCACCCGGCTGCCGTACAACATACTCGGTTCCCTTAATATTCATAAGGTAGTTGTAATTGGTAAGTCCGCCTGCAAAACGAGATTTATCGAATATAATGCTATCATCATTAAAAAAAAGACGCAATTTTTTTTGTACTAATTCTTCCATTAATTCCACCACACATATTTCATTTTTTCACTTTATAATAAGGATACACAAACGCCGAATAAACATTTTTTTTATATCGATAGTATATTACACTTATTCCTAATTGTAAAAGGTATTTTCTCAGAATAAATGCTGAATATATAGTTATTATATCACATTTCTATCTCAAGAAAGATAAAATTGATAAATTACAACTTTAAAGTCGCTTTTGTTCAATAAAAACAATATTGTACAATGTCTGATTTTAAATAGGTACAATAGTACTAAAACTATATATTTAATCTGCAATAAACTAAATGTTTTATATGATAACATCATATTATCAGTAATTTTTTAAAAACACTTATTAATAAAACAATGTCCATAAAAATCTATAAATATACAATAAGTGATATGTTATATATTGATTTTATTTGCTGAAAATAAGTCTTATATTAGTAGCAAAAAATAGGAGGTAAAATCATGGAAGATAAGTTTAAACTGAAATCCAAGGTTTATTTTAATAAGCAATCCATACAACTTTTAGAACAGATTTCTGGAACTCGGGCATTTATTGTCTTGGATTCCATAATGGGAAAGTTGGGATATCTTCAAAATGTGGTAGATTACCTACATAAAGCAGGAATAAGCTCTGTTGTTTTTTCGGAGGTTCGCCCTGACCCTGATGTCAATGTGATTGTAGAGGGGATGAGACTATACGGCGAAAGCGATGCAGATGTACTAGTGGCAATGGGCGGAGGCTCTGCCATCGATACCGCTAAGGGTATCCTTTATTTTTCGTGGAAACTAGCAAGCGCAGCAGGTAGTGAAATGAAAAAACCATTATTTATTGCAATTCCTTCCACAAGTGGAACGGGCTCAGAAGTAACGGACTTCACCGTTATTACATCAGGTGGGGAAAAGGTGTGTATAGTAGATGATTTTATCGCACCGGACATTGCCATACTTGACTCTACATGTATTCAACATGTTCCAAAACGTGTGGTTGTAGATACGGGCATAGATGTCCTTGTTCATGCGGTGGAATCCTATGTTTCCACAAATGCGACCGACTTTACAGACGCTCTTGCGGAAAAAGCAGTGAAACTTATCTTCGAGAACATTGAGAAGCTTTACAATAATGTGAAGGATTCCAATGCAAGGGATCGTGTTCAAAATGCTTCCTGCATGGCAGGGATGGCATTTACTAATTCAAATCTTGGTATCACTCACAGTCTTGCCCATGCTATGGGGGCGACTTTTCATATTGCACACGGTCGCTCTAATGCACTCTTACTCAGTGCGGTGATGGAATACAACGCCGACTTAAGGGGAAGTGCTAGCAGTTATGCTGCGGGAAGATACGCAAAACTGGCAACGATTCTGCAACTTCCGGCCAGGACAAACCGTGAAGGCGCTGTGAACTTTATGCAGGCTGTAGACAAACTGAAAAAAGCTCTTGGAGTCGAAGATAATATTCGAAAACTTGGAGTTGATCAGAACGCGTTTGAAAGTGCTCTAGAGCATATGGCAGACATAGCTATGCTCGACAGGTGTACTCCCACAAATCCCAGACAGCCTTCTAAGGAAAATCTGATTCGTATTTATCAAAAATGCTATTGACGAGTGTCCAAAATCATAAGAAATTTGAGATAATAAAAACAGCTAAACCATGTGTTTTAGCCTGTTTCTATGTTAAAAATCCTCAAAAAACATATCATTAGTTATTTACTTTTATACTGTTGTACATTATAATTATTAGTAAGCCATAACCAGATTCGAAAGAGACTTACCAGCCAGAGAGCTTCAACAATTTATTTCTTTTGATTATAAATTACATGGCGGAAAAGGTGTGCTAAAAGCATGAATAAAACTAATAGTTTGCTTGAAAAGTTAATAGCCTCCAATAATTTATATACACGTTATATGAGTATATTATCTCTGTCAGATCTTCCCCTGTTTTTAATAGATAATAATGGAACTATTTTGTTTGAGTTTATTCCATCGCCCGATTTTTGTACCTATATATGCCAAGAAAATAAAGATCAAGTATGTTCTGAATACAGATGCCAACTCAAACCTGGCGGCAAGGATAGATTTGTCTGCCGATATGGACTTGAAAACATACTTTATCCTATAACGTTGCAAGATGATACTTTGGGTTATATAGCCGGTGTACAAGCCTATTTGGAGGGTACAGAATATCAAAAACACATGATTGATGTCCAGTCTCTTGAAGCAGAGAAAAGTCCAGAATTGGAATTTATAGCTAAATCAATTTTCTCGCTCAAAACAGTGGAATCTAATAAAATTAAAATACACGAGCAGTTGTGCGGTCACATTGCCAAAAATATTTCTCTAGACTTATCCCAAAGCATCAGTCATACAGATGTAGATGCCGTACGTTTGTCCATTGAAAAGGAAATACTAGAGAAAAAAATTAATGATCTAGAAGCTAAAAACATGTCTCTGATGATTAATCCCCATTTTTTATTTAATACCTTGAACTGTATCGCTCGAATTGCGTATTTTGAGCATTCTCAAACGGAGGAACTTATCTATTGCCTTTCAGATTTGTTGCGCTACAATTTAAAGCATGACAAACAGCTACACACCATTGGTGCCGAAATTGACAACATTGAGAAATATCTGTATATCCAGAAGGTAAGATTTAAAAACCGTCTGGTATATGAAAGTGACATCCCTGAGAATATTAAGGCTTACAGAATACCTAACATGGTGATACAGCCCCTTGTTGAAAACGCTGTAATCCATGGCATCACCCCAAAACGTGATGGAGGTAAAATCAGTATTTATGCGGAAGAATATAAAAACGATATCGTTATTTCTATTATTGACAATGGAAATGGTTTTCCAAAAGATGTTTTAAATAACTTGCAACAATTTGAAAATAAATCAGGTCTAGGGTTTTGGAATACAGACAAACGGCTAAAACAATATTACGGGGAACAATACGGATTGAAAATAGTAAAATCTGACTATAGCGGAAGTACCGTTACCATCACGATACCAACTCAACCTATTGGGGGTGCGCAATGATTGTGGTCTTAATTGTGGAAGATGAAATACTTGAACAAGATTTTCTCAAAACAGTTGTACTTGAGGATCTTATGCCTGAGGATAAGCTACTGACCTGCGAAAGCGGAATTCAGGCCGTCAAGTTAGCAAAAAAGTATCGACCGGATATTATCATAATGGATATAATGATTCCTGAAATGGATGGTCTGAGCGCTATTGAAGAAATAAGAAAATTTCTGCCAAATGCGTGTATCACGATTTTGTCCGCCTACTCGGAATTTCCCTATGCACAAAAAGCAATTAGACTTCATGTTTTCGAATACCAGTTAAAACCTATCAAGCCCGCCGTCTTCAAACAGATTTTTCACAAAATGCTGGATTCGGCAGCCGAATGTCATGTGCTAGTTGAGGAAAATATCGAGGAAAAGACCACTGAACACAAGGAGTACCTGAATAACTTTATCGACGAATCTGTAAAATATATTAAAGAGCATTTTCGTGAAAGATTGACTCTGGAAATGCTTGCTTCTAAGGCGTTTATGAATCCCAAATATTTCAGCCATATTTTTAAAAAGGAGATGGGTGTCGCATTTACAGAGTATGTAAATAATCTGAAAATTCAATATGCCTGTAGGTTGCTCGAGACAACTAATTATCCTGCTTACCGTATTTCGATTGATTGCGGCTTCTCTGATCCATCTTATTTTAACAGGGTATTCTGTGCAAAGATGAACATGACTCCTAATACTTATAGGAAACATGAATGTTCATCAACACCGAAGGATTAAACTTTCGGTATTAGTCTAATAATAATGCAGACACATAAATTAATTTTACATCACTTGCGGGCCTTTTGGGACCCGCATTTAATTTTTACAAAAAAATAAGGGTTGTTACACCCTAAATTTTTTTAGTTGTGCAACAGCCCATATTTAATTAGCAGTTATTATTTTAATATCGATTAAATGTCAAGATGCAATCTATATTATATTTTCTTCCCTTTTTATCATTTTAGGAAGAATAGCTTCAACTTCGCCGTGTGGACGAGGAATAACATGAACAGAGATTAATTCGCCAACGCGTTGTGCTGCAGCAGCACCAGCATCAGTTGCTGCCTTTACAGCACCTACGTCGCCTCTTACCATAACTGTTACAAGGCCTCCACCAATATATTCTTTACCAATTAGGTAAACATTTGCTGCCTTTACCATTGCATCTGCAGCCTCAATACTGCCAACTAAACCCTTTGTTTCAATCATTCCTAATGCATCTTGTTTCATCTTTTTTCCTCCTAATATTTTATTATTTTTATATTATGATTTTAGAATCATTGCTAACTATAATTTATGTTATTTATTCTCATGCACGTCAGAATTTATTTTGCCTCTTCTTCTCCTTTTGCCATTTTAGGAAGAATAGCTTCAACTTCACCGTGTGGACGAGGAATAACATGAACAGAAATTAATTCGCCAACACGTTGTGCTGCTGCAGCACCAGCATCAGTTGCTGCCTTTACAGCACCTACGTCGCCTCTTACCATAACTGTTACAAGGCCTCCACCAATATATTCTTTACCAATTAGGTAAACATTTGCTGCCTTTACCATTGCATCTGCAGCCTCTATACTACCAACTAAACCCTTTGTTTCAATCATTCCTAATGCATCTTGTTTCATCTTTTTTCCTCCTAATATTTTATTATTTTATTATTTTAATTTTTGATAATGAATTAAGGTTCATAGCATTTGCCTCTTCTGTGTCAATATGACATTCTAGTGCCGAGGCATCATTTGCTCTAATGGCAACATTATTGTAAGTACCACCGCGTGGCCCATCAACTTGAATGCTCACTATCTGTCCATCATGCACTCCAAAACGAATTGCATCTTTAGGCACCATGTGGATATGCCTTTGCGCAACAATCAAACCTTCTGTAGTCTGAATAGATCCCTTCGGACCAATTAATGTAATTCCCGGTGTTCCTTGTAAATCACCTGATAGCCTTGCTGTTGAAACTACTCCCAGTTTAAAGGAATCTCCTGTTAGAACTTCCACTTGTGTCTTACTACGCACTGGACCAAGAATTCTAACTTTCTCAATCGCACCCTTAGGGCCGCATAATGTTACTGTTTCCTTACATACAATTTGTCCAGGCTGTGATAAATCTTTAATCTTCGTCAACTGATACCCTTCCCCGAACAAACTTTTCAAATCTTCTCGAGAGAGGTGAGCATGACGGTTGGAAACGCCCACTGGAATTCCATACATATCCTCTTTCACTTCTGAAGAAGACAAATTAGATTGGACAGCCTCCAGCAAAAGCTTAAGGGCCGCTTCATATTTGTCCATTTTAGTTAGCTCCCTTCATTGCTTCTACTAGTTCACTTACTAATTTCAAAAGCTTTTCATTCTCAGTGCAACCATCCTTAGATGAATTGCTTGTAACACTGCATCCCACGCCCTTTTGAACTTCACAATTTCCTGAGAGTTCAGGATGGTTGAAAGCAGAATCAGCAGAAGCTAATGTACTGCAATCCTTAATGCCATATGCGACTCTCTTTATATTAATCAAATGCATTGGACCAACATTTTCAGAAACAGAACTTCCTCCCCATGTACCACAACCTAATGTAAATGCAGGTAAAAGTCCTGTACTTAAACCAGTACCACCTTGAGTTCCACCGGTATTAACCAAAATACGAGATGCCGGCTTTTTAGCGAATTTCATTACCATATCTCTATCTTCAGTATGAATACTCATAGTGTGTCCAATACCATTTTGAAGCAGTTTAATGCTGAGGTCACATGCCTCATGCCAATCTTTTGCTGTATAAAAAGCGAGTACTGTTGTCAGTTTTTCGTATGATAGTGGATAAGCATCACCAACGCCTTCCTGCTTACCTATCAGAACCTTCGTTCCTTCTGGAATCGAAATACCTGAAGCAGTTGCAATTACCTGAGGAGATCTTCCTACAAACTTAGCACTCATACTATGCCCACCATTTCTAAATAGTAAAGCACAAACTTTTGAAGTTTCTTCTGGTGTCATAAAATAGCCACCCTGGTTCTTGAATTCAGCTACTACCTGATCGTGGTTGCATTCTTCAACTATAATAGACTGTTCTGATGCACAAATTGTACCATAGTCAAAAGTCTTACTTGAAATAATATTTGTGACCGCTTGTTTAACATTAGCAGTTCTCTCAATAAAAGCAGGAGAGTTACCAGCACCAACACCCAATGCAGGCTTGCCTGAACTATAAGCGGCTTTTACCATTCCTGGGCCTCCAGTTGCAATAATCATAGAAACCTCTTTGCATTTCATTAACTCATTTGTAGCTCCTATAGATAAAGTTTTAAGACAGCTAATAATATTGGCAGGAGCTCCTGCCGCTACTGCTGCATCATTCATAAGGTTTACTGCCTTCAATGTACATTTTAATGCAGCTGGATGTGGTGAAAATATAATTGCATTACGTGATTTAATTGCAATTATTGATTTGTAAATAGCAGTTGATGTTGGATTAGTCGATGGGACAATACCCATAATCAAACCAACTGGTTCTGCAATATCAGTTACCCTCTCAGCCGCATTTTCACTAATCACACCAATAGTCTTCATATCTTTTATTGCATTATACACAATAGTAGAAGCCATATGGTTTTTATAAGCCTTATCCTCAACTTTTCCAAAACCAGTTTCTTCCACGGCCATCTTTGCTAGACAAACCACATTTTCTTCTGCTACTCTAACCATATTGCACAAAATCCTATTTACCTGTTCTTCAGTATAATCTGCAAATTGGTCTGTCGCAATTTTTCCCAAGCGTGCAAGATTTCTTGCTTCTTGTACAGAGCGTAAATCTTTATCAAAATTCTCCATCTTGTGATTCCTCCATTCATTTTCTCATAAAATTTTTATAATACTTTAATTATTTCCGTAATATTCTTTGAATTTTGTAAGCAACAGTCTCTTGTTAGCCTTTGAGACTGACCTTCCCGCGATTCCAAAATTCTTATAATCACGAGCTAGATTTCGAAGCTCTATCACTTTAAACTTACTCAAAATCTCAATAGACTCTTCCAAACCGAACTCTAGTACCATCTTATCTACATCTTCCTTATTAGGTATCTGGCTCAAATCCATTTGCAAAGGTGTAGCTGTTTTTACCTCAGCTACTATTTCAACTTCAACCGAAACATCTTTAGTTTCTTCCTCAATTATTTCAACTTCAGATTCCACTTTAGATTCAGTTTTTGCTGACTGAGCAATTAATATTTCTTCATTTTTCAGAGGTGTTGCTGATATAATCACGTTATCCAAGTTCTCATGTGGATGAGGTATCACATGCTCAGAGACCAGAAGTGCGTTATTTATTCTTCTAACTGCCGCTCCACCAGCCTCTACAGCAGCTTTCACCGCAGCCACATCACCTGTTACAGCGATCATAACAAGACCTCCGCCTACATATGTCTTTTCCACGATATTCACATCTGCTGCCTTGAGCATTGCATCTGCACTCTCAATAGCTACAACGAGTCCTATTGTTTCAATTAACCCAAGTGCCTGCATTTCCTACTCCTCCTTAACTTTATTCAAGCGTTCTAATATGTAGCATAGAATGCTTTCATCTTGTCAGGTGAACCAAATGCTAATTTAGCTCCCTTAGGGAAGAATACTGAGTCACCCGGATGTGCAGTATAAATCTTTCCGTTCACGGTTACTATAAGTGTGCCTTCCACAACATGGTAAAGCTCTTGGCAAGTGGTTTCCCAGTCAAAGGTACAACCTTCAATTGTAATAACTCCTGCATTCATTGAGCAACCATCATCTGCATTTATAATTTCCTGATAAAATACTTTGTCGTTAGGATTTCCAGTATCCAAAATATCCATCTTTACTGAATTACCACGAACTACCTTAAGTCCACTACAATCAACCTCAGCAATATATGGCTTTGCAGGAGAAGAATCAAACATTCCATTTAAAAGTCCTTTATCCATCATTGCCTTGAATACCTTATAAATCATATCTGTGTCAACTTCACCCTCACTAGCTTTTGACGGCTCAGAAGTTTTTCCTTCATTCTTAACCTCACATACATTAGTTTCGGAATTCTTTACCTCAATGGCATGGGCTTCATTAGAAAACTCCATTCCAAAAGCTCTCGCTGCATCTTTAGCTGACGGAGTGATAATTGTATCACTATCAATATAAAATACTTTTTGTCCTTGCTTTTCAACATCTTCAACATCTTTTACACAAATTAATTTTTTCATTCCTTCACATCCTTTCATAAATATAAGTTCTTATATATTAGAACAAAGATGACATCAATCTGTCGGACGGCGAAGGTATAACCTCTGCATTTACTAACAGACCTTTTTCTTTTGCAATAGCCTTTCCTGTTTCAACACCGGTTTCAACTGCAGCCACATCGCCGGTGAAAGTAAAGAATGACTTACCGCCTAATCCATTGCCTAAGCGAAGCTCTATAGGTTGCAATTCTGCAGCTTTCAGGATTGCGTCCGCCGCGATAACCATCGTTGCCAAGGAGAAGGACTCCATAATTCCTAGTGCTTGAATTTCATCTGGCATCGTCGCACCTGTAATTGCTGGGAATACTAAAGGACTGACATTTGGTATAATAATAGAATCAACCAAAAATTCTTCTGCTAGCCGCTCACCAATACCTACTGAATCTTGAACTGATGCAACATCTCCCTCAACAATAACTATATACTTGCCAGGACAAACAGAACTAGCTGTGACTACTTCGACATCAGAAATTTTTAACATCTGATCTGCTGCATATATACCTCGTGCAATACTTGTAAACTCAACCATTCCTATTGCTTTCGACATATCAGTCCCTCCTTATCGTAATAAAATCATTTCCACTTTCCACAACTGTTCCTGAAATGCTTGCATGAATAGCAGCACCCAAACTACCTTCAGGAATTTTTCCGATTAGCTGTCCTAGCTGTACATGATCAAAAGCAGATACAACGGGAACTGCAGGTGCCCCTACATGCTGCCTTGTTGCAATATGCACAAATTCAGGTTTAATTTCAACTTCAGTCATAGGAGCTTTCTTGTCAAAATCATGTAAACCTAGTCTAGCAACAAGACGCTTGCTTGGAACCAAACGATACTCACGGCTTTTGCGAGAAGCATATTCTGACTGCATCGGCTTATATTTTATATTCTGCTGAGCCAATTTTTCTTTAAAATATAGATTTGCAGATTTCGGATATAATCCCACCGGACATGAGAACAATTCACATAAATTACACTGGCAACATAGTTGTGAAACCTTCTGCCCTTCAACATCAGTTAATGCATAGTTTAAAGCTCTCATCATCTTATGCGGTTGAACATTATGTCCAAGAAGGTAACGAGGACACATATCCGTACACATACGGCACTGCTCACAAGAAGCCCTATTCACTCTTCTTGCCTGTTCTAAATTCATAGATTTTTTACGAATTAGAAAGTGATTTTTTTTCAAAATTACAAATCCTTTATTCTTCTTTGTTACATATCCATCTAAATTACTCATTACAGGTCCCATCATTGGACCACCATCAATAACTGAATAATCATCAAAATTTTCTACACCACTCAGCTTAAGAACATCTATAATAGGTGTGCCAACTGGCACCTTTACGGTCAATCTTTTAGGTATATCTCCTGCAACTGTGATGTATTTTTCTGTAACTGGTTCTCCCATAGAAGCGTGGTATATATTTAATGCCGTTTCTGTATTGACTACTACACATCCAACTTGAATTGGGATACCCATTTCTGGAACAATTCTTCCAGTCATTTCATAAACCAAAACTTGTTCATCACCTGCTGGGTAAACATCCGAAAGCTCTTTAACCTCAATGAAATCGCCTACTTGCAGCTTCTTAATTCTCTCTCGCAAAATAGAAATTACTTCTTTATGCTTATCCTTTATACCTATAAGCGCTTTTTTTGCGCCAACTAACTTTCCGGCTGCTTCAAATCCTTTAATCACTTCATCTGGAAACAACTCCATCAACTGTTGATCTACTCGCAAAAGCGGTTCACATTCAGCTCCGTTAAGAAGTATATATTCCGACTTTGATGCTAGTTTAACATGGGTAGGAAACCCTGCACCCCCTGCACCAATAACACCGGCTTCTCTCACCATATCAAGAAGACTCATTCTTACCCCTCCTGTCGTTCTCTGGGGCACATAAGAATTATTAATTTCTATCTCTTCTGTACTCCAGCGCAAAACAATTATTATTATTTTGCCTAATGAATTTATCCGAACTCGCAATCTTCATCAATTATTCCAACAACAACCGCATCAACTGGGATATCATCATCACCTAACATTCGACGAGCCGATGATCCCGTGCTGACAATAACTCTATCTCCAATACCAGCACTTATGATATCTACAACAATCAAACGCTGGCCGGCACTGCTACCACCAATTACTTCCGCTAACATAAACTTTAGTCCATTAAGTGATTCTGCTTTTCTTGTTGCCCACACATTATCAATTAGTCTTGCTGTTAACATAGATCTTTCCTCTTTTCCAGCTTACATTTAATCTCTTCAATTGCGGATTCAACAGATGAAGTATCGCCAAAAATCGCAATCATTATCATATTCTGTGGACAGCTTCCTCTAATATCTTCTACTGTGACACCAACTGCCTTTTCAGCAATATCCGCTGCGCAAATCATATCTATCATTCTACCTTGCACAAGACCAACCGCATCAACACAAATCTTATTTGTGTCAACTCCCGTCCCCATGCGCCGCATAAGAATATCTACTGTACCCTGCGTAGGGGATTTAATAATTCTAAACTCCATACCAAATTCCTCCTACCATATACTTGTCTGCGTGCAACTAAGTGCTATTCCCAAAGGGGTTACAAACATAGGATTTTGTGGCTTATGAGTGAAAACACCTGTCTGTTTCTCTATAATTTTTTCAATACCGGTTAGGCAGCATGTTCCGCCTACTAAACATATTTCATCTACATCATAACCTTTGATATGCTGATTAATAATAGATGCAATTTTTTCAACTACCGGCTTAAGTACTGGTAACAGTTCTTTGTGATTTTGAGGATCGCGCTTAAACAATTCTCCATCTGCAAAAGACATTTTATATGCACCTGAAACAACCAATGAAAAATGTGTACCTCCTGTTGGTTCATCCGCAACGTAAACAACTTCTCCATCCTTTAGAATCGAAATACCGGTTGTTCCACCGCCAACATCCACAACAACACCATCCTGAATTTTGAGGACTTTATTTGCAGCCGTAGATTCATCAAGCACATTTGTCACTTCAAACCCAGCAGCCTGAACCACATTTTTTACTGCTCCTGAATCCAAAGCATCCGTCCCTGGCGGAATAGCAGCTGCTGCATAAATCAATTCTGTACCCATTTTCTCTTCAATTTCCTGCTTTAGCTCTCTAACAATTTTAATTGCACCCATATAATCGACAACCATACCATCTCGAACTACATCTGCATAACGGTAAGCACCTGCCACCGGTTTATAGTTTTCATCCAAAACTGCTAAAACAACACATGCAGTACCTAAATCAACTCCTGTATAGTAAACAGAAGATTTAGAAGCAATAGGATGTTCCACTACATATTCAAAATCCCGGACAAGCTGATCACAGTATTCAAAATTCAACTTTTTCTCTGGCATTCTTTACCTCCTAAAACCGAACAAATCATTTGGGACAAGGTATTAACAATCTGATTAACCTTTCCGATAACTTCTGTGCACAACTCATTCTCATTTTCACTGCCCTCATATAATTCTAAAACAGCTGGCTCAATTTCACGAAGATCAGAACGTAACCTATGCAAAATTATGATTTTCCTTCCATTTTTAAGTTGCATATGCAACTCTGTGATTTCAAAGCAATCATCCAAATCATCTGAAAAATTTTTCTCATTAATCCCTGTGCATTCCGTACAGCTAAGGTTTTCAACTGAGCCTTTACCCTCTACTTCATTTTTAATGTTTACGAACTGTTTGCCTAAATTAATAATGCTCTGTGCAAGAGAAACATCCCCACCCAAAAGTTCTTCATAAGATTGAAGGAACAATGTCTCCGTTGATTTCATCTTGCTACGAAGTTTTTTCTTTTTCCAATTATTCTTTCTCTCAAGTTGTACTGATGTCTGCTTTACATTTGCATTATTTTTTTTTGTATTAGGATCAGTATCATTCATATTGATTCCCCTATCCATTAGAAACTGACGTGCTCCAGGTGTAAGTCTTGCTCCCGGTTCTAATTCATAAGTTGTAAAAGGTTCTATTTTATTGAAATCCCGTAAATCATTTTCGGTTATAAATTTCATCTAAGTCCCCCTTTACTTTTTTTTCAAAAGTAAATAAATATTCTTTTAAAGCTTCTATGCCTATACCACTCGCAATACTAATCTTAAAATATGGCTTAGGTACTCCTATCTCCTTCAATTGTTGGATACACAAATTCTCATTTTCCGCCATTAAATCAATTTTGGTTATTACACCAATTACAGGACATTTAAACACTTTGGCGAAACCAGGCGAATAAACACTCGCACATCTTGACTGATCAATTAAAATCAAAACATGTGATGCATCCTGTGCGGTTGCAATTAAATGTTTGTACATCCATGCGTTTTCAATATAAGAACCTGGAGTATCTATAGTATTCTTTACATAAATAATATCCTGTGTCTTCCTAAGTGGTCCATCATAATCATTAAGCGAGTTAACCAATGAAGTCTTCCCACAATTTGTCGGTCCTATCACCATTATTCGTTTCTTTCTCATGTTCTTGTAATAGGAGCTGTCGTAAAGTCCAACAAATTTTTCAATGTATCATTTACCGCACTAAGTGCTGTTTCAACGCTCTGCACATCACCGGTGATAATTACAGACCCTGTAAACCGATCCAGAAATCCAATTTCAACATCCGCAGCCTTTGTTGCAACATCAGCTGCAATTATAGCGGCTTCGAACGGTGTTATAGTCAAAATTCCAATTGACCCTTTATCGTCTAACCCCAAACGTTCATATATATCCGGCATTGGTGAGGCAATAACATGAGCGATTGTAACCTGCTTCCCTGGAACTGATTCTTCTATGACACGTTGTATAGCTTTTTCACCAACTGTTCCCATAAAAGTTACCTCTCAATCTATTTTCTATTCTAACAATCGTTTATCAGTGTTTGATAACCTTAACTGGAAAATCATACTTTTTAATCCAGCTCTCAATCATATTAAGTTCATCGCTGTTTAAGCTTGGATCTCCCTGTATTGGATACTCTATTCCTAACTGTGTATACTTATTTACGCCCAATTTATGATAAGGAAGTAAATCTATACCTTTAAAGTTTTTATAATCACGGAAAGGCATTAAAAATGCAATTACTCTATCAATCTCATCCTGATTATCATTTATCCCTTTTAAAAGGGGCATTCTCACCTTCACGTTATACCTACGATGAAGAAGTTCCTTTAAATTTTCCAGAATCCTTTCATTGTGTACTCCAGTAAGCTTATAGTGGCGTTCAGGATCAATGTGCTTTATATCAAATAGAAATAAATCTGTGAACTCTGCAACCTGAAGTATCGCTTCCAGTTTTGCATAACCACAAGTTTCAATGGCGGTATTAATTCCTTCTTGCTTACATACCATAAGCAAGTTTGCAGCGAATTCTGGTTGCATCAATACCTCTCCTCCGCCTAAAGTAACACCTCCACCTGACACATCATAAAAACTAACGTCCTCTTCGATAATTTCCATAAGCTGAGAAATAGTTTTTACCTCCCCCACAATAGATATTGCAGACTCAGGACAAACATCCTCACACTTACGGCAACCTATACAATCAATGCTATGCACTACCTCATGTTTCAGCTCTTTCGAAATAGTATGTTTTCCAACCGGGCAAACAGACACACAGGCACCACAATCAATACAAGAGTCTCTTTTAAACATTACTTGATATTTTCGTTCCATTCCTTCAGGATTCGCACACCACTTGCAACGCAATGGGCATCCTTTAAAGAATACCAGTGTCCTTACTCCCGGACCATCATACATATTGTATTTTTGCACATTGAAAATGAGTGCTTTTCTTTCAATAATAGCTACATTCGCATTGCTCATAATATCTAATCTCCCGTTTGATTCATTTTTGCTATCCAAATATATAATTTAAAGTCAATGGAATTCCATTTTAAAAATGTGTTAGCATAGTTCTACTGATAATCTCATCTTGAACATCCTTACATAATTCAACGAAGAATGCACTGTAACCTGCTACTCGAACTATCAGATCACGATAATCTTCCGGATGTTTCTGTGCTGCAAGCAAGGTTTCATTATCCAGATAATTAAACTGCATCTGTCCATTTCCAAAAATGGAAGCGGTACGTAGTAATGTAAGAATACCTTCTTCGCCTTCTGGTGTATCTAGTAGGCCCGCCATAAGTTTAAAGTTATGAACCATTCCTATATTCATACTGTCACAAGACATCTTGGAAACAGATTTGATAATAGCAGTTGGTCCCTTAGTATCTGCTCCTTGAGTAGGACTGATACCATCGGATAATGGTGTCCACGCCTTACGCCCGTTAGCAGACGCACCAAGCAACTGACCAAATGGGGTATTGTTTGATATAGACAACGTACCATGGCTTAGGACAGAATAAAGAGTCTTGTAGCAACGGTGCTCCCTCTCTGTGAAGTTAATCAAATCTGCAGCAATTAAATCTGCATAATCATCATCATTACCGTACTTAGGAGCTTTCAAGCAATCACTTCTAACCTGCTCATATCCTACAAATTCAGCTTTCAATGCTTCATTTAGTTGTTGCAGCGTATACTTCTTATCATCGAATACTAACTTCTTAATAGCAGCCATAGAGTCTGTATAAGTAGCTAGTCCTGACCACACAACACCAGGTCCGAAGTTGTACATAGCACCACCGGCAGAAACATCTCTGCCGCTCTCCATGGTTCCCTCATACATAATGGACATCAGAGGTTTTGGAGCCAATTCTCTGTGGACACGCTGAGTGATAACTGTAGCAATACTACTCAACTTAGTAATATATTTGATTTGTTCCTTAACAGCATTATCAAACTCTTCATAAGTTTTATATTGGCTTATATCTCCTAGATCAGGGCAAACCTGTTTTTTGTACCATAGTGGAACACCGTGGTTCAAAACCAATTCAATACAGATAGGCCACTGGGTATAAGCAGTTGAAGTCCACTGATACAGACGACCTGCCTTCTGAGGTTCAACACAACCCATTAAGCAATAATCCCTGGCATCTTCTATTGAAACACCTTTCGAAAGCATCATCTTAATATGTGGATCATCAAAATGACAAGCTGGGAATCCCATACCTGCACGAACTACATCAACAATTTTCTTCAAATACTTCTTAGGTGACTTGTTGTGAATACGTGTGGCTAAAGATGGCTGATAAATTTTAACATGACGAACAGCATCCATCAGTAGGTAAGTAAGATCATTTGTTGCATCAAGACCATCACGAGTAACACCGCCAACGCACATATTGATAAATGGCTGATAACCTGCAAAGAACTTAGAACCACCTTCACTTGTAATCCACATCATCTCAGACATTTTAATTAGCATACTTCCAGCTAGTTCAAATGCTTCAAACTCATTCATACGACCTTGCTCTATATCTGCCTTGTAGAATGGATACATATATTGATCAACACGACCGATAGACATACCAGTTTGATTCTCTTCAACTACCAAGAGAGATTCAATAGTCCAAACGGACTGAATTGCTTCCCAGAAAGTACGAGGTTTATGTGCAGGAACCCTTGCATTAATTTCGGAAATCTTCAATAATTCTTCCTTACGCTTAGGGTTCATTTCCTTAGCAGCTAGTTGCGCAGCATAATCAGATAAACGCTTAGCATAAATCATTACGCCTTCGGTAGTATCAATAACTGATTTATAGTAATAAATTTTTTCAATATCATCGGGATTTTCGTAATTTAGCTTTTCCAAATGATCTTTTGCTTCTTGTTGAATATCAAGCATTCCCTTCTTCATAAGGATTACATCATATCCAGGGTTTGAATCTCCACCACCGTTGACTGCATGGTAAGAACAATCTGAAACAAAAGATTCGCCGGAAATTTCCCAAACACCTGCTTCGCGAAACTGATCTTCACAGTATTCATCAATGGATTTTCCTTTCCAGAATGGGAAAAGTTCTTCACGCATAAATTTTTTATCTTCGTCAGAGATATAAAACGGATCTTGCGGACGTGTTCCAATGGTATCAATTTCATCTTCCATCCATCTCCATGCAATATCAGGAGAACAAGCTCCAGCACGAGGTGCACCACAAGGAGCTCCTACAATCAGTTCATCATCTTGAATTAATAAAGGTGCTGTCTCACAGCAATATTTAAAGCTTTTACCACGGAATATACTTTTAGGTATTCCAGGATTTTCCTTTGCAATCTTAGTAATTGCACGAGCACGATACGTTGTGATAGTAGGCTTCCATTGTAAATAACTATCTTTCAATCTCTTCAAACGTTCTGTAATACCATTTGGAACTTTTCCATCATTGTCGCTAGATGCCACATAACTTGCCGATGATTCACCTTTTGTAATTTCTTTCGAAACACCTTCAAACATTTTCATTAAAGATGATCGTTCTTCAGCAGACATATTTTTAGTAGCTTCTGCAAATTTATTTGTAAATTCACGAATATCCATATCTTTACCTCCCACTTTTTTTATTAATTAATTTACTTTTATTTTTTATAATCTTCATTTAAATTCATCATTCTCAAAATGCAACTACACCACTATTTAATCTCTTTAAGGGCTTTTTTCAAAATATTCTGCAACATCTGTATATCCCCTAAATTATTTTCCTCTGGCTTTTCCACATTTTGCAGAGGGATTTTCTCCTCTATCAACTTTCCATTAATAATATCCTCTATCTTGCGCACACCATATCCTACTTTTCGTATATAAATAAGATTCATTGGTGAAACATTATCGGAGGTCATACCTAGCCCTGCCGATCCGCTACCTAGAGTCATAGCAGGGAATAAATTAGTTGTAACACCCATGCTTCCAAGCGAAGCCGGTGTATTAACAAGTACCCTACCCACTGGTTTTTTTAATGCAAACTGGCGAATAACCTCTTCGTTTTTTGAATGTATAACAAGGGTGTGTCCGTGCTTCTCACTTAATAGCAGCTCAATGCACTTTTCACAAGCATGCATCCAATCGTCTTCGATGTAATAAGCCAGAACTGGGCAAAGTTTTTCTTTCGAATAAGGATTAGTCTCGGAAACATATTTCTGCTCGGAAATCAGCAATGTTACACTATTTAGAACAGGAAAACCTGCTCTCATAGCTAATTCTTGTGCTGATTTACCGACCATTTCTGGGTCCAAACTCCCATCAGAACGGAAAAAGAGAGAACCAAGTTTTTGTGCCTCTTCATCTGTCATAAAATAAGCACCATTATTTTTCAACTCACGTTTTACATCAGCTGCAATGCAACTGTCTACAACAATAGATTGTTCCGCACCTGATACTATTCCGTTATCAAATGTCTTACTAGTAACAATGTCTCTCACTGCCTGCTTTACGTCAGCTGTGCGTTCAATAAATGCCGGTCCATTGCCCGTTCCTCCATAAATGACAGGTTTTCCAGACTTATATGCTGTTTTAAGCATTCCTGGTACTCCTGTGATCATAATCAAGGATGTTGCTTTATGATTCATTAACTCTTTTGTTCCAGTAGGTGTCACAGTGTGTAAATATGCAAGGGCCCCTACTGGCAATCCATATCCATCTGCTGCTCGAATCATAATGTCAAGTGCCTTGCAAATTGTCTTCTTCGCCCTAGGATGTGGAGAAAATATAATCGCATTGCCAGACTTAATTGCAATTAAAGCCTTGTAGATGGTGGTAGAAACAGGACTGGTTGCTGGACATAATGCAATAATCACACCCCTAGGTACACCTACATCCATCGTTTTGCTTTGCCTGTCCTCATCAATAATACCAACGCAACGCATTCCTCTAAGTTTAATTGGCAAATACTCACAAGCAAATCGATTTTTGATAAGCTTATCTTGCCATTTACCATAATCAGTTTCCTCTCTGGACATCATGGCAAGTTCACATGCATACTTTCCAATTTCTTCAGCAATACGTTCAACAATTTCATCCAATTTTTCTTGTGGAAAACTCGCTAGTAGTTTTTGTGCTTCACTAGCATTTTCGGCAAGAATTCTAGATTCTTGGATGGAGAGCAAATCATTGTCAATAATATTCATTTCTGACTCTCCTTTTCACTTTCATTAACTAAGTGTTGTACTTTTTTAGTTTTTGAATTTCTTGTCAGCCACACATTAAGCATTCAAAGTTTCAAGTGAATAAAGTGCAATAATTTTTTCAAGGTCTTGATGTGGACTTGCAATAACAACTGAGCTATAGACTTCAGCACCCATATCTAATACAGCTTTTACGCCAGTATCTACAGCAGATTTGCAGGCTCCTACATCTCCACGAACCAACACGGAAATATAGCCAGAAGCTACATTTTCGAAACCAATCAATTCAACATTTGCAGCTTTACACATTGCATCTGCAGCCTCTAAAACAAAAACTATGCCAAATGTTTCTATTAAACCTAAAGCTTTATATGTGCTCACCGGTAATGCTTCCTTTGTATCAATGTCATATACTGAAACAATGCTTCCAATATCTTTAATCGGTCTTGGCATAACATTTTGTGCTGTTAATGTACCTATCGCTTCGGCAGCAGCAGCTCCTGCTTCCACAGACGCCTTAACAGCAGCAACATCACCCTTTACCATAATTGTAACAAGAGTGGAACCTATATTCTCATATGCTACTAATTCAACATTAGCAGCTTTCAGCATTTTATCTGCACCCTCAATTGCAGGTACCATCCCTAATGTTTCAATAAGGCCTAATGATTCTTCTCCATAATACCTCACTACATATTCCCCCTTAAATGTTGTTTTTGCGTATTTTTTTACACATACTTATTAATGGTCTTGATTTTCTTATAATTTAACTTAATAAACAATACATTGTAAAACGTTTTCGGTAATAATTATTACCGCCTCGAATTAATATTTCACTTTATCTTAATAATAACTGAACAAGACGGTTTTTCATGGCATAAAGTGTGCTATTCTACCGCATTATATCCATCAGTTTTTAAAACTTTTGTACTATCGTTACTTTCTTGCACTAATAGCATTAAATTCTGTTTTTTAATCAAGATATTATAAGATACTCCGCAAAAATTGGCATTATCTTAACTCATATAATTCATATAATAACTCAAATCATTAATCCTTAATGTACTTATTAATTGTAGCTGCGCCTTCATCATTTGCATGATAGTAAATTCTTAAATTACCTGACTTATCCATATCACAACTTTTTTCTTCAAGAAGGCCATTCGCTTCAGCTGTCATTAAAGCTGAGATAACACCGTTTTTATTAAAAGCTTTGAAGTTACCATATTGACCTTTTAAAGCTTCAATAACGTCGTCTGCACATGCTCCTTTAATTTTTGTAAAATGTTTTAAAATAGCATAATTAAGTGGTTTCATACAATTACGCCTCCCTTTTTTTAAATAAATCCATTGGATTCATTGCGATTATCAAAATACCAATTGCCATTAACACAGCACAAGCCCAAGATATAGGAGAGAGTGTCCAACCTTTTATCCCGAAACCCACACCAAGTATTATCCAGCAGCAGAACGGTCCGAAGAAAGAGTAAGTGCCATTGGTTGCCATACCAAGCGCAACACCAGTCATACTAGAACCCTTATACCAAGTCATATATGAAAGATAAGCACAAAGACCACTAACAGTAAACCAAATCATAGCAGGACCGCTTGTAAATGCTTGACCAATAACATGGAATGAAAGACCTCCATTGCCTCCTATAATAGCTATGAGAGGAATAAATATAATTAAATTTGTAAGGCCTGATGTTGTCTGACGAATAGCAATACCAATCTCTGAATCTACCATTGATGTACTATAACCAGCTATACAGCCCTCAATACCCCAGCCAACAGCAGCTATAATAGCAGCAATAATACCTATCACTGCACCTTTTTGTGCACCTCCAGTAATACTTGAGATACCAATAATAGCACTTGCAGAAACGCAGATAACAATACCTAAAATCATACGTTTTGTTAATGCTTGTTTATATAAAACTCTGCCTAAAATAGCGCCAATAGCTGGGCAAAGGGCAGAAATTGGAACAATAATTGAACCAGCTGATGCAAGACCAATAACATAAGCTGAATTGGCAATAGGGCCTCCCATAAGTGCAGCTAACATAATCATGCGGCCCGGTTTAGTATTAAGAGTTCTAAAGAAATCTCCAAGTTTACCCCTAATGCCTGCCATAACTAATGCCCAAACTGCACTTAAAGTATCATTTACGCCACATCCAAGTGCACCAAGCACATATACAACAGCAAATGCAGATAAACCAGTTTTATTTGCACCAAACCAATCGCTCCA
The DNA here is from genome assembly GCF_036569345.1 of Clostridium sp. Lineage (GTDB taxonomy): Bacteria > Bacillota > Clostridia > Clostridiales > Clostridiaceae > Clostridium_AD. The sequence goes on from NZ_DATCQT010000170.1 coordinate 57,694, forward strand.
AACTCCCTTTGTCATAGCCAATGCCAAAAATGCTGAGAATAATCCATATGAAAATCCTGAGAATAAACCAATTGCAACTCCTTTTCTAAAAAATCCTGATAATAACTTTTTTTTAGCAACGACTGCAGTCGTATTAACTACTACTTCTGACATAATATTACCTCCAATATTTTTGTTGTTTTCTCCTTCTGGTGTATCAAGAAGGCCGCTTAAGATTTTAAAGTTATGAACAATTCCAATATTTATTGATCTACAATTCATCTTACCTACGTATTTAATAATGGCTCTAAGTTCCTTACTATCTTCCGCCTCCTTTTTCCATCACATATTCATTAGAAATTTCTTTGCAAAATTTTATGCAACTATAATTCCCTTTAAATTTAATTTTATCGAACAAGACATTACGAAACGTTTTCATTAACAATATGCTGCTACTTGGAACCACTATTTCACCCTATGTTAATAATAACTGAATAAGATATTCTTTCATGGCATAAATTGCGATAGTTTACTGCATTAAATCCGCCAGTTTTTTGAGTTTTTTGTACTATCGTTATTTTATTGCACTATTAGTATAAAAACATTATTTTTTAATCAACCATTACAAGTCAATTTCTTGTTATTCATTGGTTTTGATGTACATCCATATTTTGTATACGCCCAACTAGTTGAAATCGAGTAGATGTTACCTATTAACTGTGTGAGAATAATCACTGTCCCATAAAAAAACACCTAATTTCATTTTTATTTGAAATTAGGTGTTTTAAATCTATACTTTTTTGCTTTTTATACTTCATTTAATTTTTTTACTTCTTCAGTAATTCTGCTGGTTATATCATAATTAATAAATATATAGCACTAACTTATTGCATAAGAAACCCCTCAACTAATTAATTATTAGTTGAGGGGCTTACTTTCTCTTATGACTTGTATTCTTTAAGGAGATTTAAAGTAATTTATTTTATAACTTTATTTTTTCTTATAAAATATATAGGTAATCCTATTACTGTAAGCAAAAGACCTAGTCCTGCATTCATTGGTTGAGTAATCATTGTATTTATTATTATATAAAGTCCACCCACAATGGCTATAATAGGAATTATAGGATATAAAGGAACTTTATAAGGTCTAATAAGATCTGGTCTCTTTTTTCTAAGAATAATTACTGCAACAAATGTCATTGTATAAAAAATCCAAAGTACAAAAACTAATAAATCTGTTAACTGATTGAAATTTCCGAGCATTGTCATTATTATTGCAATAACTCCAATTAATACACCACAGTAGATTGGAGTACTAGTTTTAGGATTTAATTTTGAAAGATATTTGCTTCCAGGCAATTTATTTTCTAGTGCCATAGCATATGGTACCCTCATACCTGTTAGTATATTTCCATTTAAAGTTCCGAATATGGATACCAAAATTCCAACAGTAATAACTTTTCCACCAACTGCTCCAAATAGTACTGTTGCTACATCTGTAGCTGGTGTTTTTGTTACTGCAAGTACAGAAGCTGGCAATACGAATAAAAACGCCATGTTAATTAGTATGTAGACAGCCATAACAATAAGCAGTCCACCAATAATCGCTCTTGGCAAATCTTTTTTCGGATTTTTTAATTCCCCTGATATATTTCCAAGATGTATCCAACCATCATAAGCAAACATAGTAGCTAGTAGTGCGGATCCCAGACTTGTAGCTATCGGATGGCCCGCAGCTGATATTGGAAATAACCTTACTACTCCGCCATGACCATTAATAAGTCCAAACACAATAATTGCAAATATAGGAACCATTTTTCCTATTGTAAATACAGTTTGAATATTTCCACCAACTTTTGCACCTAAACAATTCATCGTTATTAAAAATATAATACTTATTATAGCAATTGTAACCAACATTCCATCCCCTAAGCCTAGCAATGAAACAGCTTGTGTCGCAAATATTATTGCTAGTGCTGCTATATTAGCAGGAAAAGATATCACTGTCTCAACCCAACCTAATAGGAAACTCCACATCTCACCATAAGTTTCCTCGAGCCAAGCTATCATTCCACCAGTTTTAGGTATTGCAGCTGCCACTTCGGCTGCTGTAAGTCCACCAGCTAAAGTTATTAATCCTCCTATAACCCATGCAATCATACCTAATCCTGGTGCTCCTGTTGCGGTATAAATAGCTGTAGGTTTAAAGAACACCCCTGAACCTATTACCATACCTATAACAACTGCACTTGCTGATAAAAGACCAATTTCTTTTTTTAATGTGTTTTTTTCCATTTTAATTTCCTCCCACAATAAATTTTATTACAATGTGTTATTTTATTAATTTAGTGTTGTAGAACGAATTATTATAAATTTCAAATATCTTTATTCGTCATTTAATAGTTTTCAACAATTCCGCTGAAATTATCAATTTATTTAATTATCAATTTATTTAATTATCAATTTATTTAAATTTATTGAGAATTTTTTTTATAAAATGTAAGTTAATAAAGAGAGAAAAGAAAATTATAGGCCCATGAAAATAAATAAGAAGTAAAGAAAACTAACATATCTATTTTCATGAACCTAATTTATAAATATTACTTAGCGCCAATTCCTTTAGCACTTAATTGCGCAAGCATATCAGTGGTCATTTTTGATAAGTTATATTCTGCTTTAAAACCCCACTCATTTTTAGCAGAACTAGAATCCATAGAGTTAGGCCATGAATTAGCAATCCCTTGTCTTATTGGATCTACTTTATAATCCATTTTAAATCCTGGCATATGTTTTTTAATTTCATTAGCTATTTCTTCTGGTTCAAAACTCATAGCTGCAATATTAAATGCATTTCTATGTTTTAATTTTGATTCATCAGCTTCTAACAAATTAATTATTGCATTTATTGCATCTGGCATATACATCATATCCATTTTTGTTCCTTTACCAATAAATGATGTGTATTTACCTGACTTCAATGCTTCATAATATATATCAACAGCATAGTCAGTTGTTCCACCACCTGGAAGAACTTTGTAAGAAATTAAACCTGGGAAACGTACTCCCCTTGTATCAACTCCAAACTTAGTATGATAATAATCACATAATAATTCTCCAGCTACTTTATTAACACCATACATTGTTGTTGGTCTTTGAATTGTATCTTGGGGAGTATTGTCCTTAGGAGTAGATGGACCAAACGCACCTATAGAACTTGGTGTAAAGAACTTACATTTAAGTTCCCTAGCTACTTCTAAAGCGTTTACAAGTCCACCCATATTTATATTCCAAGCGAGCAATGGTTTTGCTTCAGCTGTTGCTGATAATAAAGCTGCTAAATGAACTAATGTATCAACTTTATATTTTTTAGCAATTTCAAGCATAGTTTTATGATCGGTTACATCTAGCATTTCAAAAGGTCCTGAAGTGACTACTATGTTATTCTCAGGTTTTCTTAGATCTGTAGCTATTACATTATCATTGCCATAAATTTCTCTCATTCTCATTACGAGTTCTGAACCTATTTGTCCTAAGGCACCAGTTACTAATATCTTTTTCATTTTTATATCCCCTTTTTTATTATTTTATTAAGCCCATTTTTCTTCCAACCTTAGCATATGCAGCAATTGCTTCGTCCAACATTTCTTTTGTATGAGCTGCTGTTGGCATATTTCTTACTCTTGCTGTTCCTAAAGGAACTGTAGGAAACACTATTGATTTGGCATAAACTCCTTCATTGTATAACTCTGCACTGAATTTTTGCGCAACGTCTGCTTCGCCTATGATACAAGGGGTTATTGGAGTTTCACTATGTCCAATATTAAAGCCTAATTCCTTAAGACCTTTCTTTAAATATCTTCCATTTTCCCATAATTTATCTACGAGCTCTGTACTTTCAGTTAAAATACTTATTGCTTCTATACATGAAGCTGCAGCGCCTGGTGTCATTGATGTAGAAAATAAGAATGGTCTTGCTCTAACTTTTAACCAGTCAATTAAATCCTGGGTGCCTGCAACATATCCTCCAATAACTCCTATTGCTTTCGAAAGAGTTCCTATTTGAAAATCTATTTTGCCAACTAAATTGTGATGTGTTACAGAACCGCTACCATGTGTACCTAAAACACCTGAAGCATGAGCATCATCAATATATGTTAAAAGGTCAAATTCTTCTGCTATTTTAACAATTTCAGGTAACTTCGCAATATCCCCATCCATTGAAAATACACCATCTGTTATAACCATAATTTTTTCATAAAGACCTGAATCTTTCGCTTGCTTAGCTTTAGCTCTTAGATCTTCCATATTGGAATGTTCAAATCTAATTGTTTTAGCTCCTGATAATCTGCAACCGTCTATAATTGAAGCATGATTTAGAGAATCAGAAAGTATAGCATCTTTTTTATTCATTACTGCAGATATAGCACCCATGTTACAATTGAATCCAGATTGAAATGTAATAACTGCCTCTGTATGTTTAAATATTGCAAGTTTAGCTTCCAATTCTTCATGAATATCTAAAGTTCCGTTAATAGTTCTAACGGCTCCTGCGCCAACCCCATATTTGTCTGTTGCTATTCTACATGCATCCTTCATACTAGGGTTTGTAGCAAGTCCCAAGTAATTGTTTGAGGATAGATTAATTACGTCTTTGCCGTTAACATTGATAATAGCACCATTTGACCCCTTAACAACGTTAATTTCATTGTATAAACCTTTGCTTCTTAAATCCTGTAAATTTTCTGAAAGAAAATCGTGTAAAGCTTTACTTCCCATAATGAAAACCTCCATTTAGTTTATTTTTTAGACGTTTGAAGAATTCAACAAACGTTGATTCTACTAACTTTTCAGTAGTTAGTTTTTTATATTTCCCCTCAGACAAAATAATAAGTCATAGAGGTGGAGACCAAACATGTCTTAGCTAAATAAATCTACAACTGGAAATATTATAGTATATTGTGTTGTCTGTATAATATATTGCACGTTTGTTAAATTTATTATATCATACGTGCAATATATTATACAAGGGGTTTTAAAAATAAATGTATTGGTTTACATTAGTAATATTTAGTAGATCATATATGTCTTGTCTCAATAAATCTAAAATATTGAGAATTTCATAAAAATATGATACAATAAATCATGTAAATGTGAAAATATAACATAAACAAAAGGGGTAAAATTTTGGAAAATATTAATTTAATTATAGGTAATAATCTTAATACATATCGTAAAAGCAAAGGCTATAGTCTTGATAAAGTTGCTGATATGACTGGCGTTAGCAAAGGCATGCTTGGTCAAATTGAAAGAGGAGAGACAAACCCATCCATCTCTACACTATGGAAAATTGCAAATGGTCTTCATATTTCTTCCACTTTCTTACTCGAAGCAGAACCTGATGACTTAGTCATAATTAAGAAAAACGAATTCACACCTATTACTGAAGGCAATGATAAGTTAAGTGTTTTTCCTACTTTTGCGTTTGATTTTAGCAAAAAATTTGAAGTGCTAGTAGTAAATCTTGACGTTGGATGTGTGCATTGTTCTGAGCCTCATGAAAATGGTGCTGAAGAATATCTATATGTGAGCAAAGGTGAATTTGAATTAACCATTCAAGGTAATAGTTATATTCTAAAAGAAGGGGATTCAATAAAATTCCTTGCCGATAAAGCTCATGAGTACAAAAACAATTCTAAAGAGTTATGCAGTCTTCATATTATTATTTATTATAATAACGCTCGATGATTATGATATTGTTAATACAAAAACAGGGACTGCTATGAAACTAACTTTTTCAGTTAGTTTCGTAGCAGTCTTTTCATATTTAATAAAAAGAAAACTCTCAACTAATATTAATTAGTCGAGAGTTTAATTATAAGTAGGTATCTACTCCATTTCCATTGGATCCATCCTCTTATGGCATGAATGTTTCATCGGATTCATCATTTTATGGCATGAATGTTTCATTGCCATGGAATTCATCATCATCGTCATCATCATCATCTGGTATTGATACTTCATAACCATCGGATTCATCATCATGTTATATGGCATTGGACATGGTGCCATATTACTCGGCATTGACTGCTTAGTCTTTGGCTCTTGCGTCATTATTGGCTGCTTAATAGGCTGTACATCAAATTGCAATTTTACTGGTTCCATTTTGGGTTCTATTATTAATTGCACTTTTATCGGATCAATTTTTAATAATCCCATTTTAGGGTCTATATTAAGTGCCATATTGCTTGGGTCCATCTTTGGTTGTATATTTAATTCCATATATTGTGTCTCCATTTTAGGCTGTATATTTAATTCCATATTCTGCGGTGCTATTTTAGGTTGTATATTTAATTCCATATTTGATGATTGTATTTTAGGTTGTATTTTTTGTTCTTGCATAGGTTGTGGTATTGGCTTAGGCATAGGCTGATGTTTTGGCTGTTGCATTGGTTGTTGCATCGGCTGTGGCATTGGCTGTGGTTGTTGCGATATAATATGTCTTTCTATCTCTGGTTCCTCCATCCTATACCCTGTTTTATATGTCATCATTGGGCACATTACAGGATACTGAAAAGGTATAAATTCTAAGTCTTCCATTTCATAATTTTTATTCATAATTATCCTCCAATTAAAGTTTTCATTAATTATAATATGGGCATTTTTCAATTATGTTAATGATTATGATAAAAACAAATATAAGATTAATAACCTCAATTTAATTACGCCCCAAATTAGATATCTTATTTAACTGTAGGAGCAACCCATTAATCAAAAAACACAACCGCCTGTAGGCGGTTGTGTTTATTTATGATGAAGGCGAGAGATGTCAGCCCCTGTCCAAAAGTCATAACAACTAGGCATTTTAACCCCTAATAAGGAATGTCTTTATTATTAGTAAGCTCTTTATTCTTTTTTAATTCTACAATCCATACTTTTACGCTATCAAATAATATTATTGCAAGCATAATAACAAGTATAGTTGACATAACCATAAGTACTATTTTATTCTGTGGAATATAATTGTTGAATATATTTTCTATAGCAGCTGTAAATGTAGTAATCGCTATGAATATCAGTGGTAAAACTGTAATCATCATATACTTTTGTTTACCATTTTTAATTAAGAATGTTGTACCAATTGCAAATGCTATTGCTGCAAGTGTCTGATTTGCAACACCAAATAATGGCCAAATGGTTGATACATTTCCTGTATAAAGAAGATATCCCCATGAAAATGACATTAGAGCACTGAAAAATATTATATTTAACCAAGAATTCTTTTTAGCAAAAGGCTTATATGCCTGTCCAGCTAAATCTTGTAATAAATATCTTCCTATTCTAGTTCCTGCATCTATTGTTGTTAATATAAATAGTGCCTCAAACATAATGCAGAAATGATACCAGTAAGCCATTAATTTAGTTAATCCTGGAATTTTATAAAATACATATGACATACCTACTGCAAGTGACACCGATCCACCTGGTCTTCCCCCTAACTGCTCTCCAACCATTGCTGAGAGCATTGGAAGTTCCTTTGGAATCATGTGAAGTTTATCAAATACTGCAGGTAGTGAGTTTATTGCAAAATAATCTGCTGTTGGAAGTACTGAAGCAGCAATTAAAGCCATTAAAGCTATAAAAGCTTCTATTAGCATACACCCATACCCTATTGGAAGTATATCTTTTTCATTCTTTATAAGCTTTGGTGTAGTTCCTGTGCTAATTAGTGCATGGAAGCCTGATAAAGCACCACAAGCTATTGTTATAAAAAGGAATGGGAATACTTTTCCTGGAATAATTGGACCACCACCATGTACATATTGAGTTATTGCTGGCATTTGTAGTACAGGTCGTACTATAATTATTCCGAGTGCTAGTGCACCTATAACTCCAAGTTTCATATAAGTACTTAAATAATCCCTTGGTAACAATAAAAGCCAAACTGGAAGTGCTGCTGCAAAGAAACCGTATACTGCAAGTATAATTGCCATTTGTTTAGCATCAAAAGTTAAGAAATGCCCAAGTGCTGTATGTTGAATAAATGGTCCTCCAATAACTCCTACCATAATAAGGACCATTCCAATTATCGTAGCCTCTGCTATTTTTCCAGGTCTTATATATTTCATATAAATTCCTATAAACATAGCTACTGGAATTGTGAACCCAACTGTAAATGTACCCCATGGACTGTTAAACAATGAATTAACAACAGGTATACCAAGTCCTGCCATGGTTATAATAAGTATAAATAAAACCGCAATAGATGTAACAAAACCCATTTTCTTTCCTAGGTAAATTTTAGCAAGTTGAGCTATAGATTGTCCATCATGTCTAACTGATGCAAATAACACCACCATATCATGAACACCACCGCCAACTACTGCACCGATTAATATCCACAGAGTTCCCGGTAGGTAACCAAACTGCGCTGCAAGAACTGGTCCTATAAGTGGCCCCGCACCTGCGATAGCTGCAAAATGATGTCCGAGTAGAACCCACTTATTTGTTGGTATAAAATCTCTTCCATCATTAAGAACCTCTGATGGAACTTTATTTTTTTCATTCAGAACTAAAACCTTAGCAGCTATAAACGCTCCATATGTTCTGTATGCAATAATAAGAACAAGAGCGGCAACGATTACTAAAACAATAGAATTCATAACACTTACTCCTCTCAAAATATATTTATAATTCAGATGATCTGTACAGCTATATTATATTGCTATAGTTATTCTCAGTAAATATTTTTGCGGTGAAGTGTATCATTTAATGTCCAAAGTGGATTTTAGAGGGTTTGAATAGTCTCTATAAAATCGTTATCATTTAGTTTGTATTATATTTCTTTTCATATTATAATTTAGTTAGGAAATGAAGTCTTTCTATTATTGGTTTTATGTTTATATAATGAAATATTAATTAGTATATAGAAATTCAAGATAATAAAATAAGGATGTGAATCTATATGTTATATTTACAATTAATGGAGGGAATGGCCCTTGTTGCTCTAACCGCATATATATTCAGTCATTCGCGAACGTTTAAGAACTTAATCAAAAATAGTATAAGTTTCAAAGATAAAATCATCATGATAATTTTTTTTAGTGTGTTATCAATACTCGGCACCTATATTGGTGTTAATATTGAACCCCATGCAATTGCAAATACTAGACCCATTGGAGCTATTGTGGCTGGAATGATGGGTGGACCTGTTGTTGGAATTATAGTTGGAGCTATTGCAGGAGCACATCGGTATACCTTAGGTGGTTTTACTGCCGTTGCATGCGGAATTGCAACTGTTATCGAAGGACTTACAGGCGGTCTTATTAAGGTATATTTAAAAGATAAGAATTTTAGCATTAGGGTGGCCTTTATTGGTGGATTAATTGCTGAAATATTTCAAATGCTACTAATATTATTAATAGCAAAACCACTTGATCAAAGCCTTGCACTTGAAAAAGCAATAGCATTACCAATGATAATAGTAAATTCACTTGGTGTCGTAATATTTATGGATATAATAAAAAGAATAAAGGTTGAATATGCAAGGACCGGTGCAATACAAGCTCAAAGAGTACTTGCTATATCTAAAGAAACTCTATTTTATATGAGAATGGGACTAAATAAAAATACCGCTGATAATATAGTAAAAATAATATATGAAATCGGTATTGTACAAGGTGTATTTATAGCTGATAAAGAGGATTTTCTTGCTTACTGCGGAGAGCCATTATCCGAAGCATTATTAATAAATAATTTAGGTTCTGTACTTTCTCAAAATAGTAATAAGGTTATTAAATTTAGGAATAATTTGAAAAATGAGGTATTTTATTGTGTTCCATTGTTAATAAAGAAAAATGAGTTTGAAGGTATTATAGGATTAAAGGTGAAAAATGAAAAAGATATAGACTCTTATTTTATTGAATTCTGCCTGGAATTAGCTAGCTTACTTTCAACACAAATTGAACTTTATAAATTGAATAAATTGGCAGAGGGTGTTCAAGCCGCAGAACTTAAAGCATTAAGAGCCCAGATACATCCTCATTTTTTCTTTAATGCGTTAAATACTATCTCCTGTTTTTGTAGAACGGATCCAATGAAAGCAAAGAATTTAATACTGGACTTATCGAATTATTTTAGGAAAACTTTAAAAAGAGATGAGGATTTTGTAACCTTAAAAGAAGAAATTGAGTTAATTGAGTCATACCTTCACATAGAGCAAGCAAGGTTTGGGCCAAGACTTAAGGTGTATTTTAACATCCCTGTAGAAATATTAAATTTTAAAATACCTGTATTCCTACTTCAACCCTTAGTAGAAAATTCGATAAAACATGGAATTCATGATAAAAAAGACGGGGGTTGCGTTTATATAAATGCCGAAAATACAACTGAAAATATTATCTTTGAAGTCTCCGATACAGGCGTTGGGATGGAACCTAAGAAATATGAGGAAGTAATTACAAAATGGCCTGGTATTGGTCTGAAAAATGTAAATGATAGATTAAAGCTTTTGTATGGTCCACAGTATGGTGTAGATATAAAAAGTGTTTATAATGAAGGAACTCAAATAAAGATAATTATACCAAAGGGGTGAGGTCAATGGATAAAATAAAATGCATTATTGTTGAAGACGAAATACCCGCAGCCGAGGAGCTTGACTATGTTTTATCCCAATATAAGTTTCTTGAAATTAAGGGCATTGCATATGATAATGCTGAAGCAATTGACCTAATAAATAATGTTCCCTTCGACGTTGCCTTTTTGGACATAAACATCCCCCTTGGTAACGGAATGGAGCTTGCAAAACACATAAAAAGTAACAATAATGCTTTGGATATAATTTTTGTTACAGCCTATAACATGCATGCCATAGAAGCCTTTGAAATTCAGGCATTTGACTATATACTTAAGCCCTTCGATGATAAACGTATTGAAACAACTATTAATCATTTAAAGGAAAAGTATATAGATAATAAACAAGATCAAAATGATATGATTGATAAAATCAGTGAAATGTTTAATAGTTTAAATAAACTTGATGGAAATCTAAAAAAAATCCCCTGTGAAGAAAATGGTATTATTAAACTAGTAGATGTTAATTCTATCTATTATTGTTATATAGAAAATGAAAAAACATATGTAAAGACCTCAGACAAAAGCTACCTAACAAATTTTATTCTTTCTAAGATTGAAACAAGAACCAATTTTTTAAGGGTTCACAGAAGCTATCTTGTCAATATAGATAAAATCAAAGAATTATACTCATGGTTTCACGGAACTTATAAACTAATTATTGATGACTTTGAAAAAACAGAAATACCTGTAAGTAGACGTAATGTAAAAAAATTGAAAGAGTTGCTTGGAATATAGGACAAAATCTTAAAAAACATAAACTGTGTTGTAATCTAACTTCGTCCCTGTAATCCTGCTAAATTAAATATTCTTATCCTCCTCCAATTTCTTAATATGTTTTTTAAGTTCATTTATTTGTTTTTGTAAATCATTACTAGTACTACCTAAATTAACATCTAAATTCCCTGGATTTGCTATGAAATTTTCCTGAGTTACTGTTATAGCAATATCTTGAGCTATACCAGAAAGAATACTGGCTACAAGAAGTCTTTGGACAATATTAAACTTACGACTAATTAAAATTCCTATTATTGATGTTAATGCAACCAATTCATCTGGGGTGTAATCCTCTATTTTTTTCATAAAACAACCCCCTTTAAATGAATTTGTGCTAAATAATTAATAGCTTCATATTAATATATATTAAAAAAGTTGAATATATATATCATTTAAATAAAATCATTATATGTTTTTAATCTTCATCCCATATCATTTTAGCCAATGGAAAAGGTTCTAGAGCTCTATCTAATATGCCTTGAACATAGGCAATTAAAATTCCATAATTAACCATTGGTACATTAAATTCTTTTGCTGATTCAATTCGATTTAACATTGCAGCCCTATTTAACATACAAGCACCACAATGTATTATTAGTGCATATCTTTTAACATCCTCAGTGAACGTAACCCCTGAAGTATACTCGAAATCTATCTGTTTACCCGTGATTTGCCTAAGCCATCTAGGAATTTTAACTCTTCCTATATCATCAGATTGCTGGTGATGTGTACATCCTTCTGAAACTAGTACTTTATCTCCATCTTTGAGCTTTTCAACTACCTTAACTCCTCTTATGAGCTCAACTAAATCCCCTTTATATCTTGCAAATAAAATTGAAAAGGAGGTCATAGGAATGTCCTTAGGTGTATCCGCTGCAACTTTTAAAAACACTTGTGAATCTGTAATAACAATTCTAGGTTTCTTGCCTAGATTTTCTAAAGTTTCCCTTAGCTCATGTTCTTTAGTAACAATTGCAATTGCATCGCTTTCAAGAATATCTCTAATCGTCTGTTGCTGAGGAAGTATTAAGCGTCCTTTTGGAGCCGCCTTATCTATAGGAGTAACTAATACTACAAAATCCCCAGGACTTATAAGATCACCTATGATTTTAAATTTCTCTTCCTCCTCTGGGATCATACTTATAATTTTATCTTTCAATTCCTTTACCCCTTGTTTTGTAACTGCTGAGACAGAAACTGACGGAATGTCTAGCTGCTTTTTTATTTTACTAATAAGCTCTTCATTTACGAGTGCTATATCAGTCTTATTCAAAACCGCTATTACTGGGATCTTTTTACCTTTAACATGCTCAATAATAAATTTATCATAGTCAGTTAATCCAATAGAGGTATCAATAACCACTAACGCAATATTTGTTTTATTTAAAACCTCAAAAGTCTTCTTTTTTCTTAATTCCCCCAGTTCTCCTACATCATCTAAACCTGCTGTATCAATTATTACGCAAGGCCCTATAGGCAATATTTCCATAGCTTTATATACTGGGTCGGTAGTTGTTCCCTTCATCTCCGAAACAATGGCTGTTTCCTGATTTGTTAAAGCATTAATTATGCTAGATTTTCCTGCATTTCTCATGCCAAATAACGCTATATGAACTCTTTCTGAGCGAGGTGTATCATTTAAACTCAATTTTTATTCCCCCTTATTTTAATCCAGGTATTCCTGGTTTCGTTAATTCATATGGATTTAATATTTTCTCTATTTTTTCTGTGCTAAGTATTTCGTCTGTTCGCAGTATATCCCTAATAGTTTTATCCTCTTTTAAAGCTTTCTTCGCTATGATACTTGCCTTATCATAACCTATATGATGAACTAATGCAGTAACTAAAGCTGTTGATTTTTCAAGGTTTTCTTTACATTTTTTTTCATTTACAGTAATACCCTCAATACATTTTTCTCTAAATATAATAACGCATTTATTTAAAAGCTCAAGGGATTCAAGCAAGCTCTCTGCAATAAGTGGGGTAAAGGAATTTAACTCTAATTGTCCCATAGAACTAGCCATAGTTATAGCTCCATCATTTGCAATAACTCTCATGGAAACCTGAGCCACCATCTCCGGAATCACAGGGTTAACTTTTCCAGGCATTATTGTAGAACCTGCTTGCATTTCAGGTAAACTTATCTCTCCAAATCCACCCTTAGGTCCAGAATTTAATAACCTCAAATCATTTGATATTTTTAATAAGTTAACACTACAAGACTTGAGTAATCCTGACACCTCCACATACACATCACAGTTTTGAGTTATATCCATTGGATAATCGGACCTAGCGAGTCCTAGCTTTGTTAAATCTTGAAGGGAATCCGTTATCATATATATAAATTTATTCGTAGCATTGAGTCCCGTCCCAATAGCAGTACCACCCATATTAATTTGTCTTAACCGCTCTTCTACCTTATAAATTCTCCATCGATCTCTCTCGAGTGCCTTTGCATAGGCTCCAAATCCTTGACCTACCATCATGGGAAGCGCATCCATAAGCTGAGTTCTCCCTAGCTTTATCACATCTGCAAATTCATTTTCCTTCTCTTGAAAAGCCTGCTGTAGCTCTGCCAAAGATTTACTTAGCTTCCTTATAAGATGGATTGCTGCGATTCTAAGTGCAGTTGGATAAACATCATTGGTGGATTGAGACATGTTAACTTCATTTAAAGGATGAATTAACTCATATTCTCCCTTATTTCCTCCAAGGATTTCAATTGCTCTATTAGCAATCACTTCGTTTACATTCATATTAGTTGAAGTTCCCGCTCCACCTTGAAAAGCACTAACAACAAAATTATAATCAAGTTTTCCGTAAATTACATCTTCACTTGCTTTTATAATCGCATTTGCTTTTTCGTCAGCTAGCTTTTTAAGCTTCTTATTTACCATCGCTGCTGCTTTTTTAATAATTGCAATTTCATATATTAATTTTAAATTAACGCTCTTATTTTCTAATGGAAAATTTTCAATTGCCCTTTGAGTATTAATTCCATAATAAAATTTATCATCTATCTTTATCTCTCCAAGCAAATCCTTTTCAATTCTATATCCCATTATAACCAACCTCTTTCACCTAATTCTAATATCTATATAAAATAGAATACCATTTTTAGTAATAAAAATCAAAATAATACCGGTGGAGTTACTATAAGGGACTCTTATTTTTATAATGCAATAGAACCCTTTAAGATTTATTTATCTCAAAAGGTTCTTTTATTTATATAATATATATTGTTGTAGGTAGTTAATTGTTCTTCTACTATTAAATTGCTGTCCAACCACCATCAATTGATAATAGCTGTCCTGTAGTATAGCTAGATGCATCTGATGCAAAATAAACCATAGCTCCATCTAATTCTCCAGTTCTACCTGGTCTTCCCATTGGACAAAATGTTTTAATAACTTGTTGAAAACTCTCATCTCCAATTATATTATGTGTCAACTCAGTGTCGAAATAAGCAGGTCCAATAGCGTTAACTGTAATATTATGTTGTGCCCATTCTTGTGCCAAAGACTTTGTTAGCATTTGTACTCCACCTTTAGTAGTGCAGTATGCACTAAGAGGCATTCCTTTCATTGCAACATTACTATGAATTGATCCCACATTTATGATTTTTCCATATTTCTTTTCAATCATAACTTTTCCAACTTCACGAGCGAAATAATAAACACCAGTTAGATTTACCTTTATCATGGTTTCCCAGGTCTCGTCAGATTGCACTTCCGCTGGTTCAAATAGGCCAATCCCTGCATTATTAACTAAAATGTCAATAGTTCCAAAATGTCCTTTAATCGTGTCAACTGCTTGTCTTATATCTTCTACTTTCATAACATCACACTTTACTGTTAGACATTCTACCCCAAGTTCTTCTATTTCTTTCTTTACACTCTCTAATTTTTCAACTCTTCTCGCAACAACCGCTATATTCGCTCCTTGTTTTGCTAGTGCCTTAGCAAATTGAACCCCTAATCCTGATGATGCACCAGTTACCACTGCAACCTTACCTGTTAAATCAAATAATCCTGCCATTACTGTATCTCCCCCTTTTTAAAATATGTTCATTTTATCCAACCTTACCACGTAATTACATTTGAGTCAATAGATGTTTTATTCAATAACTATCTGTAAAAATAGTGAGACCATACTAAAATTATTGCTTCTAGTATGGTCTCTAATTATAAAGCGATATTTATTTTGTAAGCTTAATTATTATATCCTTATGCTGAGGGTACTTATTTAAAAGAGCATCTCTTTCTAATATTTCAAAATCTTTAAAATCAAAGCCAGGGGACACCATACAGCCAACAAGCGAGTAACCTGAGCTATTCATAGCAGAACCAAAGATATAATTCTTTGGTACTAGGAACTGTGGAGTTTCTCCATTTTTTATATTAAGGCCTAGTTGCCTAATAGTAATTTCTCCCTTTGGACTTATCATATATATTGTAAGAGGAGAACCTGCATGATAGTACCACATTTCATCTGATTTCAATCTATGAAAACTTGAAATTTCTCCATCTCTTAATAAAAAATAAATACTAGTCCAAAGTATTCTTTCACCTCCAAATCTAGTTTTTAAATCATTGGAGCTGATATTTTCACAAGAGTCAAAACTACTTTTGTAGAAACCACCTTCAGGATGAGGTTCCATATTTAATGTGTCAATAAAGTATTGTGATGAGTACATAATTTATCTCCTTTTTCATCCAATGAATAAAACAGTGAATATATATGTATATAACACATCTCAACTATGTAAGAAATATTCATAGTAAGCACCTTGAAATAGTAAAACTATTTCACCGAAAACCCCTATACAAAAAAACATAAAATAGTAGGTTGCCTTTGTTATATCTTTACTAAATAGTTCCTTAAAAGCTTGAATAATCAATTGTTCGAATTTAAACAAACTTAGGATCCAGCCAATAATGAGGAAAGTAATAATTGCCATATTGATTGCCTCTTTCATATTCATATTTGTCACTCATAATATATCCATATAATTGTATGTTATCATCCTTAAAATGTCAATCCTTTGAGGAATGCTTAAGTTATTATCTATTTATTAAGGACGTCATATGCATCTATAGTAATATAATACTAAAACTAAAACATCATTATTTTTTTATTGCCTTTCCAAGTTTACTATTTACAATGCTGCTATGTTTTAAAGCTATCTCCCCTCCAATAATTACATATTCAATTCCTATAGGTTTCTTTACAGGTTCTAAATATGTTGCACCATCTTCTATTTTATTAAAATCAAATATAGTGACATCAGCATCTGCTCCAAGGCTAAGGGTACCTTTTGATAATAACCCCATCCTGTTTGCTGGTAAGAAAGTTATTTTTTCTATTGCAGTTTCCAATGTTAATAATTTTTTCTTTTTTACAAATTCATTAATAAACCTTGGGAACGTTCCACTTCCTCTTGGATGCCCTTGCCCATTTTTATATAGACCATCACTTACAATAATACCTGTATGGTGAGTTATAGCCATATCTACTTCCTTTTCTCCTAACACATGGGCAATTACTAATGCTTTGGGATCACTCTTCCTTTGCTTATCAAAAGTGTCCTTGCTAAACCTTTTACCTGCGAACTCCCCGGTTGTCCCCTCAAGTTTAGAATAAGAATTTTCATCTAAGTCATATTCTTCTAGAAAACCCTCATCAAAGCAAGATGATCCGATAAACGTACAGTATGCATAATAAGGATAACTATCAAATCCTATATCAAGCCCTTGGTTTCTAAAGTTATCAATAATAGACAGTGTTTCTTCCATCTGTCCAAAACTACACATACTTGAAACATGAGAAATCTGTAATGAAGCCTTAGTAGCTTTTGCATAATTTATGATTTCCTCGATTGATGAAATAGCCTTCTTAGCATCACCTCGTTGATGCACTGCTACAAGTTTATTACTTTTTGATGTTACCTTCATAAGTTCAGTAGCTTCATATTGGTCTATCCCTGGTATATATTCGATACCCATTGAAAAACCAATACATCCTTGATCCAATTGCAATTTAAGTAGATTCGCCATTTTCTCGATGATTTCTTTATCAACCGGACCATATTTATCAAAATCACCAAAAGTATTTCTTAAGCTTTCATGTGGTGCATACATTGCAAGATTTATAGGATACCCCTTTCTATCTACTGCATCAAGGTATTCAATAGGGTTACTCGGACCAAGTCCACAATTTCCGCCGATTGCAGTTGTAACACCCATGTTTAGCATGGAATTTGATATACAATACTCAAATGAATCATCTTTTGCGTTATATGGATCTTCATGCATATGCATATCAATAAAACCAGGTGTTACAATAAGGAATTCTGCATTTATCTCAGTATTTCCAGATAAACACTCCTTAGATATGCAAGCTATCTTACCTTTTGAAATTCCTATATTCAATTTAGAATTAATCTTATTGGAAGGATCAATAACAGTTCCATTATTTATTACTATATCAAACATGCAAAATCACTCCTTTATTCTCAAAATCAATAATTTTTTTCAATAAAGGTTAACATACAACCATAATGTATCTTTATTGCAATAATGCTATTACTAACATTTCTTCAGAAAATCAGTTTAGAATAGACAATTATTAAAATGGTCCATAATGCAACATATTTGCTAGAATAACTGCTACAATAGCAATAGTATATTGTAACACAACTAGTTTAATCATAACCTTAGCCCATTTTTGCCATGGTACTCCTGCAATTGCAAGCCCAGCCATGAAATATCCCGAAGTTGGGAAAATAGTATTTCCTATTCCATCTGCAAGTGAGAAGATTAAAACAGCAGTTTGACGAGTAACATGCAGTAAATCTGCTAAAGGTACCATAATCGGCATTGTTAAAGCCGCCTGCCCACTTCCAGAAGGGACAACAACGTGTATTAATGCTTGTATAACAAACATTCCAGCAGCACTTAATGAACCTGGCAAATAATGTAGCACACCTGAAGCATTAAATAGTATTGTATCAATAAGTTTTCCGTTAGTTAATACAACTACAATTGCCCTTGCCATACCTATTACTAAAGCTCCTACTAAAATACCAGCAGAACCCTTCATAAATGCGTCTATATACTGATCAGATGATAATCTTGCTATTATAGCAATGACGATTGATAATATAATAAACAAAGCAGACATTTGTTCCATACCCCATCCTAATTTCATAACACCATAAGTCAGGATAGAAAAATTAAATAAAAAAGCAACCAAAATTAATTTATGTTTTCTTTCTAATTTCACTTCAGGAGCATCTGGATTAACTTCTGATGAGTATTTACCATCACCAAAGCAACCAAGTGAGGGGTCTTTCTTTACTTTCTCAGCATATCTATAGACAAATCCAACCGCGGTTACATACATGATAACATATAAAAATAATCGCAATCCTATTCCGGAGAACATTGGAAGTTTAGCGATATTCTGTGCTATTCCAACTGTAAATGGATTCATAACAGCTGTTGTGAACCCAATTCCTGCACCCATTAAAACAATTGCTGTTCCAGTGATAACATCATATCCAAGTGATAGTGCAACGGGGATCATAAGCGGTATATAAATTAGATTTTCTTCGGCCATTCCTATTAAAGAACCACCTACAGAGAAAATAAACATTAAAATAGCGATAAATAATAGACCTTTATTAGCTAATTTTTTAGATAAAGTAGCTAACATGGCATGAATAGTCCCAGTTGTGTTCATAACCTCAAACATTCCACCTATTATAAGTACGTAGAATATAATTGGTCCCGAATCAACCAATCCTTGATGAATAGAAGCAAATATTCCAAGGAAACCTACAGGCGTAGATGCTACTAATTTATATGTGTTAGGTACAACAACATCTCTGCCATTTACCATTGCTCTACTATATTCTCCAGCTGGAAGAATATATGATAAAGCTGCTGCTACAACAAGCACGCAAAAAAGCAAAATGAAAACATTAATACCCTTAATTTCTTTTGGTTGTTTACTAACTTTTTTAGTCATTTCTTTACTTTTCATTTTTCCACCCCTTTTTTATTACTTTGCATATAAGGGGCTGTCTCAAAATGATTAAAAAATCATTTGAAGAGACAGCCTCTTTTCCTTATTGATTTTAATAGAAACACTAAAAAATCACTCTTTTAATTACTATTTTGTAATGCATTTTTATTTTTTTACACTACAAAAAGAA
>NZ_DATCQT010000171.1:0-5151 GCF_036569345.1 Clostridium sp.
ATAATATACATTTTATAGATATTTATTTGAAAATTTCGTCTTTAAGTATCCCTATATATGGTAAATTTCTATATTTTTCTGCATAGTCCATTCCAAAGCCTACGATGAAATGGTCTGGTACATCATACCCCACATATTTGACATCTATATCTACCTTTCTTCTTTCTGGTTTATTCAGCAAGCATATAATTTCTAAAGTATTTGGTTTTCTTGCAGATAGGCACTTCATTAAATATTTAAGTGTAACTCCTGAATCTATAATATCTTCTACTATTAGTACATCCTTTCCTTGAATTTCAAAGTCTAGATCCTTTAAAATTCTTACAACTCCTGAAGTCTCAGTGGAATTTCCATAACTGGAAACTGCCATAAAATCCATTTTACATGGAATTGTAATTTCCTTTAATAAATCCGACATAAATATAACTGATCCTTTTAAAATTCCAATAAGTATAAGTTCCCTGCCAGAATAATCTTTACTTATTTTTGCACCCATTTGCCTTATTTTATCTCTTAATTGATCTTCGTTGTACAATACCTCTTTAATATCATTGTTCATTCTTATTCCTCTCTTCCGATTCTAATCCGCAATATATTTTTAGTATTCTTTGACACCTTGAATTTTTCACTAACCCTATACCCAACTACCCAACCTATATCATGCCCAAAACATATTAATGGTATTTCGTCTCTTTTAGCTTTAGGTATTTTTAAATCAATAAACAAATCCTTAATTTTTTTGTTACCTATCATACCTAGTGGCATGAACCTATCTCCATCTTTTCTGTATCTTAGTATTAATGGCTGCTTTATCTTATCATAATCAAAGTACTTAATATAATCAGTTGCTTTACCTTGAGTACACTCAAGCTTAGCTATAACATCAATTTCTATTACTTTATTTAGTGAATGAATAGTGTTTTTCTGATTTATATTTAAAGGATACTGTATATTATTACATAAAGTGTCCACTCTGGCTACATATATATGCATATCTCCATAACAGTTCTCAACTATTATATTTTGAGGTAGCATTATACTTTTACCTGTCTCATGTCTTTGCAGCTCTATAATACTATATATATGGATTTTTTCAAAGTTATATAGATTATGGTTAACCGCAAGCAAGGCACTCCTAACAATTCTACTTAGAATTGCTTCATGTAGAATGAACGCACTTTTATTAATTATAACCCTTTGCGGTTCTATCTCACAATGTTTTTTATATTCTTCCTCAGAAATACACTCCAAATATTCATTATCTTTTTTTACAATATCAGATAATCTATTTAAGGTTTTAATTATATCTTTATTGAAGTTTTCTTCCATATATGGAATAAGCTCGAGCCTTACTTTATTTCTTGCATAAATATTTTCTAAATTAGATTTATCTATTCTTGGATTGATATTATTAATGGAGTTATACTCTTCTATTTCTTTTCTAGTAAGATGAAGTATGGGTCTTACATATATTTTATCGCGAACGGGTTTTATGCCAACCATTCCCTCAATACCTGTGCCTCTCATTATCCTCATTAAAATAGTTTCAGCTTGATCATTAGCATTATGTGCTAGTGCTACTTTCTTCGCATCTAATCTAACAGTAAGTTCCTCAAAAAATCCGTACCTGACTTCTCTCCCTGCCATTTCGCAAGATAAATTTTTTTCCTTCGAAATTCTATGTACATCCACTTTTTTGCTATAAAAATCTATGTTCAGAATTTCACAAGTTTTTTTTGCATACTCCTCATCTTTATTCGCATCGCCTTCTCGAAGACAATGATTTAGATGTGCCCCAACAAGTGTAATCCCAATTTCATTCTTGATTTCATTTAAAATATAGAGCAAACATGTGGAGTCAGGTCCACCCGATAATGCAACAATAACCTTATCTCCCTTATCAAACATTGAATTTTCCTTTATAAAATCCATGACCTTTTGTAACAAAATTTTCACTTCCCAAACTTTTTTATAATATTTTATAATTTTAAATCTCATATTACTATATCATATTACTATATAATTTAGTAATATATATTTCCCATTTTTTAAACATAAATCTAAAAAGTCAAAAATGAAGAATATTAAAGAGGCTTTAGCCTGCATTAATTCTTTCTCCATTTTTTAATTTTCAAATATTATATATGCCCTAATTATTTCCCAGGATCGCAAAATATTGAAATCACACTTATATAAGACTATTTAATATAAACTATATATCTTTGAAACAAGAACTGTCATATCATCTTTAACTTTATTTCCACTTAATTTTTTTGCTTCGAAAAGTAACCCCTCAGATAATTCTTTTGGACTATTGCAATTATTTTTACCCAAATAGTCAACTACCCAATCTATCCTACCTACATTTTCATCATTATAATCTAAAACTCCATCACTAAGCATAACTATAATGTCTCCATTTTTTAGTTTCTTTTGTTGTATATCTATATCTGCCTTATCCAAAACCCCAATAGGAAGAGATTTTGATTTTATAATTTCTAAATCATCACCTGATTTCAAAAATGTTGCAACAGCCCCAACTTTCATAAAATCAATTTCTCCAGTATATAGGTCTATACTACTTAAATCAATAGTAGAAAATTTTTCTTCTTCAGAAAATCTTAATGTCATTATTGAATTTACAGTATTAATAGCTGTGATTTTGCTAAAGCCTGCTGATGTAAACTTCTCTATTAATTCAACAGCAGCCTCGCTCTCTCTACCTGCTTGGGGGCCTGATCCCATACCGTCACTAATAACTGACATGTAACTTCCATCTGCGAGTTTACCAAAGCTATAGCTATCTCCATTTAATTTTTCCCCATCTTTACACTGCCTAGCCACATTCGATACCACATGAAACTTTGGTGTTTCTTCAATTGTTACCTTACACATATTGGTCTTTGAATCAATACAGCAACCCTCATCACTAATGCACATGCATTTATTTGTGACACCATTTATAATAGGCAATAAATCCTTCACGCACATTTGACTTCCACTACATGCATTAAGAGATAATTTGATACTTAATCGTCCAAGCTTGTCATTCAAACACATAAGATCATTGTGTTTAATTCTATTTTTATCTAAGGCTTTGCATATAAGTTTTTCCATAGGAGTATCTATTTGAATATCAGAATTAAAATCTTCAACAATTTCCCCCACAGAACTTGCCATATTACCAATTTGGTTTGCTAAAAGTTCTCTACCTTCGCTAAGTCTCGTTCTCCACATTTCATTTATAATATGTTTATTTACAATGTCTTCTGTATTTTTAAGTATGGCCGTTCTCTTTATGCATTTTCTTTCAATTTCTTCTGGTACATGATCACTCTTCCTCTCAAAATTTTGAATTAGTTCTTCAAACGCTGCATATGTATAATGTAATTCTCTTTTCCAACACATAGACTTCATATTACAATTACTACATACTCTATCCGCAAGATTTTCCACTAGTGCACTGCTCTTACCTTTCATTGCTAATTTTTCATTGTCTACTAAATTATTTAATATGTCTGACATATTGGAAAGTACATCCGAAAAATTATTTAACCTTCCTACAAATGTATCTTTAATTTTATTTATATATCCCTGCTCAATACATTGCTTCTTTTTATCTGAATTAAACTCTAAGGCTAATTTATCATAAACATTTTGCGGTATTAGCAAAAATATTAGCCCTGCTACTAAAGCTTCAAATATCATAAACTCAGACCCCGAAATACAATATATCTTTATTATTGAAAAGGCAACTAAATAAGATGTAACACTTAAAAGCTTCCCAGTTTCTTTAAAAACGCCTGTTATTAACCCGCAAATACCATACATGCCTATAAATATAATCATGTTTTCTGACGACATTCCTACAATAATTCCCATAGCCACTCCTGATGCGGCACCAGCCCCACTTCCGTTAATGTAAGCTATTATTATAACAAAAGCAAGTCCTAAGATATTTGTAATTGATACTGTGAAAACACTAAGCCCCCAAGTACCAGCTATAATTAAAGAACTTATAATTGACATACTTATTATTTCTTCATTTGAAAATATATGTTTTGTTTTAATTTCTTTGAAGCATAAAATACTATAATCTAGAATAAAATATAAAGGAAAGATACATAAAACTAGGAAAAATGAATTTAAAAAAGCCATTAATCCACTTACCCTTATGATGAAAAAATTATAAATAAACAATTCAAATATAATAATGGCAAACATGCTAACTAAAGCTTTAGTTTTAGCCTCTATATTATTAAAACTGTGACCCAAAAGAGCAATCGTTACTATTAATATTAAATATGATGGTAAATTCTTTATGCTATTATACAAAGTTATATAACCTAAAAATGTACCACTGGTAGTAATTATTGAAATCTTATCATTATTTAAAAGTACTGTAGCAATTAAGAAAGCTATGCCAAATGGTGCAGTATTATTTAGAAGTAGCACCCTACTTATTAAAAAGCTTATGGCAAAATAAATAATTCCTCTAATAATTAAATTAATATTTAATGCATTTTTCTTTTGTGCTTCATCTTTTACTTTTCTAAGTCTTTCGTATGGAAATATATCAATTCCGTATTGCATAATACAAATCACCCACCTTTAATAATTAGGACTTCATTATAACAATTTTTTTTGGAAATAATTGTCATAAGGTGAGATGCTTGTACATTTTTTTTGAGACAATAATATGTATATTTTTTACATATAGATTGTGTGTTTCCCTATAATATAAAAAAACCTACCATATTATTATAGTAGGTTTTAAAATATTAAATGAAGCTTGTCACTTCATGAAATTATATATTTGAAAAATTTATACTTATATGCTTATATATTTTTTAAATCACCATTCTATAGATAAAATTTAATATTTTTTCAATAAATAAAAAAATACCTCACAAAGTTTCCTTGTGAGGTATGGTAGCGGAAATAGGACTTGAACCTACGACCCTTCGGGTATGAACCGAATGCTCTAGCCAGCTGAGCTATTCCGCCATAATTGGTTGCGGGAGTAGGACTTGAACCTACGACCTTCGGGTTATGAGCCCGACGAGCTACCAACTGCTCCATCCCGCGATATTTGGTGCTGAAGACCGGAATCGAACCGGTACGGTGTTTAACCACCGCAGGATTTTAAGT
>NZ_DATCQT010000172.1:0-79616 GCF_036569345.1 Clostridium sp.
CATAATTAAGACCTCCGAGTTACAAAGTTTGTATACTCTATATATTCGACATTGATGGTCCAAAATCCTTTTTGCCTACAAAAAAAACACTCCAATTTATTAGAGTGTTTTACATTTTATGTTTGTCAACAGTCTGAAAAATACCCACAGTATATTATACTGTGGGTATTTTAATTTTATTTTTTATTATATAGGAAACAAAGAAATGTTTTATACGCAAAAAAAAGTATATATTACGTATAATGCATTTGAATAAGCTTTAGAACTTCTTATTATATTTTTAATTAAGCTGCGTTAAGAAAAGCATATGTCTGAGCGAAGCGAGTTTATGCTTTTTAGCAACTTAATTAAAAATATAATTAGTAGTTCTTAGCGAAATGAAAGCATTAGTAGTAATATATACTTTTTCACTTTTATTTTTCTATGTAATTGCTAACATGTTTAATAACCATGTTAATAGTTCCATCACCATTTCTTTGTATTTCAAATCTACTGTTATCATGATATGTTTCTGCATCAACATATAAATCTATATCTTTATCAATTTTGAGTCTTACTCTTTTTAATTTTTTATCTATCCATTCTTTATCAAGAGTAATATTTGGAGAAATCCCTTGCTCAGCTATAAACTCAACAAATTTTTCTTTAGTTTCATTGTTTTCAGGAAAGATTTGCTCAGATAATTCTTTAACATCAATATTATCTTCTTCTCTAAGTTTTCTTTTTATTGTACTTCTAACAACTTCTGCTTCATCTGCATTTTTCGAAAAGGTGTTTTGGGTGAATTTTTCAGCAGCTCGTACAAAGTTTTTAGTTACATCTCTTTCATTCTCAAAAATAGTGCAACCTAAGTAATCGTTAATAAAATAGTTTGAACCATATCCCTCAGTTTCATTATCTTTTTCTTTATTCTTGCTTTTTTTATCAATAACCATTAAATCAAAATTGTTTTCCTCTCTAATTGGTTTCAAAAAAGCGCATTTTTGTATCCTTTGAGAACTCCCAGGTAATCCCGTAAACTGAGGTACTATATCAATACCTAATTTTTCATCCACAAACTCTATAGTGTGAACATAATTCTTAATATAATCCATTTTAAATATACCAAGTATTGGTCCAAATTCTGTAGTAAAAGATACCATTATCAAATCACAAGAAGGAATGCTCCCCTTAGACCTCATTAAAATAAACATCTGTCTTGCTAATTCCTTAGATACATCCAATAAATTATTTTCACCATTTAAATATTCCGCAGATATTTCTTTTACTATGTTTTTATCTTCATTAAATATTCCATATTTTAAATCTTCATCTCTTAAACACTTTTGTATATGTCTAAGCAAAAAATTATATTTTTCTTCATCTAAGTCTAATGCGTATTCATTCAAGATAGGTTCATCTGCATTGTTATCTAAAACATGAATAATAGCCTCATTTATATTAATTTCCTTTATGTATTCCAAAAAAAACACCACCTTAATATTTATCTAATGTGCCTAACTATTATACTATGTATTTGTAATTATAACAAAGTTATAAATTGATATTTTACTTAGTATTTAAAGTAATATTATAAAGCCAACCTATTTACCTAGATTTAACTTCACAATTTTAATCAATTATTAATGTTACTTTATTTAAGTTATGATATAATCACACTTAATAAGTAATTCAGCAAGTAACAATTATCTACCTAAGGGTTCTATAAGGAGGATCACTTTGAAAGAAATAGAAACTAGAATTATAGATATTGATGTACAGGAAATTCGTAGAAAACTATTGAATATAAATGCAATAAAAGTAAAACAAGAAAACCAAATAAATAATATTTATGATTTCTCGGATAAAAGACTAATAAAGGGTAAAGGCTATGCAAGAATACGTACCGTTCAAGATGAACTAACAAATTCTACGGTTCATTACATAACAACAAAAAAACTTATAAGCCAAGAAAAATACAAGATTATGGATGAACATGAATCAGAAATCAAAGATGAAATAGCTGCTAAAGGAATATTTGAATCCTTAGGTCTTAATCTTATACAATCTATTAAAAAGTATAGAGAAAGCTATAAATATAAAAATACCCTTATAGAAATAGATATAAATGAAAAGGAATTTTGTCCTTTTCCCTATATAGAAATTGAAAGCGTTTATGAAGAAGAAATTGAAGAAGTTGTAAACCTACTGGGTTACAACTTAGAGGATACTACCTCTAAAAGTATTTATGAAATATTAAAATCAAAAAAAGTAATGAAAGGGCAATAATGTTTGGATATGTAACTCCATGTAAAATGGAAATGAAGATAAAAGACTACGAAAAATTCAAAGCTTATTATTGTGGCTTGTGTAACTCTATTAAAAATAATTTTGGGAACCTGCCACGGCTAACATTAAATTATGATATGACTTTTTTAGCAATACTTTTAGACTCCTTATCAGAAGATAAATATAACTTTAATGAGTTTAAGTGTATGATTCATCCGCTTAAAAAAAGGCTTATGATTAACAATAATGAGGCCTTAGATTATGCAGCATTTTGTAATATTACATTAGCTTATTATAAGCTAATGGATGATGCTTACGATAATAAAACAATGAAAAGCAAAGTTTTTTCTATATTTTTAAAAAATTATTTGCCAAAATCAGATAAAGCATATAATGATATAATGATATATACAAAGGAAAAACTTCAATTACTAAATACTATAGAGGTTAACCATAAAGATATGGGCATAGATGAAATATCCCATGTTTTTGCTGACCTTACGGGCTTTATAATATCCTTTTATTATAAAGAATCCTCATTTAAAGATGACTTGTATTGGCTTGGTTATAATTTAGGCAAATGGATATACATTATAGATGCTTATGATGATTTAGAAAAAGATATGAAAATGAATTCTTTTAATGCTATAAATTCATTGCTTAATCTAGATAATTTAGATTTTAAAAGTTTTTCTACATTAATAAAGCCAAGAATTGATTTTATATTAGCTACAAGCGCTGAGCAATGTTTAAAATATTTAAATGATTTACCCTTAATAAAAAATGAAGATATCTTATATAATATACTAGAACTCGGATTAATGGAAAAAATGGATAAGGTTTTTAACAAAGAAAATATTGATAATTTAAAAGGAGTGGAATATAAAGATGACAAATCCATATGAAGTACTTGGTGTAAAAGAAGGCACATCTAAAGAAGATATTAAAAAAGCCTATAGAGAACTTGCGAAAAAATATCACCCTGATCAGTATGGTGATAACCCTTTAAAAGATTTAGCTGAAATTAAAATGAGAGAACTAAATGAAGCTTATGATTCACTTATGAAAAATAATGGTTCTTCAAGTAGCCACAGCTCGTCAAGCGGTTATAGTTCTCAAAATAATTCTGGTTCTACTTCAAATAATGACTATACTAGCAATAACATATATCAATCTATAAGAATGGATATTAATAGTGGAAATACTTCTTCAGCTGAGCAAAAATTGAGTTCTATGAATACAAAAACTGCTGAGTGGAATTACTTAATGGGAATGGTTCACCTCAAAAAAGGTTGGCAAGATAGTGCTTATACTTTTATAAGCCGCGCTTGCTCTCAGGAACCTAATAATATTGAATACAGACGGAGTTTTAATGAACTAAATTCGCGTAACTCAAATTATAGAGATAACTATTATAGTAGACGTGGCAACGATAATGGAATGGGCAATATGTGTCTTAACTTATGGTGTGCGGATACAATTTGTGAATGTTTTGGTGGAGACCTTATTTCCTGTTGCTAAGTCTATTAATTTAGGAGATGATATTTATGAAATCTAATCATATTGCTAAGGGTGGTATATTTACAGCACTTAGTTTGATATTACTATATATTTCATCTGTTTTCCCTACAAATAAATTATCTATATTAGTTTTAGCGTCTTGCATTATTCCCCTATCCATTATGGTTACTGGAGTAAAAAATACTATTGTAGTATATGGAGCCGTTTCCTTGCTTAGCTTATTTATTATACCATCAAAACTTATAAGTATAGCCTATATCTTAATTTTTGGTTCTTATGGTTTTGTAAAATACTTTGTAGAAAAATTGAGGAACATGCCCCTAGAAATTATATTAAAATTGTTATATTTTAATTTGAGCTCCGCTATAATTATATTTATATATAAATTATTACTTTTAAACATCCCTAATATTAATTTAAATATATATTTACTAATAATAATAGTAGAGCTTGCTTTCGTAGCATATGATTATGCAGTTACAGCCTTTATATCTTATGCTAAAAAAAATCTTCTTAAGAAATTTAAGTTCTGATTTCTATTTATTTAATATGCCCTGATGCATGGTCTTGACACAAAATTTTATTTAAATTATAATGGATAAAAATACTATAATAAACAAAGACTACTATAATAAACTGCTTTGATTAGGGGTAGTAGTATTCATATCATTTTAAAGAGAGCTGCTGTAAGGAATATGCCAATAAATGGTCCGGCTAGTAAAAGCCATACTATCTTATTATTTATTTGTCCCTTTGGTGAAAAGCAGTAATGATATAATATGAACTTTCCTATGAGCTTACTTGTAAAAACAAGTACGGTTAAAACCGTTATATTTGTAAGTGAGGTTTTTAACCTAACTAGAGTGGTACCGCGGAATATACTTTCGTCTCTTTCTTGAGATGGAGGTTTTTTTTATTTTCAAAACTAGAATATTTTTACATAAACATTAAAATCAAGGATAAAAGATTGATAATTATTTTTAACATTAAAGCATTACAAGGAGGAATATTAATGGCAAAATATAATACAACTATCGATGAAAAATGGCAACAAAAATGGGAAGATACTAACCTATATAAATTTGATGAGAATAAAATTGATAAAAAACTATACGTACTTGAAATGTTCTCTTATCCGTCTGGAAGCCAATTACATGCTGGGCATTGGTTTAACTATGGTCCTGTAGATTCTTGGGCTAGAATGAAAAGAATGCAGGGATATAATGTATTTCAACCAATGGGCTTTGACGCTTTTGGGCTACCTGCCGAAAATTACGCAATAAAAACAGGTGTTCACCCAAAGGATTCTACTGAGCAAAATATTATTAATATGAAAAAACAATTAAAAGCTATGGGAGCGATGTTTAATTGGGATCATGAAGTTGTAACCTGTAGACCTGATTATTATAAATGGACTCAATGGTTATTCTTAAAATTATTTGAAAAGGGTCTTGCTTACAGAAAAAAAGCCCCTGTAAATTGGTGCCCTAGCTGTAATACAGTACTTGCAAATGAACAAGTCTTAGCAGATGGTTCTTGCGAGAGATGTGGCACTGAAGTTACTAAAAAGAATTTAACCCAATGGTTTTTAAAAATTACTGACTACGCTGAGGAACTACTAACAATGCTTGATACTTTAGATTGGCCTGAAAAAACTAAAGCAATGCAAAGACATTGGATAGGTAAATCTACTGGTGCTGATGTTACTTTTAAAGTGTCAGATTCAGATGTAGACTTTAGTGTATTCACAACAAGAGTAGACACTCTATACGGCGTTTCCTATGTAGTTATAGCCCCTGAGAATGATCTTGTTGACATCCTTACTAAAGATGAATATAAAGCTGATGTTGAGTCTTATAAATATGATGCAGGGAGACAAACTGATATAGAAAGACAGTCTATTACAAGGGATAAAACTGGTGTATTTACGGGTTCCTATGCTATAAATCCTATAAACGGACGAAAGGTTCCAATTTGGATTGCTGACTATGTTCTAAACACTTATGGAACTGGATGTGTAATGGCTGTTCCAGCTCATGATGATAGAGATTTTGCCTTCGCAACTAAATATAATTTACCTATAGAAAGAGTAATCATTGGTTTTAAAAGCAAGAATGACGACGATGAAGACCTTCCTTATACTGAACATGGAAAAATTATAAATAGTGAAGAATTTAATGGTTTATCTACTAATGACGCAAAAGAAGCAATAGTTAAAAAATTGGAAGGCATGAACTTAGGTTCCGGCAAGGTAAACTTTAGACTTCGTGACTGGTTAGTCTCAAGGCAAAGATATTGGGGCTCGCCTATTCCAATAATACACTGTGATAAATGTGGAACTGTTCCTGTTCCTGAGGAGCAGCTACCAGTAGAATTACCTTATGATGTAGAATTTACGCCCGATGGGGAATCACCCTTAGCTAAATGTGAGGAGTTTATTAATGTCACTTGTCCTGTTTGTGGCGGACCAGCTCGTCGTGAGGCTGATACATTAGATACCTTCGTTTGTTCTTCTTTCTACTATTTAAGATATGTAGATAATAAAAATAGTGAAAAAGCTTTCGATACAGACTTAATAAACAAAATGCTACCTGTAGACAAATACGTAGGTGGTCCTGAACATGCATGTATGCACTTATTATATGCAAGATTTATAACAAAGGCTCTTCGCGATATGGGATACCTAAACTTTGATGAGCCTTTCCTATCCCTTACTCACCAAGGTTTAATTTTAGGCGAAGATGGATTAAAAATGAGTAAATCCAAAGGAAACACTATTTCACCAGACGCGTATATAAAAGAGTTTGGAGCAGATGTATTTAGAATGTACCTAATGTTTGGTTTTGGTTATACTGAAGGTGGCGCTTGGAGTGATGATGGTATAAAAGCCATGGGGAAATTCATTGATAGAATTGAAAGAGCAATCGACACTGGAAGCCTTGTTGTGGCAAAAGAAAGTAGTATGGACTCCCTAGGCTTGGATGAAAAAGAATTAAATTACTGGAGGAATTTTGCAATAAACGGAGTTACTGAAGATGCAGAAAAACTTCAATTTAATACAGCTATTGCAAGACTTATGGAGCTTACTAATGCTATAACAAAATATATTAATGGAGAAGATAAGAACAGTAATTTCTTAAAAGAAGTACTAGTGGATTTCCTTAAGCTTTTAGCCCCCTTTGCTCCTCACTTTGCGGAAGAGAAATGGGAAACTTTAGGTATGGGTTACTCTATATTTAATCAAAGCTGGCCTAAATTTGATGCGAGTGCTCTTATTAAAGATGAAGTAGAGATAGCTATTCAAATAAATGGTAAAATCAAATCTAGAATAAATGTAGCCTCTGGTTTATTAGAAGACAGAATAAAAGAAATTTCTCTAAAGGATGAATTTGTAATTGCTGCACTAGAAGGCAAAACTGTGCGCAAGGTTATTGTAATTAAAGGGAGACTAGTTAATATAGTGGCTTCTTAATAAAAAAAAGTGCAATCAGAATGAAGTTTCTCCTGCGTGGCACCAAATAAGAGCTTGAAACGTGAAATTCCATTAAGAAATTCTAATCTTTTGCTAATATAAAATTCTCTACCACTCACATTCGGCGTGAGCCGGTTCGCTAGCCTTCCTTCCAGTCAGGCCCACGAGAATTTTATATTGTCAAAAGAAGAATTTTAAATGGAATTTCAATGTTTCTGCTCTTCTTATTTGGTGCCACTCCCGGAGAAACTTGATACTATATTACATTTATGTTAAGATGTATCCATATAAGGAAATAATAAATATTAATAACCCCCCCCAAAAAAATCTTTTAGCCGTTAGGCTGCAGATGTGGTACATATGCTTTGCATTTAGTATTCTTAAAACAAGATTTTCCGCAAGCTGTTTCCTATATAATAAAAAAGAAAAAAAGTATATATTACTATT
This sequence comes from Clostridium sp., assembly GCF_036569345.1. Taxonomy (GTDB): domain Bacteria; phylum Bacillota; class Clostridia; order Clostridiales; family Clostridiaceae; genus Clostridium_AD. The sequence goes on from NZ_DATCQT010000172.1 coordinate 7,709, forward strand.
AATGCATTCAATGCATTATGCGTAATATATACTTTTTTTTGTGTATAAAATACTTGTTATAAATATAAGAGCTGCAAAAATGGTGCTTACGCTTTATACATATCTAAAGTTTTTTGAGTTGCGCGAAGTAAACTACTTAGCTCAAAAACTTCTCCTTCTTCCAGTAACTTATTTAATTGCTCTCTATACCTAGTTGCATCTATTAATTTTCCAAGAGAAGAAATCATCATTATATTGTTCATTATATCTGATACCAAGTTAGATTTTACCTCAAATAGTTTTTGTGCATCCTTAATTTCGTCTTTTATTTCTAACATTTGTTCATCTAACTGAAAAGCAGCATCTGCAGCATTTTTAAGCTTTTCCCTTATATACTCTGGTATATCATGTTTATATTTATAATTTAGAGAATGTTCTACTGTTGCCCAAAAATTCATTGCTAATGTTCTTATTTGAAATTCTGCTAGTATTTCTGTTTGGCCACCAGCTAAGTTTACAGGATATTTTATAATCATATGATAACTTCTATAGCCACTACCTTTTACATTAGCAACATAATCTTTTTCATAAACTATTTGCATATCACGTCTTTCACGAATTAGATTTACTACCTTATCAATGTCATCTACAAATTGACACATTATTCTTATTCCAGCGATATCCTCCATTTCAAATTCAATTCTTTCCAGAGGAATACTGAATTTATTAGCTTTCTCAAGAATACTTGATATTTCTTTTACCCTTCCTGTAACAAATTCTATAGGGGAATAATCATTTTTACGTCTATATTCTCTTCTTATACTTCTGAATTTTACCTTTAACTCTTCTACACCCTGTTCATACGGAATTAAAAATCTTTTCCACTCTCTTATTGCCATATACTCAGTCCTTTACATAAAATTTCATATCATTTGAGTGTTATAATTAACATCTTGAAACCTGAAGGCTGATTTTTATTATATTTTTATTAATTTTCTGTTATAATTAATTTACTACTAAATTGGTATAAAAGCAATTTATTAAGTAAAATATACCAAATTACATATACTAATCATACCACATTAAATCTATTTTTGAGGTGATTAAATGGATAAAAAAATATTTTCCGGTCTAGAAAATATGGGTTTTGATAACACTGATAATATTAAAATCTATAATAAAGAAATAGAAAGTTTAAAAGAGAAAAAGGAGGAGAGCAAGGAGAAATCTCTTCTATATAATAAAGAAGTTACCTGTCCTGTATGTGATCACGTTTTCAACGCTACAACTGTAAAATCCTCTGCTTACAGAATGGTAAAAAAAGATAGTGATTTTTTTATTAGGTATTCTTCCATTAATCCTTATTTCTATGATGTTTGGCTTTGTAATTCTTGTGGATACTCCGCTATGAAAACAGATTTCCATACCATAAGAAGTATAGAAATAAAGGAAGTACAAAAGTCTATTACCCCCAAATGGCACGGAAGAATGTATCCGGAAATTTATGATGTTCATATTGCTATTGAAAGGTATAAACTCTCCCTTTTAAATTATGTACTCACTAATGCAAAATCAAGTAAGAAAGCAATCAATTGTTTAAAACTCGCCTGGATGTATAGGCTAATAGATACCGATGATTCTAGAGAAATGGAACTTATATTTTTAAAACAGGCTCTAGAAGGACTTAGCGATGCATATTATACCGAATCATTTCCCATATACGGCATGGATAAATACAATGCTATGTATCTTATTGGAGAGTTAAATAGACGCATTGGCCATACAGAAGATTCTTTAGTTTGGTTTAGCAATCTAATAACAACTCCTAATGTTAAACAGAATTTAAAGGAACTTGCAAGGGACATGAAGGTCTTGATTAAAGAAGAAGAGACTGCATTGTTAGTTTATACTGACAATCTAAATAAATCTTCTACAGAGAACTTTGAGGCAGAAGAAACAACAAAAAAAACCAGTTTTTTTTCCAAAATATTCAAATAGTCATTAAGGCGAACGAAAATAAATAACAAGTCAATATAATAGTATCTTTGATACTCACATACTGGATTTGTTATTTATTTTCATATACCTATGATTATTAAATTAGTTATCCATATAAACGAATTTATATTCTAATCTAATATTTTCAAAGGATCAAAGTCCAAATAATCACAGGAAGTGACTATATACTCTGTGCCTTCTTTATTTCCTTCATATAACCTATTTAAAGATGGTCCATGTAAATGGCCATATATAACCTTCTTCACATTGTATTCTTTTACTAGAGCTATAAGTCCTGTTTGTTCGAACTTATCGTTAGTTGGTGGATAATGAAGCATTACAATGATTTCCTTATATCCATTCTTAACTGCTTCATCCAGTGAAATTCGGAGCCTTATTAATTCTCTATCAAATATTTTTTCATCATGAGCCGTAAACCTTGCACTCCCAGGACAATTCCATCCCCGGGTTCCACATATAGCAAAATCTTCATAATTAAAAAAGTTGTTTTGTATAAAGTCCATATCCGCGTAGAGCAAATTCAGCTTTGTAATACTACTCCACCAATAGTCGTGATTTCCTTTAATAAGTATTTTTCTACCTGGAAGCTTATGAATCCATTCTAAATCCGACATGCCCTCATCAATATTCATGGACCACGATATATCCCCTGCAATTAATACAGTATCCTCGCAGGAAACTTTTCTAAGCCAATTTTCTTTTATTTTCTCATGGTGATTGCTCCATTTTTCTCCAAATATATCCATGGGTTTATCTGAATTTATAGCTAAATGAAGATCAGATATTGCCCATAACGCCATAATATACCTCCTTTATTAAAACTTATTTTTTTTCATTTGTGAATCTATATCCATCACATAAGCAATAACCTTTGCTATTGCATCATATAACTCTACGGGTATTTCTGACCCTATATCAACATTTGAAAGCAAATTGGCTAATTCATCATTTTGAACTATAGTCACATTGCTCTCCTCAGCCTTTTGCAAAATTCTATCTGCAATATACCCTATTCCTGCTGCAGTTACTATGGGAACATCATATCCTTGTTCATATTTTATTGCAGTGGCCTTTTTTATTTTTTTCATCTTAATACACCTCATTAATGCTTTAAGTTATAGCCTTAGACATATGAAATAAAATATATTCGCACTTATTAACTATTTTTAAAGTGCCTTCATACTATTATACCTTTATATTGATTTTATTAAAACTTCTATCGTCAAAGAATTTTCCGCAATTTGCTAATGTAAACTCGTTAGTCTTATTATTCACTTTAATACTAACTTTATAATTAAGATTAGATAACTCTTTATTTAATTTTTCTTTACTAAGGTCCAAAACTTTAACAAAGAATTCATTACACTTAATATCAATATTCATATTATTATTATTAATTTTAATATATGCATCCACTGTTCCCATGTTTATTGTCTTTACGCTAGTAGCAATTTGTACATTCTTACTATCTATCTTTTTACCTTTTTTTCTATCATCCTTAATAATTAATTTTAATTGGTATTCATTTTCTTTAACATTTATAGGCAAATCCAAGTAATAATATTGTTCCGAGATAGAATTAAATATTTTTATATCATTAAGTTTTTGATCAAATACCTGCATAACCTTCTCATATGTTTCCGGTTTTAGATTAAGCTTATTTTCAATGATCAATTTAACTATATTCTTAATCTCGTCAGTCTTTATTTTGATTTGCTCTTTAATTAGTGTATCCGTATTTGAATTTTGTATATCAATTTTAGGATTATTTATAATACTGTCTGTGCTAGAAATATTTAATTCCTTTTTTATCATATTTATAATTTCATTAAGTGAATTGTTTTTACCATAACCATTAACCTTAGTGTTTATAGCATTTTTATTATCTAACCCTATTTCACTAACAGTTTCCTTTTGTAATTTATTTTGAGGGATATTCTCTTTTGAATTTATAGTTTCTAAATTCTTACTGGTAGAGGCATTTTGATTTATGTTTAATTTCTCCTCTAAATTTCCTATTAATTTAAGATGATTCTCTGGACTCAATACTATTTGCTCTGTCTTAATAATTTTATCCACTAGTGTCTTTATTGTGTCATTATTAAAACTACTTCCATTTTGTAATTTAAAATTATCATTTGAATTTATATTTTCATCCCATTTTAAATTATTAATTATAGAATTCAAAACTTTATTATCAATATTTAAAATTTTGTTATTTATATTTAAGCTTTTTAACTCTTCATTTATTAGGGTAATTATTTGTTTTGAGTTTTTTATGTCAACAGGATTATTTGAATTTTTAGTTTTATCCACAATTTGTTCATTATTATTAAATATTTTATCTGGTTTCATTTCTTTATTATTATTTGTAAATTTAAAATTTATGAAATCGTCTTCTTGAAAACCCTTAAGTTCAGAACTATTTTGATACTGTTTAATTGAAGGGGTCTCAATATTTTTTATTGTATTTTTAGTTGTATCACTATTTAAAAGATAGTCGTTTATATCTTTCAGATTATTATATACTGCAGACTCTCCTTTAAATAACTTTATAAAACTCTCAAAATTTCCTTTAGTAAGTTCAATGTTATTTTCTTTAAATAATAATATCTCATCAATATCTAAATTCTTTAGAGCATTAAAAAAATTTTTTAATTGTTTTGTTATTTCAATAGCCTTTTCACTATTAACGTCAATATTTCTACTATTAAGATATTTGTCAATAAAAATATCCTCTTTGCTAGGATTTAAAGATATTTTTTCTCTAAAATCAATTAAATTTTTTATATCACTTACATTCTCTTTAGTTAAAGGTATATCATGTTTTATCATTTTCTCAAAAATCAAGGCATCTGTTTTGTTATCACTTAGAGGTTTCCCATTAGGGGTGGTTTCTAAAATGTCATTTTCTACAATTTTGCCATCTTTATCTCCATTTACTAATTTAATCTTAAGCTTGCCATCTTCAAAACCTTCTACTTCAAATTTTAACACACTGCCATCCATAGTTTGATCAAGTGCTTTATCCAGTTTCGCTGGAAATTGCCATCCATCTAATAATTTTAAATTAACTTCTCCATCTTGCTGCCCACTACTTACTATTTTTGCATTGAACCTTTCACCAGCTTCAAAAGATAGTTTACTAAAGGCTTTTTTAGCTTCTGGATTCTGCAAAATTGAAATATTGCTAATTATCGACATAAGTCACCTCCCATTTTTTTATCATAACAATATTCATAAAAGTATCATTGTTTTATTATCGTCTAAAACATTTTTTTTTAAAGGGTACAGTTAATAATTATATTTTAGTTATTAACTGTCCTAACAAAAATACAAAAATAAAAAACAAAGTTAAAATATAAATTTTAACCTTGCTTTCACAAAATTTTTCTATTCTATAATCAGAGAAAAATATTTTTTCTTTCCTTTTTTAATAAGTATACTATCCGCTTCAAAATCAACGTCTAAAAGTGTTGCATTTTTATCTTCTATTTTTGTTTCATTAATAGTTAAACCACCCTGTTCAATTAGTCTTCTAGCTTCTGCTTTAGAAGGCACTACTTTAGTGTAGACTAATATATCCATTATCCCTGCACCCTTCATGTCTATTGGTATAGAAATCGTAGGTATGCTACTCATATTACTTCCACCACCAAATAAAGCCTCTGCTGCTGTCTCAGCCTTAATAGCTTCTGCTTCTCCATGGATAAGTTTTGTAACCTCATAAGCTAAAACTTTTTTTGCCTCATTGATTTTTTCATCCTTTAAAGCACCTAATCGTCGCACCTCATCCATTGATACAAAAGTAAGTAGTGATAGACATTTTTCTACATCTGAATCTGCAATATTTCTCCAGTATTGATAAAAATCATAAGGGGATGTTTTATTTGCGTCAAGCCATAAAGCACCGTTTTCCGTTTTCCCCATCTTCTTGCCTTCACTATTAGTAAGTAATGCACAAGTCATCCCATAAGAAGATTTGCTTTCTTTTTTTCTTATTAGTTCCATTCCTGCAATTATGTTAGACCATTGATCATCTCCACCTAATTGCATAGTACATCCATATTTTTGATTTAGCATTAAAAAGTCATATCCTTGCATTAGCATGTAATTAAACTCAAGAAAAGATAACCCTTTTTCTAATCTCTGCTTAAAACAATCAGCAGTTAACATCCTGTTAACTGAAAAATGCACCCCTATATCTCTTATAAAATCTACATAATTTAAGTTTAATAGCCAATTTGCATTATTTTCGAGTATTGCTTTATCGTCCTTAAAATCTATAAGCCTTGAAAGTTGTAATTTTATGCAGGATATATTGTAATCAATCTCATCTTTTGAAAGCATTTTCCTCATATCTGTTTTACCTGAAGGATCACCTATCATTGCAGTTCCACCGCCAACTAATGCTATTGGTCTATGTCCTGCCCTTTGCATATGTGCCATAAACATCATAGCAATAAAGTGACCAATATGTAAGCTATCTGCTGTTGGGTCAAAACCTATATAAAATGTAACCTTTTCTTTTGCTAATATATTTTTTATTTCCTGCTCGTGAGTAAGTTGTTTTATATATCCTCGCTCAATAAGAGTATCATATACATTTTCCATAATTTATTCCTCCTCCTTATTATAATTATCATTTATTTTTTTAAATAAAAAAAACGCCCCTATGAAAGGGACGAAATAATTCCGTGGTACCACCCAAATTGATTTAACAATCCGCTTTTCCCTTATAACGTAAGGTCTACCCGTCTCAGCCTACTCATCATCTTCGATGCTGTTTCATCTTCGATGCTACCTACTCATCATCTTGGATGCTGTTTCAGCTTAAAGCTCCAGAATGTATTTCACTGTATTCCTTAACTAGTTCACACCTACCACTAGCTCTCTAAATAATTTTTACAGTTACTTTTTTCTTTCATAGCCTTTTAGATATAATTTTTTATGTTATTAACTATATATATATACTTAAAGTATATCAAGTACCCTAACCACTCATTTTCTGTGTTTATACACATCTATCTGCTTATTACGCTAATTTGCAATCATATTCTCCCTAACCTATAAATATATCGTTAAAAACCTATCTAACACTAAATCAAATTTAAATAAAATTTTTAATTCCTGGAAAAATAACTTTAAAAGTATTATCATCCTTTGAATCTACAAATATAATTTTACCATATTTAATAAAAGCTTTTTTCATCCTCGCAAAACCTCTTCCAGATTTAGCAAACCTTTTTCTATCATCTAATGCTATTAACTTATCATATATCCACATATTCCTTTTTAAATAATTATGACGATTAATTTCAGTTGAAAAAAATAAATTTCCAGGACTAACTACACTTACACTGTTGTAGCTTACTAATATTTCGATTTCCTTATAAAATATAGTATAATCCCTATAAAGGATCGCATTTTTTACGGCCTCATGGACTGCACCTATAGGATAATTTAATGGGAATATCTTTTTAAAAAATTCTTCTACCCTATCTAACATGTCTAATAAGTTCCCCTGTACAATTGTAACCTCATCAAAGTTATCATTTACCTTATTTACAATCTTTATCATATTATGAGGTAAATAAATACTATTAACTGAAGAAAATACTAATAACCCTCCCAGGGTCACTACCCTTTTGTTATAATCTCTTTCAACAAAGGCTATTCCTGCATTGTCCATAAATTCTAACTTGTTGCTGTCATTTACTAAAATGCCCTTACTTAAAAAAAACTTATTTATTATGTTAAAATCCAAACTATTAGTATCACTATTTATAATAGGCATAGTTTCGATATTGAGGCTGAAATTTTCTTGTAAACAGGAAATCAATTCTTCTTTGCGCATGGTATCTGTTGTAGAACCTCGCCTAATGTAAAAAGCCCCATTTTCTCTTAATTGATATGGTTTCTGACCACCATCATATATGGTTATGATAGCTAAATTTTTACTTTGATGTACTACAAACTCTATAGATACTGGAATAGGTGGTTCACATCTTGAACTAATAATTTGTTGTATTTGTTCTTCTTTAAACTCATAATCATTAATGCCTATAATTATTTTTGTTTTATCTTCCACTCCAATAATAATGTATCCTCTTCCTCCACGGGAGTTTGCTATAGCACATACGTCCTTAGCTAATTCCTTTTTACCACTTTCCATTAATATATCAATTTTCAACTTATAATCTAATTTTGTACCCTCATCCCTCTTTAACAACAAACTAATTCTTTTGGTATCCATATATTTCACCCCAAACGCGCTATAATAATATATTATGTTTAAAGTTATACAATGTTCAAATATAATTATAGTTTACAACAAAAGACGATGGAATACCATCGCCTTTTGTTGTATAAAAGAAATCATATATTCAAAACAAACTATTGAAAATTTTTAGTATCCCCAATGTTCATTATTTGTACTTTTACTTCCATCTTTAACTCAGTTTTATTAATAATATCACCTTGAATTTTTATTTTGGGGTACTTTTCATCAAATTGTTCCTGTATATCAAAAATATCCACTCCTAATCCCTTATATTTTGCAAATATAGAGTTACATGCATCTTCAATATTTTTTTCTGCTTGTTCTTGAATTTTATTGATATTCTCCTTTGTAAATACAATACTTTTTTGAGCCTCCCCAAAATCCACCTTAACTTTAATCTGCTTTTTTAAATGAACAATCTTACCATCATAGCTAACTTCTGTCTTAGTTTTACTTTTTAAAATTTCTAAAGTTACAAATTTGTTAATATCAAGAGGGTTAGTTACTTCTAAGGTACCACCTGAAATATCATTTATTAAGAAACTAAAACCTTCACCTTCACCTCTTTCTAATATACTAATCATCCTATCATTTTTAATTACTGCTCCACCGTTTATTTCTAATTTTGCATCTATAGCATCTTTTTTAATATCTATTATAGGTACTACATTTGCTTTATCGCCAAATGTTCTTTGATTGTAAAAATCATTAAAGGTTAATGTGATAGCTCTTGAAGTTGTTTTAATATTTTCTATAATTTGCACTAAAAGTAATCCAATATATTTTTCTTGAACAATATCAATCTTCATGAGTTTCTCTGGATCCCCTACATATACTGCAATATACGGCCTTAAAAGTAATTCTTCATCACGGTCTAAAAAATCTATAAAATCTTCAACGCCATATTCCGCAGCCGCTTGAGTAAATATTATGGCTTTATTTTGTGTCCAATTTAATTTATAACTAGCAATAGCATTCATATCTCTAACGGCTTCAAACATTGTTTTACCATTTCCTTTAAATAAGATTCTTTTGTCCATCCCTGCACCCGCTGATGCTGATCCTCTAACTCCCTTAAAGACTTCAGCATACAAGATAGGATTTCCATTATGATCCACATCTATCATCACGGCAGTAACAAATAAAACCCTATTAATATCCTTATAACTAAAACATGATGACATAATAAAACAATTCATTATTATACAAGTCATAACTAATATTTTTTTACACTTATTCATTATAGTCATCCCTATCAAAAATACTATTAGATATTTTACTAAGATCTTTTCTATATAATAAATCCTTAAATTTAAAACTTTCTAATGTACCTAATGGAAATAAATATGGATATCCGCAACTTTCAAGTCCCGCCATATGTGAAATAAAAATAAAAAATGCAATGTAAAATCCTGGGAGTCCTAGAACTGCAGAAAATATAATAATAATTATATTCCATATGGATAGTGCTCCGTAAAGCTTAGGCACTAAAAATGAAGCTATAGACGATAGTGCCACAATTACTATAGTACTTTGTGATGCTAAACCTGCTCCAACTGCAGCATCCCCTAAAACTAAGGCCCCAACAATACTCATTGCCTGACCTATTGATTGAGGTAATCTTATTCCTGCCTCTCTAAGTAATTGAAAGAAAAAAGTCATTAATAATAACTCTAAAATAGTAGGAAGGGGTATGTCAGCTCTAGAATTTGCGAGTTTTAAAGTGATTGCCGTTGGGATAAGCGAAAAATGATAAGTAGAAAAGGCCAAATATAGCCCCGACAAAAGGCTAGCAATGCAGAAACTAACCACTCTCATAATTCTTGAAATATTAGAAAAATACATATTTGAATAATAATCATCTGGTGTTTGAAAATTATCTATAAAAAAATATGGTGCAGTAATTACAAAAGGAGTTCCATCTACAATTATTGCTATTTTACCTTCTAACAACTTTGCTGCTGCAACATCTGGTTTTTCGGTACTTCCTATTGTGTCAAAAGCTGTGTGCTTATTTTTTAATTCCTCTTCAATATAATTCGTGTCTAATATAAACTCTAATTTTATATTAGTCACCTTTTTTCTTATATAATCAACAAGCTTCTTAGGTGCCACACCTTCTATGTAGCATATTATAGTTACTGTATTAGATTTATCGCCTAAAATTATGGTCTCGAATTTCAACCCTGGATTTTTTATTTTTCGTCTTATTAGCGATACATTATCTACAAAAGCCTCCGTAAATCCTTCTCTCGGCCCTTTAATTACATTTTCTGTAGGGGGTACTGCCACAGACCGCCTCACATACCCTTTAGCCTCACAATAAAATGATTTATCAGTAAAAGAAAATATTAGAACCAAATCTCCAGATAATATATGGTATACAGCATCTTCATTACTATTAACATCTCCAATACTGTTAGCTGGTAGTACCTCTTTCTTTATATACTCTAAATCTATAGTTTCAATTTTATGCCTTATTAGAGGATTAAATATATACTCACTAATAAATTTAGAATCACACAAATCATCAATAAATACACCGTATATTATTCCTACAGAACATTTTATCTCTCTGTACTTTACATCATAACTATTCTTTAATTTTTCTTTAATATAATCAATATTTATCTTTTCCATTTTAATCACCCAATTTATTGTTTGTAATGTTCAAGTTTAATATTCTAGAATTTTTTAATATTTAAGTCTAATATTCTGAAATAGGGAAATACTACTAATAAGATACAAATTTTAATTATACTGTGTAAAATCAAAAACAGAAAGGGGGCACGAAGATAAAATGGATAAGTTAAATACAAAACATTTGATGTTCATAATATGGGGAACCTCTATCGTAGCGATGAAAACTTACCCAAATGTATTCATTGTAAATGGAGGTAGAGATTCCTGGATTGCTGTTATTATTGCCTCTATTTTCTTATTTATTTATTTCATTTATTTACTTTTCGTTTGTAAAAAGACTAATTGCTATGATATGGATAAAATATACCATAAAGCTTTAGGTAAAACTACTGGAGACATTTTTTTAATTTTATTTATTATAACTTTGATTGTAAGCCTAATAGAAAGTTCCTCAGTAGAGGCAAATGCCATGCACTTAAATATACTTTCAGCTACTCCGCCTTGGTTTTTACTCTTGTTTATATTAATACCTGCCATATATATTACAAAAAAGGGTACGAGGGCAATAATTATAGTTACTATTATTGGTATATCCCTTATTATGTTTGCAGGTATAAACCTAGCAATTCTTACAGCTAAATATAAAAAATATAGTTACTTACTTCCTATAATGGCGAATGGAGTAAGCAAATCTTTTGTTTTATCTATAATAAAGGCACTAGGATGTTATGGTAGTATAGCTATTTGCATTCCATTTTTCTCTAAAGTATATAATAAATCAAAAATTACAAAACATTGCATTATTGCAATATTGATTGTAATACAAATGGAGATTTTCGCAAGTATAGGTCTTTTAAGTACCTTCTCCATAGCTAGAGTTTTGTCCCTTAATTATCCCAAGCTCATACAAACCCAGTTAGTAGATTATTTCAGCATTATAGAGGGAGGAGAGTTTTATGTAATGCTTCAAATGGTAGGTGGATGGTTTATAAAATATGTATTAGCGCTAAATGCTATACTACTATTATCTAAAAAACTTTCTTTCTTCAATAAATACTGGATATATATGATTACTTTATTTGTATTCATAATTTCCTATTTCATTTCTGCTAAAGTATTAATATTATATAAATTTTTAAATATATACGTCTATTTTTCTGTAGTGAGTTTCATATTGATACCAACAATAATTTTTAGTGTATTCTATATTAAAACAAAAAATGCTTCTAAAGCATATCCTAAAAAATAGAGTATCATACTGATTAATTGTTTTAAATATGATTAAAAAAAGAGCCATCTCGCAATAGAAATTTCTATTTTGAGACAGCCATTTTTTACTAATTTATAAATCCATGTTTTTTATTATATTTAACCAAAGTCATGGATAATGGCAATGCAAGGGCAATGCCAACAATAATTTGACCTATATTTGCAGGAATGTCTGCAAGCGCTAGTAGTGCATTGTTTGAAATTAGTTTGTATACTATAAAACCTGAAAGTAAATACCCCAAAACCATCCATGCACCCGCAACTACAAATGCTAATAGATTGTTCCACAAATTATCTCCTTTATACCCAGTTCTGTATGCTATCACAGCTGTAATATATGCCATTCCACCTTTTACAATCAGTGTAAACGGTGCCCAGTAGAACCAAGGTGTTGTTAAATCAAATATAGTCATGCCAAGTGCAGCAGCTATAACGCCCTTTTTCTTTCCTAGTAATATGGCAGCTAGATATACCATACTATCTCCTACATGGAATACAGCGCTGTTTCCAACGGGTATTTTTATTAGATATGTTGCAATGTATATAATAGCGGACATAATTCCAATTTGTACTATGTCAATTGTTTTTATTGCTGATACTCTATTTTCCATTTTCTCCCCCTACGCTTTTAATTTAAATACAATTTAATTTTCAATATTTTTAAGCTTTACTCTATTACTATTATATACAATAACTATAATTTATCAAATGTATGCATACACTATTTTTAAATTTAATTTCATATTTCTTTTTGCATATACATTGCTTAAGTAATACATACTATATATGATATTTATATAGTTTAATCATTAAACATAGATATAATTCAATTCAAACCATTTTAATGAATTAATCTGCTCAAGTAGATAAGCTACTCTAGTAGAAGAGCTCTACTCTAGTAGACGAGTCCTACTCTAGTAGAAGAATCTACCTTAATAAATTTTAGAATTTCATTAAATTGTTATTTTGATAAATGGAGGTTAAAATATGCCTTTTTTACGTTGGTTAGGTGGATTTGTAGTGTTATTTTGGTTGATGGGAGTACTTTTTAGTAAAGGTGGAAGTTTAATTAATATTCTACTTGTAATTGCTACAATTGTATTTGTAATTGACGTATTATCTAACAAAAGAAAAACCATGTAATAAAAAATATTAAACGCAGAAAAATCTCTTGAAATTATTTCAAGAGATTTTTCTTTTATTTTCATATTAGTCGTTATTTTTACTTACATCTGATAAAATCAAGCCTTTATTATGCTCTAACGCCCAACTAATACCCCAATCATTTTGGAATAATAATAGGTCTCTATCCTTAAAATCTTTAACTAATCTAGCATCACTAGTCAAGTTAAGTTTTTCTTTATCTAATTTACTATTTTCAATCCACCTTATATGATTAAACGCTAACCTTTCAATTTTAATATCTACACCATATTCATTTTTAAGTCTGAATTCTAGTACTTCAAACTGTAATACCCCTACAACTCCCACTATAATTTGTTCAATCCCTATATGAAGTTCCTTAAATACTTGGATTGCACCTTCTTGAGCTATTTGGGTTACTCCCTTAATAAATTGCTTTCTCTTCATAGTATCAACAGTTCTCACTCTTGCAAAATGTTCTGGAGCAAAAGTTGGTATTCCCTCAAACTGAAATTTATTAGAAGAAGAACATATCGTATCTCCTATGCTAAATATACCTGGATCAAATACTCCAATAATATCGCCCGCATAAGCCTTATCCACTATTTCCCTCTCTTGTGCTAAAAATTGTTGAGGTTGCGCTAATTTTATTTTATTACCACCTTGCACATGATAAACATCCATGCCTTTTTCAAACTCACCAGAACAAATCCTCATAAAAGCAATTCTATCCCTGTGAGCTTTATTCATATTAGCCTGAATTTTAAATACGAAAGCAGAAAAGTCTTTACTAAAAACATCAATTTTTCCTATGCTTGAATTTCTTGGTAGTGGAGATGATGTTAACTTTAAAAAGTTATCTAAAAATGGTTCAACCCCAAAATTAGTTGAAGCGCTTCCAAAAAATACTGGTGTAAGCTCCCCATTAGCTACTTTTACTAGATCAAAATCATCTCCCGCTACATCTAAAAGCTCCATATCTTCCATAAGCTTTTTATATAGATCATCTCCAATAAGTTCAATTGCCTTTTCATCATTAACATTTATTTTTGTTTCTTTAGCTTCAATTTGGCCATGTTTACCATCATCAAAAACAATGATTTCCTTTGTACGTCTATCGTAAACACCTTTAAAATCTACGCCACAACCTATAGGCCAATTCATTGGATAAGATCTAATTCCAAACTCATTCTCGATTTCTTCCATAAGTTCAAAGATATCTCTAGTTTCTCTATCCATCTTGTTAATAAAGGTAAAGATAGGTATTTCTCTAATGCTACATACATGGAATAGTTTTCTTGTTTGTGCCTCTACTCCTTTTGCACCATCAATAATCATTACTGCACTATCTGCCGCCATAAGGGTTCTATAAGTATCTTCACTAAAATCTTGATGCCCTGGTGTATCAAGTATATTTATACAAAAATCATTATAATTAAATTGCATAACTGAAGACGTAACGGAAATACCTCTTTGTTTTTCTATCTCCATCCAATCAGAAACCGCATGTTTAGTTGTTTTTCTAGCTTTAACTGAACCTGCAAGCCTAATTGCGCCTCCATATAATAATAACTTTTCTGTAAGCGTAGTTTTACCAGCATCAGGATGGGAAATTATAGCAAATGTTCTTCTCTTTTGAATCTCTTTTATGTAATCCGCCAAGATCATCGCGCTCCTTTTTTCTTTTTTTGTTATGTACATTTATATATATTTAAGCAACCACTCTCAAAGCTTCTAGTGATTCTAAAATTTCACTTATCATTTCTCTACCTATCAATTTTAGCTTTTATCACCATATCTGTCAACTAAGGTTGTACTATAAGTTAATTCCTATACCCTTTATCCTTAAACAACCATACATCACAAATATTATATATAATGAATAACCCTTACAACTTCTTAGGGCACATAACAACTATTAATAATTGTTATGTGCCCTCAAGAAGCACCCATAGTTACCCGTCAACCAATGTGAATGCCATCGAATTCTATATTTTACCTTCAATTGGCCTTGCACTTGCACTACCCGTAGGGATCCATTAATAACAGTATGTAATTTCCCCGGAGTGCTTTGCAATAAGAAGCGAAGAAACATTGAAATTCCATTTAGAAATTCTTCTTTTGCGTAAATAAAATTCTCGTGAGCTTCCACAGGACGTGGAAGCTAGTGAACCCGAGACAGGACGTCGAGTGTGAACGGTAGAGAATTTTATTGGAGCAAAAGATTAGAATTTCTTAATGGAATTTTCTGTTTCAAGCTCGTTTGCAAATCACGCAGGGGAATCTTATACTTTACCTTGGTATAAATCCTATTTTCTTTTGCATTTTCCTTAACGTTTTATTAGCAACATAATTAGCTTTCTCCGAGCCTTTTTTATAAATTTCCTCTAAATAAGCTTTTTTCCCCGTGTATTCGTTAATCTTAATCTGTATAGGTTCAAGTTCTGCAACTATTGCCTCTGCTACATCTTTTTTAAATTGAGAATAACCTAATCCTTCATATTTTTCTTCTATTTCTTCTACAGACATATTGGTTATAGCCATTAGTATGGTCATTAAATTCTTAACGCCTAATTGTTCATCATTATACTTAACAACTCCTAAGCTATCTGTAACTGCCCTATTCACTTTTTTTCTTATAACTTCAGGTGGGTCCATTATTAAAATGAATCCATTTATATTTTCTCCTGATTTAGACATTTTCTTAGTTGGTTCTTGTAAGTCCATTACCTTAGCTCCTGATTTACCTATATATGGTTCAGGTATTACGAACGTATCACTATACGTTTTATTAAATCTTTCAGCTATATCTCTTGCAATTTCAAGATGTTGAGTTTGATCTTTTCCTACAGGCACTAAATTAGTTTGATATAATAAAATATCTGCTGCCATTAGGACTGGATATGTCAATAATCCTGCTCCTACACTTTCACTATTTTTAGATTTCTCTTTAAATTGGGTCATTCTGCTTAATTCCCCCATGTAAGTAGAACAAGTTAAAAGCCAAGCGGCTTCACTATGTGCGGACACATGTGATTGAATAAACATAGTATTTTTCTCAGGATCAATCCCTGAAGCTAAGTAAATAGCTAATACTTCTAAGGTTCTTTTTCTCAAATCCTTTGGTTCTTGCTTTACTGTTATGGCGTGTAAATCCACCACACAGAAATAACATTCATATTCTTCTTGTAATTTAACCCAGTTTTTTATAGCTCCTAAATAATTTCCCAATGTTAATTCACCCGAGGGTTGAATTCCACTAAATATTACTTTTTTATTATTTTCCAAAATAATCATCTCCTAAAATATAAAAAAAGCCCTATGGATAAATCCATAGGGCGTATTTACACGGTACCACCTAATACTTAGACGCTACAATAAAGCTTCTACTCAAACAGATACATTCATATCCTACCTTTGTAACGTAAGGCTTACGTCAAGGACTACTGCATTTCATCCCGAATCTCAGAGACCCATTCAATTTAAACATAATTATCGTAATTCCACCTTAGGACATTAAAGTAAATACCCCACTACGACTCTCTGTGAATTTGTTTTCAAATTTACTTACTTCTCATCAAAGACTAAAATATTTATAAGACATTTAAAATGTCTTATAAATATTTTATGCCTATTTAGTTAAATTGTCAACATAAAATTCAAATTTTATGCTTTCCAAAGACCATGTAAATTGCAATATTCTCTTACATATAACACTTCTTCTTCTATTTTAAATTCTGCTTCTGGTTTCTCGCCTACTTTTAAGAATTTTCTATACACTTTATTTGCTGTGTGTACTTCAATAAATTCAATATGATGTGCTTCAAGCATTGGGTGCTCAACTGCTCCAACCTTAACTTTTATTCCACCTTCTATTTTCTCAACTACAGGAACATGTTTTTCAACTGCAGCGTCCTGGGTATTCTCTAATTTAAGTGTCATATTTTGTCCACAACAGACTAAAGTCCCACCTGAATTATGAACAACCTCAACTATGTTACCACATATTTCGCATTTGTAGATCTGTCTTAATTCTGTCATTTATATTCCTCCTTTAAATTTAGAGCTCAATAAATACTTATTATTATCTTTTAATCTATAACAGTTATTTATTGATAGTAATTATATATATTCTACATCTTTTTAAAAATTCCTCTTTTTTAGACAAATTATTAATTACTTATATACTTTATGCTAATTCACTGCATCGTATGCAATCATAATTTTTTAACTAATATTACCTTCATTTTTTTTCTCTTCTGTGGAACACTAAATGTTATAAATATATATTATAATTTATAAAGGGAGGTAATAATATGTCTGAAGATCAAACTAAAGTATATGTGCCACACCAAAGGGATTTTTATGAATTAGACGACGAAACAGAAATACGCTCTTATTCCGAAACGGATTCGACTATACTTCCAAACCCTGTAACTGACCCTATAGTTTCTATGAATATATCTAACGTTGAGTTTGACTATACTTATGACGGCGGACAAGAAATTCCGGATACAGATGATTAATTGTGGTTTTAAATAAATTTTTACAAAAAAGATGGGATGACTTCTACTTAGAAGTCATCCCATCTTTTAAATTATAACCTCTACCTTATGCACTCCATCACTAAATGGAACAAATCCATTGGCGCATAATTTGCCATCCAGCCAAATTCCTTTGTCTCCCTGGCGTTTAACCTCAATAATATATTCAAATTTTTCTTTTTTATAAATTATCTCATAGTGACCCCATTCTTCTGGTACACAAGGCTCTATGGTGAACCCTTTACCCTCCTTTAGTTTAAATCCTAGAATAGCTTCTATTCCAGTTCTATACATCCATCCTGAGGTTCCGGTATACCAACTCCACCCTCCTCTTCCTACATGAGGTTCTTTTCCATAAACATCAGCAGTCATTACATAAGGTTCCGTTTTATATCTCTCGCACTCAGGTAGGGTTTTTGTATGATTAATTGGGTTTATCATATTATAGAGCTTTGCTGCCATATCTTCTTTATGAAGTTTAGCAAAGGCAAGAATTACCCAAGTTGCAGCATGCGTATATTGACCACCATTTTCTCTAACTCCAGGTACATAACCTTTGATATAACCTGGCTCCAAAGTAGATTTGTTAAAAGGTGGTGTTAAAAGTAAGATCATTCCATTATCTTCTTTTATTAAGTAGCGTTCTAATGACTCCATTGCCTCTTGTGCTCTTTCTTTATTTGCAGCTCCTGAAATAACTGCCCAAGATTGAGATAAGGAATCAATTTTACACTCTTCGTTTTGAGAGGAACCAAGTGGTGTGCCATCATCAAAATAAGCTCTCCTATACCAATTGCCATCCCATGCATTTTCCTCTAAGTTTACCCTTATATATTCTTGTTTATCCTTGTATTTTTTAAGTCTTTCATCATCTTTTTTATATGAGCAAGCTTCAATGAAATTTCCAAGTATATCATACAAGAACCATCCAAGCCATACACTCTCACCCATGCCTTTATTACCTACGGTACTCATTCCATCATTCCAATCTCCACTTCCCATTAGTGGAATGTTATGAGAACCGAATTTAAGGCTTTTATCTATTGCTTTTATGCAGTGTTCATATATACTCCCTGTGAAATCTGACTTTCCTGAAATACTATATCTTTCGTCTTCGCCTTCAGCTAGTGGCGTATCCATTAAATACTTAGCCTCTTCATTAAGAATATCGAAATCTCCAGTATTTTTTATATAATCCATAGTAACATAGGGTAACCATAATAAGTCATCAGAGAATCTGGTTCTTATTCCACTGTCTACAACTGGATGCCACCAATGTTGCACATCACCTTCAACAAATTGTCTTGATGCACTATATATAATTTGTTTTCTAGTCATAATAGGCTCAATCAAACTTAGTGACATTACATCTTGAAGCTGATCTCTAAAGCCATAAGCTCCACCAGATTGATAAAAAGCAGTTCTGGACCATAATCTACATGCTACAGTTTGGTACATAAGCCACCCATTAAGCATTAAATCCATACTCTTATCTGGGGTCTTGACTTGCACCGTATGAAGTAACTTGTTCCAGTATTTTTTCACATTCTCTAATTCAAGCTCCACTCTGTCATATTCTGAAAATTCCTTTATAATGTTAGAAATTTCATCTATATTTTCATCTTCACCGAGCATTGCTATTAATTCGATTTCTGTGTTAGAATCTATATGAATTTTTGAAGTAACTGCAAGACATGGATCTAATCCAGCTCCTACACTATTTGAAAGTCTTATTCTCTTTAGAACCTCAGGGTCCTCAACGCTTCCTCCTCTGCCTAAAAATTCGCTTCTGTTGCCAGTAAAACTTTGATCTTCGCCTCCAACTAATTTCAAGAAAGCATTGAGTTTACCAAAACTATGGTTATAAGAATTTGTAGCATATATATATTCATTTTCTTCATTCAAGTAAGTAACAATGTGCTGCGCAGTGTGCTCTCGTACAACTCCCATTACAATTTCTGCATAATAAGTTATACTCAAATCTCGAGCTATATCACTGTTATTTTTCAATTTTATTTTACATAACTTCACATTATGCCCCATAGGCACAAACATTGTTACTTCACCCATAATTCCACAAGCCTCATGTTTAAAGCTTGAATATCCAAATCCATGCTCAATTAAGTATTCTCCACCATCTCTTATAGGTTTAGGAGTAATACTCCACACATTACCGAAAGTTTCATCTCGCAAGTATATAGCTTCTGAGCATTCATCGCTTACCCAATCATTGGACCAAGTAGTAATTTTGTTTTCACGGCTGTTTTGGTACCAAGTATAAGCCGCTCCGCATTCTGATACATGGAATCCAAAATCACCATTAGAAATTACATTTATCCAAGGTGCTGGAGTATTATTAAAATCTTTTAGTAGAATAGTATAGTTCTCACCTTCTACATTAAAGCCTCCTAAATCATTAAAGTATTCTAATGGCTCCAATTTGAACTTGTGACCTTTAAATTTTAATTTATTTTCTATAGTTTTTAATAATGGTTGTTTTTCTACTTTGTTGTTCTTATTCTGAATTTGAGATACGAGCAGTCCTTTGGAGGAATCTATGACTAATCTAGCTATGGCTATCATAAGTTCTATATCTTCATCATTAATAGTTGCCTTATTAAGTATGAAGAATCCCCCAGGTTTATTTTCTTTATCTCTTAAGTGGCTACTGCCTACTAAATCCTTAATATCAGTTTGTAGCGGTTGATCATATGATGTCTTTTGAAGATTTATTATAACCAAGTCAATTATTAGCCCTTTAAGACTTAAATACTCATGGGCGTTTAAAAGTTGGCGAACTAGGTCTTTATCTTTACTCTCGCGTACTATAAGAAGAATTATAGGCAAATCTCCTGAAATACCATATCCCCAAAGTGTAAATTGACTCTTTTTAACATTTACTATATATTCTCCTCTTTGTTTAAACGTGGAATTTAGGAATAAAATTTTAGAAGCCATAACCTGATATAAATTCGCTTGTGTGGATTTTATACCTAAATATTTCATATCTACCTGAGTTTGACTCCACGCTAATTCAAATACCCTGTTTATATTATGAAACTCACTATATTTTTTAGCTAAACTTATTACTTCTTCCTTACTATTAGCTATTGAAGTGGTGAATGCTATAATACAGGTTTCACCAGGTTTTATCTTAACCTTTCTTCTCACACTCACTATAGGATCGAGCACCGCTCCAACAGTATTAGATAAAGTTGAGCCAGGTTTCATACTTATAGGATGTGTTGTGTTTTCTCCACGCCCTATAAAATTAGCTCTGCTAGTCTCATATTGAATAGTTCCCATGGTAATTCCTTCTATTGCAACAGTCTGCATAATCCAAGGTTGTTTTCCTCCCTTAGATCTAGGTCTTCTAGTAGCCAGGATGCAGCTAGGATTATCCACATATTCTGTTTTTACAAACAGATTGCCAAATGCAGGATGAACTATATCCGCATCATAGTGAGCTAATGTTACTTCTAAATAGCTTGTTATCTCTAAATATTTACTCACGGTAGTATTATTTGTAATTGATAATCTTCTTACCTCTGAATCATCTTCTGTTGACACAGTAATTTCCATGCGAGTAGAAATATTATTATCACTCCTTGTAAATTCTGCTTTGTCTAATGAAAAGGTTACTTCATATCTGTCAGCTACTTTTTCACAAGGTTCATAAGCCGCACTAAAGTATTCATTTTCGTCCACATCCTTGATATACACGAACATGCCCGTATTGTCTTTTGTGACATCTTCCTTCCATCTATAAATCATAGTTTTATCTCGCAGAGCATACCCTGCTCCACTGTTTGAAATCATTAACGAATAACTTCCATTAGAAATTAAATGTGTTTCTGGTGTTTCAGTTTTCGCCGTAGTGTATTTTCTAACTATAATCTTTTGTTTTCCTGTAGTAGTACCTGGTAAATTAAAATTATATTTTCTATCATATACAACTCTCTTAGAAATTTTCTCTTGAAGTAATAGCTCCGTAGCTTTGACCTTTGGCAAAGCATGAAATCTTTTTTGAAGAATATTATTTAACAATACATTATCTAAAGCCATTAAACTCATTCCTTCATGATGAATCATAAAACATTTAATAATGGCCTTAGGCTCATCTTTAGACATTCTGCTTTTAGTATAATCTACAGCCTCATAAAAACCGTAAGTTCCACCAAGTCCTTCAGCAGTAAGTTTTAGTAGATTATCATAAGCTCCTCTAAAATCAGTTTGAAGTGCCATAACAGTAGAATATGGTGCAATAACCAATTCATTTTCAAGTCCTGACTTTAACCCTACTCCAGCTACTCCAAATGCCTTGTATTGGTAATTTGAATTTAAATCAAAATTATAAAATGCAGATTCAGAGATTCCAAAAGGTACCCCTCGCTCATAACAATATTTTTTTTGAGCACCAATTACTGCTTTGTAAGTTTCATCAAACATTGTCCCCGGATAATTTCTCATTATGAGTAAGGGCATCATATATTCAAACATGGTTCCACTCCAAGATACTAGTCCCTTACTTTTTCCCATAAGAGTCATAGACCTACCAAGCTTAAACCAATGTTTTTTAGGAACATCTCCTTTTGCTATGGCCACAAAGCTAGCCTGCCTTGACTCAGAGGCTAATAAATCATAATAACTCCTACCTAGACTATCACTCTCAACGTCATATCCAATTTTAAGAAGTTCTCTGTCTTCATCATATAACATTTTAAAATCAGTAGCTTCTGCCATAACGTTTATTCTTTCTTTTAAACACTCTATGGTCTTAATGATCATTTGAGATTTTTCTTTTGTATGTTTCAATAAAATTTTCAATTTTGCTAAAGCTTCATCACTTTTTAAATCATTTTTCACCATATTTAATATTTCATTTATTTTCTCTGGAATACGACTTATTGCTGTAGTTTCCTGTAGGCTTCGTAATGAATTATTAATTTCCAAATTAAAGTTTTTTTCATAGGCTTTATCAGACCAAGGAAAAAATTCATTTATTTCCTCTAAGAATCTACTCACATCACCTTTGAGTTTTTTATTCCAATAAAGTTCCTTATCTAATCCGATTTTCTCCACTTTAGTAACTATTGATGATAAACCTATTATCATAGTTTTCCAAGAGTTAAAATCTGTTATATTGTCAATGCCACGCATAACTCCAGAATATAATTCTTTTACTTCTTTATAATTTTCCGTTTCTTCACTAGCCAGCCTTAATACATCTTGCAAACCCTTGGCTTTAGAAAGGCTAAATATTGGATAACTTAAATACTCATCTAATGCTTGGGAGACTACCCAAAGGTAACCAACTAAATTTCCACTATCTACAGTAGATACATATCTAGGATAAAGTGGAGTCTTAGTTTTAGTATCATACCAATTATAAAAATGACCATTGTATGTATCCATATCTTCCATTGATGTTATAATCTTCTGTATTCTGCGTGTCACCTCTATGATCCCTATATATCCCAAATCGTAAGCAACAATATTGGAGGTCAATTCCATGCCCATATTGGTTGGTGAAGTTCTGTGAGCTAATCCATTAGGCGGGTCTTCTTGGTAATTATCTGGACCAAGCCAATTATTTTCATCATTTACAAAATCCTCAAAATAGGCCCAGGTTTTCCTGCTTAACTTCCTTAAAAAAATCTTTTCTTCTTCCTTTATTTCAAATGTTTCTAAGCTTCTATCTCGACTTATACCATATGCAATTAAGGGACTTAAAAACCAAAGTATACAAGAAGGAATACTAAGAAATCCAATACTCATACTTGAATTAAATGCTAGAAACAAAATTAATAGTGAAACTGCACTACCAATCCACATAGAAGCTATAAAATCTTTAAGTCTTTTCCCTAGCTTTACCTCAACATCTGCTGCTGTCTGCCACTCTAGTAAATTTTTTTTACTTACTATTACCCTATATAGGGTTCTAATTATAGCATCAAGCATCATATATGCTTGGTAAGGTATAAAGCAAATAATCAAAAATACTTGTTCTATAGCCATTTTACCATTTTGAATCTTACCTGATAAACTTATTCCAATAGACGGAGAAACTACAGCTTCTGATACATCAAATAGTATAGGTGCTAAAATTGCAACAAAGGCTGCAATAACCCATTTATCTGTACCGTCAGGCAATATTCCACCTAAGGCAAGTATTATCAATATTGTAATTGAAGGTGATAATAGGCTCCTTCTTAAATTATCAAATATTTTCCATCTAGATATTTTATTTATTGGTGAAGCCTTCATAATCCAAGGCAACAATTGCCAATCTCCCCTAGTCCACCTGTGTAATCTCATTGAACTAGAATTGTAATAAGCTGGGTATCCATCTATAAATTCCACATCCGTAACTAATGCGGTCCTAACATATGACCCCTCTAACAAATCATGACTTAACACAGTATTTTCAGGTATTTCTCCTTTTAACATATAATTAAAAACATCTACATTATAAATCCCTTTTCCAGTAAAAATTCCTTCTCCAAATAAATCCTGATATACATCAGACACTGCAGTAGTATAAATGTCTATACCTGTTTCACCAGAAAATATTTTTGAAAATAGTGTTTTGTTTGCGCTAAGAATAGACACTCCTATTCTAGGTTGCATTAACCCATAACCTCTATCCACTTTCTTTTTACTATTATTTATAACAGCATTATTTAATGGATGTGCCATAGAACCAATTAATTTTTTGGCAGAGTCCCTCGGAAGTTTTGTGTCTGCATCTAACGTAATAACATATTTGACCTTTCTTAGTTGCTTAGCATTGCTGCTTATTGTATTGTAACTAGTATTATCGTTACCTCTTAAAAAATCATTAAACTCCATAAGTTTTCCACGTTTTCTCTCGAAACCAATCCACTTGTTTTCTTTTTTATTGTACAGCCTTACTCTATTTAAAAAGAAAAATATCTTTTTTTCAGAACTACAATACTTTTTATTTAATTTTTCTATTTCTAAAAGCCCAACATCAACTATAACTCTATCTTCTTGCTCCTCCTGCGTATCACTATCCTTAAAATCTCCGAGTAATGCAAAATACAAATTTTTTTGAGCATTAGCTAAATAATATACTTCTAAGTCATTTATTAATTCCACTACCCTACTAGTATTATTTAATAAAGTTGGAATTACTACAACCGTACTATATTCTTCTGGTATTACTTCTTTAAACTCCATTTTAGGTATAAACGAGTTCGCAGTCAGAACACTTACACTCCAGTTGAAAATTGATATTACTATTTCGCTACAAGGCACTAATATAACAATTACGGCTAGAACATATCTCCATAGATCTTTATCATTATCATTTAATAGACTACTAGAAATAATTAGATATACTATTAACATGGTAAACGTAATAATAGTACCTATATAATAATTTTCTATATTTTTCTTCAAGTTACTTTTAATGTCTTGTATACCAGTGTTTTTATAACCTATTTTTTCTTTTAGTTCCTGTTGACCATCATCTATCAAATAATATCCAACATGCTTTTTATAGGTCTTATTTTCTAAGTCCTTACTTTCACTACAACATTCAATAGCTTTTTTTGCTATATAGGACTCTGGAAGTCTTGTATGTTTAGATATTTTTTCTATTATATGTCTATATTTATCTCTAGATTTAAAATCCATTTCTCCATAAATACATGATGGATCATCTCTCAAAATATTCTCTACAGGACTCAATTTCTCATAATATCTTTTCCAATTTAAACCTTCGATGACTCTTATACTATTAATAGAATTTGCCATAGATATTTCAAAATTAGCTTCTATTTGATGTTCTAGAGCTATAATTTTTTCAGAACTTGTTTCCTGTGCTACAAGCTTTTCATCTATAAAATCATATATTTCTTTAGAATCAATACCATTATCTCTTAATAATTTTAATAATTTTTCTGTAAAATGAAAATTAAAAGTATACTTTTGACTATTTAATAATGATATCTCTGTACTAATCCTGCCTTCAGAATAAGCATTAATTAACCGTTCAGCAACTAATTCTGCTTCTTTTTTATCCAGCTCCGCTTTAATAACTTTTTCTGTTATCTTACTAATATTTTGAATTAATGCTATTTTCAGCATTATAGGAATTGCCCAAAGTTCACCAGACGTCAGTATGGTGTTCTTTTGGTACGCACTAATAAAGTTTGATATAATTGCTTCATCCATTCTCCCATCGGTGTGAGAGACTATTTCAATTACAATATGATAAACTCTTGGATATCCCTTCATTACTCCTTTGCATATTACAGGTAAGTCTTTATAATATGTTTGTGGCATATTATATTTTATGCTCTTATACTCTTTCTCTATCAAGTAGAGATTATCAATAAGCCATTCTGCAGCAGGTAATACCTCTTTTTTATCTTTACCCTCTTTATCTATATTCTCGTAACCGTTTAAAATTATTTCATAACTTCTATCCAAATTACTAATAAGCTTTTTCTTGCAATTAGTATTTTTGACATCAGAGTAATGGCGTGCTATTTCAAAGGCATGTTTTTCTAAATCTTCTTTATTCACATTTATGGATGGCACATCTTTTAATAAATTTTCTTCTTCGTAATGATTTAGATTTTTTCTCACTACTATGTAAATTAAAATACCTATCACGACTATTGCCCCTAATGTAACATATGACATTATAAACACCCCTTTAACACTTTTTGTTAATAATATTTGTAAGTTTTTAGGACTAGATGAAATTATTATCTCCAACTAACTGCTTAATTATTAGTAAAAATAACAAAAACCTCACAACTAAATATTGTGAGGTTTTTGTTTATTTATGGCTTAGTTCTATTAGTATTAAATTTTATAAAATTCTTCAAAGGATTTTATAACATAAAAATGGTCCATTACTCCCCCTAATTCCCTAATAGAATGCATAGCTAGAGTTGGGCTTCCCATATCTACTGAGCGTATGTTTAGATGAGTTGAAGATATTGGTCCTATAGTTGATCCACCACGTGCATCAGAGCGATTAACAAATTTTTGCACAGGAACTCCTGCTTTTTCGCAAACTAATTCATAAACCGCATCAGAGTTACTGTCAGTGGTGTAACTTTGATTGGCACTTATTTTTATAACTGGGCCCTTATTCATGTAAGGCTTATTTGTTGGATCATTTTTTTCTGGACTATTAGGATGAAGCGCATGTGCATTATCAGCAGATATTATAAAGGATTTAGAAATAGCTCTTAAAAAATCCTCTCTATTTTTGTCTAAAGATATTGTAATTCGCTCTAATATATTAAGTAGCATATTTGAGTCCGCGCCTTGCTTAGTTGCACTTCCAACCTCTTCGTTATCAAAACAAACCATTACATTTGTTGCCTCTACGGCAGATGTTTTAGATAACGCCCTTATTCCTGCATGTACCATAGCTAAATCATCTAATCTTGAGCTTGAAATAAATTCATTGTTTAAACCGATAATTGATCCCTTTTCGTATTCATAAAGGAATAAATCAAAGTCTATGATTTGTTTAAGTTCTACAGATAATTCTTTTGCAATGGCATTCATAAGATAATTATTTTTTTCTAATTCTTCATTTACCATTGATAAAAGTGGCAATGTATCCTTTTGTTTATTTAGTTCAAATCCAGTGTTTATTTCTCTATTCATATGAATAGCTAAATTAGGAATTATCATTATAGGCTTATTAATATTCACTAACTTAGTTTCTGGATATAAAGTATTTTCGCCTCGCAAAGTTACCCTACCAGCTACAGCTAGAGGTCTATCCATCCAAGTATTTAATATAGGTCCGCCATAAACTTCTGTGTTTAATCTTACATATATATTATCTACTACCATTTCCGGATTTGGCTTAATTC
Source organism: Clostridium sp. (assembly GCF_036569345.1). GTDB lineage: Bacteria > Bacillota > Clostridia > Clostridiales > Clostridiaceae > Clostridium_AD. The sequence continues at coordinate 35,461 of NZ_DATCQT010000172.1, forward strand.
TAAAACTAGGAGAATCCGTATGTGCTGCAATAATCTTGAATCCATTTTCCTGAATTTTTCCCTCTCCAACTACAAACGCTATTAGTGCAGAGTTATTTTTAGTCACAAAGTATTTCCCGCCTTTTTTAAGGTCCCACTTTTCATCTTCTTTAATTTCTATGAATTTTGCTTTACATAAGTCTTCTTTTACCTTTTCTACAACATGAAAAGCGGTTGGACTATCATAAATAAAATCAATAAGATTTTGGGCAAATTCTAATTCTTTGTTCATATATATTCCTCCAATGAATGTGCTTTAAATAAATACTTTTCTTATTCCTTTCACCATTATATCAAAAATTTTCATAATATTTCTATATAATCTTAATTAATGATATAATTGAACCTAAAATATATGTTTAGAATTAATTGTTTAAATTATACTATATATTCAGAGGTGTAAATATGTTATCAAAATTCTTAATTTCAAAATTCGTAAAAAATTATAAAGACGTTCACGATAAAAAGGTAAGAGATTCCTATGGTTACCTAGGAGGATTAGTTGGTATTGTAGTAAATTTAATTCTTTTTACTGTAAAACTAATTATAGGAATAATATCAAATAGTATAGCAGTTACTGCAGATGCTTTTAATAATCTTTCAGATGTAGCTTCGTCTGTTATTACAATTCTAGGTTTTAAACTAGCTAGTAAACCCCCAGATAAAGAACATCCTTTTGGTCACGGGAGGCTTGAATATATTTCTGGACTTATAGTTTCCTTTTTAGTAATGCTTGTAGGTATTGAGTTCATTAAAACCTCTTTCGGCAGAATAATTCATCCCTCAAAAGTGATTTTCAGCCTTATACCCTTCATATTAATATTAATTTCTATAATATTTAAAATTTGGATTAGTGGATTTAATAAGACAATAGGTAAAGCTATAAAATCTTCTGCATTAGAAGCTTCTTCCACTGATGCATTAAGTGATGTATTTAGTTCAAGCTGCGTTGCATTATCATTACTCCTATCTATTTGGATTGATTTTCCCCTAGATGGGTACATTGGAATACTTGTATCTCTTATAATAATATATGCAGGTTATACACTTATTAAAAAAACCATAAATCCCTTACTTGGTGAAGCTCCAGATAAAGGCCTCGTTGAGGGGCTTGAAACAAAATTACTATCTTATAATTATATTACCGGAGCACATGATTTAGTTATTCATAACTATGGTCCCGGTAGATGCATGGCTTCTATTCACGCAGAAGTCCCCTGTGATATTTCTGTAGTTAAAATTCATGAAATTATCGACAAGGCTGAAAAAGAAATTTCCGAGGAATTTAGCATATATCTAGTTATTCACATGGACCCTATAAATACAGATGATGAGGAGGTTAATGCCTCTCACGCAGAACTTTTAAATGTACTAAAATATTTTTCTATAATAAAATCAATTCATGACTTTAGAATTGTAGGAGAAGGCGAATATAAAAATTTAATTTTTGATGCTGTAATTGATTTTAATTCAACTTTTACAAAAGATGATGAAATTAAACTAGAAACCGAAATCAGTATAGAGCTTAAAAAATGTTGCCCTAGTTACAATGTCGTGATGACACTAGATAGAGATTATTTAGGTGTCCAGTAAAATTAAAAAAGTATATATTACTCGTAATGCTTGATTCAATGCATTATACGTAATATATACTTTTTTTGTGCGTACAACATATAAGAAAACTCATAGAAAATTTTCCACTATGTGTTTCTTTTAGTCCTACATTATTTATTTTCTAATAGTAAAAATTTGAAAAGTAACCCCAAACTTATCGGTCACTATGCCATATGAGGGGCTAAAGTAAATTTCACTAAGTTCAACAATTATTTTACCATTTTCCTTCAATTTCTCGTAAAACTGTTTAGTTATTGAGATATCATCGCTTATGCAATTATCCAAAAACCTTTAGAGTTAATAACATGCGTAAAAGAAAAACTAAATATAATCTTAAATCAGTATAAATAATTAAAATATAAATAAACCTCTTATGTGATTTCATATATCAGCTCATATTGTTATAGGATTACCAAAAATGAATAGACGCCATTGCCGATAATATCAATAACAAAACAAGTATTATAGACACTACAATCAGTCTATTTTTTGATGATGGTCTCATATAATACTCCCTTTCCACTGTTTATAATGATAGATTAATAACAAGCATAAATTTCTCGATAGTAGCTCCAAATAAAGACTTTTGGGTAAGAGTTATTAAGATTTCTCATGTTTTTGTTTGCCATCCCTCTCAAATAATATAAAGTATAATATTTACCGAAGTGGCTTGCAATAAGAAGCGAAGAAACATTGAAATTTCATTTAGCAATTCTTCTTTTGCGCAAATAAAATTCTCGTAAGCCTGACAGGAAGTCAGGCTAGCGAACCCGAGACAGGACGTCGAGTGTGAGCACATAACAATTAATAATTGTTATGTCCCCCAGCGAACCACCCAGAGGTAGAGAATTTTATTGTAGCAAAAGATTAGAATTTCTTAATGAAATTTCACGTTTTGAGCTCATATTGCAAGGCACGCCGGAATTTAGATACTTTCATTACCTATAGACATACTTCATTGCTAATCATGTCTTGATAAGTTTGTCTTTTACATATAAGTTTATGGCTACCTTCATTTACCAAAACCACCGGTGCCTTAGGTATCTTATTATAATTACTGCTCATTGAGTATCCATAAGCCCCAGTTGAAAGTACAGCCATAAGGTCTCCACTATTAACCATTGGTAGTTTTACACCTTCGAGTAATATATCTCCACTTTCGCAACACTTACCTGCTATTGTGACTACTTCTGTACATGGACCACTTATTTTATTTGCCAGTACGCATTGATATTGTGCATTATATAAGGCCGGTCTTATATTATCTGTCATTCCGCCATCCACTGCCACATATTTTCTAACCTCTGGTATATCCTTTATAGCTCCTACAGTGTATAATGTTATTCCTGCATTAGCTACAATAGACCTGCCTGGCTCTATAACAAGAATAGGATAGTTTATTCCAAATTCTTTGCACTTAATTTTAGCTTCCTCAATTATTGCAGAGCAAAAATCCTCTATTTCCTTAGGCTCATCACCTATGTCATAATAAACACCAAAACCCCCACCTAAATCTAATTCTTCTATATCATAATTAAATTTTTCTTTGATATTTTTAATTAAAGATGTCATTATGTGCACAGCCTCTCTATAAGGTTCTAATTCAAAAATTTGAGACCCTATATGGCAATGAAGTCCTGAAAGTTTTATATTTGTTAGACTCAAAGCAGTCCTTATAACTTGTTCTAACTCATTATTTAATATTGTAAATCCAAACTTTGAATCAATTTGTCCAGTTTTTATATAATCATGAGTATGAGCCTCTATTCCTGGAGTTACCCTAAGAATAACCCGTTGTATAATGCCTTTTTTCTTTGCTTTTTCATCTATTATTTCCATTTCGTGAAGATTATCTACCACAAAAGTACCTACTCCAAGCCTTATTGCCATTTCAATTTCATCTATTGTTTTATTATTACCATGAAAATATACCTTTTCAAGTGGAAAATCGGCCTTACACGCAGTATACAATTCTCCTCCTGAAACTACATCTAAATATAAACCTTCATTTTTTATAATTTCACACATAGCAATAGTTAAAAATGCTTTTCCAGCATAAGCTACTTTGTTATGTTCCCCTTCTGCTTTAAAAGATTTATAGAACCTTCTACAATTATCTCGTATTAGTTGTTCATCCATTATATAAAGAGGGGTACCGTATTCCTTAGCAAGAACCTGAGCACTAACACCTGCAATACTTAATATATTATTTTCATTCTTTATATTACCAAAAAATCTCACATAAATCCCTCCTTCCATAAAACCTTGTTTATAAATCAAATTCCTTTGCAACAACCTTGATAGCCTTTAGTTTGTCTGAAGTTTTAATAGCACAGGTAATTCTTATTTCTGATGTGGTTATCATTTTAATTTCAATATCATTTTTATTAAAAACCCTAAACATTCTAGCTGCTACTCCAGAGGTTGTTTTCATGCCAAGACCCACCATGGAAAATTTGGTTATGTCCTCATCAACTATTACTTTATTATCTACTGGTGTTAATTTATCTATAATTTCAAGACTTTCCTTTAAACTTTCTTTAGGAATTGTAAATGATACACTTACCATTCCATCTACTGGTGATGATTGACTTATCATATCTATATTAACTCTTTTACTTCCTATAGCTTCAAATATTGTGGACAATATATTCACACCTTTGGGTATATTCTTAAGAGTTACTTCCACATCATCATCATTAGTTGCTATACCTGTTACTGGTTTACTTTCCATATTCATGTTTTTTACCTCCTTAATTACAGTTCCTTTAATATCACTATCACTTAGACCTACATATATAGGTATACTGTATTTTTGAGCAAGCTCTATTGACCTTGAGTGCATTATTTGAGCTCCTAGACTTGCTAGTTCAAGCATCTCTTCATATTCTATTTCATCTAATTTTTTAGCTTCACTGTATGCCCTAGGATCTACACTATAAATTCCAGAAACATCAGTATATATTTCACACCTGCCATTAAGCTTTACAGCCAGTGCAACGGCTGTAGTATCTGATCCGCCCCTACCTAAAGTTGTAATGTCACCTTCTCCATTTATTCCTTGGAAGCCTGCAACTATTACAATTTTACCCTCTTTTAAGCTTTTTTTAACCTTGTTACCGTGTATATCTTCAATTAATGCTTTACCATATTGTCCACTAGTCTTAATTCCAATTTGATATGCAGTATAACTTATGGCATCATACCCAAGGTCTTTAATTGCCATAGCTAATAATGCGCTTGAAATTATTTCTCCTGTTGAGAGTAATGCATCTAATTCTCTTTTATCCGGTTCTTCTCCTATCCCTTTAGATAGAGCCAATAATTCATCTGTAGTATCTCCCATAGCAGATACTACTATAACTAATTCTGTATCCTTGTTTTTTCTCTTTATTATGCTTTGTGCAATTCCTTTAATTTTCTCTGTAGTACCTACAGATGAACCTCCATATTTTTGAACAACTACTGCCATAATCAAATCATCTCCTGGGTCGCTGCCTATTAACAGCTAATAAATTTACAACTTTTCGTATCCCTTATTATGTAATAATATTTTAAGATTTTCTTTTGCACTGTTAATACATAACTCCAAAAAAAAATTATGCAGCAAAGGAACACCCTTGCTGCATAAAATATTTTTTCATACAAACTTCGTGTACCTTGTAGCTCTCCACTGACAAATCAGTGACAACTTTACACATATTATGTATAAAACCAGAAAATAACTTTACCAAATATATTTTCTTCGGCCATAGCTCCTTTTCTTATCCATCTTAGCATGCCTGCTCCGAATAAGTACTAATAGATACAGCACCTCTACCCTAGGTAGTTTATTTATTTAATTGTTTATTAGTTTATCACAGTATGTTTATAATCACAAGTATTAATTATAGAGCTTTTTTAAAATATATATATACTATTTATATATTTCGCTACTAATTCCTCTGCCTAGGACTAACCTAGCATATTCTTACTACACTATATACATAAAGAACAGTGTTAATACATTTTTTTATACACCATTTAATTTGATTTACATAACATATATATGACACTGTTATTTAATTTTAGGAGATGATAAAATGTGTGGCATTGCAGGATGGGTAAATTTATATGCAAGTATTGAAAAAGATGATAGAATACTTTTTAAAATGACTGATACCTTAAAAAAAAGAGGACCTGATGCTAGTGGTTTTCATTTTTCAAAACATGCTATTTTAGGCCATAGACGTCTTGTGGTTGTTGACCCTGAAGGTGGAGCACAACCAATGACAAAAAAAATAGGAAATAATACCTATACCATTGTTTATAATGGTGAGTTATATAATACCGAAGAAGTAAGGAAAATATTAAAAGAAAATGGATTTAGTTTTTCCTCCTATTCCGATACTGAAGTGCTTTTAATAGCCTATATCTTTTGGGGGGTCGAATGCGTTAAACATATAAATGGCATTTATGCCTTTGGGGTTTGGAATGAGCAACATCAAACATTATTTCTAGCAAGAGACCCCCTAGGAGTTAAACCTCTATTTTATACAATAAAAGATAATTCCTTAATCTTTGGATCTGAAATAAAAACTCTTTTAGCTCATCCATTGGTAGATCCAATTCTTGATAAACAAGGGCTTACTGAACTCTTTGGCTTTGGGCCTGCAAGACCTCTTGGTAGTGGAATCTTTAAAAATATAAAAGAATTACCACCTTCATTTAGCTTGATTTATAGTAAAGATGGCCTTAAAACTAAGGAATATTGGAAACTTACCGCTAAAGCTCATGATGAGAATTTAGCTACAACTGCGGAACACTTGCGTTCCTTGCTAGTAGATTCAATAGAAAGGCAGCTTGTTGCTGATGTTCCAGTGTGTACCTTTTTATCCGGTGGCCTTGACTCTAGTATAATTTCAGCCGTAGCTTCTTCATACTTTAAAAAGAATAATTTACCAAACTTAAACACTTATTCTATAGATTATGTTGATAATAGAAAGTTTTTTAAACCTACGGAATTTCAACCAAACACAGATGCAGACTGGATTTATAAAATGGTAGACTATATTGGATCAGATCATCACGATATACTAATTGATACACCTGAGCTAACATCATATCTTAAAGATGCAGTTGTTGCTACCGATTTGCCAGGTATGGCTGACGTAGATTCCTCATTATATCTATTTTGCAAAGAGGTAAGAAAAAAGTCTACAGTTGCATTATCTGGTGAGTGCGCAGATGAGCTCTTCGGTGGCTACCCATGGTTTAGACGTGAAGAAGATATAAATGCAACCACCTTTCCTTGGTCTAAATTTGTAAGTGATAGAAAAAGTATATTATCTCCAGACCTTCAAAATCTTCCGTTAGAGGAATATGTTCAAGAAAAATATGATGAAAGTCTTCGTAATGTTCCAGGACTTCCTGGTGAAAGTCCCAGAGAGCATAGAATGAGAGAATTATTCTATTTAAATATAAAATGGTTCATGATAACCTTGCTTACAAGAAAAGATAGAATGAGTATGGCTAGCGGCCTTGAGGTAAGAGTTCCTTTTGCAGACCAAAGACTTGTAGAATATGCCTATAATATTCCTATGGATATGAAATATTATAAAGATCGTGAAAAAGGAGTTCTACGTCAAGCTCTTACAGGACTGCTTCCAGATGATGTGCTTTGGCGGAAAAAGAGTCCGTATCCAAAAACCCATAACCCAGGCTATACTATAGCAGTTCAAAAGCTAATGAATGGCATAATAAATGATAAATCCTCACCTATTCTACAACTCATAGACAAAAAATATGTTCAGGAAATAGTTGATTCAGGTGGCAAATCATATGGTAAACCTTGGTATGGTCAACTTATGACGGGGCCACAACTTCTTGCTTATCTAGTCCAAGTAGATATTTGGCTTAGGGAATATAAGGTTATTTTAGAATAGGACAGTAAATACAAAATTAAAAGAAGAAGTTTCAAAAGAGACACTATAGAATTTTTTTCTACAGTGTCTCTTTTGTTTACTTTGTTATGTTAAACATATTAGATAATATATACCAAGTTGATGGAAAAGGTAGATTAATTGTCCAATAGAAAGCACCTCTTAAATTAAAGTCTTTTAATAGCTGGTATTTCCAGTAATGACTTAGTGCATCCTCAAACCATACTACATGATATTCTCTATTGAAATCAATATAATTCATATAAGGTTGTTTTGTTTCTACATCAAAATATATGCTTCCATTATGCAATCTTGCTAAATCCCATACTTGTGAAAGGGTAACAGTAGTTGCTATATTTTTTATACCATTAGATGTATTCCAATCATAGCCATAAAGAGTCATCCCCATAAGAATTTTATTAGCAGGTATGTTATTAGCTATTGCATAATCCAAAGACTGTTTTATATAATTAATTGGTGCAGTTGGTCTAGGTGACCCTTCACGCCAACCCCACTCGTAAGTCATGATGGCAGCAATATCAATATATGGTCCGAGAGCATTATAATCAAAAAAACCAGCCCACTCTTTTTCTGGCCAGTCTTGCCATTTAGGTGCAATATTTAAAACAAGTATTTTATTGTTTTTATGAAGTGCCTGCGAAAGTATGCGAATAAATTCAGTAAATAAATTTCTATCTACAGGATATAAGTTTTCAAAGTCTATATTTATGCCTTGTAAATCATATTTTTTAAGCAATTCAAGGATACCATTTACAAAATTATTTGTAACAACTGGATTTGATATAATAGTCCTAGCCAATTCGCTACTAAAATTGTTTTCACTCATGTTTGTTACCACAGGAAGAAAAGATATTTTCTTCTCGTAAGAAATTGTTAATATATCTATATCTATATCTTCTACTATATCGCCTGTTGCAATAACGTGGAAGTAATAAATCCCTAAGTAAGTGAATGATTGTCCTAGATTATCTATCAGAGAAATTGCATCTTTATAAGAAGGCGGAGTATAATATCCTAAAGTTTCTATAGTTGTTTTTGACTGTTGCATGTCATAAAGAGATTGTGTAGGAATAACTAAATTCATTCCTATTACTAATTTTTGGGGCTCTGTTAAGCCATTTATATTTACGATAGATTGACTAGATACGACATATTTTTGAGCTATAGAAAATATACTATCACCACTTCTAACATTGTAAATTTCCAAAGTATCACCTCATTTATTCTTTATATTATTAATATGTATAATAAAAGTGCATTATGATAAGGTAAGTTTGGAAATCAATTTTCAAACTATAGATATGATCGAATTAATTAATGTTCTTCAGCCAAACGCTCATAAAATTCAACCTCTTTTTTATATTTACCAGTTTAGATAGATAGTTGTATTATAAACATTATATCAAAAAACTTAAATTTTTATTATAATCATATGTATTATTTATATTGAATTGCACACAATAGTTATAAAATACATATTGTGAAAATTTATTTTATATATAAAAATAAATTTTAATTTAAAAGTAAAAAGGAGTCTATAATATATGTTGTCATTAATAGGTGGAATTGTTGTTATACTTATAATACTTAAAATCTTTCATATTATTTAACAAAAAAATTACAGTTTGATTTTACTCAACCTGTAATTTTTATTGCATAAGAGGGAAAACTGAAAACTTCACAAAAAAACACTGTAGATATTTTTTCTACAGTGTTTTTTATTTATATTACTTCATTATCTAGGTTTGCCCCACTAAACTGACTATTATAAAGATCTGCATAGAAGCCATTCTTGGCAAGAAGTTCATTATGGTTACCCATCTCAATGATGGTTCCCTTATTCATAACAAGAATTAACTCGGCGTCTCTAATCGTAGAAAGTCTATGTGCAATTACAAAACTTGTTCTGTTTTGCATTAGCTCTGTCATGGCAGTTTGTATATAAACTTCTGTTCTTGAGTCAACGCTGCTTGTAGCTTCATCAAGTATCATAATAGTTGGATTTGCAAGTATTGCCCTAGCTATAGTAAGAAGCTGTTTTTGACCTTGAGATATATTTGAAGCTTCTTCATTTAGTATTGTCTTATATCCATCAGGAAGGGTCTTAATAAAGTGATGAGCATGTGCTGCTCTTGCCGCTTTAATAACTTCATCCTCAGTTGCTCCCTCTCTGCCATAAGCGATATTTTCCATTATAGTTCCATTAAAGAGCCACGTGTCCTGAAGTACCATCCCAAACATACTACGTAATTCCCCACGTTTTATGTCTCTTATGTCCACTCCATCAACTGTAATTTTACCTGCATCTATTTCATAGAACCGCATAAGCAAGTTAACAAGAGTAGTTTTACCAGCACCTGTTGGTCCAACAATTGCAATTGTATGACCGCGTCTTACATCAAGGTTCATATCTGTAATAAGTGGTTCATCTGCTTTATAACTAAAGTTAACATGTTCAAACTTAACTTCACCCTTAGGTAATTCAATAACTTTAGCATTATTAGTTTCAACAACCTCTTCGACTTCATCTAATAATTCAAAAATACGTTCAGCTGAAGCTACTGTTGATTGAATAATATTTGCAATGTTTGCAGTTTGAACTATTGGTTGAGTAAACTGACTAGAATATTGGATAAAGGCTTGAATATTACCTATAGAAATTTTTCCTTGTGTTGCTAAATATCCACCAACAACGCAAACTACTACATAACCTATATTACTAACAAATCTCATCATAGGCATTATTATTCCTGATATAAACTGAGCTTTCCAACCTGCGTTATATAACCTGTCATTAATGCTCCTAAACTCTTCTATAGAATCCTTCTCATGTCCAAAGGATTTAACAATCTTGTGACCAGTATACATTTCCTCAACATGACCATTAAGTGCTCCAATTTCCTTTTGCTGAGCAGCAAAGAACTTTTGAGACCGTTTTGCAACAAAAGCTGTCACAAGGATGTATAGTGGTAAAGTTAAAATAACAACCAGTGTCATAATTGGGCTTATTGTGAGCATCATAATGACAATACCAACGATTGTAACAATAGCTGTAATAAGCTGAGTAAGACTTTGTTGAAGCGTTGTTGATATATTATCAACATCATTTGTAACACGACTTAATATCTCACCATGAGTTTTTGAGTCAAAGAATTTAAGTGGTAGCCTTGAAAGCTTATCTTCAACTTCTTTACGTAGGTTGTAAACAGTTTTCTGAGCAACTCCAGCCATTATATATTGTTGGAGGAAACCAAAAATAGTACTTACTACATATAATCCAAGTAATAAAAGAATAATATTTCGGATATATGTGAAATCTATCATTCCACCATTAATATCCATAATTTTTGAAATTCCTGCTTTAATTTGGGCGAGGCCATCAATTACTTTTGGACTTTTTGCAGCTGCTGGATTAGCTTTTAATAAAGCTGCTATCTTATCTTGCTGCACATGTAGTTGAATTAGCCCAAATTTACTCATTATACCTTCAAATAATTTATCTATGGCTTTTGCTGAAACCTTAGGTCCAACTATTGTAAAAACAGTACTAACTATTGCAAATATAAAAACTAAAATAAAATTAGTTCTTTGAGGTTTTAAATAACTTAAAAGCCTTTTTAATGTACCTTTGAAATCTTTTGCTTTAACTTTGGGCCCTGCGAAGGATCCCATTGGGCCTCCCCCCATGCCTCCTCTACGCGGTTGTTGTTTGTTCTTATTGTTTTCGCTCATGATAATTCCTCCTCTGAAAGCTGCGAAGATACAATCTCATGATATATCTTACAACTAGATAAAAGTTCCTTGTGAGTTCCCATGCCGCAAATAGCACCATCGTCTATTACTATAATTCTATCTGCGTCCATAACTGTTGCAACTCTTTGGGCAATGATTATTACTGTAGAATCCGCAGTTTCTTTTTTAAGTGCTGCACGTAGTTTTGCATCAGTTTTAAAATCAAGTGCTGAAAAACTATCATCAAAAATATATATTTCAGGTTTTCTAACTAATGCACGTGCTATAGATAGACGCTGTTTTTGTCCACCAGAAACATTCGTTCCTCCTTGGGCAATAAGATGGTCATATCCTTCTTTCGTTTCATTAATAAAGTCTGTAGCTTGTGCTACCGTTGCTGCATGCTGAATTTCCTCAGTAGTAGCATTACTCCTACCATATTTAATGTTTTCTGCAATAGTTCCTGTAAAGAGTACAGTATTTTGAGGAACAAAACCTATTTTAGAACGTAAACTTTCCTGGCTCATTTCGCGTACATCCACCCCATCAACCAATACCTGTCCACTAGTTGCATCATAAAAACGAGGTATTAAGTTTATAAGAGTTGATTTACCAGAACCTGTACCACCAATAATAGCTGTTGTCTCACCAGGTCTTGTACTAAATGATATGTTGCTAATAGCTGGTTGATCTGCACCTGGGTAGCTAAATGTTACATCCTTAAATTCAACAAATCCACTTTGTTTATCAGCCGATATAAATTTCTTTGGATCAATGATTTCAGGTTCCATTTCTAATACTTCATTTATTCTTATTGCAGATGCTTGTGCTCTTGGTATCATTATAAATACCATAGCAAGCATTAAGAATCCGAATAAAATTTGCATTCCGTATTGCATAAATGCTATTAATGAACCAACTTCCATACTTCCGGCATCTATTCTTTTACCACCGAACCATATAATACCAACTGTTGTTACATTCATAATTAACATCATTATTGGCAATAAAAACGCCATAATTTTATTAACTTTTACAGCATTATTCATAAGATCAGTGTTAGCATCATCAAATCTAGCTTTTTCAGTATCTATACGATTAAATGCACGTACAACTCTAATACCAGTAAGTGACTCACGTAACACAAGATTCAATTTATCTATTTTTACTTGCATTAATTTAAATAACGGCATTGCAAACTTAAGAGTTATTCCAATAATAATTCCAAGCAGTGGAATTACAACTGCGAAAATCCAAGTTAGTTGTGTATCTTCTCTTAAAGCCATAACAATACCACCTATAGCAGTTAGAGGTGCAAAAAGCATAATAGAAAATATCATTACTGTTGCTGTTTGAACCTGAGTAACGTCATTTGTAGTCCTTGTTATAAGTGTGGCAGTACCAACCTTATCGAACTCATGTAGTGAAAAGCCTTCAACTTTAGTAAACAATTTATTACGAATAATCCTACCAAGTCCTACAGAAGTTTTTGACGATAAGAATGCGGATATAACAGAGCATATAACACCACCTGCTGAAATTATCAGCATAATTATTCCTATTCTAATAATATAATCTGTCCCCTTATAAGATCCACTATATCCCAAAAATGAAATAGTTTGAACTACATTCTTTTGCACTATACCTTTATCAACTATATCTGCCATTAATGTTGGCAAATAAAGGTTAGCTAGTACTTGAGTAAAAATTAATATAACTATTGCTACTATCTGTAATGTGTACTGTTTTAGAAACCTAAATAATTTAATCAAAAATATCATCCCCATTCATTGTTATTACTAATCTTTATTGTCTTATATCTGTTGCTTTATTATGGCTTTATTTTTCTTGATAACTTAAAAGCTTCTTAAGTGTATCTAAACCTTCAAATATTTTATGAATTTCCTCTGCATTTCCCTTACTCATTACATTAGCAAGGTTTTTTTCAAACTGTCCATGGAAAATTTTATGCATATCTTTAAACTCTGGTGCTACAGTTACATAAACTACTCTCTTATCCTCATCGCTTCTTTCCCTTATTACCATCCCCTGCTTCTCAAGCCTGTCTATAATTCCAGATACTGTACTATTTGATAAGCAAAGTGCATTGCTAAGTTCAGTTATCTTCATCTTCTTTTTTTTACTTAAAAGTCCCAAAACCATACCTTGGGGCGCAGACATACCTGTATCATTAAGCACTTTGTGCATGCTATGTTTAAATAACTGCATAACCTCTTGAAAAAGTTTCGCAACTTCTATGCTTTCATTTAATGTTTCCACTTTATCACCACCTTGAAATGTATTTCGCGTACAAATGTTTCGTGTACGTTTATTTAGCTTACGAATCATATTATAATCCCATAAATATTATATGTCAATGCATATTTTAAAAATAAATGGGCACATGTTAAAGTATTCTACTCAAAGGGTTTATAGATATAAAATGTAAACTATTACAGCATTTTATATCTTATATTTCAAGTCATTAAAACCAAAAATTATTTTAGAAATAATGAAAACAAATAAAATTTAATCTCATAAACTAAAATATTATTAAACTATAAGCTATACAATAAAAAAGAAATAACAAGTTACAATATGTTATAATAATAGAATATGTGATTAAAATTTTATAAGATTATTAAAAGATCAAGGAGGTAAATTAATGGAAAAATCAAAAGTATACTTTACAAACTTAAGAACAAAACCAGGATATAATTTATTAGATAAACTTCAAAAACTTGTAGATGTGGCGGGTATTAAAAATATTGATTTTAAAGATAAATTTGTAGCTATAAAAATTCATTTTGGAGAACCTGGAAATCTTTCCTACATTAGACCAAACTACGCTGCGAGAATTGTTAAACTTGTTAAAGAGCTTGGTGGCAAACCTTTTCTTACTGATTCAAATACTTTATACTCAGGAAGAAGACATAACGCTATAGACCATATTGAATCTGCTATGGAAAATGGGTTTAATCCAATTTCAGTTGGCTGTAACTTAATTATAGCCGATGGGTTAAAGGGTGGAGATTATAGAGAAATTCCAATCCACCAAAAACATTGCAAAACTGCTAAAATAGGTTCTGCCATTGCAGATTCTGATGTAATTATTTCCATGACACATTTTAAAGGTCATGAAATGACCGGTTTTGGTGGAACATTAAAGAATTTAGGTATGGGATCAGGTTCAGTTGGAGGAAAACTTGAAATGCATTCTGCTTCAAAGCCATTTATGAAACATAATAAATGTGTAGCCTGTGGAAAGTGTATTCAAAATTGTTTACATGGAGCAATTTCCTTTGATGAAAATAAAAAAGCAATTATAGATTATGACAAATGCGTAGGTTGTGGCCAATGTGTTGCCGTATGTCGCTATGGATCCGCAACAATAAAGTGGAATGAATCTGCTGATAGTGCTAATGAAAAAATTGCAGAATATACTTATGCAGTTATTAAAGATAAACCAAATTTTCATATTAGCTTTATAATGAATGTTTCACCTAACTGTGACTGTTCGCCCGAAAACGATGTGGCAATTGTTCCAGATATAGGTATAGCAGCATCCTTTGACCCTGTAGCCCTAGATCAAGCCTGCGTTGATATGGTAAACAAAGCAACAGCATTATATGCAACTGAGCTTTCAGATAACCATTATCATGAAGGTGATGATAAATTTTCAAACATCCATCCTGATACAAATTGGAAAGTTGGAATAGATCATGCAAAATCTATTGGCTTTGGTACTGATGAGTATGAAATAGTAACAGTTCAATAAAACTGTATCGTGAAAAAGGAAAACACCAAAGTTTATAAAACTTTGGTGTTTTCCTTTTTATGAATAAAAATTATCAAAAATGATTTATTCAATCATTTTGAGACATTTATTTATACTTTAAATTTTTCAACCTCGCTATTTAAACCTTCCGCCATAGTATTTAGATCTTGGGCTGTAGTCGAAAGTTTTGTAATATTCTCTGATTGCTTTGTAGCAGCAGAAGAAATTTCTTCTGTAGAAGTTGATACTTCTCTTGATACCACTGCCAATTCTTGAGCTCTACTTTTAATAATGCCCTGTTCTTCTACTGAACTGGTCAAAGCTTTATATGCCTCATTCATCTGAGGGATCGTACTATTAACTTCATTTTGAATGCTTTTGAAAGAGTCTACAGTACCTTCAATAATTTTCATTTGATTACCAAGTTTCCCTGATAAAACTATTGTTAATTCTGAGACCTCGGACGTTCCATTATCTACTAATTGGATAAGCTCATTTATATTCATTGATGATTCTAGTACCTGCTTTGAAAGTTTTCTTATTTCTTCTGCAACAACAGCAAAACCTTTTCCAGCTTCTCCTGCTCTAGCAGCCTCAATTGCAGCATTTAATGCAAGAAGATTAGTCTGCTCAGCCACGTTATTTATTACATTTGTTATTTCACTTATTTTACCCACATTAGTGCCAAGATACTTAATTCCTTTTTCTGTAAGCCCAAAAGAATTCTGTACATCATGTATGGATTCAACTAATTCATGAAGCTTAATTGCCCCATTATCAGCGCTCCCTTTAATTTCTACTGTACTTTCAGATAGTAATTTTACTTTAACCTGAATATCATCTAATCTTTGGCCAAATCTATCTATTACTACTGCAATCTCACTAATATTTGTGGTTTGTTCTGCCATACCTTTAAACACACCATTTATAGCTTGAGATACCTCCTCACTAGAGGCTGCTGCTTCTTGCCCCGAAGCTGTTAAATCGAAGGATATATTATTAAGACCTGAAACAGTATCTTTTATACGTGATATAGTGTTTTTTAAAATATGCACGCTTTTATTAAGCCCATCCGTAAGTTTTTTTATCTCATCTTTATTTTTGCTCTCAAAACTCACTGTTAAATCACCGCGCGCGAAATATTCAAGTTTATCTACAATTCTAATTAGTGGCATGGATATACTTTTAGAAATTATAATTCCAATCACTAACGCTAATACCTGAATTCCTAGAGATATAGCTAATGTCGAAATAATAGACGCCCGTATTACACTGTACATATTCGCAAGAGATATTCCAATATTAAGTGTTCCCACTATTTTAGAATTATCATAAAAAGGTGTTGATACGTTGTAAACCTTAGTTCCGTCTGGAGCATTAAATATGAAACCTTCAGTCTTTGCTTCTGTTACTACTGTGGAAACGTTTCCCTGCTTGGTAGCCGCTGATACTGTATCTGTGCTTGAGCTACTCTTTGTTACATTATTATTAGCAGTGGCGGCCACATCATCACTGCTAACAATCATCTTCATATTTGTATCAACTAGAGACACATAATTAATGTTACCATTTCCCTCTTTCTTCACCTCTGAAATTATAGCTGCTATCTTATCTTTTTCGGTTAAGCTATATCCCTTTATTTTACTACTAACAGTCCCTATTAAGGTTGTCCCATCGTATTTCATTTGACTTGTTACCGCTGATTGAACTGTAAAGTATGATATTATTACAAAAGTTATCGTACACAAAGATGTAAGGAATATAATAGTTGCAAGTATTTTTTTCTTCTGAGAATTAAACATTTCATCCCCCCATTTATAAATTACTATTAGCCCACCAGTTCATTTTATAATACTTATAAAATTCTAATTAAATACATAATTTTAATATCTACACAAATTATTGTAATTCTACATATACTTTGAAAATCCTCTATTTAATTCAATATATTATGAAATATTTACATAACCTTCCTACCAATGCTATAACAATAAACCTATTGACATTTAATATTAATATTCAACATTTCTTAAAGATAATCCTTTTGCCTTAGCCATTGGAATATATTCTGACGCAGTTTCTTCATTTAACAATTTTTCTATATCCAATGCCTTAATTTTTCCTTTACCTACTTCTAGAAGGCTTCCTATAGTAATTCTTACCATATTCCATAAGAACTCATCTGCATTAATTTCTATTTCAACAATGCCGTTTTTTTCTGATATATTTATATAATTAATAGTTTTAATTGTAGATTTATTACTCGTAGCTGCTGTGGCTAAATACTGAAAGTCATGAGTCCCAACTAAAGACTCTGCTGTAATTCTCATTTGTTCTAAATTAAGTTTTACCTCAGAATGATACACATATTTTCTATTAAACACATCTCTTAATTCATTATTATTTATTTTGTACACATAAGTTATTGATTTTATGTTATACCCCGCATGGAATTTTTCACTTGCTTCTACTATTGATTTTACTTCTATATCCGTTGGTAAAAACTCATGTAGATAATCCAGCATAGCTTCTATACTTAAGTCACAATTAGTATGAAAGTTAGCCATATAATTCTCAGCATGTACCCCTACATCACTTCTTTCACAACCTGAAACTTGTATAATCTCACCCGCCATTTCAGATAATGTTTTTTCTATTTTACCTTGAACTGTTAAATCGTTATCTCCTTGTTTTTGCCATCCTTTATATCTACTTCCATCATATTCTAATATCATCTTTAAATTTTTCATATATATCCGCCTTTAACTTATTTTATTATTTAATTTTATTCCATGAACACTTTAATTATATCTTTGCTATTGAGATAAAGCTATTACATAATTCGTGTTGGTTTCATACTTTATCTACCTAATATATTGGCTCATGGCTATTCATAGAAAATCCATCAACCATTATATCTAATCTTTCTTCATTATCCTCTATTATCTCTACAGGTTTTAGTCTTTTTAACGTCCCAATTGGTTCCCTTAATGAAAGTTTATCTCCACGTCCTGATATAACCCATAATACCTTGTAACCTTTTGGCATTACACCTA
The DNA here is from genome assembly GCF_036569345.1 of Clostridium sp. Lineage (GTDB taxonomy): Bacteria > Bacillota > Clostridia > Clostridiales > Clostridiaceae > Clostridium_AD. The sequence goes on from NZ_DATCQT010000172.1 coordinate 53,622, forward strand.
GAGTTTCTTCCCCTTTTCCATCCGTAAAATATATTAATATGTTGGTATCAGTATTGTTTACATACTTAAACACCGGTGTAAATTTTGTACCACCGCGACTACTACAGCGTTTTCTTATACTATTAAAGGATTTAACCTTATATACTTGCCTTATTTGCGAGTCACATTCTATTAATGTTATTTCATGCTTATAGGTTTTTACAATATTAAAAACCTCCTTTATTGCTCCATGAAATTCCTCGTCACTTATGCTACCACTTATGTCAATTGCCAGTGTGATTTTAGCTGTATGTCCACTAAGTTCTCCTCTTAAATCTAATCTATTAGGTTGACGTCTACTTCTCCTTGATACAGTCTTTTTTTTATCACTTTCCAATGTTCCCATTATTTTTTTTATAAATAAATTCCAAGGAATTTCTCCTTTTTCACTCTTAAGTCCCTTGAGAATACCCTCTAAATAAAGAGGAACTTTTCCCTTCTCTGCAAATGCTGCAAATTTTTGAGTGAAATTCTCAAGGTTCTCCTCATCTCCCTCTATGGACTCTTCCCATAGATCATGAGTTTTAGAGACATCATATTCTTTTTCTATACTCTCCTCCTTAGATTCATCCTCTTCACTCTCATCCTCTTCTTCTAATAGGTCTAGTGCTCCTTGAATGGTCTTTGCATAAGACTCCATAGTCATATAAGGTTGTAAATTCAATTTATACTTAAAATTTATCCCGTCTATTGTTGTAGCAAATGGTGGCAGATAATCTATAAATTGATTTACTACTATATCCATCGCCATATTAATAGCAAGCGAACTATATTTTGTTTTAAGACCCTTAACGCGATTTAAATGAAAGGACAATACGTGATAAATCTCATGTTTAATAGTGCTCTTCATCTGATCCGCTGAGAGATTTAAAAATATATATGGATTAAAATAAATAACATACCTGGATAATTTAAAATTTACAGCTGTAGGCGTAGTTATATCATATTTTACCTCTCTAGACATTTGAAGCAGAAAATACCCATAAAAGTTTTCATTATCTTCTATGAGCATAAAATTAACTATAGTAACAAGTCTTAAGAAATCTTCTGTAAAATCCTTTGGCATATCTTTTATACTTTTTACATTAGAAATTTCGTCATAAAGTTTACTTTTAAGACTTTCAAATTTTCTCCCCATAATTCCACCTAGCCTTTTATCTCATTATAAGCCTTAAAATACATTTCAATAAAAGCATCATTTTTAAGACATAACTTATAGACATTATTAGTGTTTTCTTTCATATCCTGCATAATCCCTATACCTAAGTCTACAGGATAAAACCCCAGGAATTCTACAAATCTATTTATATGATTATTTAAAATTTCTTTCTTATCTAGAATGTTCAAAATATTCTTTGCAATTAGATATAATCTAGTATGGCTTTCTTTTTTTAATCTTGATACTATATCTAAAGATAATTTCTCATCGGCAAATACATCGTCATAGGTAATTAGAGGTTTATTATCTTCCTGTGCAAATGCCATAAATTCATGTGCTATATTATTACCTAAATTTCCTTTTAGTATATTCAAAAATATCCTTTTATGAATTGTATCTTTATTTTCTTTATAAATTTTATAAATTTTAGAAACCCGTTCATAACTTCTCGGGGTTGCTGTTATTTGCTCATCCTTTTGATTACTAAGTAAATATTCTGGGAAAGTAGATATAAATTCAATAACCTTTGGTTCTAGGTCATTTGTTGTAGCCCAGGTCAGCCATACTAATGAATCACATTCCATATTTAATAAAACAAATCTATTTTCTTGCGCAGCATCCATATCAACTACTTGATAATCGAAATCCTCCCCATATTTACTAGAAGGATTCATCGCAGCTAAAATTTTTACTTTTTCATTAAGCTTATATCCGTTTATCTCTCTATTAAGAATAAGATTCATAAGTTCCTGTTGAACCGTATGCTCACAACGATTTATTTCATCAATAAATAGAAATACCTCTTTGCCTTCCCTTATTAAACTATCTATTTCTTGTAACTTTGTGTGAACTGCGTAAACAGTATTTTTAGAGCGTACTTCCTTACCGTAAGCATCTTTAAAACTATAATTCTCAACTGTTGGTAGGCCACCTATTTCTCCTTCTTTTAAAAGATTTCCATCTATAGTAACAAGGCTCCAGCCTTTTATATTTGCAAGTGTTTTCGCTAATGCAGTTTTTCCTATACCACTTTCACCTACAATTAAAGGTACTTCATTCGTTTGTATAACAAGATCTACACTTTGCATTGTATCCTTAAAATTCATAATTTATCCCTTCTAATCATATTCAGTTCTATATCGTATTAAGTTTTTCATCAACTGCTATTCTTTTACAAGTTTCACTGCCATATTTATAAATAAAGATAATTTTATCCATAGATATATTTTCATATTTTTCATTTATACTTTCACAATTTATAAAATTTCTTACATATTTTTCTGATACTTCTTCTTTAGATAAAACCTCTTTAAAAGCCTGTTCAACAACATCCCTTGGTAAGTCGTTAATAAAATATTTCATTACCAAAACATTATGTTTTAAAAACAATATTTTTTTATTTTCATCTATATTTACTATGAATTTTATTGCAGCTTCATTTTCAGTAATTGCCAATATTTCTGCACTTAAAGTCGCATTTTCTATATATCTTAAAGCATTATAATTTATTTTTATAGCTAAAAGCTGTACTTCTTCAATTGGGTCTTCTATGTATTTTATAGCGTCATAATCTTTTTCTATAGCTAATTTTTGAAGTAACACACTTGGCTTTATGGCATATTTTATTGCATAACCCTTTTGCGCTATACCTGCTTTTATCAACTCTTCATTAGGATTTTCAATATATTGCAAATTATTCCAAATATTTGACACAACATATTTGCTCATATCATAAGTTGGATTTTCTATAAATTCAATTGCCCTTGAATTGCTTTTTATCGCCATTTCCTGCATTTCTTTTGTAGGCTTTCTTAAATAGCGTATCATTATTCCATCTTTCTTTATAGCCATGATTTTCATTTCATCACTGGGGTTTTCAATGTTTTTTATAACAATTGGGTTACTCTCTATCATTTTAAGTATTTTATCTTCTCTCATCTAATAACACCTCTATATTTGGCACCACATACTTTTTGTTTCTAAAATGCCTTATTAATATAGAGTAATTATACCATAAGAAATGTAATTCATAATTTATATCAAAATAAAAAAAGAGATATCTCTATCTCTTTCATGAATTAATCAAAACTTTAAATTTATAATCCAAAATACCGTTGCCCCAATTTTTACACCTATCTTTTCGATAGGTGGGTGTCCTCAGAGATGTTTAACAGTCCTTGCCAATTAGAAATTGGTCTTATAGGTCAAATCCACACCTAGATCTTGAACTCCCGTATTAATACTGTAGGTTGAAAATAAGAGCTTCACGAATATCTCAGAAACATTAGTTTATAAATTTTTGAATACGTTTAATTTCTGTTTATAATTTTATTATATCAGAATTAAAATAAATTTCAATAGTATTTTATGGATTTTCTAAATTAATTATAAACGAAATAATATCTTTCTTTTGTTTTTGTTTTTAAAATCTACATTAGTTTTTTTTGAACCACATGAAGTTCATGTAATGCTCTAGTTGCCATAACATATCTAAGTTTATCTTCTTGTTTATATTCACTAAACAGACTATTAGCTTTAGCTTCAGCTATATCACTCGGCTGATTTAATACCATGATAACTGCATCAAACTCTAAGCCTTTGGCAAAATATGAAGGAAGCACCACAATTCCGCTATGATATATCGCATTTTCTTTGTCTATAATTTTAACACCCGTAATTTCATTAATTAACTCAAAGATTTTTTCTGTTTCTTTTATATCTTTGCAGATAATAGCAATATTCTCAAAAGTCTTGCTTTTAAAATCTTCAACTTTTTTAAGAATAAATTCTTTAAGTTCATCTTCATCAGTAATGAATTTTTCCGTTACTATTTCACCATTTCGTACTAAGGGAACAATAGGCTCTGCATTCAGATATTTATTAGCATACTCCATAATCTCCTTCGTTGACCTATAGCTAGTGTTTAACCTAAACTCCTGAACATTACAATGTGGAAGTATGTTTTTCAAATCGTGCATAGGTAGCTTTCCCTCATATGGTATTAATCTTTGATTGCTATCTCCAACTATGGTTAAGGAAGAACATCTTGTTAATTCCTTTATTACTAAGAATTGAAGTTGATTATAATCCTGAGCTTCATCTATTACTACATGTTTTATTTCCTCAGAGATTTTTATTCCTTCTAGCCTAATTTTAAAGTATAATATACCACCTAAATCATTTTCAGTTAATCTTTTATATCCATTAATTTTGTTGTACAAATCAACACAGTTTCCATTATCAAGCCATGTAAGGCTTGATTTTAGTTCTAATACCGCTTTAATAACCTCTCTAATTTTAAGCCTTCTATTAAAATCTAAATCATTTATTTTATAACCCTGCTCAACCTCTGAAAAAGACGATACAGTTTTTTCATATTCCTTTTGTATAAATCTAACTTTTTCATCTCTAGCATCACTAATCTTAGAATAAATAATTCTTTTAATTTTCTTACTTCTTCTAAATATGGGCATAGTTTTATAATGAGTATTAAACATTTCCATTATGTCTTTTTTAGATAAAACTAATTCCTTCATAAAGAATAAATCTTCTATTTTAAAATATTCTTTGTCCAATTTTTCAATTTCGTCATCAAGAAAACTCTTAAACCCTATAGAATTTTTATACTTAATATCCTGCGCAAATTCTTTTTCCCCACTAAGCACTTTTTCCATGTATTCCTTTAGACTCATTACTTCCTTAAGCTCCAAAATATCAAAGGCGAAATCCCTAAAGGTTGTTTGCTTAACTCCTGATTCTCCAAGGCTTGGTAGAACTGTTGATATATATTCGATAAACACATTATTAGGACCTAATATTAGAACCTTATCTTCAAGTATTTTTCTATAATTATAAAGCAAATATGCTACTCGATGAAGAGCAATAGTAGTTTTACCACTACCCGCAACGCCATCCACTACAATAGTTTTTGTTCTTGGTTGCCTTATTAAATCATCCTGTTCCTTTTGTATTGTCATTATTATATCTTTAAGCTTTTCTTCCGCATTACTACTAAGCACCATTTGGAGTATTTCATCTTTTATATCTAATGCTGAGTCAAACATTCCAGTAAGCTTTTCTTTTTTTATAATAAATTGTCTTTTAGCTAAAATATTTACTTGTATTTTCTGCTTAGGAGCATCATAAAAAGCTTCTCCAAGAGCTCCAGTATAAAATAAAGATGCAACCGGAGCTCTCCAATCTACTATTAAAGGTTCAAAGGTATTCTCTGGAGTAACTCCAAATCTTCCTACATACATTTTACTAATACCATAATCCTCTTCTGAGAAATCTATTCTTCCGAAATAAGGAACGCTTTTGAGTGCAGTTAATTCCTTAAGTCTTCTATCAATAGTTTTGAAGGCCTCTTCCTTTACAAATATTTCATGATCAAAATATTCTATTACCATATCTTCATCATCTCTATAGTCTTCAATTACCTTTTTCCTATATTCTAAAATATATTTTGAGATTTCCTTTCTTTTTTCAATGTAATTTAGAATTTCTTCACTAATGATTTCACAAGCTTCCTTTAATTTTTCTACTTCTATGTTAAATTCTAGTTGCTTCTTTAATTCAACCTCTACCAGGCTCGCATCAATATCAATTTCATTATTAATCAAATCTATCACCCCATTAAAACCATCATATTTTTTAATTCTATATTAAAATAGATAACAAGTAAACACCCTACTTATTCATTTACAAATGATTACATTTTGTATTTAAAAAATCTCATACCACCCAATGATGTCTGTTATACCAAGACCTGGAGAATCATTAACTGTTATCCTATTACCTGTTATACTTGCCCCACCAATTACTATTTCCTCTTCAAACGACAACATAGTATCTAGGTCTGCTTTAACCAAATTGGATTTTGATGCTGCAAAACTAGTGGCCGCTGTTATTCCTATCCTACTCTCTAGCATACATCCCATCATACATCTTATACCCATATTTTCTGCCATATTATATATTTTTATTGCATTGTTAATGCCTCCGCACTTCATAAGCTTTATGCTTATAAGGTCAGCAGCTCTTTTTTCGATTATTTTAAAAGCATCTGATGGTCCAAATACTGCTTCATCAGCAAGGATTTTTGTTTCAACGTTATCTGTAACATATTTTAGTCCATCTATATCCCAGGCATTTACTGGTTGTTCTACAAACTCAATTTCCAAATCCATATCTTCAAATTTTCTAATGATTCTTACAGCTTCCTTTGGTCTCCACCCTTGGTTAGCATCCACCCTTATTTTTGTTCCCTTTCTAACTGCTTTTCTTACTGCCTTTACTCTCTCTATATCAAGATCAACATTATTTCCTACTTTTACTTTTAAATAAGTATAACCATCCATTACAGCTTCTAAAGATTTTCTAACCATTTGTTCCACTGTATCATTTGCTATTGTAAGATCCGTAGTTAATGAAGTTTTATATCCACCCAAAAACTTATAAAGTGGTATAGAATATTTTTTGCAAAGTAAATCATAAATAGCAATATCAATAGCAGCTTTCGCACTATTATTTCCATGAATAGAATTATGAATTACCTTCATAATTTCCTCAAGATTATCAATGTCTAGTCCTATAATTTCAGGTTTAATGTAATTTATCGCTCCAATAATTGAATTCTCTGTTTCCCCGGTTATAAAAGGTGTTGGAGCTGCACTACCAAATCCTACCTCACCTGTATCTGTAATCATTTTTATTACTATTTCATCGGAAAATGTAAGGACTCTCTTTCCTACTTTATATGGATGTTTCAAAGGAGTATTAATTTTACCCATTTTAATATCTAGTATCTTCATAATTATCCCCCACTAAAAATTTAATATTTTTATAGTGTATATCGTTTTTAACCTATTTATACAATGTTAAGTAAATAATTTATACTTCAAAACTTTATTATACATCTATATCCACTTTAATTCTATTGCTTTTATACAAATCCATAACTAATAAGTTTAATAAAATTTAACTCATTTAAAACACTAAGACATACATCTTGGTTTTTAAGATGTATGTCTTAGACTAATGTTGTTTGCTTATGTCTATATATACTACATATATTATTTATATGTAGACATGCGCCTTTTTTTTAGGTGTATGTCTACATGTATTATTTTGCTAATTCATACAATGCATGAGCATATATTTTAGCATTCTTAATTAAATTATCTATTGTAATATATTCATTTTTTTTATGGATAGTATCTGGTTCTCCTGGAAACATTGGTCCAAAAGCTACAGTGTTAGGCATTTCTTTAGCATAAGTGCCTCCACCTATAGATACTAATTTAGCTTCTTCTCCAGTTTGCTTTGTATAAACCTTTTGAAGTGCTTTAATAATTGGATTATCTGGTGAAAAATATAATGGTTCTTGATGAACAAATTTTTCTACTCTTATTCCAGTTCCATTTATTCTATTATTAAATGGATTCATCATATCTTCTAATTTATTTGTTACAGGATATCTTAAATTCAGTATTAATGTAGCAGAATTTTTATCCATATTTACAACCCCAACGTTAAATGATAATTTTCCTGAAATTTCATCTTCAAGACAAACACCAAAAGACTCTCCATGTGTTTCCATCCCTATATTTTTATTTAAAAAATTTACGAATTCTGAAACATCGTTTGTACCAAGGTCAATAGTTCCAAGGAAAGCAAATAATTGCATTATTGCATTTTGACCAAGTTCAGGTAAACTTCCGTGAGCTGCTTCACCTATAGATTTAATTACTACTAAATTTATATTAACAACTGCTGAAAGCTTGTAATTGTTATTTTTCACAAAAATATCCAATGCTTTAACAATACTTTGTGCATTAGTAGATATAATACCTGCTTCACAAAAATCTGGTACTATATTAGATACTTGACCACCTTTGATATATTTTATACGATTTTCACCCTTGCTTTCGCTATTAAAATCTTTTACGATGTTGAAAATAGTTATACCTTTTTCTCCATTGATTATTGGATAGTCCGCATCTGGTGTAAACCCAGCAACTGGTGCTTTTTCATTTTCTAAGTAATGTTCAAGTTCCTTGCTTCCTGTTTCTTCATTAGTTCCAAATAAAACCCTTATTCTTTTAGAAAGAGGCAAATTTGCTTCTTTTATTGCTTTTAATCCAAACAATGTTGCCATTATTGGCCCTTTATCATCTGTAGTCCCACGTCCGTACATTTTTCCATCATGAATTTCGCCTCCATAAGGTGGGTATATCCATCCATCCCCTTCAGGAACTACATCTAAGTGACCTAATGCTAAAACATAATCTTCACCCTGTCCATATTCTGCATACCCTACGTAACCATCTAAATTAACTGTACGAAAACCTAAATCTTTTGCAGTGCTTAAGGCATATTCCAATGATTTACCTACACCTGTGCCAAAAGGCATCCCAGGTTTTGGTTCACTCTCTACGCTTTTAATTTTTACAATTTCTTGAGTAGACTTAATAATGTCCTCTTTCATAGTATCAATCAATCTATTTAATTCCATATTCTTTTCCCTCCATTTATAATTCACTCCAGTGTTAACTAACTAAAGTGGTTTTATTAAGATATGATATATTATGTGATTTATCTTTGTTTTTTTTATTAAGCAATATATTTCACGTACAAAATAAGTTAAGAGCCAAAATGGCTCTTAACTTATATTTTTTTAATTATTATTTCTTTAATTAAATAATATATACCATATTTAATTATAACATTAAACAATAGTTTTATCTACTTTTGCAATAAACATGTAGATTAATTTTCATTCTCAATATCTTTTAAGTTTGTACTTTCTAATCATTTTTCTTGGTATCGATTTTCTTATTAATTTCCATAACTTTTCCGCCTTCTTGATCACCTCTATCAAAAGCAATCCACCCACGCCTATTTAAGTATCTAACATACATTATTAATCTTTCAAATACAGGCTTACAACTAGGACCAAACTTCTCTTCAATTTTATTTCCTATATCATTCACTGTTGCCTTGCCATCAATTAGTAACCACACCGTAGATCCAAGTTCATCTAAAGCCATATCACTAACATTAGGCTTTCGCACAAGCCATCTCACAAATTTTTCTATAATTTTATCATGGTTGAAAATTAAATATACTTTACCTTCTCTTATTTCCCAAGTCTCATGCTTCTTTTTAGGAACATACAATAAAAAGTTATCTTGTTTAAAATTTTCTTTTTTCTTATGCTTTTTATTTTTCATATGTCCATTTTGCATTTAATCACCTACAAATTATAAAGAGCCTTATTTAAAAGGCTCTTTAATTATTTTTTATTCATTAATCAAATCTTTTGAGTTACTTTTGTAATATATCTATAGACCCATGTCGCAAATAAAAGCATTACTATCGCTGCAGTCCAAGGACTACCTGTAACTGATGGTAATATCTTAGCTCCAAAGCCAATGTCTATTTTAGCTATAGCAAATACTGCTATAACAATACCTATAAGTGCATCTCCTGCAACAAGACCTGATGCTAGAAGAACTCCTTTTTCAGTTTGAATTTTTAATTGTTCACTGCCTGATCCAACTTTATCTTTCTTGAATTTTGTGTTAACCATAGCTCTTAGAATACCACCAATGAGAACTCCACTACTTAAATAAATTGGTAGATATAAACCAAGTGCAAATGGCAAAACAGGAATATTCATTAATTCACACATAATGCCAAATGTAGCACCAACAAGAACTAAGGCCCATGGAAGTTGAGATGTCATAATGCCCTTTACAACCATAGACATAATTGTAGCCTGTGGCGCTGGAATTGCTTTAGATCCTAAACCATAAGCAGAATTCAGCATCATGATAACTCCACCAACAACAGCTGCTGATGCAACAGTTGCAAGTAACATGGCAAGTTCTACTCTCTTAGGAGTACCACCAATAATGAATGTAGTTTTTAAACTCTGTGCTGCTCCACCAGCGATTGCTGTAGCAACACAAACAACTGCACCAACAGTTATAGCAGCTATCATTCCTGTATTTCCTGTATGCCCTGTTGCTTTTAATACCGATGTTACAAATAATAATGTAGCTATTGTCATTCCTGATATTGGGTTATTGGATGTTCCAATAAGTCCAACAAGCCTTGCAGAAACCACAGCAAAGAAGAATGAGAATATAACTGCCATTAAAGCTCCAACTAATCCAACATTAACTCCTGGTACTATTGGATAAAGCCAAGTCATAAAGAACACAAATACTACTGCTCCTATAACCCATGACATTGGAGTATCAATTTCAGTTCTTTTAAGCCCACCTTTATTTAAATCAACTCCACTTAATGCTGATTTAAAGGATTTAACTATAGTTGGCATAGCTTTAATTATACTTATAAATCCACCTGCTGCAACTGCACCAGCGCCAACGTATCTTATATATTTACTCCAAATTGTTGCAGCATCCATTTGTGAAATTAAAACTGTAGATGGGAAAAGTGGTACAGTAAGTCCAGCCCCAACATATTTTAACAATGGTATTAGACCAAACCATGCAACTAGCCCACCTGCAAACATGTACATGGAAATTTGAATTCCAACTATGAAACCAACACCAAGAAGTGATGCCATTACATCTGCTCCAAAGAATGTACTTTGAAATGATTTAATTGTCCATGATGGCTCTTCCATCCAAAACATAAACCCGCCAGATAGAAGTTTATAAGCTCCACCTGCGGAAAGCCCAGTAAGCATTGTTTTTAACCCCGTTCCACCTGCACTTGAACTAACAAGAACTTCTGACGCAGCCATGCCTTCTGGGTAAACTAGATTACCATGTTCTTCAACTACAAGGTATTTCCTTAGTGGAGTTACAAAAAATATACCTAATAATCCACCTAATAATGAAATAATGACAATTGATAATAATGATAATTTGCTTCCAAGCAGTATTACTGCTGGAACAATAAATATAAGTCCGCCAGCTAATGATTCCCCCATTGAAGCCATAGAAGCAATCATGTTAGTTTCTAGAATGTTATTTCTTTTGAAAATACCTTTTAAAAGACCTGTTGCGATAATTGCTGCTGGAATACCCGCTGCAATTGTCATACCCACCTTTAATCCAAGATAAGTATTTGCTGCGCCAAATATAACTGCCACTACAATACCTAATAATATAGAGACAACAGTTAATTCCGGCATAGCCTGACTTAGTGGAACGTAAGGTACATAATCTTCACCTTTTATTCCACCATAAGCATTAGAATGAAGTTTTTTTTCTTCCGCCATGATATATCCTCCTCTTAATTGTAAATATTTTTTATAAATATCCTTTTTAAGTACAATTTGTCAATTCAATTTATTAGTGCAATTTATAATAGCATAGGTTTTAAAAATAGCTAAATATGAAAATTCGCCATTTTTCATCAACCCTTAATGTTATACCGCTTTATCCTCAAATATCTACAAAATACTCTTTTTTTCATAATTAAATGCTATTTTTCGAGATGTTTTTGACATTATAATATGATTTTTGACTAGATACAAATTACCTTATTCATTTTTCTAATATTTTGTTAATATAAGTATATATTGTCTCATAAAGACACAAAAAATACAGATAGTTTTTTTACAAATATATCATTAGGGTATGTAAAGCTTTACTGTGTTTTTCTAAAGATAAAACTCCCTTAAATAAAGTAAGACTATAAATAATTACTAAGTTATATTATAAAATCAAATTGAAAAAAATGAAAATAGCAGAATATAAACTTGCATTTATACTCTGCTATTTTTCTATTTTAATTTTCCAAATCTACTAAAAGGACTAATAATAATTCTTGCCTTACCCATTATATCTTTTGCCGGTATATAAGGTTTTTTCCAATATCTCGCATCTAAGGAATCTGCTCTATTATCTCCCATGAAAAAATAACTACCTACTGGCACATTAAATGTCCCTGTTTTTCCACCCGGATAAACAATATAACTTTCATCTATTTTTTTATTGTTTATGTACACAGATCCATCTTGTTTAACTTCTACTTTATCATTTGGTAATCCAATAAGTCTTTTTATTAAATCTTCCCCTAATTCGTCGGAATGAAATACTATGATGTCACCACGTTTAAGATTGTTTTTGTTATGAACTCTTGTTACTAAAATTTTATCATTTAGGTTTATAGTTGGTAACATAGATCCAGTTGGAACAGTGACATTAAAGAAAATAACCTTGTTTATGATAAACGCTATTGCAATGGCTGCAATTATAGGCAATATCCAATCTTGAAATATTTTTTTCATTAAAACCATGATTATCCCCTCTCTAATTTAATACATTAACATTTTATCACAATACTTATGATATATCAGTATAAACAAATTATTAAATGTTAACAATCAATAAATTTTAAAAATCTTTAATATATAAATTTTGGTATCTATAGTTCCAGTTTATTATTAATTTTAAGATATAATGATATTATTGTATATGTTGTGTACTAACCGAATAAAACGGATTCCTTCGAATGGCGCTTGCATACAGAAACGGATACTCATCTTTTAAATAAATAACATAACTGATCCACTCTATAACCATTGCCTTGTATGCCCGTAACATATCCTCAGATATATGGTCAATTTCAGCTTTGGAAAGTCTTTTTAAATCTCCTCTGGTTTTGAGTTCATCGGCAACGTGAAACACAGCCCATAACATATCCGTGAAGGACTCATGCTCAAGTAAATTTTGATTCTCCAAAAGATCCAATAGAAATCCTCTGTTTTTATCCATTATAGAGGCCAGTTCCTCCAACTTGTTAGGATCGGCATAGAAACGGTATTCAAAGTCACCGAGAGCTTTCTTCACAATGCTCCCTTTGTTATCTATAAATTTTTCAATTTTTATGATTTCGCATGCTTCAGTGTGATTTTGATTGAAATGCGACATTGCCATCATGATGTTCACCCCCGCATCCACAAAAAATGTGCTAATAACAACATTGATTTTTTTGACCTTCTTGCGTTTTTCCTGAATCTTTAAAAATCCATCGATTACCAAGGTTGCAATAAGGGCTTGAACTGGCACAAATGCCATATCCTGAAAAATGTAAAATACTGTTTGCGAAGGTTCGCGAAAAATTGCATTTTGAATAAGGTAAATGATAGCCGAAGATCCCGTCAATATAATAGCAAGAAATACATTGTCTCTTAACTTACCCATACATCCTCCAATAAATATTATTTTTTTTTAATTTAAGTTCAATTTCTTTATTTATATATATTACTAAATAGTAATATTGTCAAGTTTTTTTTAGCAAAGGATATGATCTCCCAAATCTCCATACCTAATGCAAAATACGCTTATAATAGAGCTCACGCAAATCAAAAATCCCCTCAGAATATCATCTGAGGGAAACATTTTTAATACTTGTTATTCTGTTAAAACATTTTATAATTACTAATCCTGCTCAGCATTTACCACTTTACCTACTATAATATCCTCCTCACTCTTCTTTTCCTCATTAAAGAAAACTTTAAATGTCACCCATGCTAGCAATGTTGCTCCTGCAGCAAACCATGTTGGAAGATTAATATTAACTGCGGTTACGAATCCAGCAATGATAGGTGGCAATGCCTGTGCTAAAGCTGAAATAGATTGGTTAATTCCTAGAATTTCACCTTGTTTTTCACTATCAACTAAATTAGAAATAATAGCTGTTCCATTAGGTTGGTTAAGCCCTTGAAATATTGCTATAAATGGAACTATTAAATATAACCATACCCGTTGATGTGGTATTAATAAAAACGGAAAACTTATTGCTAATAGAACTATTGAGTAGCTAAGTATTTTAGCAGGCGTAAACTTTTTTGAAAGTGGTCTCAAAACTGCACCTTGTGCAATAGCTATCCAAAGCCCCATGTAAGCAAAAAAATCACCAACTTGAGATTGAGTAAATTTAAATTTTCCGTACAGGAATACTTGGAAAAACTGTGTAAAAAAATTAAATCCTACTGTTAATAAAAAAACCACTAAAAACATAACCCGTAAATCCTTAAATGTGAAGGCTTTTTTGATATTTGAGAAACCTGTAAATAAATTTACTTTAACAACTCTTTTAATTACTAAAGTCTCAGGAAAATTAAAAATTACTAAAACCACATTAATAGTTGCTAGCAAAATAGTTAGATAAAATGGTGTTGCATAAGTGAACCAGCTGACTATAGTAGAATCAGAAAGTTTTCCACCAATATATGGTCCTATAATAAACCCTAGACCAAAAGCCATTCCAATTAAGCCAAAGTTTCTGGATTTTGTTTCTTTTGTGCTCACATCATTTACGTTTTGAGGTAAAAATTCACATCAGCTTTTAGTTGATGTAACCCGTATAATACTTAAAAATCATTTTTTCTTAAATTCCTTATTATCTAAGATAATAACCCCTGACTTAACTTCCTTTGCTACCTTCTTTGTGTTATTTACAAGTTTTATAACGTCCTTGTATGATTGTTTTGCTCCCTTTACAAGCAAGGGCACTCCTATAAAATCAATTTTTAGCCACCTAGAAAATAATCCACCAAAGGTCATTGGTAATGGAACAGTTGGCGACGTATTGGAAAATATAATTTTCTCATTTAATAGATTTTGTTTATGAAGCATAGAAGCTAAATTATATAATCCTGGAATTAAAACCTTTGAACGTCCCCTACCTACAACATAGACTTTGTTGCCATCTTCATCATTTCCATAATAAAAAAGTTCTCCACAATTTCCATATTCCAACTTATTAAAGTTAGGTAATTCCAATATTTCATCCTTAGTCGGTTCTCTGGTTTCATCCAGTATTTTTAAGTGATAAGCAATTGCTAAAATAGATGAGTGGGTTCCTCCATAACAGTTATATATGTATATCATTTAAATCACCTGATTTCTTATTTTTTACTTTGTTTTAATAATTGTAGTGTATGCATTAAACATTGATATTAAACATTTTTTGAACACGCTTTCTCTATCCGTTACCATTACCAAACCTAATCTCTTAATAATTTCATTGATCTATGTGCACTTCCATCAGCATTAACAATATCATCATCTGTAAGGCCTGACTCAACTGCAATATTATAAGCTTTACCAAAATCCCCTACATCCTCCGATTTGTGTGCGTCACTTCCCAATGAAAATTTAACACCCATCTTCTTTAACTTTTTTATTGTTTCAATATCCATATTCCTATGACTTCTGTTAATTTCCAAAGCAGTATTTCTTTCAACAGCAACCTTTCCAATTTCGATAATATCTGGATTAACATGCTCTAAAGGATGATTCAATATTGTAATTTCATATTTTTTAATAGCATTAATTGCAGCTTCTGTATAATCCCTCAATAAAAATGGATTTTGTACTGCTCCAGGATGATAACCCGCACAAATTATGTCCAGGTAATCAATTATTTCATCTTTAATATCTATATCCCCTTTTTTAGTAATAATATTACATTCTACGCCAAGAAGAATCTTAAAGTCATTCTCTTTCAATAATGAACTCTTATTAAGATCATCAATTAATTTACGTAATTTTTCATATTGATTTAGTTTCATCCCGAAGGTAATATGTTTATAACCATGGTCTGTTATGGCAATTTCTTTTAAGCCTCTTTTTATTCCAGTTTTAACATTTGATTCAATACTTCCTTTTGCATGTTCTCCCATAATAATATTAAGTAAGGGAATGTGTCCCTTTGCAATATTAGTATGAGTATGATAGTCCGCAATAATCTTAAAACTCATTTTATCCCCTCCATGGTTTAATATCTTTTAATTAGCCGTTTCATTATCAAATTAAACTTCTTTTATCCACATATGTAAATTCCCATGTTTATCATCCAGTTTTATTTTGCCCATATTACTGGTCTTAACTCATACTTTGTGTGATTATTATAAAACACTTATTAACGTTAAAGAGGCTACACTCCTTTAAAATAGCTTAAAATGAGTGTAGCCTCTTTATGTTGAATAAAATTATTAGAAAGTTGCTAATAATATAGGAAGTAATAAATAAGGAAGTGTTAGCGTGAATGAACATTTAATTATAATCTTTAGATCAATTGCCACCCAAAAATAATTAAGGGTGGCATATAGACATCGCTTGTCAAACCTAGTTATTTCAACGTTAATTTACACACGCACTCCACGTGTGCCGTTTGAGGAAACATATCTACTGGCTGAATCTCTAAAGTTTTATATCCAAGTTCATCTAAAATTCCTAAGTCGCGAGCTAAAGTACCTGGATCACAAGAAACATAAACTATAGTTTTAGGCTTCATGCTACTTATAGCCTCTAGAAGTGATTTTTCACAACCTTTTCTTGGTGGATCAACTACAACTACATCGGCCTTTACTCCCTTGCAAATAAGCTCTGGAATCACTTTTTCTGCATCCCCAACTATAAATTCTGTATTTTTAACCTTATTCTCTTTTGCATTTATTATAGCATTTTCAATGGCTTCTGATACTATCTCCACACCATATACTTTTTTAGCCTTTTGTGATAGAAATAATGATATAGTCCCTGTACCACAATAAACATCCAACACCACTTCTCCACCGCTTAAATTTGCATACTCTAATGCTTTACTATACAATCTTTCTGTTTGAATTGAATTAACTTGAAAAAATGATAGTGGAGAAACCTCAAATTTAAATTCTCCTATGTAATCAGTTATAGTATCTTTTCCCCATAGTGTTACACAAATTGGTCCGAGGATTACATTTGTTTTTTCACTATTTATATTTTGCACTACACTGACAAGACCTTTAATTTTTTTACTAATTAAGGCTATAAATTCTTCTTTAAAAGGAAGTTCTCTGACCTTTGTAACTAATACCACCATTACTTCCCCTGTTTTAATTCCTTTTCTAATCATAATATGCCTTAGAGTGCCATGGTGACTTTCCTCATTATAAGATTCAATATTAAACTCTTTTATCCATAACCTTGTTAGCTTTACCACAATATCTGCTACTTTGTCTTGAATATAGCAAGTTTCCATATTAATTATGTCATGACTTCTTGCTGCATAAAAACCAATACTCACTTGTCCATCAATATTACTAACAGGCAATTGAACCTTATTTCTATAATTATAAGGAGACTCCATTCCTATTGAAGGGTGCACTATAACGTTATCTAATTTCCCTATTCTATTTATAGCCTGTATTACTCTATTATTTTTAAAATCTAATTGGGAATCATAGTCTATATGTTGAATATTGCAGCCTCCACAGTTCTTATAAATATTGCAAACAGGCTCTACCCTATTCATAGATTTCTCAATTATCTCTAGCAACTTCCCGAAAGCAAAATTTTTACGCACTTTAACAATCTTTACCATAACCTTTTCGCCTACAATTGCTCCAGCTACAAAAACGGTAAAATTATCTACCTTACCTACCCCTTCTCCCTCATATCCCATGTTATCTATAGTCATTATATAATCCACATTTTTTTCAACAGGAATAATATAACTTTTAGCTTTTATTTTATTTTCCATAATATTTCTTTTGCTTTTCATAATTTATCCTCCTAACCATCTATCTATAACCATTTCTTTATATAAGGCACATGAAAATAAATACCAAGCAAAAATGCTAGTATATTTATTTCCATGTGCCTAACTAATTGTAAGAAAAATTTATTTTAAAGTTAATTAGTAATTCTTAAATATTTAAGATTGCAATATTTTCTTTTTCTAAAAAATTATTCTTCTTCGAAGGTTTCACATTGTGTTTTTTCAATATTTATAGATTTCTTTTCATTACTTGAAACATCTATGCCATTAACCAAAATATTTTTTGCTGTACATAACTTTTCTTCATTATGTTTACAATTAATAGCTTTACATCTAATTCTTGGGCTCATCTCTATAGAATCATTATCAAATACTTGTTTAATTTCACCAACTACATTCATATTAAGTACATTAGTTAATGAATTCTTTAATCCTTTTTCATCAAATGTCTCGCATTGTGTTTCCTCACTTTTATGAGCACTTACTCCAGAAATATTGATAGTACTGGCCGAGCATATTCCCGACATATTATTAACGCAAATTGTTGCGCTACAACTTAAAATTCCCCTCATGTTTAACCCTCCGCTCATTTAATTTTAATTATAGTTCTTAGCTTTTAATTTTAACTTAGTTATTAACTATAATTCGTAGCTTTTAGCTTTATTATACTATAGAAAAGAAAAATAAGTAAACTATATCTCAATCTATTGTTTCAAAATGTTCATGTAAATGATTAATGCATAATAGATTTTAACAAAACTTAATCTTTCTAAAATCTATTTTTTTATAAAATGCATAAAAAAAAAGCACCATATAGATGCTAATAAAGAATCAGTTGCCAAACTGTTTTGCTTGTACTTATAATTATAGCCATAATTATCTTGATTATACACGTATTTATTCAGCATATCAACTTTTTTTAAAATAATGAAAGATTGCCAATTATCTGACAATCTCACTAACTTTTGTTGGTTAATTTAGTATTTTATATTAGCCCTACCACTAACCACTATACCTCTAGCTGCATCCATTGTGATAAATGAACCAGTTTTAATAATTTCCGATGCTCCTGTTGCATTATATATTATTGGAATTTCTCTTGCTGTACATTCAAGAACAACACTTGAACTTAATTCATCTTCTTCCACAATAATTCCCGATACTCTATCAAGTATATCAATATATTCTCTATTCAATGTCTTCATTACTAAAATATCTCCATCTCGCATAGTGTCATTAGCTTCTTTTGCACTTGTTACATAATAAGCTGTTCCACAAGCTGATGCACTTATGTTGCCCTTACCTTGAAGTAATATATCACCAACAATATGAACTTTCATCATATTTGTACTTCCTACAAAATTTGCTGGAATTCCAGCAGCAATTACCACCAAATCTCCTTTTTCTACATAACCTGATTCTAAGGCAATAGTTACAGACTTATCTATAAGTTCATCTGTAGACTCTACTTTATCTGCACATACTGATACTACGCCCCAGTTTAATGCTAAACTTCTAGCTACCTTTTCATAAGGAGTAACGGCTATAACTGGGCATTCTGGTCTATAAGCTGAAACTTTTCTAGCTGTACTACCACTTTGAGTTGCAGTAATAATAGCTGAAGCATTTAGTTCCATAGCAGTATTGCATGTAGCTAAACTAATAGCATTTGGTACATTAGGAATATGAGATTTTCTTTTCTTGTTTAAATTTTCCTCATAATTAAGAGCATTTTCAGCCGTTTGTGCTATTTTAGACATTATAGTTACTGCTTCTATAGGATATTTCCCACTAGCAGTTTCACCACTTAACATTATAGCATCTGTACCATCAAATATTGCATTTGCAACATCTGAGGATTCCGCTCTAGTTGGTCTTGGGTTTCTCATCATAGAATCTAACATTTGAGTTGCAGTTATAACTGCCTTTCCAGCAGCATTACATTTCTCAATAATCATTTTTTGTACTATTGGAACTTCTTCAGTAGGAATTTCTACTCCTAGATCTCCTCTTGCAACCATAATACAATCAGAGAATTTAATAATATCATCGATATTATTAACCCCTTCTCTATTTTCAATTTTAGATATTATTTGTATTTTTCCTCCACCATTTTCGTTAAGTACTTGTCTTATATCAAGAACATCTGATGCTTTTCGTATGAAAGAGGCTGCAACAAAATCAACATCCATCTCAGCTCCAAATTTTAAATCCTCAACATCTCTTTCTGTAAGAGCAGGTAGATTTATTGAAACCCCAGGAACATTAACTCCTTTATGATTACCTATCATACCACTATTTGCAACAATACATTGTATTTTTTTTCCTTTTACTTCTTGTACCCTAAGTCCCACTAATCCATCATCTATTAATATAATATCATTAGGTTTAACATCCTCAAATAATTTATTATAAGTTACTGAGCAAATAGTATCATCTCCAATAACTTCTTCACCACAAACAACAGTAAATTCTGCGCCTTCCTTTAGTTCAACTTTGCCAGTTGCAAAATTTCCAGTTCTTATTTCTGGTCCCTTAGTATCTAGTATTATAGCTATATGTTTATTAAGTTCCAATCGTAGCTCTTTTACTAAGTCCATTCTTATCTTATGTTCTGCGTGATCTCCATGAGAAAAATTATGTCTTGAAGCATCCATTCCTGCATTAATTAAACTTTTTATGGTTTCACTATTATCACTAGCAGGTCCTACAGTACAGATAATTTTAGTTTTTTTCATTAATTAATCCCCTATCGTAAAATTATTTTGTGTTTGGTTTATTGTTAAATAATATTAAATTATTAGATGATGTATCACCCAAAGTGATACATTGTCTAAAGTGATACATTGTCTAAAGTAGTAACAGCACATAAATGATTTTTAGTAAGAAAGAATTTTTGAAATGTGATAAAGTCTTTCATTAAATTTTCTTGGTATTTCTAGCGCTTCATTGATGTCTTCATCAATGATTTTACCATCTCTCATTCCAATTACTCTTCCTGATTTGCCTTCTATTAGCACTTCTACAGCTGCCACTCCCATTCTTGAAGCAAGCATTCTGTCAAAGGCACTTGGACTTCCACCTCTTTGAATATGTCCGAGTATTGTGGCTCTTGATTCAATTCCTGTTATTTCTTCAACTTGCTTCGCAAGTTCATTTGCTCCACCTACACCTTCAGCAAGGATTATTAGATTATGCATTTTACCTCTGAGCTTTCCCTCAAATATAGTTTTGCATAAAGCATCTATTTCATACCCTTTTTCAGGAATAATCACTTCTTCAGCCCCTCCACCAATACCAGCATATAAGGCTATATCTCCACAATTTCTTCCCATTACTTCAACTATACTAATTCTTTCATGAGAACTTGAAGTATCTCTTATTTTATTTATAGCATCAAGCACCGTATTAAGTGCTGTATCAAACCCTATAGAATATTCACTATAAGGCAGATCATTATCTATAGTTCCAGGTATACCAACAGTTGCAATACCCATTTCTGATAAAAGTTGTGCTCCCTTGAAAGAACCATCTCCTCCAATTACTACCAACCCATCAATTCCAAATACTCTTAGTACATTAACTGCCTTTTTTCTTCCAGCTTCAGTTTTAAATTCTTCACAACGGGAAGTTCTAAGTATAGTTCCACCTCTATGAATTATATCAGAAACAGAGTGTCTATCCATATCAAAAATCTCACCGCTTATAAGTCCACTATATCCTCTTTTTATGCCCATAACTCTTATGCCTTTATATATAGCCATTCTAACTACAGATCTAATGGCTGCATTCATTCCTGGTGCATCTCCACCACTTGTTAATACCGCTATTGTTTTCATAAACATTCCTCCTTATAGTTATCTTTGGAATACTACAATTTTTAGTTGTGATCTCCTTGTACCATAGTGGGACAAGTTTGCCCCACTATGGTCGTAATAAATCCATGTATAATAAATATATTGTCTAAAACACCTCTATACTCTAATATTATACAAAATTCTTTAAACATTCAACACATTATATAAATAAATAATATTTTTTTAATAAATATATTAATATTAAGGTCTTGTAAACCTTTTATAGAATAATACCCAGGTAAAAGATGTATATTCCATTATTGTAACCTATGGCAACTATCTTTACCTATGGTATCTACTCTTTCTATTATAACCACTTCTACTATTATAACCTAAAAACTTTATTGTATTTTTATATTTGTTTCACCAAACATTTTTCTTAAAACTTCCATAACATCTATTTCTTCACTTAGCCATGACCCTTTATCTACAGCGTACATTTTTCTTGGCTCTTTTGTACAAATATATACAGGGGTGTTTCCTCTGTATATAGCTAAATTTTGTTTTAATTTTTTTAATGTTTCCTTGATCATACTATCATTTTCTACTAATATATAAATTTTTTCACTGTTAATTTTTAAAAGTGGCTTAATATCTTCACATAATATCTTTGGTTGTTCTTCTTCCCTAATGCTAACTCTACCTTTTATTATTACTATTTCATCCTCTTCTATTAAAGGCTTAAATTTTTCAAAAGTCTTTGGAAAAACTATCACTTCAACGCTTGCGTATAAGTCTTCTAGATTAATAAAAGCCATCATATCATTATTTTTTGTAACTTTTCTACTCACAGATGATATTATGCCTCCGATAATAACTTTATCACCATCTTGAAGTTTAAAGCTTTCACTCAGCATTTCATTGCCTTCTTCAAGGCTTTCATCCACCACAATATCAGATATTCTTGTATTAGTTTGTATTTTAAGTGTCTCTTCATATTCGTCTAGAGGATGCCCAGATAAATATATTCCTGTCATTTCTTTTTCCATAGCTAAAAGATGTTTCTTTTTAAATTCTTTAATATTGGGATACTCTATTTCAAAATTATTATAATCATTGTCAAAATCTAAAAATAAATTTATTTGCCCTTGAATATTTCTCTTTCTATCATTATTTACTCCATCTAATACCTTCTCATAAATTGCTAGTAATTGGGATCTATGAATTTTAAAATCATCAAAAGCCCCTGCCTTAATAAGACTTTCTACTGCTCTTTTGCTTACACATGATGTATCTATTTTATTGCAAAAGTCCATGAAACCAGTAAAATTGCCTTTTTCTTCTCGATTACGTACAATGCTCTCTATTACATTTGCCCCTACATTTTTTAATGCTGTAAGACCAAATCTTATAGTATCCCCTTTTACAGTAAACTCTGCAAAACTTTCATTTATACTAGGTGGTAACACTCCAATATTTATTTGAACAGCATACCGAGTATAAAAAGCTATTTTCTCACTATTTCCCTTTACACTGTTGAGCATAGCTGCTATAAATTCTGTAGGATAATAACACATTAAATATGCAGTTTCGTACCCTACAACAGCATATGCAGCTGCATGAGATTTATTAAAAGCATAAGACGCAAAATCCATCATTTGATCAAATATGCGGTTTGCTGCCTCCGACCTAATCCCATGTCTAAGGCATCCCTCAACTTCTATTTTTCCATTTGCGTCCACTATTCCATGGATGAAGTTATATCTTTCCTCTTCCATAACCTTGTGTTTCTTTTTAGACATAGCACGACGTACGAGGTCTGATCTACCCATGGAATATCCAGCAAGTTTCCTTACAATTTCCATAACTTGCTCTTGATATACCATTACACCATACGTAACACCAAGGATTTCCTCTAATTGCGGAGTTTCGTATTCCACCTTATCCATGCTATTCTTATTTCTTATATAACGTGGAATTTCAGCCATTGGACCCGGCCTGTACAAACTTATACCGGCAATAATATCCTCTAAATTATCAGGCTTTAATTCCTTCATAAAGCTAGTCATTCCTGCAGATTCAAGTTGAAATATCCCTACAGTCTTTCCTTCACCAATCATCTTATATACCTTATGGTCTTCAATGTCTAAATCATCTAAATCTATAGACACATTTCTATTGGCTTTTACAAAATCTACACAATCTCTCATTACCGTTAGTGTTCTAAGCCCAAGAAAATCCATTTTTAAAAGGCCAAGTTCTTCCAATGTACCCATAGGAAATTGCGTTACTATCATTTCATCGTTTTTCTGAAGAGGAACATAACTTACTAGAGGTTTTGACGCTATAACAACGCCTGCTGCGTGAGTGGAACTGTGTCTTGGAAGTCCTTCTAATGCTTTTGCTATATTTATAAGAGCTTCCACCCGAATATCATCTTCATATAAAGCATTAAGTTCTGAATTCATTTCAAGGGCCTTATCTATAGTTATATTAAGCACAGATGGTATCATTTTAGCGATTCTATCTACTTCTGCGTAAGAATAGTTCATAGCTCTTCCTACATCTCTTATACAAGCTCTAGGTGCCATTGTTCCAAATGTTATAATTTGCGATACATTATCAGATCCATACTTTTCAACTACATAGTCAATTACAAGTTGTCGTCCCTCGTAACAAAAATCCGAATCAATATCTGGCATTGATACCCTCTCAGGGTTCAAAAATCTTTCAAAAATCAAATTATATTTAATGGGGTCTATCTTTGTTATATCTAGGGTATAAGCAACTATTGAACCTGCCGCAGAACCCCTACCTGGACCAGTTGGAATTTCATGTTCTACTGCAAACTTCATAAAATCCCATACAATAAGGAAATAATCTATATACCCCATTTGTTTTATTATGTTAAGTTCATATTCAAGCCTATCCACATATATCTTTGCCTCTGAATTCTCATGAGCTATTTCATTTATATTTTCTATAGAAAAACCCCTATCAATTACATCACTAAATACCTTATACCGAGGTGCCATACCCTTATAGCAGTTTTCTCTAAGAAATTCATACGGGTCTACTCCAGTGGGCAATGGAAATTTGGGGAGCTTTGATACATGAAATTCATAGTCAAAGTTGCATTCCTCTGCAATTTTGACTGTATTGCTTAAAGCCTCTGGAACATAAGCAAAAGTCTTTTCCATTTCCTCAGGAGATTTTAAATAAAATTGATCTGACGGGTATCTCATTCTATTTTCTTCATCAACAGTTTTAGCTGTTTGAATGCATAAAAGCACATCATGAGCCTTAGAATCTTCTTGATTTATATAGTGAGTATCGTTAGTACAAATTAGTGGAATTTCGGTATCCTTTGACAACTTAACTAAAAGTTCATTTACCTTAAACTGGTCTTGCATACCATGATATTGTAATTCTAAATAGAAACCGTCTTTAAATATATCCCTATATTTTAAAGCTATAACCTTTGCCTTCTCATAATTATTTTGCAATAAAAGACTTTGAATCTCACCACCAAGACATGCACTACTCGCAATTATTCCCTCGCTATGCTTTGATAAGAATTCATAATCAACCCTTGGTTTATAATAAAAGCCCTTAATAGAAGCTTCCGAAACTATTTTCATCAAGTTTTCATATCCCAATGTATTCTTAACCAAAAGTACTAAATGGTGAGTCGCATTTTCCCTATCTGCTTCTTTTATATTCATAGATTTAGCTGCAACATATATTTCGCAACCAATAATAGGTTTAATACCCTGCTCTTTTGCTTGTTTATAAAATTCCACGCACCCATACATCACTCCATGGTCTGTTATCGCTATGCTCTTCATTCCTAGCTCTTTGGTTTTAGCTATAAGCTCTTTAATCTTTCCCGAACCATCAAGTAAGCTATACTCTGTATGTACATGAAGATGAACAAAACTTCCTAAGTCCTCTTTCTCTTTTTTCTCTAGTTCCTTAATCACTTTTTCACTTCCCATCAAACCATATAATTAATTCATCCTGAAGTTTTAATTTTTAACTACAATAATCAACGGTAATAGACGACTCTAGCATAGGTTTTAAATATTTTAATACTTCATTTACATGATACTCACTTACTGCATATGTATTTAAATCCTCTAAAGTATCAAACTTTGTAATAAGAGCCAAATCATACGACCTCTGCGAATGCATAATGTCCACTCCTACCTCAAGCCCTTTTAGTTGCGGTATTTTGCCCTCCATATTAAGTAAAAGATTTTTAGCCTCACTCACTTGTTCCTTATTATTAAACTTGAAAAACACTATGTGTGTAAACATTACTTAACCTCCTTGTATAATCTAGTTATAAGTTTGATAAGAAACCACTCATAAATATAACGAATAATTTCTTTACTTATCCTAGTTAACGTTCACTTTATTTTTATTCACTTCATACTTTTATTCATATCTTTAACTCTGGTT